>JARGNO010000016.1:68099-72196 GCA_029213165.1 Minwuia sp.
TCCGATGAAGCCGGTGATCGACAGCGCAGCCAGGGATGTGCCGACCTTGCGCCACACAATCGTCCTGCGCACCGGCGACAGCGATCTTGCCATGAACCCGGATCGGGATGTCTGGTGGCATGACCTTGACTTCTCGGCAGCCGACAGCACGCCGATGCAGATGGTCGATGCCGACCAGCCCCTGATGATCGCCTATACCTCCGGCACCACAGGGCGCCCGAAGGGTACCGTGCTGACGCATTGCGGCTTTACCGTGAAGGGCGCGCTGGACTTCAGCGTCTCCTTTGACCTGAAGGTCGAGGACAGGCTGTTCTGGTTCGCGGATTTCGGTTGGGTGACCGGCCCCTACTCGATGGCCGGAACATTCGCCCGTGGCGCGACATTCATCATCGCGGAAGGCGTGCCGGACTGGCCTGATGCGGGCCGCATCTGGCGGTTGGCGGCCGCGCATGGGGCGACGTTCTTCGGGATCGCGCCGACCGCGATCCGGGGGCTGATGCGGCATGGCACCGAGCATGTCGCGGCGCATGACCTGTCTGCCATTCGTATCCTGGCCTCCACAGGCGAGCCGTGGACAGAGGAAGCCTGGGTCTGGTTCTCGGAGCACGCAGGTGGCGGGCGCTGTCCCATCATCAACGTCTGCGGCGGAACGGAGATCAGCGGCGGCTTCATCGCCGGAAACGTGCTGACCCCACAGCGCCCCTGTTCCTTCGCCGGGCCCCTGCCGGGGATGGCGACGGATATCGTCGATGCCTCGGGCAACAGCGTCGGGCCGGGGGAAGTCGGCGAACTGGTGCTGCGCGATGTTTCCATCGGTCTCAGCCGCGGCATCTGGCGCGATCCCGACCGCTTCATCGAGACCTACTGGTCCATGTATCCCGACATGTGGCGGCATGGCGACTGGGCCAGCCGGGACGCGGACGGTCTGTGGTATGTCCACGGTCGCTCCGACGACACGATCCAGGTCGCGGGCAAGCGGGCCGGACCGGCGGAAATCGAGGGTCTGGTGATGGCGACGGGGCTGGTCGCCGAGGCCGCAGCCGTGGCCCTGCCGGACCCGGTGAAGGGGGAGGCGGTGCTGGTCGTCGCCATTCCCGCGGCAGGCGCGACCGTGGGCGACGCGCTGGCAGACCGCCTGTCAATCGCGGTCACGGATGGCTTGGGGAAGGCATTCAAGCCAGCCCGGATCCTGTTCGTCGATGACCTGCCGAAGACCCGGTCGCTGAAGATCATGCGCAGGGTGATCCGTGCGCTTGTACTGGATGAGCCGCCGGGCGATCTCTCCGCCCTCAGCAACCCCGACGCTATCGATGCCGTGAAACGCGCGGCTGCCGGGTGATTTGCCGATAAAACAGGCAATTCCGGGCGCAGCTGTCGCAATCAGAACAGAATCCGCCTAGGGTCGGTGCCAGCCTGTTGACCATGCTCCGGCAAGCGGTCGCCTGAATTCCCGCACCCGGATCGGTCACGAGGCTCTGGGCCCGGTCCCGTTGGGGCCGAGGCAATGGGTCAATCGAGAGGGAGGTCTTCAATGTCTGACATTGTACCTGATTCCGACTTCGAACCCGGACAGCACAACGTGCAGATCATGGGACTGGATGTTCACAATCCGGTCTTCTTTGTTTCTGCGGTCCTGATTGTCGGGTTTGTCATAATCGTGTTGATGTTTCCGGCCGGTTCGGCCGAGTTCTTCGGCGATCTGCGCCCCTGGCTGACATCGACCTTCGACTGGGTCTTCATGGGGGCGGCGAATATCTTCGTGCTGTTCTGCCTGTTCCTGGTGGTCTCGCCGCTGGGCAGGATCAGACTGGGGGGCAAGGACGCCAGGCCTGAATATTCCTACACCGGCTGGTTCGCGATGCTGTTCGCTGCGGGCATGGGCATTGGCCTGATGTTCTTTGGCGTGCTGGAACCGGTGAACCACTTCCTCAGTCCGCCTTTGGGCGTTGATCCGGCGGATACTGAGGCAGCCATGTCGATGGGCATGGCGGCAACGATCTTCCACTGGGGACTGCATCCGTGGGCGATCTATGCCGTGATTGCGCTGGCGCTGGCCTTCTTCAGCTACAGCCGGGGACTGCCGCTCACCATCCGCTCTGCCTTCTACCCCATCCTGGGGGAGCGTGTCTGGGGCTGGCCCGGCCATGTCATCGATACGCTGGCGGTCTTCGCCACCCTGTTCGGTCTGGCGACCTCGCTGGGGTTCGGTGCGGAACAGGCAAGTGCAGGCCTGAATTATCTGTTCGACATCCCCGCGACGGATCTGACCAAGATCATATTGATCGCCGGTATCACTGCGGTGGCCCTGCTTTCGGTCCTGGCAGGTCTGGACGGTGGTGTGAAGCGGCTGTCCGAACTGAACATGGTGCTGGCACTGATCCTGATGCTCTTCGTCATCGTGGTCGGGCCGACGCTGTTCATCATATCCGGCTTCTTCAACGGCCTTGTCGACTATGCGGTCGCCTTGCCGGAACTCAGCAATTGGGTCGGGCGTGAAGACACCGGCTTCATGCATGGCTGGACCACGTTCTACTGGGCCTGGTGGATTTCCTGGTCACCGTTCGTCGGCATGTTCATCGCCCGGGTCTCGAAGGGGCGGACGGTACGTGAGTTCATCATCTGCGTCCTGATCGTGCCAACGATTGCCTGCGTGCTGTGGATGAACGTCTTCGGCGGCACGGCGATCTGGCAGCATGTCGAGAATGGTTACGGCGGTGTCGTGGATACGGTGACCAACTGGCAGCCGGAACTTTCGCTGTTCAAGATGGCGGACCAACTGCCGCTGACCAATGTCGTGTCCTTCATCGGCATCGTGCTGGTGATTGTCTTCTTCGTGACCTCGTCCGATTCGGGATCGCTGGTCATCGATACCATCACGGCAGGTGGCAAGATCGATGCGCCGGTGGCCCAGCGGGTGTTCTGGTGCATCTTCGAGGGGCTGGTGGCCATCACCCTGTTGCTTGGCGGGGGCCTCGGGTCGCTGCAGGCGGCGGCCATCGCAACGGGCTTCCCCTTTGCGATCGTCATGGTGGTGATGTGTTACTGCATCTACAAGGGATTGAGTGCGGAGCGAAAGCTCGGCTGATCCATTCCATGGACTGACAGACATGGGGTGCCGGTGGCCATCACCGGCACCCCTTTTTCTGCCTGCTGATCGAGCTCAGTAGGGCGCTTCGACAGGGCCCAGACCGACGTGAACACTCTTGCTGCGGGTGTAGTACTCGATGGCGGCGTGCCCGTTCTCGCGGCCCAGACCCGACTGCTTGACGCCGCCGAAGGGCATCTCGATGGGGGTGAGATTGTAGGTATTGACCCAGACGGTTCCGGCCTGAAGCTGCGCCGCGACCCGGTGTGCGCGACTCAGGTCATTCGTCATCAGGCCTGCTGCCAGACCGAATTCAGTGGCATTGGCGCGGGCGATCACATCGTCCTCATCCTCGAAATCAAGCACCGACATGACAGGGCCGAAGATCTCCTCCTGCGCGATCACCATGTCGTCGCGGACATCGGCAAATACTGTCGGGCGCATGAAAGCGCCACGGTCGTAGAGCCCGCCTGTCAGCCGTTCTCCGCCAGTCAGGACCCTCGCACCTGCGGCCTTGCCCTGTTCCACATAAGCCAGCACCTTCTCCATGTGCGCGGCGGAGATCATCGCCCCGACATGGGTTGCCGGATCCTTCGGGTCGCCGACAACCATCGCCTCCGTCCGGCGTACCAACTGGTCGAGGAAGGCATCACGGATGCTGCGGTGAACGAAGACGCGGGTGCCATTGGTGCAGACCTCGCCCTGGGTGTAGAAATTGGCCAGCATGGCCGCCGATACCGCGTCGTCGAGATTGGCATCGGCGAAGACGATCAGCGGTGACTTGCCGCCAAGCTCCATGGTGACGGATTTCAGGCTGTCTGCGGCCCCGGACATGACGCGCTTGCCCGTGCTGACTGAACCGGTGACGGAGACCTTGGCTATGCCCGGGTGGGCGGTCAGCGCCGCGCCCACTGCGCCTGCACCATTGACGACATTGTACAGGCCACTGGGCACGCCCGCGTCATGAATGATCGCCGCCAGTTCCATGGCGGTCAGGGGGGTCATCTCGCTG
>JARGNO010000016.1:72206-74222 GCA_029213165.1 Minwuia sp.
TGGCGTTGCCGCAGGCGAGCGCCGGTGCTGCCTTCCAACTCGCGATCTGGATGGGATAGTTCCAGGCACCGATCCCGGCACAGACCCCCCATGGTTCGCGGCGGGTGTAGATCAGGGTATCGGGCAGGTCGATGCTCTCCCCGCGAATGCTGCGCGCCATCCCGGCAAAGAAGCGGAAGCAGTCTGCGGCACTGTCGATATCGGCTTCAGGGGCCTCCGAGATCGGCTTGCCGGTGTCGGCGACTTCCAGCTCAGCCAGTTCCATCCGCCGGTCGGTCAGGGCATCCGCGATCCGGTTCAGGATCGCTGCCTTGTGCGCACCATCCGTGGCCTGCCACTGTCGCTGTGCCTCGGCGGCGGCTCCCACCGCCCGGTCGATGTCGTCCGCCGTGGCAGAAGAAACGGTTGCCAGCGTCTCGCCGGTTGCCGGGTCGATGCTCGCGAATGTTGCATCACCGCTGCCCGTGACGGCCTGGCCATCGATGAACTGACCGATCCTGCGCATTGTCGTCTCCCGTTGCATGTCGATGCAGCCATGCCGGGCCGCCGGCGCCAAGGCAAGCTGATTGTGCAAAGAGGCTTTGACAACAAGGGGCGGGAAGCCGATGCAGTCGGAAACGGGCAAGGTCGTTCAAGCGAGACCTTGATGGGGGAGTGAAGCCGGATGCGCATGGGTGCGTTGGAATGGACGATGATGCTGGCGCTCTCGCTGCTCTGGGGTGCGACGTTCTTCTTCGTCGAGATTGCGCTGACGGAGGTCGGGCCGTTCACCCTGGTGCTGGGCAGGGTTGCCTGCGGCGCGGCTGTTCTCTGGATTGTCGTCCTGGTCTCCGGCGTTGCCCTGCCACGCACGCTGGCCGATTTCAGGGACCTGCTGGTGATGGGTCTGCTGAACAATGCCATACCCTTCACGCTGATCTTCTGGGGCCAGACCTGGATCTCGGGGGGGCTCGCCTCCGTCCTGAACGCCACCACGCCGCTGTTCGTCGTGATTGTCGCTCACCTGCTGACGCAGGATGAGAAGGCGACCGTCCCGCGCACTGCCGGGGTCATACTGGGCATGGGCGGTGTCGCGGTGCTGGTCGGGCCAGACGCGTTTCATGGACTGGACGGCAGCCTGCTGGGGCAGATTGCGGTACTCTGCGCAGCGCTCTGCTACAGCTTCGCAGGCGTGTACGGCCGGCGTCTGAAGCGTTTCGCGCCGACCGTTTCCGGGGCCGGAATGCTGACTTCCTCGACCCTGATCATGCTGCCCGTTGCGCTGTTCATGGAGGGGGTGCCGGCGGCTGTCCCGAGTGCAGGCGTTCTGCTGACCTGGGTGACGCTCGGGACATTCTGTACCGCGCTGGCCTATATCCTGTACTTCCGCATCCTGGCGACGGCGGGGGCGACCAACCTGATGCTGGTGACCATCATGATTCCGCCCAGCGCCATGGCGCTGGGGGTCATCTTCCTGGATGAGCAGATCACGCCTACCACGGCAATCGGGTTCGTGCTGATCTTCGCCGGTCTGCTCTGTGTCGATGGCCGGGTTTTTGACAGGTTCATCCGGGCATGAGCGCGCTGGACTGGAACAGCATCCGTTCGGAGCTGGATGCGCGCGGGTTCGCGCGCCTGCCGGGCCTGCTGGACAGCGCCGAGACCCGCGCCCTGCGCCCGTTGTTTGCCGAAGAGGCACCGTTTCGCAGCCATGTGGTGATGCAGAGGCACGGCTATGGGCAGGGCAGCTACAAGTACCTCGCCTATCCGCTGCCGCAGCGGGTGGCCGACCTGCGGCGTGATACCTATGCGGCGCTTTCGCCACTCGCCAATCAGTGGATGGGGCGAATGGGCAAGGCCGAGCGATACCCGGCATCCCATGACGACTATCTGGCGGACTGTCACCGTGCGGGGCAGTTGCGGCCAACGCCGTTGCTGCTCGACTACGGGCCGGGAGACTACAACCGCCTGCATCAGGATCTTTACGGGGAGATGCATTTCCCGATCCAGCTTGTCGTCATGCTCAGCGCACCGGAG
>JARGNO010000097.1 GCA_029213165.1 Minwuia sp.
AGAAAGCCTCCTACGACGGTGAGTTCGTGAAGATCGAGGAATGCTACTCCTACCCCAAGCCGGTGCAGCAACCGCACCCGCCGATCATCATGGGCTCGGCGACCGGGACCGGCAGGCAGCGTGTCGTGAGATACTGTGATGGCTGGATGCCGATCAATGTCCTGCTGGACGACATGCCCGCCGCCATCGCCGACCTGCACCGGCGCGCCGAGGAGGCCGGGCGTGATCCCGCATCCATCGAGCTTTCGATTTTCGCCCAGGTGGATGTGGACGAGGATTTGCTGAAGCGTTACCGCGACCTTGGCATAGCCCGCTCCGTCATCGGGGTTCCGACCTCTGCCCCGGACAGGGTCGAAGGCGTGCTGGACCGCTACGCGAAGCTGATGGACGAACTGGAAAGCTGATGATGTCCCATCCCCTGATGACCATCACGCCGGAGCAGAAGGCATTCTACCAGGAAAACGGTTATCTGCTGCTGGAGAACTTCGTGTCGGATGAATGGATGGACCGGCTGTGGGAAGTGACCGACCGCTTCATCACGGAGAGCCGTACGATCACGAAGTCCAGTGGCAAGTTCGACATTGAACCCGATCACAATGCCGAAAACCCCCGCCTGCGCCGCCTGTCGCAGCCAGCGGAGCATGATCCCGTCTATCGCGAATTCGCCTTCGACGGGCCGATCGTCGATCTGGCCGCCGACCTGCTGGGGCCGGATGTGAAGTACCACCACTCGAAGCTGAACTTCAAATGGTCGGGCGGGGGAGAAGAGGTGAAATGGCACCAGGACATCCAGTTCTGGCCCCACACCAACTACTCCCCCCTGACAATCGGCCTCTACATGTCGGATGTGGACGACGAGATGGGTCCGATGGGCGTGATTCCGAAGAGCCATGACATGGAACTGTTCGATCTCTACGGGGCGGACGGCAAGTGGACAGGCTACATCGCGGAGCAGGACATCGGGCGCGTACCGCTGGACGATGTGGTCTGGCTGAAGGGCCCGCGTGGCTCCGTCACCGTCCACAATTGCCGGATGGTGCACGGCTCCGAACCCAACCGCTCCAGCCGGGTCAGGCCGCTGCTGCTCCACACCTATTCGGCTGCCGACGCCCTGACGCTGGAACCCAGCATCGTCGCCAACCTGCCGCTGTCCAACACCATCGTCCGCGGTGAGCGGGCAAAGTGGGCCCGCTTCGACCCCCGCCCCTGCCTGATGCCGCCCGACTGGTCGAAGGGCTATGTGTCGATCTTCGACGTGCAGCAGGCAGACAAGGACAACGCGGCCTGAAAGGGCGCTGCAACTGCAATCCGGTGTTGGAATGGCAAAGTCCCCTTCCCCCTCGACGGGGGAAGGCCGGGATAGGGGTGAACGGTGCAGCCGAACAGCCGTGATTTCGCCTCAGTGCAACAGCCTGTGGCTTCACCCCCCACCGACCGCTTTGCGGCCATTTCCCCGCAAGGAGGGAAGAAGGAAGTCCCGATCCTGACCATTTGAGGATCGCTGCCAGATGAAATTCTGGCAGCGATCAGGAGGTTCGGACACCTGTCAGTGCGCAGTCATGCCCCCGTCGACGACCACTTCCGACCCGGTCATGAAGGATGACATGTCGGAGGCGAGGAAGAGGATGGCGTTGGCGATGTCGGTCGCCTGCCCCAGCCTGCCGATGGGATGGCGCTGTTTCATCTGCACCAGCCGCGCGTCGCGCTGCTCCGCCGGCACGCCGTCCAGCAGGTCCTGCATCATCGGGGTCTCGATGATGCCCGGATGCACGGAATTGACCCGGATCGGATGACCGGCACCCGCCAGTTCCAGCGCCGTCGCCTTGGTCATCAGCCGCACCGCGCCCTTGGATGCGCAATAGGCCGCCTGCCGGGGGGCGCCGATCAGGCCAGCCACCGACGACAGGTTGATGATGGAGCCGGAACCGGAGGCCGTCATGGCATCGGTGCAGGTCTTGATGCCCAGAAAGACGCCCAGCACGTTGATATCCATGACGCGCCGGAAATCGGCTGTGGAGATGTCGGGGATCAGCTTCACCAGCTCGATGCCGGCATTGTTGACCATGATGTGCAGGCCACCCAGCGCATCGACGGTCGCCTTGACCGCCGCCTCCCACTGGTCTTCCTCCACCACGTCATGGGCGATGGCGATGGCACGCCCGCCCGCAGCCTCGATGGTTGTTGCCGTTTCCTGCGCACCGGCGAGGTTGATGTCGGTGCAGGCCACGGCGGCCCCGGCACCGGCGAGGGTTTCCGCCGCCTGGCGGCCAATGCCCGACCCGGCGCCGGTGACAAGCGCCACGCGCCCGCTCAGATCTGTCGTTTCAGCCATGCTGTACCCTCCCCGGGAACGGGCCGGATCACTTCTTCTCGACGGCCTCGATATCGAATCCGGCCTTCTTCCAGTCTCCGAAACCGCCATCGATGTGGCAGGTGTTCTTCAGACCCAGTTCCATCGCTGCTTCGGTCGCCAGCGCCGAACGCCAGCCGGCAGCGCAATAGAAGACGATCCGCTTGCCGGACTGGAAGACGTCCTTGGCATAGGGGCTTTCCGGATCAACCCAGAATTCCAGCATGCCGCGCGGCGCGTGATAGGCGCCGGGAATCTTGCCCTCCCGCCACAGTTCACGCACATCGCGGATATCCACGATGGTCACGTCATCCTTGCCCACCAGGGCCTTTGCATCCTCGACACTGATGGTCTCGACCTTGCTCATGGCCCGGTCGACCATCTGCTTGACGGTTGTCGCCATTTTCGAATTCTCCCCTGTACTCTCGAAACATGCCGGTCGCGCTGCGCCGACCGACCGCTGTGATCAGTCGCGAATCTCGGGCGAGTTGATCACGGTCATCTTGAGTACCGACATCTCGTGCATGGAATGCGGCACACCGCCCACACCATGGCCCGAAAGCTTCAGGCCCGCGAACGGCATCCAGTCGACACGGAATGCCGTGTGGTCATTGACCATCACCGCCGCCGCATCAAGACGACTGGTCGCGCGCATGATGCGATCAATGTCCTGTCCGAACACCGCTGCCTGGAACGAGAACGGCAGGGAATTCGCCCTGGCAATCGCCTCGTCCATGTCGTCGTAGCTGAAGACGCAGACCACGGGGCCGAAGATCTCCATGGTGGAAACCCTGGCGTCTGCGGGCGGATTCAGGATCACGGTCGGCTTGTAGGCCGTGTCCGACAGCTTCTCGCCGCCGCACAGGATCTCGCCGCCGCCCGCGCGCGCTTCCTCGACCCATTCATGTACGCGATCAACCTCGCCCGGCGTGATCAGCGGCCCGACCTCGGTCGCCTTTTCCGTAGGGTCGCCGACGACCATCTTGTTGGCTGCGGCGGCCAGACCATCGGCGAAGGTGCGGCAGACCGATGAATGGGCATAGACCCGCTGCACCGACACGCAGACCTGACCGGCATGGTAGAAACCGCCCTTGGCCAGCGACGGCACAGCTCGCGCCAGATCGGCGCTCTCCGTCAGGATCACCGGGGCCGCGCCACCATGCTCCAGGGCGCAGCGGGTACCGGGGGCAAGCTGCGAACGCAGCGCCCAGCCGACCTTGGCAGAGCCGATGAAGCTGAAGAAGCCGACGCGCGGATCGGTGACCAGCGCAGTCGCATCCTTGCGGTCCGCCGTGACCACGGCCTGCGCCCAGGCCTTGGGCAGCCCTGCCTCATGCAGGATCTGAACGAAGTGCAGGCATGACAGCGCGGTCTTGTCCGCCGGTTTCACGATCACGGGGCACCCGGTCGCGACAGCCGGAGCCACCTGATGCGCAATAAGGTTGAGCGGATGGTTGAACGCGCTGACCGCCACGACCACGCCAATCGGTTCCTGCCGGGTGAAGGCGACCCGGTTCTTGGAGCTTTCGGTGATGCCCATCGGGATCACCTCGCCTGCGCGGCTGCGCAGTTCATCGATGCAGATGTGAACGGAATCAATGGCCCGGTCGACCTCCACCAGCGAATCGGCCAGCGGCTTGCCGCCTTCGCGCGCGGCCTCGACGGCCATGCTCTCGCGACGGTCGCGCATGATCGCCATGGCACGGGTCAGGATCTGCACCCGCTCCCGCATCGGGATCCAGGCGTCCCGGTCACGATAGAGCTCGAAGGCATTGCTGAGTGCCTTCTCCACCGTGGCGCTGTCGGCGCGGGCAACACTGGAAATGGGTGCCCCGTCCCATGGTGCGGAGACGACGACGTCACTGGCGGAACTCTTGGCACCCGGCACAAGCAATGGGACGCGCGGCAAATCAGACATGGTTCAGACCCCCTCAGGAAATGGCTCATGTATTCAGGTGGCGCGGTCGGCCCCAACCGGCCACGCCTGAAAGCTCTCGGGATTGTCTACGACCGGGCAGCGGAATCATAGACCCAGTTTGGCCGGACGCGGCGACCGTCACAGGGGAACCGCCCGCAAGACGCCGTCCGCCGCCACTGGCTTTTTGTTCGTTCTGGCTCCAGTCTGGCGGAAAACAGGCAAATGCAGACTTGGGGGGACACAGTGAACACGATTGATCTGACCGACCGCAGGGCCGTCGTGACGGGCGGCGCACAGGGCATCGGGCGCGCGGTGGCGGAGCGTTTCATCGCCTCCGGCGCGAAGGTCGCGCTGTGGGACCGGGACATGGACCTCGCCAGCGCGACCGCCGCCGAGATCGGGGCCACCGCCATCAGCGTCGATGTGACGAATGCCGACGCGGTAGACGCGGCAGTGAAGGAGACCGTCAGCGCGCTCGGCGGCATCGACATACAGGTCAACAACGCCGGGATCGC
This sequence comes from Minwuia sp., assembly GCA_029213165.1. Taxonomy (GTDB): domain Bacteria; phylum Pseudomonadota; class Alphaproteobacteria; order Minwuiales; family Minwuiaceae; genus Minwuia. Next base: position 4,784 of record JARGNO010000097.1, read on the forward strand.
CGGGGCCAACCGCACGGTCTGGGACTACTCCCCCGACGAATGGCGGCAGATCATCGAGATCAACCTGATCGGGGTCTGGCTCTGCTGCCGTGCCATCAGCCCGCTGATGCGCGAGGCGGGCTACGGTCGCATCGTCAATGTCGCCTCCATCGCGGGCAAGGAGGGCAATCCCAACGCATCCGCCTATTCCGCCTCCAAGGCCGGGGTAATCGCGCTGACCAAGTCGCTGGGCAAGGAAATGGCGGACATGAACATCATGGTGAACTGCGTCACCCCCGCCGCCGCCCGCACCGCCATCTTCGACCAGATGTCGGAGGAGCACATCAACTACATGCTGTCGAAGATCCCCATGGGCCGCTTCGTCGAACCGGCGGAGATCGCCGCCCTGATCGCCTGGCTGTCATCGGCGGACTGTTCCTTCACCACCGGCCAGGTCATCGACATTTCGGGGGGTCGGGCAACCTATTGAGGCAGTCGCCGCTGCGGTGATCAGGCGGCCCTTGGGCCTGCAGCGGTCTGGTCACCCCGACCGGCAATCAGCCCCTCGACCGAGATATCCTCATCCAGGTCGGGCCAGTGCAGGCCGTTGCCGGAAGGACTGATCCTGAATGCATGCCGTTGTTCCGCAGTGGCCTGCAACAATCTGGGAAACCAGGCGAGTGGAATGCCGAGGGAACGCCCGTCGTCAAGCTCTACCCACATTGTATCCTCGTCGAACGACAGGGTTGTGGCCCTAACCGAAGTACTCATGCCATGCCCTTTCCATCGCTTGCCTGTTCTCACCTGCCACCCGGACAAGTTCGGAGAGCTGCCGCCTGTTGAAGCCTGCGCTTCGCGCCACCGTCACGTCCGGTGCGAGCCAGAGTTTCGCTTCGCCACCATCACCTTCGACATGAACATGGACCGGTTCGCGTGGTGTCCCTTCATTCGAGAAGAAGAAGAAGCGAAGGTTCCGGTATCGTAGCACAGTCGGCATTGTGGTTCCGCCAGGTTCTGCAATTCGAACAACAGGCTATCAGTATGGGCACCTGCGTGCCCAACCGGAAACCTGCAAACCCGGCAACATCCACGAACAGGGGGACAACGGGATCACGCTGGTCTAACGTCCGTGCATGGTCGCGAGAATTTCAACCGTTGCCTTCCAGGGCTTCCGGGCGCAGATCGTGGACGTGCAGGTGCAGGTCTCGGCGCAGATGCCCGCCTTCACCATTGTCGGCCTGCCCGACAAGGCCGTGGCGGAGAGCCGGGAGCGCGTGCGGGCAGCGCTGGATGCGATTGGTCTCGGCCTGCCGCCGAAGCGCATCACGGTGAACCTGTCCCCCGCCGACCTGCCGAAGGAAGGCAGCCATTACGACCTGCCCATCGCGCTGGCGCTGCTGGCCGCCGTCGGTGTGCTGCCGGCGGAGGAGATGGCCGGATACATCGCGCTGGGGGAACTGGCGCTGGACGGTCAGATTGCGGCGGTCGCCGGAGTATTGCCTGCCGGGGTCGCGGCGGCGGAGCGGGATCAGGGGCTGATCTGTCCGGCGCTGTGTGGCGGTGAAGCGGCCTGGGCCGGGGATCTGGAGATCATCGCCGCGCCGGACCTGCTGGCCATCGTCAATCATTTCAAGGGAACGCAGGTCCTGTCGGCACCGGAGCCGGGGCCGGTTGATCTGGACCCGGTCGGCGCCGACCTGCGCGACGTGAAGGGGCAGGAAAGTGCCAAGCGCGCGCTGGAGATCGCGGCTGCGGGCGGCCACAACCTGCTGATGCTCGGCCCGCCCGGGTCGGGCAAGTCCATGCTGGCGGCGCGGATGCCTGGCCTGCTGCCGCCGCTGTCCCCGGCGGAGGCGCTGGAGGTCTCCATGATCCGCAGCCTGGCAGGGGAACTGACGGAGGGGCGGCTGTCCCGCCGCCGTCCCTTTCGCAACCCGCACCATTCCACCTCCACCCCCGCACTGGTCGGCGGCGGCCTGAAGGTGCGACCGGGCGAGATATCGCTGGCCCATCGCGGGGTGCTGTTCCTTGATGAGCTGCCGGAGTTCCCTCGCCCGGCGCTGGAGGCGCTGCGCCAGCCGCTGGAAACGGCGGAGGCCGTGGTCGCCCGCGCCAACGCCCATGTCACCTATCCGGCACGGGTGCAGTTGATCGCCGCCATGAATCCCTGCCGCTGCGGCCATCTGGATGACCCGGAGCGTGCGTGCTCCCGCGCACCACGCTGCGCCATCGACTACCAGTCGAAGATCTCGGGGCCGCTGATGGATCGCATCGACCTGTCCATCGACGTACCCGCCGTATCTGCCGCTGACCTGACCCTGCCGCCGCCTGCGGAAGGCTCCGCCGAGATCGCGGCACGGGTGGCCCGCGCCCGCGACCGTCAGGCCGCCCGGCACGAAGGTCTCGGCCTGGGACCGGTCACCAATGCGGAGGTGGATGGCGAGGCCCTGATCAACATCGCCACCCCCGACACCAGCGGCCAGAGCCTGCTGACCGATGCAGCCGAGCGGCTGAAGCTCTCCGCCCGTGGCTATACCCGCGTGCTGCGCGTCGCCCGCACCATCGCCGATCTGGAAGGCAGTGCGGATATTGGCCGCCCCCACATCGCAGAGGCACTGGGCTATCGCCGCCGTGCCGGGCTGAACTGAGATGCAAGGGGCGACCAACATGCGCCTGCGGCCCGCCCGCGATGATGAATGCGCAGAACTGACCGACCTGATCCTGCGCGCGAAGGCATCGAACGGTTATGATGATGCCTTCATGGAAGCCTGCCGAGCGGAACTGACCGTCACACCGCAGACGCTCGCGCGCGGCCCCTTCGCCGTTCTGGAAGCCGACGAAAAGGTCATCGGAACGGCACAGATC
>JARGNO010000017.1 GCA_029213165.1 Minwuia sp.
GCCCTGCTCCCGCATGTTGGAGACTGCGCGGCTGATCGGTCCGTAGGTGGAACCCCAACCAATGATGGCGAGCTTGCCACCGGCCTCACCCTGATCGACCGTCTGCTCGGGAATGAAATTCGCGATGCCATCGATCTTGGCGTGGCGCACATCCGTCATGCGCTGGTGATTCTCCGAGTCATAGGAGATATGGCCGGACGTGAAGTCCTTCTCGATACCCCCGACACGATGCTGCAGCCCCGGCGTCCCGGGGACGGCCCAGACCCGCGCCAGCGTCTCGGCGTCACGGTTGTAGGGCTCGAAACCCTCCGTCTCCGTGTGCTGGGTCACCGGGAATTTCTCGAAACTGGAGAAGTCCGGGATCAACCACGGCTCCGACGCATTGGCGATATAGCCATCGGTCAGCAGCATCACCGGTGTCATGAACTTCGTGGCCAGCCGCACCGCCTCGATCGCCGTATGGAAACAGTCGCCGGGACCATTCGCCGCCAGCACGACCAGCGGGCTGTCCGCGTTGCGGCCATAGACCGCCTGATACAGGTCCGACTGCTCCGTCTTCGTCGGCATTCCGGTGGATGGCCCGGCACGCTGTGAATTCACGATCACCAGCGGCAGTTCCACCATGATGGCCAGGCCGATGGCTTCGGTCTTCAGGGCAATGCCGGGACCCGAACTGGAGGTCACGCCGATCTGACCGGCGTAGGACGCGCCGATGGCAGCACAGACCGCCGCAATCTCGTCCTCCGCCTGGAAAGTCGTGATCCCGAACTGCTTCAGACGCGCGAGCGTATGCAACAGCGATGATGCCGGGGTGATGGGGTAGGAGCCGAAGAACATCGGCAGTTCCGCGAGCTGGGTGCCCGCCGCCAGGCCCCATGCCAGCGCCTCCGCCCCCGCAACATTGCGGTAGAGGCCACTGTCGATCTTCGCCGGACCGACCGTGTAGCCCAGAATCTCGCCGGGCAGTTCGACGGTCTCGCCATAGGCATGACCGGCATTCAGCGCCGCGACGTTGGCGGCCGCCACTTCCGGCTTGGACTTGAACTTGGCATTCAGCCAGTCGATGGACGGCTGACGGTCCCGGCCATACAGCCAGTAGACAAGCCCGAGCAGCCACATGTTCTTGCAGCGCAGGGCGTCACGGGTGCCAAGGCCGAACTCCTTGACCGATTCCACCACCATCTTGGAGACATCGATCTCGACCACCTGATAGGGGTCGAGTGTGCCGTCCTCCAGCGGATTGACGTCATACCCGGCCTTGCGCAGGTCGCGTTCCTTGAAGGTGCCGCTGTCCAGGATGATCAGGCCACCGCGACGCAGGTTGCCGATGTTCACCTTCAGCGCCGCCGAATTCATGGCAACCAGCACATCCGGCTGGTCACCCGCCGTCATGACGCGGCGCGCACCGAAATTGATCTGGAACGCGGACACGCCGAAGGTCGTGCCAGTTGGCGCACGGATTTCCGCCGGAAAGTCCGGGAACGTGGCCAGGTCATTGCCCGCCAGTGCGGTGGATTGGGTGAACTGACTCCCCGTCAGCTGCATCCCGTCGCCGGAGTCGCCCGCGAAGCGCACGACAACCGATTCCAGAACCTCGCGATGCCCCTCGCGCGGCTCGATAATCTCAGCAGTATTGGTCATTCAATCTGATACCTGGTTCCGCAAGTTTTTCTTCGTGCCGTCGGCGCCGAACTCCCCAAAAAAACGATTGCCGCACGCTGGCCACGCTCAACATAAGGCTGGACCGTGCCCTCGGCAACGGCGCTTGACGCGAAACAGCCGTGCGCAGCCATGCAAGCGATCACTTTTGCGGGGCTGGCATCATTTTCTCGCCGTCCTGCGTGCGGTTTACGGGGGATTAACCGGCCTGCCCCTAATCTACTGCTGGTTTCATTCAGGCACGGAGTCAGATGCAGTGGCGTTGACAGCTGACAAGACATTGACATCTGCAGGCGGCGGCACGCGCAGCGGACTGTTCGGAAAACTGGCTGCCTGGTGGGATTCCGATTCGCCGGCCAACCCCTCATCCGGGGCCGCCGCAGGGTCTCGGCAGTCCGGGCCAGTGGTCGAAGATGCCGTATGGCCCACCGCGCGGGTGGAACTGATCCAGCGCCTGTTCGGCGACGGGCTGGTCTGGCCTGGCGGTGAGGCGATGGTGAACCGGATGTTCCGGGCACTGGAGCAGGATTCCGATTTGCCGCTGGAGAAGGATTCGCGGGTTGTCGAACTGGGCGCCGGGCTGGGCGGCATTGGTGCGCGACTTGCCCAGCAGACCGGCGCGACGGTCACGGCGTTCGAGGATCGCATGGGCCTGATCGACCACGGCGTCGCCTGGATCGAGAAGACCGGCGCCAGTGTGAAGATGGATCGCCGCGAACTGAACGACACCGGTCTGCGCCTTGGCTACGCCGATGCGGTGATCGCCCGCGACAGCTTCATGGCGGTCCGCCGCAAGAAGCACCTCTTCGACCATGTGTTTCACCTGCTGAAACCCACGGGTCGCCTGGTCTTCACCGACATGTTTCTCACCGGCGACGACCCCGAATGCCCCGAAGTCGCGGTCTGGTCGGCGATGGAGCCGCGACCGATGCATCTGCTGAACCCGCAAACCGCCCGTGACTGGCTCTACGAGATCGGGTTCACGATGCCTGATTTCACCGATATCACGGACGCCTATCTGGCGGGCATCCGCGATGCCTTCAGCCAGGTCGGCACGATCCTGAAGGAAGCCGGTCCTGACGCCCTGACCCTGCAGCCCCTGCTGGTGGCGGAGGCGGAATACTGGACCCGACGCAGCACCCTGCTGGAAAGCGGCGAAGTGCGGGCATTCTGTGTCTCCGCCGGAGTGTTCCAGGGCGGCGACGTCTACTGATACCCGGCAACGGTCCCGCACTGCGGTTGTGACGCCTGCGATATACGCATGCTTGCTGGCGTGGCGAACACGCTATCACTGCCCCATGCGCGAAAATGAAACCGGTTCATCAGAATGACCATCGCCAACGACGAGCCGACGGGAAAGTCTGCCCGGACTGCCATCTGGCAGCCGAGTGCCTTGACCGGCATCCTGTTCATGTGCCTGGCCATTTCCATGTTCCCGCCGATGAATGCGACGGTGAAGTACCTCAGCGAGGAAGGCTATCCCTACGGCCAGATCGTCTGGGCGCGCTACGCCGGCCATTTCGTCTTCATGGTGCTGGCCTTCGCCCCGCGTTTCGGCATGTCGCTGTTCATCACCCACCGGCCAGGGGTGCAGGGCATGCGGTCGCTGCTGCTGTTCGCCTGCACCGCGCTGTACTTCTATGCCCTGCAGTACGTCGACCTGACGCTTGCCGCCTCGATCAGTTTCACCAGTCCGATCCTGCTGACGGCACTGTCCGTACCCTTTCTGGGGGAGAAGGTGGGTGCCCGCCGATGGGTTGCGGTGTTCATCGGTTTCGCCGGGGCGCTGATCATCATCCGGCCCGGCCATGCGGAGTTTCACTGGGCCACACTGCTGCTGATCGGCAATACCATCTGCTATGCCTTCTACCAGGTGCTGACGCGCAAGATCTCGGCTGAGGATACGCCGGAGACCACGATCACCTACACCGCGCTGGTCGGCTGTATCATCGCCAGCTTCCTGCTGATCAACGGCATGGAGGTTCCCCGGTCCACCTGGCACTGGATCCTGTTCATTTCCATGGGGGCGCTGGGTGGCTTCGGACATTACTTCGTCGTGAAGGCGTTTCAGCATGCCCGCGCCTCCGTCGTCGCCCCCTTTGGCTATGGTCAACTCGTCGGGGCCACGCTGCTCGGCTATTTCATCTTCGGCACCTTCCCCGACCAGTGGACATGGATCGGGGCCGCGATCATCGTCTGCAGTGGCCTCTACATTGTCTATCGCGAGCAGAAGGTCACTTCGTAGACAACAGGCGGAACGCCGGTTGGCGACCCTGTCAGACGCGTGCTAATTTCCGTGACTTCCGGGGGAGGATTTCATGACTGACAAGATCATCCGCATTGGCGGCGCATCAGGTTTCTGGGGCGACTCGGGCGTTGCGGCGCCGCAACTGGTACGCCGCGCCGAGGTCGATTATCTGGTCTTCGACTATCTGGCCGAGATCACCATGTCGATCATGGCCCGGATGCGGGCGAAGGACCCGAACGCCGGTTATGCGGTCGATTTCGTTGCCGTGGCCCTGAAACAGGTCATCCGGGAAATCGCGGAGAAGAACATCCGCGTCGTCTCCAACGCAGGGGGCGTCAACCCGGCAGCCTGCGCCGAAGCCATCCGCAAGTTGGCAGCCGAGGCCGGGGTGGAGATCAAGGTCGCGCATGTGGAAGGCGACGACCTGCTGCCCAGGGAAGAGGCCCTGCGTGCCGCTGGCGTGACGGAGATGTTCTCCGGCGCCGCATTCCCCGAGAAATGCTGGTCGATCAACGCCTATCTCGGCGCCATCCCCATCGCGCGGGCGCTGGACGCCGGGGCACAGATCGTGGTCACCGGGCGGGCGGTTGACTCCGCCGTGACGCTCGGGCCGCTGATGCATGAATTCGGCTGGGCCGATGATGCCTATGACCTGCTGGCAGCGGGCAGCCTGTGCGGCCATATCCTGGAATGCGGCGCGCAGGCAACCGGCGGCCTTTTCACCGACTATCAGGACGTGCCGGACTGGGACGATATCGGCTACCCCATCGCCGAATGCGCCGCCGATGGCAGCTTTGTCGTCACCAAGCCCGGGGGCACCGGCGGCATCGTCGTGCCCGGCACGGTGAAGGAGCAACTGCTCTACGAGATCGGCGACCCGTCCGCCTACATGCTGCCCGATGTGACCTGTGACTTCACCCAGGTGGAGGTGACGGAGGTCGGGCAGAACCGCGTGCGGGTCACCGGCACGAAGGGCCTGCCCCCGACCCCGCACTACAAGGTCTCGGCCACGTTCCAGGACGGATTCAAGGCCGTGGCGACCATGGTCATCGGCGGCTGGGACGCCGTCGGCAAGTGCCGCAGGACCGCCGACGCAATCCTGAAACGCACCCGGCGGATGCTGGCGGAGCGCAATCTCGGCGACTACACGGAAACCAGTGTCGAGGTTCTGGGTGGCGAGTCCATGTATGGCGCCAACTCCCGCGCGCTGGGTGCCCGTGAAGCCATCATGAAGGTCGCCGTGAAGCATCCGGATGCCAAGGCCCTTTCCCTGTTCGCGAAGGAGATCGCACCGGCAGGAACGTCCTTCAGCCAGGGCACGACCGGGTTCGGCGGCGGCCGCCCCAAGGCGCAGCCGGTGATCCGCCTGTTCTCCTGTCTGGTGCCGAAGGCCGATCTGGACGTGAAGGTGCTGCTGGACGGGGAAGAGATCGGAGTCGCCATTCCCGCCGATGGTGCCTTCGACCCGTCGCGGATCGAACGCCCCGAACCTGTTCCCGCAGCAGGTGCCGATGGCCCGACGGTGGAGGTTCCGTTGCTGGCCATCGCGCATGGCCGGTCCGGTGACAAGGGTTCGCACGCCAATATCGGCATCGTGGCACGTGCGCCGGAGTATCTGCCGTTGCTGCGCCAGGTGCTGACACCGGAAGTCGTAGGCACCTATTTCGCGCATGTCTTCGACGGCGAAATCCGTGTCGACCGCTATGACCTGCCCGGTATCGGCGCGATGAACTTCTTCCTCCATGACGCGCTGGGCGGCGGCGGCATCGCCAGCCTGCGCACCGACAATCAGGGGAAGGCCTACGCGCAGATCATGATGGATCTGCCGGTGAACGTGCCTGTCGCATGGGGCGTGCATCGTCGCGGGTCGGAGGGGACAGCGGCGGCCTGACATTGAGCACAAGCGGCGGATAGAGCGCCAGCGCAGGGAGGATCATGGTGTCTGACACAACCGAGGAGGACACCATGACCGAACAGGACCGCTGGACCGCCGTCTGCGAGCGCAATGCACAGCTTGATGGCCATTTCGTCTTCGCCGTGAAGACCACCGGCGTCTACTGCCGCCCCGGCTGCGCCGCGCGCCGCCCGAAGCGGGAGAACGTCAGCTTCTACGACGTGCCTGCCGCCGCCGAACGTGCCGGTTTCCGGCCCTGCCGCCGCTGCCATCCTGAGCGGTTGGACCTGGTGGATCCGATGATGGCGGCGGTGGAAGATGCGGCGCGGCGCATCGACCGCAGCCTGGAGCAGGACGCCACCGTCCCCGAGCTGACTGCCCTCGCCGACCGGGCCGGGTTCAACCCGCAGCACTTCCAGAAGGCGTTCAAGCGCGCGCTTGGCGTCTCGCCCCGTGACTATGCCGACGCCCGCCGGACGGCACGGCTGAAGGCCGGACTTCGCGCCGGAAATGGTGTGGCGGATGCGGTCTACGGGGCCGGGTTCGGCTCCCCCAGCAGGGTCTATGAGCGCGCCGACCGTACCCTTGGCATGTCACCGGGGGCCTACGCGAAGGGCGCGACCGGCATTGCCATGAACTATGCCTATGCCGAAAGCCATCTCGGCCTGGTGCTCGCCGCCGCGACGACGAAGGGCATTTCCGCCGTCTATCTGGGTGACGACACGGCGCAACTGGCCCGTGATCTGGAGATCGAGTATCCCGGCGCGCTGCTGACGGAGGACCGGACAGGGCTGGAAGACGCGCTGAAGCATCTCGTCGCCTATCTGGATCAACGCGGCCCCAACCCATCGCTGCCGCTGGATGTCCGCGCCACCGCATTCCAGTGGCAGGTCTGGCAGGCCCTGATGCGCATTCCCTATGGCGAGACCCGCAGCTACGCCCAGGTGGCGGAGATGATGGGCAAGCCGACCGCGTCCCGCGCCGTTGGACGCGCCTGCGGCCTGAACCCGGTCTCCATCGCCATTCCCTGCCATCGCGCCATCGGCTCCGACGGCAAGCTGCACGGCTACCGCTGGGGCCTGGAACGCAAGCAGGCCCTGCTGGACATGGAACGCAAGGTGGGGTGAGCCTGATCCAAGGATCGTGGAACGCTCCCGATCCCAGCGGCTCCATTGCGGAAAGTCGCTGAAATTCTCCTTCCCCCTCGACGGGGGAAGGTCGGGATGGGGGTGAGTCGGCGCAGCCGAACAGTGGTTGAACCGCAACGCTTTGGCCTGCGGCCTCACCCCCCATCGACCGCTACGCGGCCACTTCCCCCGCAAGGGGGGAAGAGAGCAGCTTCGTCCAGACGATTTTACTTCTTCCGACCCTGCCGTCAGGCGAGACCAGCCTTCTTCACCACGTCCCAGGCCCACTTTGCGCGCTGCTGCGCGTAACCGGCGAACTTCTTCGCCGAGTCCGAACTGGCGTTGCCGTCCAGCCCGCGCTTGTAGACGCCCTGCACGATGGCGGCGGAGCGGAACAGGGTATAGGCGATGTAGAAGGGCCAGTTGGTGATCTCGCCCTGTCCGGTCAGCTTCGAATAGCGCGCGACGAACTCCTCCTCCGTCGGGATGCCGATCACCCGCGGGTCGTCAAGGTGGGCAAAGCCACCATCCGCTGCATGGCCGTAGTACTCCTGACAGCAATAGGCGAGATCGGCCAGCGGGTGACCCAGCGTCGACAGTTCCCAGTCGAGTACGGCGACCACCTTCGGCTCCGTCGGATGCAGCACGCAGTTGCCGATGCGGTAGTCGCCATGAACGATGGAGACTTCCTCCGCCTCCGGCGTGTTGGCGGGCAGCCATTCCATCAGCGCGTCCATCTCCGGAATTTCCTCGGTGACGGAGGCGACATACTGCTTCGACCAGCGGGAAATCTGGCGGGAGTAGTAGTTGCCGGGCCGCCCGAAGTCGGCCAGTCCCACCGCCTCGTGATCCACCATGTGCAGCGCGGCCAGCACCCGCAGCCAGTCGTCATACAGCGCGATGCGTTCTTCCTTGCTGAACGACGGGACAGCCGGGTCGATCAGCACACGGCCCTCCACATGCTCCATGATGTAGAACGCCTGACCGATCACCGCGTCGTCCATGCACAGGCAATGGACCTCCGGCACCGGCACATCCGTGCCCTTCAGGGCCTTCATCACATTGTATTCACGATCGACCTGATGCGCGGATTTCAACAGCTCACCCGGTGGCTTCTTGCGCATCACGTAGCGTCTGGTGGGCGTTTCCAGGATGTATGTCGGATTCGACATGCCGCCCTGGAACTGCCGCACGGTCAGTGGGCCTTTGAAACCGTCCACATGCTCCGCCATGTAGGCGGCCAGGGCACCGTCATCGATCCGGTGATGTGGCCTGACATCGATGATTTCCACATCGGTCGCATTGCTGCTCAAACTGACTTCCTCCCCCTCGGTGCCTGCGCAAAGGCTGCCCGGTTTCCGGACCGGTTCAACCGGACTTGTTCATGCGATCCCAGTCATACAGCGACGGTTCCTTGGAAACGAAGCGCCGCGCCGCCTCCTTGTGGAAATCCGTCGTGAACAACAGCGGCTGCCCGGTGGATTCCGCAGTCACCGTATCGGCATAGGACGCCTCGAAAGTCTTGTTCACCGCCCGCTTGGTCACGGACATCGCCGACTTCGATCCCTGCGCCAGCCGACCGGCAAAGGTCTCGACCTCGTCCATTAGCGTCTCGGAGGGATGAACGGCATAGACGATGCCCATTGCCTTCGCCTCCTCCACATCAATGGAGCGGCAGGTGTACATCAGGTCCTTCGCCGCCTGCATCCCGACCACGCGCGGCAGGGTATAGAGCAGGCCCAGATCCGGCATCAGGCCGATCCGGCCAAACACGGAGCAGAACCGCGCCTTCGGCCCGGCAAAGACGAAGTCCGCCAGCAGGGCAAAGGCGAAACCACCGCCATAGGCAAGGCCATCCACGGCCGCGATCACCGGGCAGTCGAGGTTCCACAACCGCTCCAGCCAGGTATGGGTCGAATACATCCGCTGCTGCGCCACGGAGGGGTCGGCGAACTCCCGCTTCGCCATGCCCTTCACGTCACCGCCTGCCGAGAAGGCACGTCCCTCACCCGCGATGATCAGGGCCTTCACGTCCATGTTGCCCTGCACCTGATCCAGCATCGCAACGAAGTCGTTGCGCAGGTCCTGGGTCAGCGAATTGAGAATGTCGCCGCGCGTCATCGTGAACCGTGCGACGCCATCGTCACCGATGGCAAAGCTGGTTGCCTTGAATTCGTGTGTCATCTGGAAGTCCTCCCCATTAGCATTCCCTATTCTGCCCGTGTTGCGGGGGAGGAGTCACCCGCCGCGTTGCGCATGGCCGACAAGGGAAAAATGGCGATCATGACCAATCCGGAGACCGATGTGCTGGCAAACCCCTGGCGCGGGCGCGGCCTGCCGCAGGAAATCCTGACGGACGGAAACATGGCCGACGGCCAGGTGGTGACCGACGCGCAGGCCGCGCAGAGGCTGTTCGCGCTCTGCCCCGCAGCCCATCGGACGCCACTGCTGGACCGGCCCGATCTGGCGCGGGAACTCGGGATCGGCAGCCTGTGGCTGAAGGATGAGCGTTCGCGCATGGGACTGGGAAGCTTCAAGGCACTTGGGGCCGCCTTCGCCATTGCGCGCGCGGCAGACAATGCGGTTCAGGCCGGCGCGGCGACACGGCATGAAACGGCGCTGTCCGGCACAACCTTTGTCTGTGCCAGCGCAGGCAATCACGGACTTTCGATGGCGGCGGGTGCAGCCCTGTTCGGTGCCGCCGCCGTGGTCCTGCTGGCCGAAACCGTACCGGAAGGTTTCGCCGACCGCCTGCGTGCCAGAGGGGCCCGGGTGATCCGTCACGGCGCGGTCTACGAGGACAGCATGGCGGAGGCGATGCGGCTGGCAGAGACAGAAGGCTGGAACCTGCTCTCCGACAGCAGTTGGGTCGGCTACAGCACCCCTGCCCTGGATGTCATGGAGGGGTATCTGATCATGGGGGCGGAGGTCGCGGCAGAGACACCGGAGCCACCCACCCACATCTTCCTGCAGGCCGGTGTCGGCGGCATGGCGGCAGCCGCGACAGCGGCGGCGCGCGCAGCCTGGGGCGATGCACCGCAGATCATCGTCGTGGAACCATCGCGGGCACCGGCCCTGCTCGAAAGCATTCGTGCCGGGCGACCCGTGACCACCAGTGGTGACGCGTCCTGCATGGGCCGGCTGGACTGCAAGGAGCCTTCTCATCTGGCATTGAAGTATCTCGCGCAGACGGCTGATCTCTTCATGACCGTGACTGATGCGGAGGCCGATGAAACAACCGCATGGCTGACCGGGGCCGGGATCACCTCCAGCCCCTCCGGCACCGGTGGTCTGAGCGGATTGAGGCAGGCGATCAGGTCACCTGAAACATTCAGGCCCGGCGCAGGTTCGAGGGTCCTTGTCTATGTCTCGGAAGGGGCAGCGGATGACTGAGCCAGACTTCCCGAACGCGGAGTTCGAGCAGCGTCTGATCCGCGCCCAGCGCGCCATGAAGGTCGCCGGTCTGGATGCCATGTTCTTCACGACCGAGACGGAAGTTCGCTACTTCACCGGCTTCCGCACCCTGTTCTGGCAGAGTCCGACACGGCCCTGGTTCCTTGTTGTGCCCGGCGACGGCAAGCCCGTCGCCATCGTGCCGGAGATCGGGGCCGCACTGATGGCCGGGACCTGGGTCGACGACATTCGGACGTGGGCATCGCCGCACGCGACTGACGACGGGGTCAGCCTGCTGGGCGATGCCCTGAAACCCTTCGCGACAGTGGGCATGCCGATGGGGCGGGAGAGCAGCCTGCGCATGGCACTGACGGACTTCGACCGGTTGCGGAACAGCCTGCCAGGCACATGTTTCACCGACTGCACGCCACTGGTGCGGGACCTGCGAATGGTGAAATCGGAGGCGGAGGTCGCCGTATTGCGGCGCATCTGCGGCATGGCTTCCGACGCCTTCGGTCAGGCCGCGGACCTGTTTCACATCGGCCAGCCCCTGTCGGAGGCTTTCCGGGCATTTCGCATCGCACTGCTGCAGGCCGGGGCCGACGACGTGCCCTATCTGGTGGGCGGGGCAGGTCCGGGCGGCTATCCGGACGTGATCTCGCCCCCCGGTGCGCGTCCGATGCAGCCCGGCGACGTGCTGATGCTGGACACCGGGGCCACCCTGCGGGGCTACCATTGCGACTTCGACCGCAACTTCGCCTTCGGCCAGGCGGACGAGACCGCCCGTGCAGGCTATCGCACCCTGCATCGCGCCACCGAGGCGGCACTTGCCGTGGCGCGCCCTGGCGTGACCTGCGCCGAACTGCATCGCGCGATGCAGGCGGTCATCGGCCAGGATACCGGCGATGTCGGGCGCTATGGTCATGGTCTCGGGATGCAACTGACCGAATCGCCATCGGTCATCGGCTTTGATGAGACCGTGATGCGTCCCGGCATGGTCATGACCCTGGAGCCCAGCATGGTCCTGGGCAAAGGCCGGATCATGGTGCATGAGGAAAACCTGGTGATCCGCGACGGTGAACCCGAACTCCTGTCGCGGCGCGCGCCAGCCGAACTGCCGGTACTGGAGGCCACGACATGAGCCTTTCCCATCAGCTTGATGGCGGCGCGGGCGCGCGGGCGCGGTTCGGGCTTGTGGTGCTGCAGAACGATGAAACGATGGAACCGGAACTGGCGCCGATGTTCAGCCAGCCCGGCGTCGCGCTGTATCACAGCCGTATCCCCAGCGGCCTGGCGGTCACCCCTGAATCGCTGATGCAGATGAAGGCGGAGTTGCCGCAGGTCGCTGCACTGCTGCCATCGGCCAGCCCACTGACGGTCGTCGGCTATGGCTGCACGTCAGGGGCCACGATCATCGGCCGGCAACTGGTCAGTGTGCTGATCCGGCAGGTCCACCCGGATGCGCTGACCACGGACCCGATCACAGCCGTACTGGCCGCCACCGCGCATCTGGGTATCCGACGCATCGGTTTCATCACGCCCTATGTGGCGGAGGTGTCAGAGGCCATGCGCAACCTGCTGCAGCGGAACGGGCTGGAGATCGCCGCCTTTGCATCCTTCGAGCAGGCGGAGGAAGCGACCGTTGCACGGATAACCCCCGAAAGCCTGCTGGAAGCCATCTGCGACATGGCCAACGATGCGGAGATGGATGGGGTATTCGTGTCCTGCACCAACCTGCGCAGCCTTTCGGTCATCGCCGAAGCGGAAGCGCGGATCGGCAAGCCGGTGCTGAGCAGCAACCAGGTGCTTGGCTGGCACATGCTGCGCCTCGCCGGTCTGGACGCGGCCCGGAACAGGATCGGCACCCTGTTCAGCGACTGAACGGCTGCTCCGCAGGGGCTTTTGTCGCATTGGTCCGGCACTTCGGGCTATGTAGAGACAGCTTCTTTTCGAAACGGGACCGGTCAGCAGATGGAACAGGTCAATATCGTCACCCTGAAGTGGGGCGACCGCTATCCGGCGCTGTTCGTGAACCGCCTGCACAGGGCCGTTGCACGCAACCTGAAACGCCCGTTCCGGTTCCTGTGCTTCACGGAGGACCCGAGTGGACTGGACGCGGGGATCGAGGCCTTTCCCCTGCCCGACATCAGGATGCCGGAGAGCCACTACTACACACCCTGGATGAAGCTTGGCCTGTTCCAGACCGGCATGGGCAACATGCAGGGCGAATGCCTGTTCCTGGATCTCGACCTGCTGATCATCGACAACATCGACTGCTTCTTCGAGTACATGCCGGGCAAGCGCTGCATCATCCACAACTGGATCCAGGGCCATCACGTATTCAAGAAACGTCCCGATGTCGGCAATTCATCCGTGTTCCGCTGGACCGCCGGGACGACGCAATTCATCGTCGACAAGTTCTATGCGGAGGCCGAATGGGCGATGGCCAATTTCCGCCCGCCGCAGACCTATCTGACCTACGGTCTGGGGGAGAAACACTACTGGCCTGCGGAATGGGCCACCAGCTTCAAGCGGCACGCCATTCCCACCTTTCCGCTGAACCTGTTGAAGGTGCCGCAGATCCCGCCGGGCACCCGCATTCTGGTGTTTCACGGCTTTCCCGACCCGGATCAGGCGCTTGAGGGATACCGGCCGAAGGGACGGCCGCACCGGCACTGCCTGCCGACCCCCTGGATCACCGACTACTGGGACGATGGCCCGGAACCCCGGACAAGCGGGTCGGTCACCAGCGACACACCATGATCAGGCGGATCAAGCGCGCCCTGGGTATCAGGTTCTCCCTGAAGGCGCTTGCCCGGAACCCGGCGATCTATCTGCGCCAGTGGCGTCTGCCCGACGTCAGCTTTGCCGATCTGGTCAAAGACGCCATGGCTTCCGATGCTGCGCTGACCCTGGTCCAGGTCGGCGCCAACGACGGCGCGACCAATGACCCCGTGGGCAAACTGCTGCACGGCAATCCCGGGCGCTTTCAGGCTGCGCTGCTGATCGAACCCCAGGGACCGGCCTTCGCCCGCCTCGCGGTCCGCTATGCCGATGTGCCGCAAGTCAGATGCCTGCAGGCCGCCATCGACCGGAAGACCGGTGAGCGGACCCTGTTCACGCTGGATCGCGAGGCGGCTTCGGAAAGGCTTGGCCGCACGGTCTCCGATGGCGTCGCCTCCTTCGACCGGGACCACCTCGTCTGGATCCTGCAAACCTATGATCCGGCGATCTCGCAGCCCGAAATGGCCGAACTCATCCAGGCAACGCATGTACCGGTCGTGACGCTGCCGCAGGCACTGGAACAGGCAGCGATCACACCACCGCCGACCATCATGCTGATCGATACGGAAGGCTATGACGGCGCGATCATCCACATGATGGCGGAGGCCGGGATCTGGCCGCGCCTGATCCAGTACGAGCACAAGCATCTGGACGCACCCGAACGGCGCACCGTTGCCCGGCTGCTGCTGCTCAACGGCTACCGGCTGCGGGCAGATCATGCCGACGCATGGGGCTGGCGCGAGGCCTGAGCGTCGGCACGCTTGCCAGCCGCCTCACGTGCGTTAGATTCCCGCAGATGCATTGGGGGAGGAAACCATGAAATTCGGCGTGATGATGTTTGCCACGGACTATTCGATCAGTCCGGCAAAGCTGGCTGTGGAAGCGGAAGCACGGGGCTTTGACTCCATGTGGATGCCGGAGCATTCGCATATCCCGGCCTCCCGGCTGTCACCATGGCCCGGCGGCGCTGATCTGCCGAAGCAGTATTATGACGTGATCGACCCCTTTGTTGCCCTGGCCTCCGCTGCGTCAGTCACCAGCAAGCTGCTGCTCGGCACCGGCATCTGCCTTGTGGTGCAGCGCGACCCGCTGCAACTGGCGAAGGAAGTCGCGTCACTAGACCTGATTTCGAACGGGCGTTTCATGCTCGGCATCGGTGGTGGCTGGAACGCCGAGGAAATGGCCAACCACGGCACCACCGACTTCAAGTCCCGCTTCAAGCTGATGCGTGAACGGGTCGAGGCCATGAAGATGATCTGGACCCAGGACAAGGCCGAGTACCACGGGGAGTTCGTGGACTTCGATCCCGTGATGACCTGGCCGAAGCCGGTGCAGAAACCCCACCCCCCGATCATTGTCGGCGGTGGCTTCCCGGTCGGCGCGAAACGCGCGATCCGCTACGGCGACGGCTGGATGCCGATCGACGGGCGCGGCTGGGACATCATGGAAAGCCTGTCGCAGTTCCGGCAGATGGCGGCCGCGGAAGGCCGCGAGCCGGACGACCTGCCCGTCAGCATCTTCGCCGCCTCCCAGAAGCCCGAACGCATCGCCACCTACCGTGACGCAGGTGTCGAGCGTCTGGTCTTCGGCCTGCCCTCCGAGGGCGAGGACAAGATCATCCCGATGCTCGACGACCTGGCGAAGCTGATGGCGGTGTGACGGAATTCGCCGGTTCAGGTCTTCAATTGGCCGTCAGGCACCCGGAAAACGCCCTTGATACAATCGTGGTTGCGAACGCAGATCTGGATATGGGTCTTGCTCGGGAAGCCCGCGTTTTCATAGGCGGGTTCACCTTCGGCGAAGACACCCTTTACGGAATCGAATGACTGCTCTCCGGAATCATCTCTGAGCCGGTGTACCGTATTGATGACCGCACAATCGAGATATCGCTGCAGCAGGTCCGCGCTGCCCTTGTTCTGCGGCAACTCCGCTTCTGCAGCTTTGGCGGCGCTCACAAGAAAATCGTATCCACGTTGCACCTGCTGAACCCCGGAAACAGTGGTCAGATCGAGGCAAAAACCAAGATCAATGACCGCGCCCACCACTGCAGGTGAGGAGGACTCGTCTCTCCGGCCTATTTGCTCTTTGGCGAATTCCAATCCACGGCGAGGGTTCGATTCCCAGAAATATATGCCCGATCCAAGCCAGTCGAACCGGTTCTCGCTCCTCTCGAACGCATCGCCTCGTACAAGTCGCTCCGCCACAGTGTCCGTACAACCGTGATAGCCGAGTACAAATGAGGCACTCAGACGATGCACTTCAACGATAGTTCTTCGTAAGATTGCCAGTTTTGGTATGCGTCCCTAGTCGAATCAGGAAATTCAACGCCGACTGGCGAGAGGACGTGACTTCCTTCGTAAGCTTCTCAGCGCTTGCAACAAACCTACGCGTATCGTCGGGCGTCAATTCGGTCGCAGCGAAACGTGGCTCAGGGTTCTTTGGCATGATTCAGTCCTTGGGACGGGCAGTGCATTATGCCCGTCCCCCGGTAACAACTCAATGCACGTGGACCGGCTGCATCTCGTGCTGGCGGACGGCGATGAAGGCGGTTTCGCGGGTGGGGGCGACGCCGACCTGCTGGCCACTGGCAGAGAAGATGCCGAAGCCCTTCAGGCCCTGCTCGTTCTCCACCGGCTTGACGTAGGCGATCTGTGGCTGGCCAAGCTGGGCCAGGGCCTCGGGCGTGATCTTGCGGACGGCTTCAAACGGGTCAGTCATGCTCAGCCTCCTTGCCGGGCGTATTGTCGATGACGGAGCGGGATCCGGTCTTGCCGGCCCTGATCCGTATGGTCTTCACCAGTGTTTCGGGAACCGGGCGTTCCAGATCGATATGCAGCAGGCCATTGTCGAGTTGCGCGTCACGCACCTCGATCCCCTCGGCCAGCACGAAGGCGCGCTGGAACTGGCGGGTGGCAATGCCACGATGGAGGAAGATGCGCTCATCCTCATCCTCGGTCCGCCGACCGCGAATGACGAGCTGGTTCTCCTCCACGGTGACGCTGAGGTCGCCGTCGCCGAAACCCGCGACGGCCAGCGTGATGCGCAATGCATTCTCGCCGGTCTGTTCGATGTTGTAGGGCGGATAGCCATCATTGGCGGACTTCGCGACCCGGTCGAGCACACGCTCCACATGGTCGAAGCCCAGCAGGTGCGGGCTGTTGAACAGGGACATCCTGGACATGTACCGTCATCTCCTTGTCGGTTAAGCGAGCATGACCGGAGACTTTTCAGCCTCCACCGACGGACCCTGCGATAGGCACCCGTCAGACCTGAAAATAAGCCTTCGTCTCAACCATTCAAGACAGCAGTCGTGGCAAGGCGCTCACGGCTGTGCTATCGCGCTGGCAGCAAACGCTCCTCCTGATGCAAGGCCTTCCGTCCGTGACCGACCTGACAGCCGATCCCCTGAAACAGACCACGCTTCGCGGTGAACTGACCGCGCCGGGGGACAAGTCCATTTCCCATCGCGCCCTGATGTTCGGTGCCCTTGCCGTGGGGCGCACCACCATTTCCGGCCTGCTGGAGGGGGAGGACGTGCGCTCGACTGCCGCCGCCGTTGCCGCGCTGGGCGCCAGGGTCGAACGCCTGGGTCCGGGGGCGTGGCAAGTGGACGGCGTCGGCGTCGGCGGACTTGCGGAGCCGGAGACCGTGCTGGACCTGGGCAACTCGGGCACCGGTGCGCGCCTGCTGATGGGTCTGGTCGCCGGACACCCGATCAGTGCCACCTTCACAGGGGATGCATCCCTTTCCGGACGCCCGATGGGGCGCGTGACGAAACCCTTGCAGATGATGGGTGCGCGGTTCCAGGGGCGGGAAGGTGACCGGCTGCCGATGACGGTCACAGGACCAGAGACCGTCATGCCGATCAGCTATGACTCGCCCGTTGCCTCCGCCCAGGTGAAGTCCGCCATCCTGCTGGCAGGACTGAATGCGCCGGGCATCACCACTGTCCGCGAACCGAAGCCATCGCGGGATCACACGGAGAACATGCTGCGCCAGTTCGGGGCGGAGATCACCAGCAAACCGGATGGCGCAGGCCGCATCGTACGCCTGACCGGGCAGCCGGAACTGTCGCCGCAGCAGATCATCGTACCCGGCGATCCGTCATCCGCGGCCTTCGCCGCCGTCGCCGCCCTGCTCTCCTCCGGCAGTCAGGTAACGATCCGCAATGTCGGCATCAATCCTCTGCGCGCTGGGCTGTTTGATGTCCTGACGGCTATGGGTGGCCAGATCGAATACAGCGACACACGCACCCAGGGCGGTGAGCCGGTGGCTGATCTGGTGATCCGGGGCGGCCATCTGAGCGGCACCACTGCACCGCCCGACAATGCCGCCGCCATGATTGACGAATACCCGATCCTCTGCGTCGCAGCGGCACTGGCCGAAGGACAGACGGTCATGCGCGGGATCGAGGAACTGCGCGTCAAGGAAAGCGACCGCATCGCGCGCATGGTCGAGGGCCTGCAGGCAGCGGGTGTCTCGGTGGAGGAACATGAGGACGGCATGACCGTCACCGGTTCCGTCGGAAAGTCCCCGGCAGGCGGTTGCACCATCGACGCCGGACACGACCACCGCATCGCCATGTCGTTCCTGGTGCTCGGCCTGTTCTGCGAGAAACCCATCACGGTGACCGGGGCAGAGACAATTGCCACCAGCTACCCGGATTTTGTCAGCCACATGACAGGACTGGGTGCCAAGATCGGCTGAGCCCCGTGCCCTATTCGACCGACGAGCGAACCCGCCTCACGAACTGACGCCATTCGCCCTTGGGCGAAGAGCACAGGCGGTCACTGCCGGACATGGCCATCAGGGCCAATGCGCCGTCACGCCAAAGCCCCGCGAACAGTTCAGCGTCGCGCGTCACGACCTCATGCAGCAGGCGTCCCTGCAGCGGACGGACAAAACGCCGCCCGGCGAGGACAAGCGCAAGCAGCAGGGCAAAGAAAGTGATGGAGCCGAGAGACATCTCGCTGCCGGCCACGGGCAGCATGATGGCATTCAGTTCCAGGGCTTCGGCAAGACCGAACCAGACCAGCAACAGGGCGAAGGACCCGAACAGGAACCGGTCCCGGATCTTCACCGCGCGGGCCCCCACCCGCGCGACCAGTGCCTGATGAAAGGCGTTGTTGCGGCGGGCCTTGCGATAGTTGACATGCATCCGCAGCGCACCGCTCTGCACTGCCGATTGCAGCCAGGCGACCAGTTCTTCATCCTCGCTGACGGTCATCAGCGCTCCCCAGCCATCCAGCGGTCCATGAAGGTTCGGCCCTCCGGTGCCGGCATGTCGCGGCCACGGGTCCAGCCGGAAGCAAACGGCAAACTCTCGAAACGTCCGCCGCGTACGGAACCCGCACGGCCCATCAGGCGCATCGCGATCCGGGTGGCCAGACGATAGAGCTTCGGGCGTCGCGCGAAGAAGGCCCAGGTCTTCACGCCGAAACGTTCCGACTTCGCGCTGACCTTCTTCTCGAAGGCTTCCTCCCGCCAGTGCCGCATGATGGAGGGCAGCGGGATGCGCATGGGGCAGACTTCCTGACAGCGTCCGCAGAATGTGGAGGCGTTCGGCAGATGATGCGCCTCCTCGATGCCAAGGAAATGCGGATCCAGCGCCGCGCCGATCGGACCGGGATAGACCCAGCCATAGGTATGTCCGCCGACAGCCAGATAGACCGGACAATGGTTCATGCAGGCACCGCAGCGGATGCAGCGCAACATGTCCTGCTTTTCCGTGCCCAGCAGGTCGGAGCGGCCATTGTCCAGCAGCACCACGTGGAAGCCACCCGGTCCGTCCAGATCCCCGTCCCGCTTCGGCCCGGTCGAGAGGGTTGTATAGGCCGACATCTCCTGCCCCGTCGCCGACCGCGCCAGCACGCGCAGGATCGTCGAGACGTCCTCCAGCGTCGGTACCACCTTGTCGATGGAGGAAATGACGACATGCGCCGGGGTCAGCATCTGGGTCAGGTCGCCATTGCCCTCATTGGTGACGATGATGGTGGACCCGGTCTCGGCAATCAGGAAGTTGGCGCCGGTGATGCCGACATCGGCGTCGAAGTATTTCTGGCGTAGAACCTCCCGTGCCTCGTTCACCAGGTCCTCCGGCTCGGTCAGCCGCTCCGTCTTGCCATACTTGCCATGGTGTTCGTGGAACAGGTCAGAGACCTGGTCCTTGGTCTTGTGCACGGCGGGACCGATGATGTGGCTCGGCGGTTCCTCGGCCAGCTGGATGATGTATTCGCCCAGATCGGTCTCGATGGGTTCGACGCCATTCGCCTCCAGGAACGGATTGAGCGCAATCTCCTCCGCCACCATCGACTTGCCCTTGGTGACGGTCTTCGCGCCATAGTCACGGCAGAGGTCCAGGATGGTCTGACGCGCCTCCTCCGCCGTGGCGCAGAAGTGGACCGTGCCGCCCTGCGCCACCACCCGTTCCTCGAACCGTGCCAGATAGAAATCGAGGTTGGCGAGGATGTGGTTCTTCAGATCGACCGCCACATCGCGCATGGCCTCGAACTCGTCCAGCCCAGCAGCGGCCCGGGAACGCGCGGCGACGAAGCCGGTTTCCAGATTGCTGAGCGCCTGCCGCAGGTTCGGGTCCGCGATGGCCCCCCTGGCCGCATTCTTGAAATTGAGCGCTTCGGACTGCATCAGACCTGCTCCGTTTCACCGATGGCGGGCCGGTCCGTCATGCCGGCCAGAACCTCCGCCACATGCCGCACCTGGATCTCGGAGCCTTCGCGTTTCAGCCGTCCGGCCATGTTCAGCAGGCACCCCATGTCCCCGGCCAGCAGCAGGTCCGCCTCCGTCGCCCGTATGTCCTCCGCCTTGCGGGAGACCATCTCGACCGACACGTCCGCATACTTGATGCAGAAGGTCCCGCCAAAGCCGCAGCAGGTCTCGGCGGTCGGCAGTTCCTTCAGCGACAGCCCGTTGACCGTGCCCAGCAGGCGGCGCGGCTGTTCCTTGATCTTCAGTTCCCGCAACCCCGAACAACTGTCGTGATAGGTGACGCTGCCCTGCAGCGCGGCTTTGACCTCCGTCACGCCTGCGATATCGGTCAGGAACGACACAAGTTCATGCGTCTTCGCCGCCAGCGACTTCGCCCGCAATTCCCAGTCCACATCGCCTTCGAACAGGCGGGGATAGTGGTGTTTCAGCATACCTGCGCAGGAGCCGGAGGGTGCAACGACGTAATCGTAGTCCTCGAAAGCCGCGATGGTGTTACGCGCAATCGCCTTCGTATCCGCACGATCACCGGAATTGTATGCGGGCTGGCCGCAGCAGGTCTGCGACTCAGGCACCTCGACCGTGCAACCGGCATCAAGCAGCAGTTTCACGGCGGCGAAACCCACCGTTGGCCGGTACAGGTCAACCAGACAGGTCACGAACAGGCCGACATTGGCCCGATGGGCAGATTTTGTGTTCATGCAGAATGTTATAGAGACGTTCGGAGGCAGCGCAAATCGTGTCCTGAACCTGTCGGCATACGGTCGTATCGGGCAGCGCAATGTGTGATGGCGGTTTCACCTTCACGTGTGCCCTGAAATTGCCCCAATTCCGCCCCTTGGCGGGCTTTGCATCAGTTCACATATCTGTCGCAGGGACGGGCAGTCCGAACAGCTTCACGCGTACGGCGTCCCCCTCCGCCGGTGATGCGGACGGGCTGCCCCGAACCGGCAACAAGGACGACATGCGTTCCGGCGGGACCCTCACTCCCTCCTGCGACCCGATCTCGCCGGGACCATGTTCAGTTCGCCGGTTCTGCAAACCCGGCCCGCTGTCTCGGTCGTACCCCCTCACGCACCGTTGACAGCGGGCCACTTTCCTTCAGGCTATGCAGGTGGAGACCACAAGTCTTCGAGCCGTAGATACGTAGCCCCCCACGCTTTCCCATTGCCAGCCGAAACCCTGACAGCATAGGTTCTGCGGGTTTCCGGGGAGGGATTTGGGATCATGGTCGAACTGTCATTCGGTGCCAATCTGGCACGTTGGGCGAGGGAAGAGCCGGACGCGCCGCTTGTGACGCACAACGGGCAAACCTGGTCGGTGGCGCAGTTCCATCGCTGGACCAACCGGCTTGCGCGTACCTACGTCGAGCTGGGTGTCCGTCGCAACGACATGGTGACCATCGCGCTGCCCAACGGGGCGGAGTTTCTGGCCGCCACCTTCGCGATCTGGAAGGCGGGCGGGATTCCCCAACCCGTCTCCGCCCGGCTGCCGAAGCTGGAGCGGGACGCAATCATCGACCTGGCTCAATCGGCACTTGTGGTGGGGACCAGCGAACCGACGCCGAACGGCGCGCCCACACTGCCAACCGGCTTCATGCCGGATGAAGGCACCGATGACAGCGACCTGCCCGACATCATCGCCGACCACTGGAAGGCGCCAACGTCCGGTGGCAGTACGGGCCGACCGAAGCTGATCGTCGCGGCCTCGCCACCGCTGTGGGATTTCGACACCGGCCTCCTGGCCGGGGGCGACAACAGCTGGCTGCTGCAACAGGACCACGACAATCACCTGGTCGTCGGGCCGCTGTACCACAACGGTCCCTTCATCTTCTGCATCCAGGCGCTGCTGAAACGCTCCCACGTCGTCGTTGCCGACCGTTTCGATGCCGAACAGACGCTGGCCCTGATCGCGCAGTACCGCATCAACTGGATGATGATGGTGCCGACCATGATGCAACGCATCTGGCGGCTGGATGAGGCCGTGCGGAACCGCTACGACCTGTCCAGCCTGCGGGTGCTGCTGCATCTGGCGGCCCCCTGCCCGGTGTGGCTGAAGGATGTCTTCATCGACTGGCTGGGGCCGGATCGCATCTTTGAGCTGATGGGCGGCACGGAGGGTACCGGTACGACCTGGATCACCGGCCACGAGTCGATGCTGCGCAAGGGCTCCGTCGGGCGGCTGCGTGAAGGGTCTTCGATGCGGGTGGTGCGCGAAGACGGCACCGACTGCGAACCGGATGAAGTGGGGGAGGTCTTCCTGCGCCCCGATACCGGACGCGGCACGACCTACCACTATCTCGGCGCGGAGAGCAAAGCCATCGCGGGCGGCTGGGAGAGCCTGGGCGACATGGGCTACGTCGATGCCGATGGCTACCTGTATCTGACCGACCGGCGCAAGGACATGATCCTGGCCGGTGGTGCCAATATCTATCCGGCGGAGGTCGAGGCGGCGATCGACCAGTTCCCGGGCGTCAGGTCATCGGTGGTGATCGGCCTGCCGGACGAGGATCTCGGCAACCGCATCCATGGCATTGTCGATGCGCCGGGAGGCATCTCGGAGGAAGCACTGGTGGCATTCCTTGCGGAACGACTGGTGCGCTACAAGATCCCGCGCAGCTTCGAGTTCGTGGACGAGCCGCTGAGGGACGATGCGGGCAAGGTGCGCCGCAGCGAGATGCAGCAGGCCCGGCTGGGCGAAACCGCATGACAGCGGTGGTAGCTGTTGACGGACCGACCGCATCGGGCAAGGGAACGCTGGCGCGGCGGCTGGCGGCTGATCTGGGCTTTGCCTATCTGGATACCGGCGGCCTTTACCGTGCCACGGCGCTGCGGCTGATCCGGGCGGGCGGTGACGGCAGTGACCTGGACGCGGCGGTGGCGGCGGCGGCAGGCATCACCGCCGATGACCTGGCCGACCCGGCATTGCGGGAGGAAGCGACCGGCAACATGGCATCGAAGATTGCCGCCCTGCAGCCCGTGCGCGACGCGCTGTTCGCGTTTCAGCAGGCATTCGCGATGACACCGCCGGGCGGCGCGGCGGGCGCGGTACTGGACGGTCGTGACATTGGCACGGTTGTCTGCCCCGATGCGCGCGCGAAGCTTTTCGTCACCGCCACCGCAGCGGCCCGCGCCGCACGGCGTCATGCCGAACTGGTGGCCCGCGGTGCCGATGTGACACTGGCAAATGTGCTCGAAGACCTGCGCGCCCGGGACGAACGCGACATGAACCGTGCCACGGCTCCGCTGAAACCCGCAGCAGATGCGGACTTGCTCGATACCACGGAATTGGATATAGAGGCCGCGTTCTTCGCAGCCCGTAAGCTGGTTACGGCGCGGTTGGAGCGTCAGGCCTGAAGGTCTGGATGTCCTGCCCGCAGAGTGCGAACGGCCCGATCGTAGCCAGGCAACTGGCAAATCCAAGCGAAGGGCCGCGAGAAAGGAAATCACTATATGAGCGACGTATCCGTCGGAGCTGCCGAGCAGTTCCCGGGACGGGAGGACTTTGCCGCCCTCCTGGACGAAACCTATGGCTCCGAAAGCAATCTTGAAGGCTCCGTCATTCGCGGGACCATCCTGGCCGTCGAGCACGACTTTGTCGTTGTTGACGTCGGCCTGAAGACCGAAGGCCGGGTTCCGCTGAAGGAATTCCAGGTCGGTGGCCGCCCCGCCGAAGTGAAGGTCGGTGACGAGGTCGAGGTCTATCTGGAGCGGATCGAGAACGGCATGCACGAAGCCGTCATCAGCCGCGACAAGGCCCGCCGCGAGGAAGCCTGGGCGAAGCTGGAGAAATCCTACGAGGTCAACGAGCGTGTCGAGGGCATGATCTTCGGCCGCGTCAAGGGTGGCTTCACTGTCGACCTGTCCGGTGCCGTGGCGTTCCTGCCTGGCAGCCAGGTGGACATTCGCCCGATCCGCGACGTTACCCCGCTGATGGGTACGCCGCAGCCGTTCCAGATCCTGAAGATGGATCGCCGTCGCGGCAACATCGTGGTGTCGCGACGCGCCGTTCTGGAAGAGACCCGTGCGGAAGCCCGCAGCGAGCTGATCCAGCGCCTGGAAGAGGGCATGGTCTGCGACGGCGTGGTCAAGAACATCACCGACTACGGTGCGTTCGTTGATCTGGGCGGTATCGACGGCCTGCTGCATGTCACCGACATTTCCTGGCGTCGCGTCAACCACCCCAGCGAGGTGCTGACCATCGGCGAGACCATCAAGGTCCAGGTCATCAAGGTGAACAAGGAAACCCAGCGCATCAGCCTGGGCATGAAGCAGCTGCAGACGGATCCGTGGGACGGCGTCGCCGCCAAGTATCCGGTCAGCGTCCGCTTCGACGGTCGCGTCACGAACATCACCGACTATGGTGCGTTCGTGGAGCT
This sequence comes from Minwuia sp., assembly GCA_029213165.1. Taxonomy (GTDB): domain Bacteria; phylum Pseudomonadota; class Alphaproteobacteria; order Minwuiales; family Minwuiaceae; genus Minwuia. The sequence continues at coordinate 24,207 of JARGNO010000017.1, forward strand.
GGAGCCGGGTGTCGAAGGTCTGATCCACATCTCCGAGATGTCCTGGACCAAGAAGAACATCCATCCGGGCAAGATCGTCTCCACCAGCCAGGAAGTCTCCGTGCAGGTGCTGGAAGTTGATCCGGACAAGCGCCGTATCAGCCTTGGCCTGAAGCAGACCATGGACAATCCGTGGGATGCCTTTGCCGCCAGCCACCCGAAGGGCACGATCGTCGAGGGCGAGATCAAGAACAAGACCGAGTTCGGTCTGTTCGTCGGCCTGGAAGAAGAGATCGACGGCATGGTCCACATGTCCGACCTGTCCTGGGATATCCCGGGCGAGCAGGCCATGAACGACTACGACAAGGGCGACATGGTCCGTGCCGTGGTTCTGGACGTGGACATCGACAAGGAACGCATCAGCCTGGGCGTCAAGCAGATCGACAATGATCCGTTTGCCGATGCCAAGTCGATGAAGCGTGGCGAGACCGTCACCTGTTCCGTCGTGCGTGTCATGGAAGCCGGGCTGGAGGTCGAGACCTCCACCGGCCTGCCGGGCTTCATCCGCAAGAACGACCTCAGCCGTGATCGCTCCGAGCAGCGTCCCGACCGCTATGCGGTGGGTGACAAGATCGATGCGAACATCATCAGCGTCGACAACAAGACCCGCCGGGTCAACCTGTCGGTCAAGGCGCTGGAGTTCGCGGAAGAGAAGGAAGCCGTTGCCAACTTCGGTTCCTCCGATTCCGGCGCGAGCCTCGGCGACATCCTCGGTGCGGCCCTGAAGGCCCGCATGGAAGGTGGCGAGAACGAAGGCGACCAGTCGTAAGGGGTTTCCCTTCGATCACGTCGTTGACGAAGATCCCGGCGCCCAGGCGTCGGTGGAGCGCCGGGGCCAGTCATGCTGGCTCCGGCGTTTCCGTTTTTGGATGAGACCAGGATGACGCGCGACGATACCGATTTCCGGCCAGAAACCTGGGTGCTGACGGACGGCAAGCAGGGCATGGTGAACCAGTGCCTTGGTCTGGCCGAGGCGCTGGGTGTCACGCCGTCGCTCCGCCAGCTTTCGATCCGCCAGCCCTGGCGCAGCCTGCCGCCGCAACTGTGGTTCGCTCCCCTGAAGTCGCTGGCCACTGATTCCGATCCGCTTGCACCGCCCTGGCCCGACCTGCTGATCGCGACCGGGCGTCAGACGGTGGCCCCGGCCATGGCCATTCGCCGCCGCTCCGGCGGGGCGACCTTCTGCGTTCAGATCCAGAACCCCGGCGTTGCACCGCGCCACTTCGACCTCGTCGTGGCCCCCCGCCACGACCGCCTTTCCGGCCCCAACGTGATCCAGACCCATGGCGCCCTGGGCCGTGTCAGCCCTGCACGGCTGGCGGCGGAGGCGGAACGGTTCAGGACGGGCCTCGGTGACCTGCCCGGGCCTCATGTGATGGTCTCGCTCGGCGGGGACAACGGTGTCTTCCGGATGACAGGAAACGTCATCGACCGGCTCGGCGCGGATCTGCGGCAGTTGGTTGCGCAGAGTGGCGCGGGACTGCTGGTCACGCCCTCCCGCAGGACGGACGCCGCCCTGGGGCAGCGGTTGCGGGCAATGTTGAGCGACCTGCCGCACCTTTGGCATGACGGCAGCGGTGACAACCCCTACCTCGGCTGGCTGGGGCTGGCGGATGCGGTGGTCGTGACCGGCGATTCCGTCAACATGGTCTCGGAAGCCTGTGCCACCGGCAAGCCGGTCTTCGTGGTCGATCTGGAGGGCGGCAATGCCAAGTTCGCGCGTTTTCACGAAGCGCTCAGCCGCGACGGACTGACCCGCCCGTTCGTGGGAAGGCTGGAAAACTGGACTTACCCCCCGCTGGATGATACCGCGATGGTCGCCAAGGCCGTGCGGGACAGGCTCGCTGATCGGTCGGCATGAGCCAGGAGGATACGGTCCGATGACCCGGATCGATATGGAGAGGCTGCGGGAAACCCCGCTGAAGACCGACCCCTACGACTATGTGACGGTAGAGAACTTCGTCCCCATCGATGCACTCGAATCAATCGCCGAGGACTTCCCCGATCTGGATCTGCCGGGCTCTTTCCCCGTCGAGGAACTCAGCTACGGCCTCCGGTTTGCCGAACTGCTGGAGAGGCTGGCGCAGGACGATTTCCGCAATGCCATCGCGGAGAAATTCGACATTGACCTGACGGACCGTCCGATGACCTGCACCGTGCGCGGCGCGGCGCAGCGCAAGGACGGCCAGATCCACACGGATTCGAAGACCAAGCTGATCACCGTGCTGATCTATCTCAACCCGCCCTGGCAGGCAGAGGGTGGACGGCTGCGCGTGCTCCGCTCCGGCACCGATCTGAACGACTTCGCGGAAGAGATCGAGCCTTCGTCAGGCAATCTGCTGATCTTCAAGCGCTCCGACAATTCCTGGCATGGCCATGAACCATTCGAAGGCACCCGACGCTCCATCCAGATCAACTGGGTCACCAGTCAGGCCGTCGCGGACAAGGAGAAGGCGCGGCACCGCGTCTCCGCCAGGCTGAAACGTTTCAACCCGTTTGCCAGTCGCGCAAGCGCCATGCGATAGGTCTCGACATGACCCTCAACATCCAGACGTTCCGCAATGCCGACCACCGGGCGGGCTGGCGGCCCGGCAACAACTCCGGCGGACTGACCCTGTTCAAGGCGCTGGGGCACCCGATAACCGCCGATCTGGCCAGGGACTGGCGGGCTGGGCTGGCTGACGCGGGCCGGATCGCGATCTACGACCCGCTTGGGGACGCGGAGACCGTGGACGTGTTTCACGACCTGGCCGGGTTGTCGCCCGTCGCCTATCTGGTGCAGCAGATCGAGCATGTGGGACGCGAGGCATTCGGCCTGACCGCACGTCCGGTGACGGAGATCGGCGACGATTTCGACACCCTGCTGGTCACCGCCTTCGACGGCGAAGGCTTCGTGCAGCATCTGAAACACATCCTGCCGACCGGCAAGCGCATCGCGACGCTCGATCCGCTGCGGCTGCCCGCGACCATGCTTTCGCAGCCGAGGGCCTATGTGGATGCGCTGAACTTCGCCACCAACTTCGGCTTCCTGCGTGACGGCGACGGGCTGCACACACGCATTGTCACCGCCAACTACTGGTCCGGCTACGGGGCCAAGGATCCGGCGCTCTGGTGTCGCCTGATCGGCGGCGATGGCGTGACCCTGGCGGAGTGGGAGGTGCCTCTCACCCGACCGTTCGAGACCATCACCATCGACAGCGCTGATATCCGCCAGCGTTTCGGTCTCGACGACTTCGCGGGCACCCTGTTCATGCATGCGGTGCGCATCAGGGGGCACGAGATCGTCAAATACGCGCTGGATGTCTACGGCGACGCGGCGGAGCAGTTGAGCTGTACCCATGATGCCAATGCCTGGCCTGCTGACCTCTATGCCGGTGTGCCCGCGCCGGACGAGAACGAGGACCTGATCCTCTGGGTGCAGAACAGCCATCCGATCGAGATTCCTGCCGGTGTCATCGGCTTCAACCTGGTCGGTGGCCAGGACGTAACCAGTTTCGACGAGAGCGTGCCACCCTTCGGGACGGTGGCGGTGAATGTCGGGGCACTGCTGCCCGACGCCCGCTTCCCCGATCAGATCGAGCTGCAGGCCGGGCGCTACTTCGTCCGTCCGCGGTATGAGGTGATCCAGCGCGCCTCGGGCCGCCGCCGCATCGCCCATGCCAACGTGGAACGGGTTGACCTGAAGCCCGACCCCGAGATCCGCGAGAATGCCCCCCTGTTCGGCAAGGGCTACATCATGCCCCTGCCGGTGCTGCCGGTGGAGGAGTTCCAGACCTTCTGCCTGCCGACGCCCATGGCGGATACCCAGATGGAACTGCCGATCCGGGTCGATCTGATCGACGCCAATGGCACCTGCGTCGCCGAGAAGTTCCTGGGGCGGGTTGCCCGGCGCGACTCCATCGCCATCGACGTGGACGGCTGGATGAAGGAAGCGGCGGCGGAACTGCCCTCCGGCACCGGACATGTCGAATTCCTCTACGACTTCCGCGATGGCGGTGAGGCCGATGGCTGGCTGCACGCCCTCGCGCGGATCGAGCAGCGTGCCAGCGGCCATCGCGCCGAGACCATCTTTGGCGCACACATGTTCAACATGCCGCTGATCTTCCGCGATGAGCCACAGTCCTATTCCGGCCGCCCGCCGGGCCTGTCCACCCGCCTGTTCCTGCGGCTGGGCGGCGAGACAGCGGATGCCATGTGCCACCTGCTTTATCCGGCATCCCTGCCCTGGGCGCCGGAGTCCTGCACCGACCTGAACCTGTTCAGTGGCGCGGGCGAAATGGTGACCACACAGCGCATCGCGATCCCTTGCGGCGGTTCGAGACACTGGCGTGTGTCGGAGACCTTCGACGCCGCCGACCTGAAGGCCGCCGGACCGGATGCCTACGTCCAGATCCGCGACACAACCTGTCGCCTGTTCGGCTTCCACGGCCTGCTCCGCCCCGGCATCGCCTTCAGCCTGGATCACATGTTCGGTTATTGAACCGACTGCCTGAGACCGGGTGTCATTGCCTGGTGACGAGTGAATGCCGTGATGGAAACAGCACGTCCATCACACAGCGACAATTGATTCCTTGAATAGAAATTATACTTATTTGGTATTCTTTCTATATAATTTCCGTCATGGCATTCGAGTTTGATCCGGCGAAGAGCACGTCGAACAGAACCAAGCATGGCATCGATTTCGAAGCGGCCCAGGTGCTCTGGCATGATCCGTGGTTACTGGAAATTCCTGCAAACACGATAGGGGAACCGAGATTTCTGGTCATTGGCATGATCGGGCCGCGCCACTGGTCAGCCATATGCACCCAGCGCGGCAACAATGTCCGGATCATCTCGGTGAGACGGTCTCGAAAGGAGGAGGTGAGCCTCTATGAAGACACATGATTTCGACGCAAAGTTCGATGATGGTGACGACATCACTCCTGTCCTTGACCTGTCGAGAGCCAGGCGACCCAATGACGCCACGCGGCGGGTGAATGTGGATTTTCCGGCATGGGTGGTCGATGGTCTCGACCGTGAGGCGAGACACCTCGGAGTGACACGCCAATCGCTGATCAAGATCTGGATCGCCGACCGTCTCGGCAAATGACAAATCCCGGCAGAACCGGGATCTGGGATCTATCGATCAATCGAACCGCCGGAACTCGACCAGCCCGTCGCGGTTGACCTGTTCCACCAGACCGACTTCCCAGGTCAGGTAGTCTTCCATCGCCTGCCTGACGCCGCCCTGATGGTCATAGGGCTTCCACCAGACGTCATCGGTCTCGGTCAGGGCGCGGTCGAGGCCGGTTTCCAGCGGCTGGCCTGCGGCGATCCACGCGGCGGTCCCGCCCGCGAGAACCCGGACGACCAGATCAGGCCGGGCGGCGCGCAATTCTTGCGCGGCGTAATGCGCCAGCCGACCGTCCGGGGATGTCAGCAGGATCAGCCCGGCATGTGCCAGCGCCACCATGCTCTCCGCCAGCCGTGCACGCACCGTCCAGTATGCGCCGGGGATATGCCCCTTGCGGAAGCTCAGGCTTTCCGACAGATCGACCACCGCAGCGGGTTCCCCGGAATCGATGACGGCCTGCATCTCGGCCACCGAAAGGGTCTCGGCCTGCCGGAACAGCGCAGGCTCCGGGTCCACCGGACCAACCTCCGGTTCCGGCGGCAATCCGGCCAATACATGCACATCCGTCCAGCCAAGCTGGATCAGCCACGAAGCGGTCATCGTGGCACGCACGCCGTCCTCGGCATCCGCCAGCACGATGCGGGCATTGCGGGTGGCGACATATTCATCTGTCGCCTGTACCAGTTGCCCGCCCGCCGCATGGCGCGCACCGGGCCAGTGCGCAGCCTCGAACTCCTGAATGGTGCGCACGTCCAGCAGATAGGTGGTGCGATCAGTCTCGGCCCGCCACCGGGCAACCGTCGCACTGTCCGTACGACGCACACCGAAGCGGTCGGCGACATGGGCGGCGCGTTCCTTCGCGGCCTGCAGTGCCGCACCTTCCGGCATCGGCGCGTGCCCGGTTTCACCGCTGGCGCAGGTCAGCCCCGCCAGTTGCCAGCCCATGGTGCCATCCTTGAGCGCCATGACCGGGTTGGGAATGCCGGCATTGATCAGCGACTGGCTGCCGATGATGGAGCGGGTGCGGCCGGCACAATTGACGATGACCGTGGTCTTCGGATCCGGGGCCATGGTGTGGACACGATAGACCAGTTCCGCGCCCGGACAGTCGACGCCACCGGGAATCGACATGCGGTTGAATTCCGGCATCGGACGACTGTCCAGGATCACCATGTCGGTGCCGCTGTCCTTCAGCCGCTGAAGCTCCGCGGCCTCGATACGCGGCGTGTCGTAGTGATGCTCGACGAACTCACCGAAAGCCTTGGAGGGCACATTGACGCCGGAGAAGACCTCGTAGCCCTCAGCGCGCCAGCCCGCCGTACCACCAACCAGGACGGATACATCCGTATAGCCCAACTCGGTCAGGCGGGCAGCGGCACGCTCCGCCAGCCCCTTGTCGGACGGGCCATGGTCGGTCACCACCACAGGCACGGTCTGACGCGGCACCATGCGCAGGGCACGGAACTCCAGATGACTCAGGGGGATGCAGGCGGCGAGGAAGAGATGCTCCTTCGAGAAGGCCCCCTCCTCCCGCACGTCGATCAGGGCGATCTCCTGCCCGTCAGTCAGGCGGGCACGTAATTCCGGTGCTGTCAGGCTCTTCATGCGGGTATCGGCAGGTCGCGAATGCCTTCGGAGGCGGGGAAATGCTTCCATTCATGCGTCTCGGGCTTGTAGTAGCGACGGTGTTCAAGCTGTTCCAGCGCCAGCCCGTACATGTGGAAATTCAGAACAGGCTCGGAGCCGTCGATATGGATGGAATGCAGATCGTCCGGCATCAGCGCCAGCCCGGTCCCTGCCTCGACGACGAACTGGTCCTTCTCCCTGACCGCGCCATCGTCGGAGGGGTCATAGAGACGGTTCAGTTCCCTGCCCTCCATGCCGACGATCACCGCCCAGGTCGTGTGATCATGGGCCGGGGAATTGGTGCCACCCATGGAGAGTTGCGCATAGAGCGCGAAACGATGGTCAGCATCCTCGGAGAGGCGGTAGAGCGCATTCTTTCGTTCCGTTGTCGCCTCCGGCGGCGGAAAGTCCTCCAGCGGGAAAAGGTCCCGGCGCTTGGCCAGTTCGATCAACACATCGCGCATGTCGGCGATCGACTGGCGTGTCACACCTTGCGCAACCTCGATCGCGCGCACCTGCATCATGGCGGCCTTGACGGCACTGTCGCGTGCCGCTGCCCGTTCCTTCGGTGTCATTCTTGCCTCCCAGCCTCCTCCGCGACCGCCTCGACGAAGCGGTCAATCTCCACTTCCGTATTGTAGTAGTGAACGGAGGCGCGGACGAGTCCGCTGATCTGTCGCCGCTCCATGTCGATCCTCGTGCTGCTGGGCGTGCTGGTGGTGACATTCATCTGTCGGGCGGCCAGCGCCTGTTTCACTGCCAAAGGTTCCATGCCGTCAACCGTGAAGGTGGCAATGCCGCAGCGTTCCCGCCCGAGGTCCAGGACCCGGACGCCCGAGACCTCGGCCAGTCGCGCGCGCAATTGTTCGGCCAGCGCTGTCGTGCGCGCCTCGATTTCCGCAATGCCGACGCCGAGCATGTAGTCGACAGCGACACCCAATCCGATGCGCCCTGCCTCGTTGAACTCCCAGTTCTCGAACCGCCGGGCACCGAACTGCCATTCCAGCGATTCGCGGCCCGTCCATGTGGCCGAATGCAGATCGATCACCGGCGGCTCGAACCGCGCAACGGCCTCGGGCCGGGCATACAGAAATCCGGTTCCCCTGGGACCACGCAGGTATTTCCGCCCCGTGGCGGTCAGGAAGTCACAGCCGATCTGTTGCACATCCAGTACCCGCTGCCCAGCCGACTGGCAGGCATCCAGCAGATAAGGGACCTCCGCAGCACGGGTCAGCTTGCCGATCTCCGCTGCCGGATTGACCAGCCCGCCGTTGGTAGGGACATGCGGCACCGCCACCAGCGCAACCCCGCCGCTGTCCAGCATCCGCGACAGCGCGGCCACATCCAGCACCCCGTCCGCATCACTCGGCACCACCTCGACCGAGACGCCCTTCTGCGCCGCGACCTTCAGGTAGGTCAGGTAGTTGGAGGCATACTCCGCCTCCGCCGTCAGGATCCGGTCACCGGGCTTCATGCGGTCAGCGACGGCGAAGAACGCCTGGTTCCACGCCACCGTCGCGTTCTCCATGACGGCAACGTCGCCTGCGTCACAATTCAGGTAGCGCGCGATGGCTTGATAGGTCCGGGTGATGGATGACCGCGCGCGATCCGCCGCCTCGTAACCGCCAATGGCGGCCTCCAGATCCAGATGATCCTTCACCGACTGCAACACGGGCGCGGGCATCAGCCCGGCGCCCGCATTGTTGAAGTGCAGAACGTTGGCGACGCCCGGCGTCTCCGCCCGGCAGCGGTCAATGTCGATCACTGGTGTCCCTTCACGTCATTGGGTCGATAGGAGCCGCGGATGACCTTCATCTCGTCCCCGGTCAGTTCAAGTGAGAGTGCGGCCAGGGCGTCCGCCATGTGACCGGGCTTGGAGGCACCGATGATCGGCGACGTGATCGCCGGATTGGCCAGCACGAAAGCCAGCGCCACCTGCGCCATGGGCACGCCGCGCGCGTCAGCAACATCGCCGACGGCATCCGCGACGGCAAAGTCCTCGTCACGCCCGAAGACGCGGGCCGCGACCGGATCCGACGTTGCCCGCGCCGTGTCACCGATGGTCTTCTCCGTATGCCGCCGGGTCAGGAAGCCACGCCCCATCGGGCTCCAGGGGATCAGGCCGACACCGGTTTCCTGGCAGAACGGGATCATTTCCCGCTCCTCCTCCCGGTAGACCGCATTGTAGAAATTCTGCATGGAGACGAACTTCGTCCAGCCATTCATCTCCGCCACATGCTGCATCTGGATGAACTGCCGCGCCCACATGGAAGAAGCCCCGATGTAGCGGACCTTGCCGGCCTTAACGCAGTCGTGCAGCGCCTCCATGGTCTCCTCGATGGGGCTGTGATAGTCGAAGCGGTGAATCTGGTAGAGGTCGACATGATCGGTGCCGAGCCGCTGCAGGCTGCCGTCAATGCTCTTCATGATGTGCTTGCGCGACAGGCCACGGTCATTGCGGTCATCGCTCATCGGGTTGAAGACCTTGGTCGCGATCACCTGCGTGTCGCGGGCACCAAGCTGTTTCAGCGCCCGCCCGGTGACCTCTTCCGACGCACCGAGGGAATACATGTCGGCAGTATCGAAGAAGTTGATGCCCGCCTCCCAGGCTTCCCTGAAGAAGGGCATCGATTCGTCCTCACGCAGGACCCAACTGTGGTTCCCCTTCGACGGATCACCATAGGTCATGCAGCCGAGACAGAGGCGGCTGACCTTCAGACCCGTGTTCCCCAGACGTACGTATTTCATCGCGCTATTCCCCTGCCACAGAAAGCCTGATTGATCAGACCATCATCGCGCGGCGACGGGGTCGGGTCCAGTTCCGGGAGGGAAATTCGAAAGGGGACGGGGAGCATGTCGCGAGGGGGGGAGGGAGAGACATGCTCCCCGCACCAGTCATGGTCTTGGGGAGACCGGTCGCCCGATGTACTGAACTGCAGGCAACTCTGATCCTGTTACGCCGCGTGGCAGGGTTCGGATCACCAGTCTCGGCATTCGCCGAATTTTTCTCATGGATGGTTCAGTAGCGCCGTTCCCAGGTCAGGCCCGTGCTGCCGCCGCCGCCGCGGCCGACCTCGGCATCCACCTTCAGGTTCGGCAACACATCGATCTCCACGACAACGCTCCCGGCCTCCGAATCCAGCGATTGCTTGGCACCGACATAGACCCCCTCGCGCACATACCGACCGACGGCTACAGAACCGGAGGAGTCGGGGTCTGCCCCTTCCTCCACCCGCAGGACGTCCAGGCCAACAGCCTCCCGCAGCTTGTCAGTGGCGCCGCTGCCGCCGTTGGTCAGGGTATTGATGCTCTGCGCAAGCTGGATCGCCTCCAGCGGGCTCATGGATTGGGCCGACTTGTCGAACAGCAGGCGCGGCAGCACCTCGTCCTCCGGCAATTCGGGGGTCGAGGAGAACGCGATATCCGGCTTCGCCGGGCTGCCGGAAATGCTGATGGTGCCCTCCAGGTCACCGCTCTGACGGGTCAGGGCGATGTTGAACCGGGGCTGCATGTCCCCGGTAAGCCCGATCTCCCCGGTCGAGACCTGAAAATCCTTGCCGAGCAGCGAAAGATGGCCGCGTACCACGCCGATGTTCACGTCGACCTGCGGCTCCGGCAGGCGGCCCCTTACCGTGACCGTGCCGCTCCATTCACTGTCCAGGCCCCGCCCACGCACGAACAGGCGTCCGGGCGCATCAATGACCACATCAAGTGCCACGGGCAGTTCATCCGCAGGTTCCTCCCCGCCATCACCGGCCGGTGCGGCATCAGCATCCCCAGCCAACGCGATATCGACCACGCTGGGTGGCAGATTGTCGGTGATGAGCCGGATCTCGCCCTCATCGATCGTCGTCCGGTTCACGACCTGCACCAGACTGCCATCCCAGGTCACATCCGTGTTGCCGGAGACAAGGATCGTCGCTTCCTCCCGACTGACCGCACGCAGCCGGTCGAGCGAGACCTTCACACTGGCCTTGCGGTCAGCACCCAGCAGCCGTGCCGTGCCGCTGCCACTGACACTTCCGCCGGATGGATCAACCGCAGAAAGCTCCAGTTCCCCCTCACCGCTGTCGGCAAAGCCGGTGGTCAGGGTCAAACGCTCCAGGATCGTGCCAGTCAGCAGGTTCTCGTATCGGCCATCCGTGATCGCGACGTTGCCCCGCATGACCGGTGTTCCGACCGTGCCGGAAATATCCACGGCAATGCTGGCCGAGCCTTCAAGCAGGTGATCCCCCTCCGGCAGCAACTGCATCAACCTGGCCAGGCTGCCCTGCCAGTCGATGCTGCCCTGCAGCGCGCCACCGGGCGCAGGTTCCGGCAGGAATGTCCCCTGACCCTGTCGAACACCGGCGGTGATCTCGGCCAGAAGCGGCGTTTCGAATGGACCCGAGATACTGGTCCTGGCCCGTGCCGTCTCACCATTCCAGTTGGCGTCGAGCGCGATGTTGAAACGCGCGCCGATCTCGTCGCCCGGGGGCTGCAGATCATTGACCTGCATTGAAACCCTGGCCTTCTCACCGGCAGCAGTACTGTCAAATCGGATATCCGCCGCCAACATGCCCTGCACCCCGCCAATACCGCCGATCGCGGCCAGCGGTCCCAGCGGCAGGGCACTGACCCGGGCCGTGGCATCCAGCAGGTCCGCAGCGTATCGCGCGTCAGCCACGACTTCACCGCCGAAGGATGTTCCCAGACGCAGTCCGGCCAGGACAATGGTTTCGCCAATCCGGAGGCTGAAGGGCTGCAGGGCCTCGATGGCCGCATCGTCGCTTTCCAGCCGCAGGTTTCCGACATCGATCTTCGGACCTTCCGGATCACTCAGGTCCGCCAGGACGCTGGCTGTCAGGTGCGCAGGCTCCGGCGCAGTGGCAGACAGGGTGAGGTCGATGCTCGGGCGCGAGAAGCTGCCGCCAATCCGGGCTTCCGCCTTCTCGATCCGTGCGCCATCCGCCCGGATGTCCTGTATCGTCAGGTCACCCCGCATCGCGGGACTGTCGGACAGCAGTGACGCGACATGCATGGTCAGGTGGATATCCGACAGACTGACGCCTGCATCGGCGGCTTCCAGTCGCTTCAGGGTCACACCGATATCGGCGCCATGGTCACCCGCCTCCGGCGCCAGGGCGACAGTCGCATCCAATGCCCCCGCGAGGGGAACGCCAAACAGGGCGGCGACACGCGAAAGCTCATCACTGGTCGCTGCCAGATTGGCACGATAGCCCGGGGTCGCGAGATCGGCGGATGCCGTACCCTCCAGCTTCAATCCGGCAAGCGACGCGGCAAGCGACTTCAGTTCGGCGCGCTGGAAGCCATCTCCCATGGCGAACCGCAGATCGACATCCAGCGCTTCATCTCCCCACTGACCGTCCAGGCTCAGACTTCCCGCCGGGTTGGTGGCCAGATCGCTGACGTCATAGTCCAGCGAAGGCGACATGAGGATGATGTCACCACTGCCGACAGAGACCAGTTCCAGTCTGCCAACCGCACGTGGCGCATCTGCAGTGCCGGAAACCCTGCCGCGCAGGCGGATGGGGCCTTCCACCAGCACATCGTCAGGCAACAGGCCACCCGGCACCACAGGCATGTCGAGCGCGTAGTCTCCCTTCACCGAACCCTGGGCATCCAGTCCCGCGTCGACGGTCAGCCGTGGCCCGGCCGTTACGGAAACCGCCAGGTCAAGCATTGCCGCCCCCGCCGCAAGTGGTTTCGCGACGGCCGCAAGCCTTACCCCCGATCCGACAGCCGACTGGACCATCCCGTCGATGAAGGACAGGTCCGTCAGGTCGCCTGACAGCCGGACCTCGCCACCACCATCCGGAACCACGCCGTCAGCGGTAACACGCAGTCGCGCACTGCCCTGGCGCAAGGCCGAATCCGCGCCGGGCAATTTCGAGAGTTCCGGCACCAGCAGCACCAGTTCCGCATCCAGCTTGGGGTCCGGCAGAGATGTCGCGACGTCGCCAGACAGGCCGAACGCCGCCGCTGTCAGATCCAGCCCCGTGACACTGACCTGCTCCGCCCCCGCCAAGACATGCGCCGTCAGCTGCGGCGACGATCCAAGCATGTCGTTCAGCGCCGGATCACCCAGAGAGGGTTCCACCACATCGACCGCAACATCTCCGTCGAAGTCAGCGCCCTTCAGCCCCCCTGTGACCTTCAGCCTGACGGCAGCTGCGCCCATGGTTTCGAACGCGGGTTGCATGAGTTCTGCGGCAACCGAGAGATCGGGACTGTCCAGAAGACCACTGACCTCGGCCCTGATCCGGGCGGCATCAAAGGTTGCGCCAGCCAGCAGGGCATCCAGCGCCGGGTGTCGATGGACATCCACGACGGTACCGAGATTGACCGTTCCGGCATCGAGATCAACCGATCCACTGGCGCTGAGCGTGGCGGAAGCCGTCGAAAGCTCCAGCCGGGAAACCTGCACCTGGGTTTCATCCGCGCCACGCGCCGAAAGATGAAACGGGATCGTCTCACCGGTCAGGTCGGTCGGCACAGGCGCCGCCGCCAGCAGGTTGGCAACACCGTCCGCATCCAGCGCCCATCCCGTCGCCGGATCAGCACTGAGTTGCAGGCCCAGCAGCAGGTCGGCAACCCGCTCCACAGTCAGTGAGATATCCACTGCGGCGGAACCAAAGGGGCCACCGCCCTCCACAATCAGGTGCAGGCGTTCATCTGTGGTGATCCCAAGCGGCTCCGCCATCGGTGCAAGGACGGGCAGGTCGGCGGCCATCGCGATCTGCGATTTCCGTGTCGCGAAATCCAGGGCCACATCCACCCGCGCGTAGCTTGCCTTCAGGTCCAGCGGCTCGACATTCAGCGCGATACGCTGGTCCTTGTCCGCGTCGCGCACGGAGCCATTGATCGAGAACTGCGCGCCACCCGGCACCAGGTCGCCCCCCAGCGACAACACATCGACGCGCAGCAAGTCCAGCCGCACAGGCAGCGGCGCACGCGGCCATTCGAAGGATTCGAGAAGGGGCGTCGGATCATCCGGCTCCGGTTCTGCCGGCGCACTGCTGGCCGGGGCGCGCGCGACATCAATATGCGCGACGGTCAGGCTCTCGACAGTCAGCGCACCACCCAGCAACGCCGCCAGATCCCAGTCCAGCGCCAGATCGTCCAGCGTCAGCCAGGTGCCCTGCGCATCCGCGATCTCGAGATGGCCGAGGCGGATCACGCCATCGGATTCCCTGCGAAAGCCACTGCCGGACACCTGCAGTTCGCCCGGCGTGCTGGCCGCCGCTAGGCCCTGATCCAGCGCAGCGGTCCAGGTATCCTCCCCGGCAACCTCCAGAAACCAGAACAGGCCGACGAGAACCAGCAGGACCGGCGTCAGCAATACCGCCAGCGACCAGAGCAGGATCTTGCGCACGTGACGCAGCATCAGAACGCCTGTCCCAGGCTGATGTAGAACTCGAAGAAACTGTCGCCTGCGCGGCGGCGCAGCGGGAAGGCCAGATCAAAGCGGATCGGGCCGACCGGACTGTAATAGCGCAGCCCGCCGCCGACACCGACGTTCACCCTTTCCTTGAAGTTCGGGAAGGGTTCCTCCTCCACCACACCGGCATCGACAAAGGTCACGAAACCAAAGCTGTCGGTCACCTTGATGCGCGCCTCCAGCCCCGTCTCGACCAGGAAACGGCCGCCGGTTTCATCGCCCAGATCAACCGGAGAGATGGAACGGAAACCGAAACCGCGCACGGAACTGCCACCGCCAGCAAACAGAAGCTGGTTCACCGGCACATCCTCCAGATCACCACTGAGGATGGAAGAGACCCGTGCGCGGGAGGCAAGCACCAGACCATCGTCGCCGATGACCGGCAGGTAATAGGAACCACCGGCTGAAACCGATCCGAAATAGGTCGGCGAGCCGTCGTTGAGTCCCATGTACGGCGTCGCGGACAAGAAGAGCTTGTGGCCCCGCGTCGCGTTCAGGGGATCATTGGTACGCACCTGGCGCGCGGTCAGCGGCAAACCGACCAGGTAAGCGGTGTCACTCTCAACATCGGTTTCCGTCGCCGAGACGCTGCCCTTGATCGCGCCGCTGACGGTCCAGCCGCCTTCCAGACCCGTGCGCATTCCGACCTGCACCTCGGCAGCCTGTTCGTCGAAGGCATCGTCGAAGGTATTGCGAAGCTCCGCGCCCTCGAAGACCGTCCAGCGCGCCGCCGGATACCGCGGGCGCGAAAGTTCGGCGGAAAGTTTCTGCTCATCCAGCGACAGGTCCAGCTCGGTGCGCAGGTCTTCTGCCCGGCCGAACAGGTTGCGGTGTCGCCAACCGGCCCGGACACCGGGCCCCCGGTCCGTGTCATAGCGCACGCTGCCACTGATGGATTTCGCCTTGGCCCCCGTTGCCTTCACCGTCACCGGCTGCGGGCCATCCTCCAGGTTCCGGGTCGGCTCATGCTCCGGCAGGCGCACACTGACGGTCTTGAACAGGCCCGTGCCCGCCATCCTGTCCTGCAACTGGTTGAGTTCGGAGCGCGCAACGGGCGCATCCTTGTCCCAGGTGATCATGCCCCGCAGGTAATCCTGCTCGACCCCCGTCTCCCCCTCGATGATCACATCGCCATAGGTGATGTAGGGGCCACTGCGAAAGGTGACCGTGACGTCGAGTGTGCCGGATTCGCTGTTGGCCCGGGCAACGCGTGAATCGAACGCCGCATGCGGAAACCCGTGTTCCTGCAGGTAAGTGACGATACGCGCTTCCGATTCCACGATGCTCTCGCCATCTGCGACGACGCCGGGTGGCATTTCAGCCGTGGCATCCAGCACGGCCGCTTCCGGCAGGGTCGGGCGGACCTTGCGGAAGGCAACGCTGTAGCTGCCGATCATGAACAGCGTCCCCGGTTCTGCCCTGAACGTCACGGCGGGTGAGGCACCGTCCGTAACATTGGTGGTCACCTTCGCGTCATAGAACCCACTGGCCCGCAGGATGCGCTGCAACTCCCCGATGTCGCCATCCGCCCGGCGTTGGAGCGCGGCAGTGCTGCGAACGCCCCGGGATTGCAAGGTGAAGGTCTTCAGTACACCGCGTGCAATCTCGTCCAGCCCCATGTCACCGGGCAGCCCGTCGATCCGTGCGGTGTAGGTAACGTCACCCAGCCTGGTCTTCTGCGCCGCCTCGTCTTCGCCAATGATCTGATCCAGGCCAACCGTTTCACAGCCACCAAGCATGGCCAGAACCAGAAACAGCCCCAGGATGCGTGTGAGACCCGGCAGTCTGAATGTCAGGCTGGATAGCGGAATCAGGAAAATCTCCAGTCAATCTGCCGACAGGAAGACTGCCGGGAATGGTTCGGGGCGTGGCGCCGTCACATCGTGATTATATACCTGCGTCGCAAGGTCTTGTGCGGATGCAGCGACCGAACGCCTCAGAAGTCACAATCCTGCAACAGGGTCAGGCTCAGAAGACCCCGGCCTCCAGCCCCGCCGCGACCAGCATCCCGAGATCGCGACACTGGTCCACGAACGCCTCATCCCAGTCGCCGCGACAGACCAACGGATCCTGAACGGCCTTCCAGCGCAGGCCGGTGGTGATGGTCTCCACCGCACGGCAAGTCCCTGTACCATCATGTCCGGCGCGGACCAGCAGCGCGAATGGCCGACCCTGGGTTTCCTCCAGGCACGGATAATAGCAGCGGTCGAAGAAGTCCTTCAGCGCGCCACTCATGTAGCCCAGGTTTTCGGTGGTCATCAGGATGACAGCCCCGGCACGAAGCACGTGCGCCGGTTCCGTGTCGAAGGGTGACCGGCAGTCGATGGCGATGCCTTCGATGTCCTGATGCGACGCCCCCGCCACCAGCGCATCGCGCAGCCGCGCCGTGTTCGGCGAAGGTGCGTGGGCGACGATCAGCAGGTTCTTGCTGTCAGCCATCCTTCTCCGGCGCGCTCTTCAGCGTTGCCTGCGCCGCCGCCAGCCGGGCAATCGGAACCCTGAACGGCGAACAGGAGACATAGTCGAGCGCGACCGCCTCACAGAAATGGATCGATGCCGGATCACCGCCATGCTCGCCGCAGATCCCGAGCTTGATGTCCGGGCGGGTCTTGCGGCCACGCTCTGCGGCGATCTCGACCAGTTCACCGACACCATCGGTATCCAGACTGACGAACGGGTCCTTGGGCAGGATGCCCTGCCCGACATATTCGTCCAGGAAGGACGCCGCATCATCGCGACTGATGCCGAATGTGGTCTGGGTCAGGTCATTGGTGCCGAAGCTGAAGAAAGATGCGGACTCCGCGATGTCGGCGGCACGCAGCGCCGCGCGGGGCAGTTCGATCATGGTGCCGACCAGGTATTCCACCCGTGTACCACCCTGTTCCGCATGGACGGCGGCAGCCACGCTGTCGATATGGGACTTCAGGATATCGATCTCCTGCCGGGTCGCGGCCAGCGGGATCATGATCTCCGGCGTCACCGCTTCCCCGAGTTCCTTCGCCACCAGATAAGCGGCTTCGAAGATCGCACGGGCCTGCATCTCGTAGATCTCAGGATACGAGATACCGAGGCGACAGCCGCGATGGCCCAGCATCGGATTGAATTCATGCAGTTCGGCGGCACGGCGGCGCATCTGCTCCGATTCCACGTTCATGGCGGAGGCCACGGCCTCGATCTCCTCATCGGATCGGGGCAGGAACTCGTGCAGTGGCGGGTCGAGCAACCTGATCGTGACCGGCAGTCCCGCCATGATGCGGAACAGTTCGACGAAGTCCGCCCGCTGCATCGGCAGGATGCGCGCCAGAGCCGCCTTCCGGCCCTCCAGCTTCTCCGACAGGATCATCTCCCGAACCGCCAGGATGCGGTCATCCTCGAAGAACATGTGCTCCGTGCGGCAAAGGCCGATCCCTTCCGCGCCGAACTCGCGGGCGGTGCGGGCATCATGCGGGGTCTCCGCATTCGCCCGGACCCGCAGCCGCCGGATCTTGTCCGCCCAGCCCATCAGGATACCGAAGTCACCGGACAGTTCCGGCTGGATCGTCGGCACCGAGCCGGCCATGACCTCGCCCGTCGCACCGTCGATGGTCAGCATGTCGCCAGCATGGAAGGTACGGCCCAGCACCCGCATCTCCCCTACCTTGTGGTCGATGCGGATATGACCGGCACCGGACACACAGGGACGCCCCATGCCACGCGCGACAACAGCTGCATGGCTGGTCATGCCACCGCGGCTGGTCAGGATGCCTTCGGCGGCGTGCATCCCGTGGATATCCTCCGGGCTCGTCTCCTCCCGCACCAGCATGACCTTCTCGCCCAGCTTGGCCTGCCGTTCAGCCTCATCAGCCGTGAAGACGATCCTGCCCGACGCGGCGCCGGGACTGGCGGGCAGTCCCTTGGCGATCACATCGCGCTCGGCGGACGGATCCAGGGTCGGATGCAGCAACTGGTCAAGTGATCCCGGCTCGATCCGCTTCACGGCCTCGGTGTGGTCGATCAGACCTTCCTCCGCCATGTCCACGGCGATCTTCAGTGCGGCCTTTGCCGTACGCTTGCCGGAACGGGTCTGCAGCATCCACAGCTTGCCCTGCTGCACCGTGAACTCGATGTCCTGCATGTCGCGGTAATGGGCCTCCAGCGACTTGTAGACCCTGACCAGCTCGGCGAAGACCTCGGGCAGGTTCTCCTCCAGCGACGGGGCTTCCTCGCCCGCCGCCTCCCGCGCCGCCTTCGTGATCAGTTGCGGTGTGCGGATACCGGCCACGACATCCTCACCCTGCGCATTCATCAGGTATTCACCGAAGAAGATGTTCTCCCCCGTCGAGGGATCGCGGGTGAAGGCGACACCGGTTGCCGACCCTTCACCCATGTTGCCGAACACCATGGCCTGCACATTGACCGCCGTGCCCCACGCGGCCGGAATGTCGTGCAGTCGGCGATAGGTATTGGCGCGGTCATTCATCCACGACCCGAACACGGCACTCACCGCACCCCAGAGCTGATCCTCCGGGTCCTGCGGGAAGGGCTTGCCCGTGCCCTTCTGCACCTGTTCCTTGAACAGGCCGACAAGCTGTTCCAGATCCTCGACCGTCAGTTCGTTGTCGAGCCAGACGCCACGGGTCTCCTTGACGCTTTCCAGCAGATCCTCGAAGTCGCCATGATCGACGCCCAGAACCACGTCACCGTACATCTGGATGAAGCGACGATAGCTGTCGAAGGCAAAGCGGCGGTCGCCGGAACGCTTGGCCAGCCCCTCCACCGTCACATCGTTCAGACCCAGGTTAAGGACGGTGTCCATCATGCCCGGCATCGACGCCCGCGCACCCGAGCGGACGGAGACCAGCAGCGGATTCGCCGCATCGCCGAACGCTGCTCCGACAGTCTTCTCCACCACAGCCATGGCATCGCGCACCTGGGTGGCCAGTTCCGCCGGATAGCTCTGGTCATGGTCGTAGTACCAGGTGCAGACCTCTGTCGTGACGGTAAATCCCGGCGGAACAGGCAGGCCGAGATTGCTCATTTCCGCCAGGTTGGCACCCTTGCCGCCCAGCAGGTTGCGCATGTCCGCCCGGCCCTCAGCCGCGCCGTCGCCGAACGTGTATACCCACTTGCTCATCGCTTCAGCCCTCGATCTTCGAAAAATCGGCAACCCGATGCAGGGTGGCACGGATTTCAGCCAGCAGTTTCAGACGATTGGCACGAAGCGCCGGATCGTCAGCATTGACAGTCACACTCTCGAAAAAGGCATCAACCGGGCCACGCAGGGCCGCCATGGCCGACATTGCCACGGCGAAATCCTCAGCCAGCAGGGCCGCATCCGCCGTCCCGTCGGCAACCGAGAGTGCCGCACCCAGAGCGACTTCCGCCGGATCGACCAGACGGTCACGGTCCGCCGGACCCTGCCAGGACATGCCGTCCTTCTTCTCTTCAATGCGCAGGATGTTCGCGGCCCTGCGATAGGCAGCAAGCAGATTTGCGCCGTCGTCGGAACCGACCAGCGCCGTCAGCGCCTCCACCCGCGACACCAGCCGGACCAGATCGTCCTCACTGCCAAGACCCAGCACCGCCGCAATCAGGTCATGACGTACGCCTTCGCCGCGCAGATGGACGCGCAGCCGCTCGGCGATGAAGCCGATGATCTCAGTCGAAACAGTTTCCGCGTCACTGACCTCCGCCAGCAGATCACCCCTGATGCCAGCGAACGCCTGCGTCAGAGCCTGATCCAGAGGCAACCGCAGACCATTCTCCAGAATGATGCGTATGACACCCAGCGCGGCGCGGCGCAGCGCAAAGGGGTCCTTCGATCCCGTGGGCTTCTCTCCGATCGCGAAGAAACCGACCAGGCTGTCCAGCTTGTCGGCCAGCGCCACGGCGACTGCGACCGGATCGGACGGACAGTCATCCGCAGGACCGGCTGGGCTGTAATGTGACCGAATCGCTTCGGCCACCTGCTCCGGCTCCCTGTCCAGCCGCGCGTAGTAGCGGCCCATGATGCCCTGCAGCTCCGGGAACTCCCCCACCATGCCGGTGGTCAGGTCCGATTTGGCCAGCAGTCCGGCGCGCCGTGTCATCAGTGGATCAGCCGCGACCTGCGGTGCCAGCCAGGTGGCGAGTTCCGCAATACGCCCTGCCTTGGCCCCGACCGAGCCCATGCGGGCATGAAACACGATGGGGTTCAGGTCCGGCAGGCGGCTTTCCAGCGTGCGCTGCTGGTCCTGATCCCAGAAGAACCGTGCGTCGGACAGTCGGGCACGCAGCACTTTCTCGTTGCCCGCAATGATCTCCGCGCCGCCATCGGCTGCTTCCAGATTGGCGACCAGAATGAACCGCGGGGCCAGCGAACCGTCAGCCCGCTCGGTCGCGAAATACTTCTGGTGACTGCGCATCGACGTGGTCAGAACCTCAGCCGGAACATCCATGAAGGCATCGTCGATGCTGCCGATCAGCGGCACCGGCCATTCCACCAGCCCAGCCACCTCGTCCAGCAGACCCGGATCATCCTTCAGTTTCAGCCCTTCCGCCTCCGCCAGTGCGCGGGCGCGGCTGTCGATGGTGGCCTTGCGGGCATCACGGTCCAGCACGACACGCGCCGCCTCCAGCTTCGCCTGATAGTCGGCGAAACCGGTCACGGCGAACGCATCAGGCGCATGAAACCGGTGACCGCGCGTGGTGTTGCCGCTGCTCACCGGTCCGAAGGTAACCGGCACGGTCTCACCACCGAACAGGCACAGGATCGAGTGCAAGGGGCGCACCCAGCGTTCCGGGCGGTCGCCCCAGCGCATGGACTTCGGCCAGGGCAGCTTCGCGATGGCGCCTTCGATCAGGCCAGGCAGTACCTCTGCCGTCGCCTGTCCCTTGCGTTCGATCACCGCGAACAGGAACGTGCCCTTCGGCATTTCCCGTTCCTCGACCTGATCGCGGGTGACGCCAGCGCCCTTCAGGAAGCCTTCGATGGCCTTCTCCGGCGCATCGGCACGGGGGCCACGGCGTTCTTCCCGCACGTCCTCCTGCGCCGCCGGCACGCCTCTCACGACAACCGCCAGGCGACGCGGGGTCGAATGGGATTCCGCGCTTTCCGGCTTCAGTCCATTTGCGGTCAGTGCCTCGACCAGCAGACCCTTCAGGTCATCGGCGGCGCGGGCCTGCATGCGCGCAGGGATCTCTTCGGAAAACAGTTCCAGCAGCAGTTCAGCCATGGCTCAGCCCTCCCCCGCCAGATGTCCGCGGGCGCGCAGCCATTCCTCCGCCGCGCGCTTGGCCAGCGCCCGGACCCGGCCGATATAGGCGGCGCGCTCCGTCACGCTGATGACACCGCGTGCGTCCAGCAGGTTGAAGACATGGCTCGCCTTGATGCACTGGTCATAGGCAGGCAGGGACAGGCCCCGGTCCGCCAGCGCCATGCATTCCCCCTCCGCATCCGTGAAATGGCGGAACAGCATCTCTGTATTCGCGTGCTCGAAATTGTGGGCCGAATACTCGACCTCGGCCTGGTGAAACACCTCCCGGTACTTCACCCCCGGCGTGGTCGCGGTCGGCGCGTTGAAGGCCAGGTCGTAGACATTGTCGACGCCCTGCACATACATCGCCAGTCGCTCCAGCCCATAGGTCAGTTCGCCTGAAACCGGTGTGCAGTCATAACCGCCGACCTGCTGGAAATAGGTGAACTGGCTGACTTCCATGCCGTCACACCAGACCTCCCAGCCCAGTCCCCAGGCACCCAGCGTCGGGCTCTCCCAGTCATCCTCGACGAAGCGGATGTCGTGGTTCATCGGGTCGATGCCGATCTCCCGCAGGCTGCCCAGATAGAGCTCCTGGAAGTCCGGCGGCGAGGGCTTCATGATCACCTGGTACTGGTAATAATGCTGCAGGCGGTTCGGGTTCTCGCCATAACGGCCATCCGTGGGACGGCGCGATGGCTGGACATAGGCGGCATTCCAGGGCTCCGGCCCCAGCGCACGCAAGGTCGTGGCGGGGTGAAACGTTCCCGCGCCCACTTCCATGTCATAGGGCTGCAGAATCAGGCAACCGCGCGCCGACCAGTAGCTGTGGAGGCGCAGAATGAGGTCCTGAAACGATGGCGCAGCGGCCTCGCGCTCTGGCATGAAACCGATCCCTGATGACTGAAGGCAGAAGGTATCCGGGTAGGTATATGGCTGGCAGTACGGGGGTCAAGGGCGACGGGGCCGCAGGGGGTCATGCGACGGGGAATCCGCGGCCCCTGTTCGTGGGAGCGGGCGGAACGGTCAGCACATGGCCCATCATCACGGCTTGCGGTCAAAGAACTCCCGCCAGGGCACCAGACCATAGTGGTCGCTGGCCCAGAGCAGCAGGAAGACCACGGTGGTGATGGCTGTTGTCAGGGCGAACTTGAACAGCAGCCGGGGTCGTACCGGCGCGCCGTCCGCCTGACCCGGCACCAGTTCCTCCCCTGCTTCCTCCGGCGTGCGCACACCGATGGGCAGGGTGGTGAACAGGATCACCCACCAGAGGATGATGAAGATGACGATACCGCCGGCGATGGACATGGTTCGCTTCCGTTACCTGTTTCTGGCGCCACCCGGTTCCTCTTCCCCCCCTTGCGGGGGAAGTGGCCGCCCAGCGGTCGAGGGGGAAGGAGAATCGCTCCGGCGCGCGTCGTTCCGCGCCTCGCCGATCAGGCCTCCGGCTGTTCCAGTTCCACCAGCGTGCCGCAGAAATCCTTCGGGTGCAGGAACAGCACCGGGTTGCCATGGGCACCGATCTTCGGCTCCCCGTCGCCCAGCACGCGGGCGCCTTCGGCCTTCAGCTTGTCGCGCGCGGCGATGATGTCCTCCACGTCGTAGCAGACATGGTGCATGCCGCCCGACGGGTTGGTCTTCAGGAAGTTGGCGATGGGCGAATCCTCACCCAGCGGGTGCAGCAGTTCGATCTTGGTGTTGCCAAGTTCGACGAAGACCACCGTCACGCCGTGATCCGGCTCCGGCTGCTGTTCGGAGACCTTCGCCCCCAGCGTGTCACGATAGGTTGCCGTCGCAGCCTCCAGATCAGGAACCGCGATTGCCACATGATTCAGACGTCCGATCATCAGACAGCCTCCTTCCACTTGTCTGCTGCCGCGATCCGCTCGCCCTCTTCCAGGCGCACGACCTCGCATTCCGTTACCGGCCGGCGGCCATTGGCCTGCCGGACCACCTTCCTGAGCGCCCTGATCGCCGTCTGCGCCAGGGTGTCATCATCTGCCGGGCGGCGGCCATTGACCTTGCCCATCTCCCGCTCGATCGCGCGCTCCGCATCCGCGATCAGGTCACGGTGCTCGGCACCCTCGGCGATGCCGATCAGGCTGATGCGCGGATCCTCGACAAGCTCACTGTCCTCATCCACCACCAGCACGATCATGGCGGCACCGTTATGGCTCAGCCTGCGCCGGTTCAGCAGCATCTCAGCCGCCGTCAGCACCAGACCGGAGGCATCGACGGCCAGACGCCCGACCGGCACCTCACCCACCTTTTCCGGTGTACCCGGCCCGAGTTGCAGGATGTCGCCGTTCAGCACCACATGCGCCTCCGGCACGCCGCATTCCTTGACCCCGAAACGCGCCTGCTCGATCAGGTGGCGCGCCTCCCCATGCACCGGGATCAGCATCTCCGGCTGCACGATATCGTACATGCGGCGCAGCTCATCGCGGCTGGGATGACCGGACACGTGCACGGGCCGGTCCTTTTCCGTCACCACCTCGATCTCGTTGAGGGCGAGCTGGTTGTGCAGGCGATAGAGGGTCTTGTCGTTGCCGGGAATGATCTTGGAGGAGAAGATCACCACGTCGCCCTTGCGCAGGCTGACCTGCGGGTGATCGTCGTTGGCGATACGCGCCATGGCACCGCGGGCTTCCCCCTGGCAGCCGGTGCAGAGCAGCAGCACCTTGTCCCGCGGCATCGATGCCGCTTCCTTGTCGTTCAGCGGCTCATCCATGTCAGCCAGATAGCCGACCTTCCGCGCCGCCTCGTAGAACTTCCACAGCGACCGGCCCACCAGCGCGAAGTGACGCCCGGACTGCTTCGCCGCATGGGCCACGCTTTCCAGCCTTGCGACGTTGGAGGCAAAGGTGGTGACGACGACCAGGCCATTGCGTCCCTGCACGGTCCTGACCAGTTCATCGCGCACATCGCCCTCCGACCCGGAAGTGCCGGGGCTGAAGACATTGGTGGAATCGCAGATCAGTGCCCTGACACCCTTCTTCGCCCATGCCCGCAGCGCGTCCTCGTCGGAGGCCGGCCCCAGCATCGGGGTGGCATCGAACTTCCAGTCACCGGTGTGCAACAGCGTGCCATGCGGTGTCTCGATGGCCAGCGCCTGCATCTCCAGCGTCGAATGGGTCAGGCCGATCATGGTCACGCGAAAGGGACCGAGTTCCAGCGGCGCCTCATCACGGACGATGCGCAGATCGACATCATCCTCGATCCCCGCCTCCTTGAACTTGCCGACCAGCAGTTCGGCGGCGAAGGGTGTGGCATAGACCGGGCATCTGAAACGGTGCCAGAGGTGGTGAACAGCGCCCAGGTGATCCTCATGCCCATGCGTGATCACCAGACCGAGAATATCCTCGGCCTCCGTCTCCGCGTAGGTCGGATCAGGCACAACGATATCGACGCCGGGAAGATTGTCGTCGGCGAAGGTCATGCCGCAGTCGACCATCAGCCATTTCCCGCCCGTACCATACATGGTCAGGTTCATGCCGATCTCACCGCAGCCACCCAGCGGCACCATCACCAGTCCGTCGCGATAGGCGCGATGTCCGCCAGCCTTGCTCGATTTAGATTTGCCCACTACAGCGTCCTTGGGTTGCGGCGACTGATCTCCAGCAGCCCGTGCATCGTCAGATCACGATCGATCTCCTCGATACAGTCCGTTCCATCGGCGAACATAGGTGCAAGACCGCCGGTTGCAATGACCTGTATTCGCTGTCCGTATTCCTCGCGTATGCGACCGATCAGCCCTTCGATCAACCCGACATAGCCCCAGTAGACGCCCGAAAGCATCGCCGACTGGGTGTCATTGCCGATCACGCGCTCCGGCCGCTCCACCGCGATGCGGGGCAGCTTCGCCGCAGCCATGTGCAGCGCCTCCAGGCTGAGGTTGATGCCCGGCGCGATCACGCCCCCCATGTAGTCGCCATCGCTGTTGATGATGTCGAAAGTCGTCGCGGTGCCGAAATCGACGATGATCGCCGGACCGCCATACTTCTTCTTTGCGCCGACGGCATTGACGATACGGTCGGCACCGACTTCCCGCGATTTCTCGATCAGCACCTTGATCCCGACATCAACGTCCGGATCGCCCACGACAATCGGTTCACAGCGATAATACCGGCGGCAGAGCGTACGCAGATTGAACAGCGCCTGTGGCACCACCGTCGCAATAATCGCACTGTCGATCTGCTTCGCGTCCACTTCGACCAGGCTCATCAGGCTGGCGAGCCAGACACCATACTCATCCGCCGTACGGGCCGAGTTGGTGCTTGTCCGCCATTCGCCCAGAATGTCCTCACCGTCGAAAACGGCGAATGTCGTATTGGTGTTGCCCGCGTCGATCGTCAGCAGCATCAACCTCTCCTCGATTCTCGCGTCAGCGTTCCGGCGGCCGGAAGACATCCCCCGCCGTGATCCGCCTCAAGGTGTCATCATCCTGTCGCAGCAACAGGGCACCATCATCATCCAGACCTTCGAACAGTCCGTGCAGTTCGCCATCCGTCAGCCGGGCGATCACCGGCTTGCCAAGACCATCGGCCATGCTCAGCCAAGCCTGGCGAACGCCCGCAAAGCCTTGCCTCTCCCATGTTTCCGTCCACGCCGTCAAGCGCAGGCTCAGCATGGCAAGAACCCGCTGGACCGTGGTCTCCGGTGCTCGCTCCGACAGGGCAAATGCCGGATAGGGAGTGTCTGCAGGCGCGGACGCGATATTGATCCCGATGCCCATGATCACCGCATCCCGCCCCGCCGGTGTTCGCGCGGTCTCCAGCAGGATGCCGGACAGTTTGGCACCGTCCGCCAGCACATCATTGGGCCACTTGCAGCGGACGCTGGCCCGGTCACGGAGAACCTCCGACGCGGCTTCCGCCACACCAAGCGCGGCAATGAAGGAAAGCTCTGCGAAGCGGGCCAGTGGCACTGTCGGACAGAAGCAGAAGGACGAATAAAGGTTGCCCGCCGGGCTGGTCCAGGTGCGCCCACGCCGACCGCGCCCCTGCAACTGCCGCTCTGCCGTCACCACAACGCCGCCCTGATCGGCCAGATCCAGACGGGTCTTCACCTCGTCATTGGTGGACCCGACATCGCCGAGCGCAACATGGTGAAAGCGACCTGTCGACATCAATCGAGCGCAAGCGTCATGAAGAAGCTCTCGGGATCTTCCGGATAGAATGAGAAGGGTCCACAGGGCGTGAAGCCATAACGGGCGTAGAGCGTCCTTGCCGAGCGGAAACCATCCGCCGAACCCGTCTCCAGACTGAGCCGCTGATACCCCCGCTGCCGTGCGACGGCAACAATGTGGTCCAGCAGACGGGCGGCAAGCCCCTGGCCGCGCAGCTCTCCGATCGTGTGCATCGACTTGATCTCGCCATGGGCTGAATCGAGTTCCTTCAGCGCGCCAAAACCGATCAGACGACCGTCGCCCCACATGCTCCAGAACGTCATGCCGGGGGCCGCGAGTCCGCTCGCATCCAGCGCGTAAATCTTCTCCGGG
The DNA here is from genome assembly GCA_029213165.1 of Minwuia sp. Classification (GTDB taxonomy): domain Bacteria; phylum Pseudomonadota; class Alphaproteobacteria; order Minwuiales; family Minwuiaceae; genus Minwuia. The sequence continues at coordinate 51,140 of JARGNO010000017.1, forward strand.
CTGGTATGGGCCTGCATGTGCGCGTGATGCACCTGCAACAGCGCCAGGCATTCCGGTCGGGTCGGCTCATCTTCCTGGATGCGGATGTCCATTGGTCACCCTCCCCCGGTCAGGGGAACAGGCTGCCTGCCGCAACCGCCGCACCATCGACCAGAATGCCGGGAACGACAAAGAAGGCGGCGGTCAGGAACGCCGTGATCGCCATCAGCGCCCCAAGCTCCACGCCAATCGGCTTCGACAGCGGCTCGGTCGGTTCATCGAAGTACATGATCTTGATGATCCGCAGGTAGTAGAAGGCACCTACCACGCTGGCGAGAACACCAATGACGGCGAGATAGTAAAGGCCCGCATTGATGGCCGCCATGAAGACATAGAATTTGCCGAAGAATCCGGCGAGCGGCGGCACGCCAGCCAGCGAGAACATGAAGATCGCCAGCGCCATGGCCATGCCCTTGTGGGTCTTGGCCAGACCCCGCAGGTCATCGATGCTCTCCACCATCCGGTCGCCACGGCGCATTGCCAGAATGCAGGCAAAGGTGCCGATGTTCATGACCAGATAGATGGTCAGATAGACCAGCACACCGCGCACACCCTCCGACGTTGCCGCAGTCAGACCGACAAGTGCATAGCCGACATGGCCGATGGAGGAATAGGCCATCAGCCGCTTGATATTGTGCTGGCCAATGGCCGCGAATGCGCCAAGCAGCATGGAAAGCACGGAAATCAGCCAGATGATCTGGCGCCAGTCGGCCTCCATGCCGCCGAACGGTTCCAGCATCGCGCGCAGGAACATGGCCAGCGCGGCGACCTTAGGCGCAGTGGCGAAGAAGGCGGTTACCGGCGACGGCGCACCTTCATAGACATCAGGCGTCCACATGTGGAACGGCACGGCCGAAACCTTGAAGGCCAGGCCCGCAGACAGGAAGACGATGCCGATGACCAGGCCGATGCCTGCCTTGTCCTGCCCCTGCATCACGTTCGCAATGTCACCGAACGTGGTGGAACCGGTGAAGCCATAGATCATGGAACAGCCGTAGAGCAGCATCCCCGACGACAGCGCACCGAGAACGAAATACTTCAGCCCCGCCTCCGTCGTACGGGTCGAGTCGCGCTTGAAGGCAGCCAGCACGTAGAGCGGCAGGCTCTGCAGTTCGATGCCCATGTAGAGAGAGATGAGGTCGTTGGCGGAGACCATCATCAACATGCCCAGTGTGGCGATCAGGATCAGCACCGGATACTCGAACCGGTTCATCCCCTCCCGCCGGACAAAACCCTGGGACAAGACAATCGCGGCGGCGGAACCGATCAGGATCAGCACCTTGGCAAAGCGCGCGAAGGAGTCGACGACGAAAAGGCCAGCGAAACTGACACTGTCCCCCTCCCCCGTCACCACAAGCACCAGCGCAACGGCAAGCGAAAGGACACCAAGCCAGGAGACCAGCCCCATGTCGGAGCCGGGCTTCTGGAAAACGCCGATCATCAGCAGCGCCATCGCGGCGACAGCCAGGAAGATCTCGGGAAGGGCTATGGCGAAATCATGCATGGTGATCGGACCTCAATGCTTCGCCGCGCCGAGGGTCTCGGCGCCCGCGGGCTGCATCGCTGCGTCGAGCGCGATGGCCGCGTTGTGGTGTTCGACCAGATAGGTGATCGACGGTTCCATGATGTCCAGGAACGAGGAGGGATAGACACCGAGCCAGATCACCGCAACCGCAATGGGCGCGAAGATAAGGATCTCGCGCGGGCTGAGGTCGGTCATCGCCTTCAGGTCTTCCTTCTCCAGCTTGCCGAAGACAACCCGGCGATAGAGCAGCAGCGCATAGGCCGCGCCGAGGATGACACCGGTGGTCATCAGCAGGGCCACCCAGGTATTGGCCTCGAACGCGCCGACGATGGCAAGGAACTCACCCACGAACCCGGCAGTCCCGGGCAGGCCCACGGAGGCCATGGTCATCAGCATGAAGATGAAGGCATAGCGCGGCATCCGTTCCACCAGGCCGCCATAGCGGGCGATCTCGCGCGTGTGCAGCCGGTCGTAGACCACACCGACGCAGAGGAACAGCGCGCCGGAGATCAGGCCATGCGCCAGCATGACGAACATCGCGCCCTCGATACCCTGCACGTTGAAGGTGAACAGGCCGATGGTGACGAAGCCCATGTGCGCGACCGACGAATAGGCAATCAGCTTCTTCATGTCCTCCTGCACCAGCGCGACGAGCGAGGTGTAGATGACAGCGATGACAGACAGACCGAAGACCAGCGGCGCGAAATCCATTGAGGCTATCGGGAACATCGGCAGGCTGAACCGGATGAAGCCGTAACCACCCATCTTCAGCAGCACACCAGCCAGGATCACCGAACCCGCCGTCGGTGCCTCCACATGGGCGTCCGGCAGCCAGGTATGCACCGGCCACATGGGCATCTTCACCGCGAAGGAGGCGAAGAAGGCGAGCCACAGCCAGCCCTGGATATTGGCCGGTATGGCCTTGTCCGGATCGATCGCCTGTGCCGTCAGGGCCGGAATGCTGGTGGTGCCGGCGTCGAAGTAGATCCACAGGATCGCCAGCAGCATCAGCACGGAGCCGAGCAGCGTGTAGAGGAAGAACTTGAAGGACGCGTAGATCCGGCGTCCGCCACCCCAGATGCCGATGATCAGGAACATCGGGATCAGACCGGCCTCGAAGAACAGGTAGAACAGCAGCAGGTCCTGCGCGCAGAACACGCCGATCATCAGCGTTTCCATCAGCAGGAACGCGATCATGTATTCCTTAACGCGGACCTTGATCGCCTCCCAGCTCGCCAGGATGCAGAGCGGCATCAGGAAGGTGGTCAGCAGCACCAGCGGCAGGGAAATCCCGTCGATTCCCATGCGGTAGTTGATGCCTGTGCCGATCCAGTCGACTTCCTCCACCATCTGCAGGTCGGCAGTGCCGTATTCGAAACGGCCCCAGATGATCAGCGACAGCAGGAAGGTGCCGGTGGCGGCAAACAGCGCGCCCCAGCGGACGTTCTTCTGCGCATCGGCATCATCACCACGCACGAAAAGCAGGATGATCAGCGCACCAACCAGGGGCGCGAAGGTAACGATGCTCAGCAGCGGGAAAGCAAACATCTTATCCTCAGACCCCGATCGCGTAGAAATAGAAGCTGACCAGCACGGCGACACCGATCAGCATGGCGAAGGCGTAGTGGTAGACATAACCGCTCTGCAGCAGGCTCGCCCGGCGGGCCAGCTTCAGAACCGTCGACGAAATGCCATCCGGGCCGAAGCCATCGATGACCTGACCGTCACCCCGCTTCCAGAAGATGCGTCCCAGCGCCCGGGCCGGCCGGATGAAGATCCAGTCGTAGAGTTCGTCGAAATACCACTTGTTCAGCAGGAACTGGTAGATCGCCTGATGCGTCCGCGCGAACGAACCAGGCAGTTCCGTGTTCCGGATGTACATCTGCCAGGCCAGTGCGATACCGGCAACGGAAACCACCAGCGGCAGCCATTTCACCCAGGTGGGCACGTCATGGGCATGTTCCAGCGCGGTGTGAATCGGCAGGATCAGGATCGCGTCGCCCCAGAACTCGTGCCAGTGATGCCCGGTCATCGGCCCGTAGAAGGCGATACCGGCAAAGACGGCACCCACGGCCAGAACGTAGAGCGGGATCATCATGATGGGGGGCGAGTCGTGGATATGCGCCATGGTCTCGCGCGGTGCCCTCGGCTTGCCGTTGAAGGTCATGAACAGCAGACGCCAGGAATAGAAGGCGGTCATGAAGGCCGCGGCGATACCCATGATGAAGGCATATTCACCAAAGCTGGTATGCGCCGCGAAGGCACTCTCCAGGATCAGGTCCTTTGAATAGAACCCGGCAAAGCCGATCACGCCCGGGATGCCGATCCCCGCAAGCGCCAGCGAACCGATCCACATCATGAAGAATGTCTTCCTGATGTGCGGTGCGAGACCACCCATCTTGCGCATGTCCTGCTCATCGGCGACGGCATGGATCACCGACCCGGCCCCCAGGAACAGCAGCGCCTTGAAGAAGGCATGGGTGAACAGGTGGAAGATCGCCACCGGGTAGGCCGACAGGCCCGCCGCGAAGAACATGTAACCGAGCTGCGAACAGGTCGAATAGGCGATGACGCGCTTGATGTCGGTCTGCACCAGACCCACGGTCGCCGCGAAGAAGGCCGTCGTGGCACCAACGACCGCAACCACGGCCAGTGCGTCCGGCGCATATTCGAACATCGGCGAACAGCGGGCGACCAGGAAGACGCCTGCCGTCACCATTGTCGCGGCATGGATCAGCGCGGAAACAGGTGTCGGGCCTTCCATCGCGTCCGGCAGCCAGGTGTGCAGCGGCAACTGGGCGGACTTGCCCATCGCGCCCAGGAACAGCAGCAGGCAGATCGTCGTGAGCGTATGAACCTCATACCCCAGGAACATGAAGGTGTGATCCACCATGTCCGGTGTCGCGGCGAAGACTGCTTCGAACGTCACGCTGTCATAGACCAGGAATATCCCGGCGATGCCCAGTGCGAAGCCGAAGTCACCCACGCGGTTGACGATGAAGGCCTTCATCGCCGCCGCATTGGCAGACGGCTTGTGATACCAGAAGCCGATCAGCAGGTAGGACGCCAGGCCCACACCTTCCCAGCCGAAGTAGAGCTGCACGAAGTTGTCGCTGGTGACCAGCATCAGCATGGCGAAGGTGAACAGCGACAGATAGGCGAAGAAACGCGCCTTGGCCTTGTCATGGCTCATGTAGCCGATGGAATACCAGTGCACCAGGCAGGAAACGGTATTCACCACGACCAGCATCACGGCGGTCAGGCTGTCGATCTGCAGCGCCCAGCTGACCGCGAAGTCGCCGGACTTGATCCAGCTCAGCAGTTCGACGTGCGCCGGGCTGTGGCCGAAGGCGACCTGATAGAGGGTGACCCAGGACAGGATGGCAGCCAGGGTCATCAGCAGGCTTGTGATCAGCATGGCGGCGCGGTCGCCGAGCGAACGCCCGAAGAAACCGGCCAGCAGGGCGCCGAGCAGCGGCGCGAAGGTGATCAGGACATACATCATGGCGGTCTCGATCAGCCTTTCATCATGTTGATGTCTTCAACGGCGATGGAGCCGCGATTGCGGAAGTACACGACCAGGATGGCAAGGCCGATGGCCGCCTCCCCCGCCGCGACGGTCAGCACGAACATCGCGAAGACCTGACCCACGAGGTCGTTCAGGTGGGTCGAGAACGCCACGAGGTTGATGTTGACGGCGAGCAGCATCAGCTCGATCGACATCAGGATGATGATGACGTTCTTGCGGTTCATGAAGATTCCGAAGATCCCCAGCGTGAACAGGATCGCCGCGACCGTCAGATAATGTCCGAGACCAATTTCCATATGACTTCCCCTCGGCCCCCCTCAGACGCCCTGGCCGGGCTGGACCTTCTTGATCTCAACCGAGCTGTCCCGCGTGCGGCTGACCTGATCCGCGATACGCTGGCGACGCACACCGGGGCGCGAACGCAGGGTCAGCACGATGGCTCCGATCATGGCAACCAACAGGATCATGCCGGCCGCCTGGAACAGGTAGACGTAGCGGGTGTAGACCAGATCGCCCAGCGCGGCGACATTGCTGCGCAGGGCAGGATCCGGCGTGGGTGCGGCGGCGACCGCCGCCGTCTCCGGTGCGATGACCCATGCGCCGACCACCATCAGGATTTCCACCAGCAGGATGAAGGAAACCAGCAGCCCGATGGGCAGATACTGCAGGAAACCCTGCCGCAGCTCGACGAAGTTGATGTCCAGCATCATGACGACGAACATGAACAGCACCGCGACCGCGCCGACATAGACGATGACCAGGATCATCGCCAGGAACTCAGCCCCCAGCAGCACGAACAGCCCCGCCGAATTGAAGAAGGCGAGAATCAGGAACAGCACGGAATGCACCGGGTTGCGCGACGCGATGACCATCACGCCGCAGGCAACGGTGATCGTCGCGAACAGATAGAATGCCAACGCTGGCAGGATCACGAGTCCATTCCCTTCATTCCAGTCGCCCCTTCAGCCCCTTGCCGGGCCACATCGTCACCGCGATCCCCTGATCGCGCCGCCGACACCTCAAGTCCAGCACCCACCGCGATCAGCGGTAAGGCGCATCCGCAGCCAGATTGGCCGCAATCTCCCGTTCCCACCGGTCGCCATTGGCAAGCAGCTTGTCCTTGTCATAGAACAGCTCCTCCCGCGTTTCGGTGGCAAATTCGTAGTTCGGTCCCTCGACAATCGCATCCACCGGGCAGGCTTCCTGACAGAAACCGCAATAGATGCACTTGGTCATGTCGATGTCGTAGCGCGTGGTCCGGCGGCTGCCGTCCTCGCGCGGTTCAGCTTCGATGGTAATGGCCAGCGCCGGGCAGATCGCCTCGCACAGCTTGCAGGCGATGCAGCGTTCCTCGCCGTTCGAATAGCGGCGCAGCGCATGTTCCCCCCGGAAACGCGGGCTGAGCGGCCCCTTCTCATAGGGGTAGTTCAGCGTCACCTTCGGTTTGAACATGTACTTCAGCGTCAGCCACATGCCGGAGCGCATGTCGCCCAGCAGGACAGCCCGCGCGGTACGGTCGAGAAATCCCATGATCGCAGCCTCCTTGTCCTGCCTCAGCCCTGCAACAGTCCGCCATAGACCAGCACGCCGGAATAGAACACCACGGCGCCCAGCGAAATTGGCAGGAAGACCTTCCAGCCAAGCCGCATGAGCTGGTCATAGCGGTAACGCGGCAGGGTTGCGCGTACCCAGATGAAGACGAAGAGAAGGAAACTGATCTTCAGCGCGAACCAGATCACGCCCGGAATGAAGGTTTCCCCCGGTATCGGTGAATGCCAGCCACCCAGGAACAGCAGGGTGGTCAGGCCGCACATCAGGATCATGTTCATGTACTCACCCAGGAAGAACAGGGCGAAGGTCATGGACGAATATTCCACCTGATAGCCCGCCACCAGTTCGGCCTCTGCCTCCGGCAGGTCGAACGGATGACGGTTGGTCTCGGCCAGCGCCGAGATGAAGAAGATGATGAACATCGGAAACAGCGGCCAGACGTACCAGCCAAGGATGCCGCCATGTTCCAGCCCCAACAGGGAGGCGATACCGGCTGACGACTGCGCCTCCACGATCGCCGAGAGGTTCAGCGTACCCGCGAACAGCAGCACCGTGATGATGACGAAGCCGATGGAGACCTCGTATGAGACCATCTGCGCCGCAGAGCGCATCGCACCCAGGAAGGCATAGCGCGAATTCGAGGCCCAGCCTGCCATGACGATGCCATAGACACCCAGCGAGGAGATCGCGAAGAGGTACAGCACGCCGACATTGATATCGGCCAGCACCCAGCCTGAATCGAACGGGATCACCGCCCAGCCGATCAGCGCCAGGATGAAGGTCAGCATCGGCGCGGCAACGAATACCGCCTTGTCCGCACCAGTCGGGAACACGGTTTCCTTCAGCAGCAGCTTGGCACCGTCGGCCAGCGGCTGCAGCAGGCCGAAGGGGCCAACCACATTGGGGCCGCGACGCATCTGCATCGCACCGATGACCTTGCGCTCAGCCAGGGTCAGATAGGCCATGGCCAGCAGCATCGGCACCGCGATCAGCAGGATCTTGCCGAGGATGATCAGGAAGGGCAGCAGCCAGGCACTCCAGAACTCAACCATTGGTCCCCGTCGCCTCCCCTGCACCGGCCTTGCCGACAGAATAAAGCTCGGAACACTCGGCCATTGTCTGGCTGGCCCGCGCGATCGGGTTGGTCATGAAGTAGTCCGTGACCGGACAGGCGAACGGCGCATCCGACATCTCTCCGGCATCGTCCCGCACCGGACCCTGCGTTCCGGGCCGTGCCAGGTCAACCATCTCGAACCCGTCGATCAGTTCGCCGATCCGTCCGCGCAGGGCGGAAATGTCGTCATAGGGCAGGGTGTGCTCCAGATGCGCCGAAAGCGCCCGCAGGATCTTCCAGTCCTCCCGCGCCTCGCCCGGTGTCTGGTTGGCAGGCTCTGCCATCTGAATGCGGCCTTCCGTGTTGATCCAGGTTCCGGCCTTTTCCGCATAGGCGGCCCCCGGCAGGATCACGTCCGCCGCATGGGCACCGGCGTCACCGTGGCTGCCCTGATAGATCACGAAGGCGTCGCTCAGGCCGGCAGTATCCACCTCATCCGCGCCCAGCAGGAACATGACCTCGACGCCACCCGCCAGCATCGCAGCCGCATCCTGACCACCGTCACCCGGCACCAGGCCAAGCTCCAGCCCACCAACGCGGGAGGCGGCGGTGTGCAGGACCGAGAAACCGTTCCAGTCATCCGAGACCGCGCCGATCTGGTCGGCCAGCCTGCGCGCCGCAGCGTGAACCGCCGCGCCATCCTCACGCGCCAGCGCACCGGCACCGATGATGATCAGCGGCCGCTCGGCACCCTTCAGCACATCGCAGAAGGAATGGCTGCCGTTCAGCAGTTCGGTCAGCGTCTCCGGGCCGGCGCCAAGATAGGTCGTCGGATAGGTCAGATCGGCATTCTCGCCGATCACACCGACCTTCAGCGCACCGGCAGACTGCACCCAGGCCTTGCGGATACGTGCGTTCAGCACCGCCGCTTCCTTGCGCGGATTGCTGCCGACCAGCAGCACCGCGTCCGCATCCTCGATACCGGCAATCGTCGCGTTGAACAGGTAGTCCCCGCGATGCGCGCCATCCAGCTTCGCGCCATCAGCGCGGCAGTCGATGTTCGGGCTGCCCAGCGCCGCCATCAGGTCCTTCAGCGCCGTCATTTCCTCCAGCGCCGCCATGTCACCGACGATGGCACCGATCTTAGACGGTTCGACCGACGCGACCTTCTCGCCAATGACGCGGAATGCCTCCGCCCAGCTTGCAGGCTTCAGACGCCCGTCGACCCGGACATAGGGACGGTCAAGCCGTTGGCGGCGCAGGCCGTCACAGGCAAAGCGGGTCTTGTCGGAAATCCATTCCTCGTTCACGTCCTCGTTCAGGCGCGGCATCACCCGCAGCACTTCGCGACCGCGCGCGTCGATGCGGATGTTGCTGCCCAGCGCGTCCATCACGTCGATGCCCTCGGTCTTGCGCAACTCCCAGGGCCGCGCATTGAAGGCGTAGGGCTTGGAGGTCAGCGCACCAACCGGGCAGAGGTCGATGACATTGCCCGAAAGTTCGCTGTCCACGACACTCTCCAGCGCCGTGATCTCCATGTTCTCACCGCGGTTGATCGCGCCGATATCCGGCACGCCGGCCACTTCCTCGACAAAGCGGACGCAGCGAGTGCAGTGGATGCAACGGGTCATGATCGTCTTGATCAGCGGGCCCATGTACTTCTCTTTGACCGCGCGCTTGTTCTCGTCGTAGCGCGAACCGCCACGGCCATAGGCCATCGTCTGGTCCTGCAGGTCGCACTCACCGCCCTGGTCGCAGATCGGGCAATCCAGCGGATGATTGATCAGCAGGAACTCCATCACGCCTTCGCGCGCCTTCTTCACGGTCGGCGAGTCGGTATGGATGACCATGTTGTCACCGGCGGGCATGGCACAGCTGGCGATCGGCTTGGGTGCCTTCTCCATCTCCACCAGACACATGCGGCAATTGCCGGCGATGGACAGGCGCTCGTGATAGCAGAACCGGGGAATTTCCCGGCCCGCAGCCTCACAGGCCTGCAGCACCGTGGCACCTGCCGGTACCTCAACCTCGATCCCGTCTACTGTCAGCTTCGGCATGGCTTCCTGCCGTTCCCTCTATTCGTTCCCAGTTCGCACGGACGGCCTTCAGGCGGCCTGCTTGCGATACTCAAGTATCCGACGCTCCATCTCTGGCCGGAAATGCCTGATCAGACCCTGAATCGGCCATGCGGCCGCATCCCCCAGAGCACAGATCGTGTGACCCTCAACCTGCTTCGTCACCTCGTAGAGCTGATCGATCTCGCCCACTGAGGCCTGCCCGCGCACCATCCGGGTCAGCACCCGGTACATCCAGCCGGTGCCTTCCCGGCAAGGGGTACACTGCCCGCAGCTTTCATGCATGTAGAAATGCGCCAGATTGGCGATTGCCTCGACGATGTCGGTGGACTTGTCCATGACAATCACCGCTGCCGTGCCGAGACCCGACTGCTCCGCCTTCAGGCTGTCGAAATCCATCAGCACCTCGTCGCAGACAGACTTCGGCAGCATCGGCACCGAAGACCCGCCCGGAATGATGGCCAGCAGGTTGTCCCAGCCGCCGCGCACGCCACCGCAATGCTTCTCGATCAGTTCCTTCAGCGGGATACCCATTTCCTCTTCGACGTTGCAGGGCGTGTTCACATGCCCTGAAACGCAGAACAGCTTGGTCCCGGTGTTGTTCGGGCGGCCAAGCCCGGCAAACCAGGCCGCACCGCGCCGCAGGATTTCCGGTGCCACCGCAATGGATTCGACATTGTTCACAGTGGACGGGCAGCCATAAAGGCCGACGGCCGCAGGGAAAGGCGGCTTCAGCCGGGGTTGGCCCTTCTTGCCCTCCAGGCTTTCTATCAGCGCCGTCTCCTCGCCGCAAATATAGGCCCCGGCACCGCGATGCAGGACAATGTCGTAGTCGTAACCGGAACCGCAGGCATTCTTGCCGATCAGGCCAGCCTCATAGGCTTCCTCGATCGCCGCCTGCAGCACCCGTGCCTCCATGACGAATTCGCCACGGATATAGATGTAAGCCGCACTCGCCTTCATGGAGAAACCCGCGACCAGGCAACCTTCCAGCAGCCGATGCGGGTCGTTGCGCATGATCTCCCGGTCCTTGCATGTCCCGGGTTCGGATTCGTCCGCATTCACAACCAGATAGGACGGGCGACCGTCGGATTCCTTGGGCATGAAAGACCACTTCAGCCCCGTCGGAAAACCGGCGCCACCCCGGCCACGCAGACCGGATTCCTTGATCTGGCCGATGATGCTGTCGGGCCCCATGTCCAGAAGTGCCTTGGTATTGTCCCAGATTCCGCGCTTCTGCGCGTCAGCCAGGTTCCAGGGCTGGTCACCATAGAGATTGGTGAAGATACGATCCTTGTCCTGCAGCATCAGGATGCCCCCTCGACACGATCCAGCAGCGTCTTGCGCCCCTCGGCCGGTTCGGAGAACCGGCGCCCGTTCACCGGACCCGGCGCAGGCACATCGTCCTTCGCAAGCCGGTCCAGCAGGTTGGTGCAGCTTTCGTAGTCCAGATCCTCATAGAAATCGTCATTGATCTGGATCATGGGTGCGTTGCAGCAGGCGCCCAGGCACTCGACTTCCACCAGCGAGAACTGGCCATCGTCCGAAACACCGGCGTGGCTGAGACCGGTCCTGTCCTTGATGGCACGGCGGAGTTCATCCGCGCCGCGCAGCCAGCATGGCGTCGTGCGACAGAGCTGCAGGTGGAATTTGCCCACGGGGGCCAGGTTGTACATCGTGTAGAAGGTCGCGACCTCATAGGCGCGGATGTAGGGCATGCCCAGTTTTTCCGCGACACAGCGGATCGCGGCCTGGGGCAGCCAGCCATGCTGGCGCTGCGCCAGGTCCAGCAGGGGCATCACCGCGCTCTGCTGCCGCCCCTCAGGATAGCGCGCGATGATCTTTTCCGCCTGAGCCCAGACCTCCGGCTCGAATTCGAAGCTGGCCGGCTGTTCCACGGCGGGTCCCGCAGCACCACTCATCGGTCGATCTCCCCGAAAACCACATCCAGCGATCCGACGATCGCCACCGTATCGGCCAACTGGTAGCCCTTCGACAGGAAGTCCGTCGCGTGGAGGTGACGATAGCCAGGCGCTGAAATCTTGCACTTGTAGGGTTTGTTGCTGCCGTCCGAGACCAGGTAGACACCGAATTCGCCCTTGGGGGCCTCAACGGCGGCATAGACCTCGCCTTCCGGCACATGGAAGCCTTCCGTATAGAGCTTGAAGTGATGGATCAGCGCTTCCATCGACTGCTTCATCTCTCCACGTTTCGGTGGCGTGACCTTGCGGTCCACGGAACTGGCGGGGCCATCCGGCATCCGCTCCAGCACCTGCTCGATGATCCTCAGCGACTGGCGCATTTCCTCCAGCCGACAGAGATACCTCTCGAAGCAGTCACCGGTCTTGCCGACGGGAATGTCGAAATCAAACGCCTCGTAACCGTCATAGGGCTGCGACTTGCGCAGGTCCCACGGCACGCCACAGGCCCGCAGCATCACGCCGGAAAAGCCCCAGTCCAGGGCGTCATCGACACTCAGACCGCCAATATCGACATTGCGCTGACGGAAGATGCGGTTCTCTGTCAGCAGCCCCTCGACATCATCCAGGAACTTCGGGAACGTCTTGCACCAGGCCAGTATCTTCTCCGGCATGTCCGCCGGAATATCCTGATGCACACCGCCGGGCCGGTAGTAGGCCGCATGCAGCCGCGCGCCCGACGCCGCCTCGTAGAACTCCATCAGCTTCTCGCGCTCCTCGAAGCCCCAGAGCGTCGGCGTCATCGCACCAACGTCCATGGCCTGCGTGGTGCAGTTCAGCAGATGGTTCAGCAGCCGCCCGATCTCCGCGAACAGCACGCGGATCGCCTGGCCACGGGCCGGAACCTCCAGCCCCAGCAACCGCTCCGTCGCCAGGCAGAAGGCGTGCTCCTGATTCATCGGCGCGACATAGTCCAACCGGTCGAAGTACGGCATGGCCTGCAGGTAGGTCTTGTATTCGATCAGCTTCTCGGTGCCGCGATGCAGCAGACCGATATGCGGATCAGCCCGCTCCACGATCTCGCCGTCCAGTTCCAGCACCAGACGCAGCACACCATGCGCTGCCGGATGCTGCGGACCGAAGTTCATCATGTAGTTCTTGATCTCGACCTCAGCCATGATCAGGACGCCTCACTGCTCTTCTCGTCGCCGGGAAGGATGTATTCGGCACCTTCCCACGGGCTCATGAAGTCAAACCGGCGAAACTCCTGCGTCAGGGTCACCGGTTCGTAGATCACGCGCTTCTGCTCATCGTCGTAACGCACCTCGACGTGACCGGTCAGCGGGAAATCCTTGCGCAGCGGATGCCCCTCGAAACCATAGTCCGTCAGGATGCGGCGCAGGTCCGGATGACCGGAGAACATGATGCCGTACATGTCCCAGGTTTCCCGTTCGAACCAGTTCGCGACGCTGTAGACTTCCGACACGCTTGGCACCGGCGTTTCCTCGTCGGTCTTCACCGCCACGCGGACACGCTGGTTCAGGCGGATCGACAGCAGGTGGTAGACAACATCGAAACGCGGCGTGCGGGCGGGCCAATCCACCGCGGTGATATCCATCAGCCCCTTGAACTGGCAGCCGGAGTTGTCGCGCAGATAGGTCATGACCTGAACTATGTGATCGGCACGCGCATCGACCCGCAGTTCACCATTGGTGACCGTGACACTGATGATCGACTCGCCCAGACCGGCGCTGATCTGCTCCGCCAGCTCGTTCAGATTCTCGTCCATGATCCCGGACCCCTGCAAAACGTTGGTCGTCAGCGCATGATGGTGCCGGTACGGCGGATCTTCTTCTGCAGTTGCAGAATGCCGTAAACCAGCGCCTCAGCCGTCGGCGGGCAACCGGGCACGTAGATATCGACCGGAACGATCCGGTCACAGCCCCGCACGACCGAGTAGGAATAATGGTAGTAGCCGCCGCCATTGGCGCATGAGCCCATGGAGATGACGTAACGTGGCTCCGACATCTGGTCATAGACCTTGCGCAGGGCCGGAGCCATCTTGTTGGTCAGCGTGCCGGCGACGATCATAACGTCGGACTGGCGCGGGCTGGCACGCGGCACGACGCCGAAACGGTCCAGGTCATAGCGCGGCATGTAGGCGTGGATCATCTCCACGGCGCAACAGGCCAGACCGAATGTCATCGGCCAGAGCGAGCCGGTCCTGGCCCAGTTCACCAGCTTGTCGACATTGCTGATGATATAGCCCTTCTCCGACAGCTCCTCCCCCACATCGCGGTAGAAGGCATCCTGATCGCCCGACGCGGCCTTGGCCGCCAGCGCGGTGACGGGAAGGTTCTCGTTCACTCCCATTCCAGCGCTCCCTTCTTCCACTCGTAGACAAAACCGATCGTGAGAATGCCGAGGAAGACCATCATCGACCAGAACCCGAAGGTGCCGATATCGGCCAGCGATACTGCCCACGGGAACAGGAACGCGACCTCCAGATCAAAGATGATGAACAGGATGGCTACCAGATAGAAGCGAACGTCGAACTGGGTCCGGGAATCCCCGAACGGTTCAAACCCGCATTCATATGGCGAAAGCTTCTCGCTGTCCGGCTTCTGGCGGGCAGCAATGAAGGACGCGATCACGATCACACTGGCGAGCCCGATGGCGACGCCCAGAAAGATCAGGATCGGCAGATATTCACTCAACAGCGTGTCGACACCTGTCACCGGCTTCGGCTCCCTCATTTCCCCGACAATGAAGACGGGGGAGTATAGGCACCGTTCTGCGCGGGCGAAAGCGTCAATCCGGCGCAGTTTGCTGCGGAGATCGATTATATTTCAAGGAGTTCCCGGAACGCAGGCATAGCGGTTGCGTTTTCTGCAGGGAGAAAGTGGCGGGAGTGACGGGACTCGAACCCGCGGCCTCTGGCGTGACAGGCCAGCGCTCTAACCAACTGAGCTACACCCCCGCAACGAAGTGCGAGCGGGGGGATACGCCCGCCACGCATCCCTGTCAAGCGCCGCGAGCGTGAAACTTGTTGCACAGGCGCGAAGAAATTTCGTCAATGCCGCAGCATCCGGCACAGGAAGGACACTTCATGCCATTTCAGCCCCCCCTTGTCCGGGGCACCCTTCTGCGGCGCTACAAGCGCTTTCTGGCAGACGTGCTGCTGGACGACGGGCGGGAGATCACGGCGCACTGCCCGAATCCCGGTTCCATGCTCAGTCTGGTCGACGGCACGCCGCAGACAGTCTGGCTGACGCCGCACGACGATCCGAAGCGGAAACTGCAATGGACACTGGAACTGCTGCAGGTCGATGCGGCGCTGGTCTGCGTCAACACCATGCGGCCCAACCTGCTGGCCCAGCGCGCCATCGAGACCGGCCTGCAACCCACGCTGGAAGGCTATGAAACCATCCGCAGGGAAGTGAAATACGGCGAGAAGTCACGGATCGACCTGTTGCTCCAGTCGTCCGGGCGTCCCGATTGCTACGTCGAGGTCAAAGGCGTGACCATGTCGCGCCAGCCTGGCGTTCTGGAGTTCCCGGATTCAGTCACCAGCCGCGGCGCGAAGCATCTGGACGAATTGGCGAACATGGTTCGGCAAGGCCATCGCGCGGTCATGTTCTATCTGGCAATGCGCGACGATGGCAGATCCTTCCGCCTGGCCGGGGACATTGACCCCGCCTATGCCACAGCCTTCCGCCGTGCCCGCGACGCGGGCGTGGAAGCGGTTGCGCAAGCTTGCGTGATCACCCCGGAAGCCATATATCCCAAGGCTGTCCTGCCCGTTGATATCGATTGAGAGAGCCCTGCTCCCGCGCCCAGAGGAGGCCGCAGCCCATGGATTATGTCGCAGCCGAGAAGGCGCCGAGCCAGAACACCGGACAGATCAAGCTGCATGGGCCGGAGGCGTTCGAGGGCATGCGGAAGGCGGGCAGGCTGGCCGCCGAGACCCTGGACCTGATCGCGCCCCACGTGAAACCGGGCGTGACCACCGGGGCGCTGGACCGCATCTGCCATGAATACATCACCGACAACGGGGCCATACCCGCACCGCTGAACTATCGCGGCTTCCCGAAGTCGATCTGCACTTCGATCAACCATGTCGTCTGTCACGGCATTCCGGGGGAGCGGGTGCTGAAGGACGGCGACATCGTCAATATCGACGTCACCGTCATCGTCGATGGCTGGCACGGCGACACCAGCCGCATGTTCTATGCTGGCAAGGCCAAGCTGAAGGCGAAGCGTCTGGTCGACATCACCTACGAATCGATGATGCGCGGCATCCGCATGGTCAAGCCAGGCGCCTGCGTCGGCGACATCGGCGCGGCCATCCAGGAATATGCGGAGAGCGAGCGCTGCGCAGTCGTGCGCGACTTCTGCGGTCACGGCCTGGGACAGGTGTTCCATGACGCCCCGAACATCCTGCACTACGGTGACTATGGCTCCGGTCAGGAACTGCGTCCGGGCATGTTCTTCACCATCGAACCCATGATCAACCTGGGCGATTGGCGCGTGAAGATCCTGGAGGACGGCTGGACTGCGGTGACCCGCGACCGGTCCCTGTCCGCACAGTTCGAGCATTCCATCGGTGTGACCGAGACCGGCGTCGAGATCTTCACGGAATCGCCGAAAGGCATGCACAAGCCCCCGTATTGAGGGGGAACCTTGCCGTGACCGAAGCCAGTGATGACGGGAATGCAAAGCCCCCCGCAGCAGATGCGAAACCGCACTACCTTGGCCATCGCGCCCGCTTGCGCCAGCGGCTGACCAGGACCGGCGGCGAGAGCCTGGAAAATTACGAACTGCTGGAGATGATTCTCTGGGCCGGCAATCCGCGGGGCGACACCAAGCCCCTGGCCAAGGCCTTGTTGAAAGCCTTCGGTGACGACTTCGCCCATGTCATCAGCGCCGAGCCGGAGCGGCTGCTGGAGATCAAGGGACTGGGCGAAAGCGGTGTCGCAGCGCTGAAGTCTGTCGAGGCTGCCGCCATCCGCCTGACCCGCACGAAGGCGATGAGCGGCACCACGGTGCTGTCGTCATGGGACACCCTGGTCGACTACTGCAAGGCCGACATGGCCTACCGCAAGACCGAGCAGTTCCGCGTGCTCTTCCTGGACCGCAAGAACAAGCTGATCGCCGACGAATTGCAGCAGAAGGGCACGGTGGACCATACCCCGGTCTATCCGCGCGAAGTCGTGAAACGGGCGCTGCAACTGGAAGCCTCCGCCCTGATCATGGTGCACAATCACCCGTCCGGAGATCCCATGCCGTCGCACGCGGATATCGAGATGACAAAACTGGTGCGCGATGCGGCGAAGGCAGTCGGTGTGACGCTGCACGACCACCTGGTGATCGGCAAGGGCCAGGAAATCAGTTTCAGGTCGGCTGGCCTGCTTTGAACCGCCTGCCGAACCACGGATTTGAGGGGAATGAAGTCGCATGAGGATCTGTATCTACGGCGCGGGCGCGATCGGGGGTTATGTCGGGGCGATGCTGTCGCGGGCGGGCGCGGATGTCAGCCTCATAGCCCGGGGACCGCATCTGGCCGCGATACGCGAAAAGGGCCTGCGGCTGAAATCGGCGGAGGAGGATTTCACCGTCCACCCCCGCGCCACCGATGATCCTGCCGAACTGGGGCCGCAGGATTATGTCCTGCTGACGCTGAAGGCCCATGGCGTGCGCGCGGTGGCGGATGCGATGCAGCCACTGCTCGGTCCGGACACGGCTGTTGTAACGGCGCAGAACGGCATGCCCTGGTGGTACTTTCACGGCATTGAAGGCAGATATGCCGGGCAAAGACTGGAGAGCGCGGATCCGGGCAACGAGCTTTGGGACAAGATCGGACCGGAGCGCGTCATCGGCTCTGTCGTCTGGCAGGCTGCCGAGGTTCCAGAACCCGGCGTTGTCCAGCTTGGATATGGGGAGCGGCTGTCGCTTGGTGAACCCGACGGATCGAAGTCGGACCGCATTCAGGCCCTGTCCTCCGCATTGATCAACGCAGGCGTGAAGGCACCGATCCGTCCCAACATCCGCAACGAGATCTGGGTCAAGCTCTGGGGCAACCTCAGTTTCAACCCGGTTTCCGCCCTGACAGGTGCCACCCTGGTGGACATGGCCCGGGACGCGGGCGTGGGATCGGTGATCCACACCATGATGACGGAAGCGAAAGCTGTCGGCGAGGCGCTGGATGTGCGCTTTCCAATGACGGTGGAGAAGCGGATCACGGCCGCGGAGAAGGTCGGCGCACACAAGACATCCATGCTGCAGGACCTGGAAGGTGGCCGCACGATGGAGATCGAGCCGATCATCGGCACCGTTTCCGAACTGGGACGCATCACGGGCATCCCGACACCGACCATCGATACGGTCTACCATCTGACAGTGATGCGGGCAAAGCAGGCAGGCTGCTATACAGTCTGACCAGAGGCGGGGGAGAGCGACATGACAGACTGGCAGCAGATGAGCGACGAAGAGGTCGAACGCCACTTCAATCCGCGGGTTGCAGCCCCGGATGCAGCATCGCATCTGGAGCATTTCATTTCCGAATCAGCGGCGGCGCGCAGCCGTCAGGACATGCGACGCAACATCTCCTATGGTCCGCATCCGCGTGAGGTCTATGACATCTTCCCCGGACCTGTGGGCAGCCCCATGCATGTCTTCATCCATGGCGGATACTGGCGTGCCCTGTCGAAGGACGAGCACAGCTTTGTCGCGGAACCCTTCGCCGGTGCCGGCGCGACGGTGGTGCTGATCAACTACCCGCTCTGCCCGGAGGTCACGCTGGACGGACTGGTGGATTCAGTGATGCGCGGGGTCGCCCATGCCGCCCGACATGCTGCCGACTACGGCGCATCGACCGATGGTATCCACCTGAGTGGCCATTCCGCAGGCGCGCATCTCTGCGCCGTCGCGGTCGCGCAGGACTGGTCCGGGCATGATCTGCCCGCAGACCTGATCCGTTCCGCCACCCTGCTCTCGGGCATCTTCGACCCGCGCGCCGCCATGCGCACGACCATCAATGCAGAGATCGGCCTGACTGCAGAAGTCGCGGCGCGCAACAACATCCTGACGGACGGTTTCAGTCCCCGAAACGGCATCGACCTGCTGGTGGCGGCAGGCGGCGACGAGCCTGACGGGTGGATCGGACAATCCAGCGCCTACGCACGGATGCACGGGGTGACCCGGCCCGTCATGCTGGTACCGGGGACCAATCACTTCACCCTCATGGAAGCGGTTGCTGATCCGAAGTCCGACCTGACCCGCACGATGCTTTCCATGATGGGCCTCTGACGGCGGCCCAACGCGGGACACATGACCGTCCCGACTG
>JARGNO010000098.1 GCA_029213165.1 Minwuia sp.
CGGCCTGCGCGAGGATGATGAGGAAGGCTCGGCCCGCTATCTGGAGGAACTGTTCGCGGCAGAGCTTCAGGGGCACCGGTTGCTGACCAACCGCTCCATCTGGCGCCAGTTCCCGGGCATCAAGTGCGAAAGCTGGGTGCATGAGAACGTGGTGATCCTGGGCGACGCCGCCCATACCGCGCATTTCTCCATCGGCTCCGGCACCAAGCTGGCGATGGAAGACTCCATCGCACTCGCCAATTGCATCCTCGCGAACCCCGACAGCATCTCCGATGCGCTGATTGCCTACGACAGCAGCCGACGCCTTGAGGTGGAGAAGACCCAGCACGCCGCCGACGTCTCCCTGAGCTGGTTCGAGAATGTGGCCCGCAACTTCAGCCTGCCTGCGCAGCAGTTCAATTTTTCCATGCTCTCCCGCTCCAAGCAGATCACCTACGACAACCTGGCCCTGCGCGACCCCGATCTGGTGCGCGACGTGACCGAATGGTTTGCCGCGGACGCACGAGGCAAGGGGCTGCCGGTTCCGGACAATGCTGCGCCGCCCCCCATGTTCGTGCCGTTCCGGCTGCGCGACATGCTGGTCCGCAACCGCGTCGTGGTCTCCCCGATGTGCCAGTACAAGGCGACGGACGGCCTTCCGAACGAATGGCACATGGTGCACCTCGGCAGCCGTGCCGTGGGCGGCGCCGGTCTGCTGTTCACGGAAATGACCAATGTCTCGGCGGATGCCCGCATCTCCCCCGGCTGCACCGGCATCTACACGGATGCACAGGAAGCGGCCTGGAAGCGTATCGTCAATTTCGTCCACGCGGAATCAGACACGAAGATCGCGCTGCAGCTCGGTCACGCCGGTCGCAAGGGTTCGACCCAACTGGCATGGGAGGAGATCGACCGCCCGCTTCAGGAGGGCAACTGGCCGATCATCTCCGCCTCCCCCGTTCCGTATTACCCCGACAGTCAGGTCCCGAAGGAAATGGACCGCGCGGACATGGACCGCGTGACCGCCGACTTCGTGCAGGCAGCGGAGCGCGCGGAACGTGCTGGCTTCGACATGCTGGAAATCCACATGGCGCATGGATACCTGCTGGCGTCGTTCATCTCACCGCTGACGAACCGGCGGCAGGATGAATTCGGTGGTTCCATCCGGGACCGGATGCGCTTTCCCTTGGCGGTCTTCGATGCGGTGCGTGCTGTCTGGCCCGACACGAAACCCATGTCCGTGCGCCTGTCGGCGACCGACTGGATGCCTGAAGGACTGACGGAGGATGACATGCTGGCTGCCGCGCAGATGCTGGCGGATCACGGCGTCGATCTGATTGATGTCTCCGCCGGTCAGACCGTGCCCGACCAGAAACCGGTCTATGGCCGCATGTTCCAGACACCTTTTGCTGATGCGGTGCGCCAGACCACGGGCCGGGCGACCATGGCCGTCGGCAACATCACCACGGCGGATCAGGTGAATACCATCGTCGCCTCGGGCCGTGCCGATCTGGTGGCCCTGGCCCGCCCGCATCTGGCCGACCCCTACTTCACCCTGCGCGCAGCGGCGGAAGCCGGGTTCGACGGCAAGGCCTGGCCCCTGCCCTATCAGGCCGGGGGCGATCAGGCCCGGGCCACCGCCGGGAAGCAGCAGGCCGACCTGGCCGCCCTGCGCAACGCCGCCCGCCCGCCGAAGCACAGGATGCACCGGCTGGCGTCCGACTGAGGGACCCCTCCTCTGCCCCCATGCCTGGCCTCTTCAGGATACCAGGAGTGCCGCGCAGGCATGGGAGACTGGGCTCTCGGGTCAAGCCCGAGAGCGTCGTGATGGTGGAGACGCCGGTGCCCGATTACGGCCGCCACCACCCCACCAACGTCGTGCCCGGACTTGATCCGGGCACCCAGCAGTGCCGCACAGACGTGGGAGACTGGGCTATCGGATCAAGCCCGAGAGCGGCGTGGTGGTGGGGGCGTGGATGCCGCCATGGGAGATGTCGGAGCCGCTGCGATAGCTCCGGCACACGACGAAACCGCCGATGTCAGCCCTTCTTCAGACCATCATCCAGCCTGCTGGGATCGGCATCGACGCCGTCAGCGAAGTCCGGTTCCTTGACCCAGGGGTACCACGGCGGCATGTCCTGCGAGACCTTCATGGAGAACTGCGGGGCGCGCTTCTCCAAGAAGGAACTGACGCCTTCCTGCGCGTCGGCATTGGCACCCATGTAGACCATGTTGCGGCTGTCGATCTGATGTGCTTCCATCGGGTGATCGGCAGAAAGGCAGCCCCAGAACATCTGGCGGATCAGGGCCACGGACACGGCAGACGACTTGTCGATATAGGTCCGTGCGATTTCCCGCGCGCGCGGGATCAGGTCGTCATGCGGCACGACTTCCTTCACCAGCCCCCCGGCCAGGGCCTCATCCGCCTCGAACACCCGACCGGAGAAGCCCCAGTCGAGCGCCTGCGAGATGCCCACCAGACGCGGCAGGAAATAGCTGGAACAGGCCTCCGGCACCACACCGCGCTGGGCGAAGACAAAGCCGAAACGGGCCTTCTCCGAGGCGATGCGGATATCCATCGGCAACTGCATGGTCGAGCCGATGCCGACTGACGGGCCATTGATCGCGCCGATGATCGGCTTGGTGGAACGGTAAAGGCGCAGCGTCATCACGCCACCTCCGTCACGCACGACCTCACCGGGCTTGTAGCCGCGTTCCTCGTAATTGAAGGTGCCGCCGCCGCGCGACAGGTCGGCACCGGCGCAATAGCCACGGCCGGCACCTGTGAAGATGATCGCCCGGACGTTGTCGTCCGCGTCGGCGCGGTCCATCGCATCGATGACCTCCACCCGCATCTGCTCCGTGAAGGCGTTCAGGCGATCAGGCCGGTTCAGGGTGATGGTGAGGATCTGGTCCTCGACATCATAGAGGATTGTCTCGTAAGCCATTTCATTCTCCGGCATCTGTTGCGTTCAGTCGCTGGGCCTCTTCGGCCCAGGGTGTCTTCTGCTTGTTCAGGAATGCCAGCATACCTGCAGGTGCTTCCGGTCGCCGCAGCAACCGGACCAGATGATTGGCGGCATGGTCGAAAACCGCTTCCACTGAGAGGGTGTCGGTTGCCAGGACCGTATCCTTGACCGCTGACACCGCCGCAGGATCGCAGGCATCGACATCGGCAAGCACGGCATCAAGCTGCGCCTCCGCTTCCGCCACCGTTTCCACGAGATAATGGCCAACACCCAGACGGAAGGCCTCTCGGCCCGAAATCCGCTGCCCCAGAACTGCGATCCTGCGGAGTTGGCCCGAGCCTATGCGACGGGAAATGAAGGGCAATATCTGGGACGGGATGAACCCCACGCGCGGCTCGGGCAGCGCGAATTTCGCATCCGACAGCAGAATGGCGACATCGGCGCAGCAGGCCATGCCGAAGCCGCCGCCGGCAGCGCCGCCTTCCACCAGCGCGACCACTGGTTTCGGCAGTGCATCCATGGCCGCCAGCACGTCGCCGAAGTACCGGTACTCGTCGAACAGCGGATCCTTCTCACCCGACGCGGGCGGTGGCGGCATGTCCTGCATCGCGTTCAGGTCGCCACCGGCGGAGAAATTCCCCCCGGCGCCACGCAGGACCACAACGCGAACGGCCCCGTCTGCCGCCGCCCGCGCCAGCGCGTCCCCGATTTCCCGCATCATCGGGTGGGTCAGGGCATTGCGCGCGGCAGGCCGGTTGAAGGTGAGGAACAGGCGGGTCCCCCGCCGTTCGACCCGCAGGTCGCGGTAATCCGGATAGGTGCTGTCAGCCAAGTATCCAAGTCCTCCCCGCCGCCGAATAGAGCACGCGGGAGACGGAATCGGCAACCGGATGGATGATCAGATCGCGGGTGTCTCGAATGCATAGCCCGCCGAGCGCACGGTGCGGATCACATCCCCGCCCTTGCCGACGTTCACGGCCTGGCGCAGACGGCGGATATGGACATCGACCGTCCGCTCCTCGATCTCCGCCTCATTGCCCCAGACAGCATCCAGCAGTTGGGACCGCGACAGCACGCGTCCGGGGTGTTCCATGAAATGACGCAACATGCGGAACTCCGTCGGACCCAGGTGCAGCGGCAGCCCGTCACGGGTGACGCGATGCGCCGTCAGGTCCATTGCCAGGTCGCCGCGCACGATCTGCTCCTCCGTCAGGATCGGGCGAAGGCGACGCAGCACGGCCTTCACCCGCGCGATCAGCTCGTTCGTCGAGAAGGGCTTGGTGACGTAGTCGTCTGCCCCGGCATCAAGGCCACGGATGCGGTCCTCCTCCTCCCCCCGTGCTGTCAGCATGATGACCGGCAGGTTGCGGGTGGCAGAGCGATGGCGGATTTCCTTGCAGACCTGCAGCCCGGACTTGTTGGGCATCATCCAGTCAAGGATCACGAGATCGGGCAGTTCCTCATCCAGATGCATCATCACGTCACCCCCGTCATCGACCTGGGTAACGCGGAAACCGCCTGCCTCCAGATTGTAGCTCAGGGTGGCGAGCAGCGCTGGTTCATCTTCGGCAATCAGTACATGGGCCTGCATAGGTCAACTCACGCATTGTCTTCTGTCATCGGGATATCGGTCAGGCTGGTCATGTCCCGTTTCGGGCGTTCCTGCTCCATGCGCTCACCTTCGGCCACGAAGTGGATCGTCTCGGCCACATTGGTGACCAGGTCGCCCATGCGTTCGATGTTCTTCGCGACGAACAGCAGATGGGTCGCCGCACTGATGTTGCGCGGGTCCTCCATCATGTAGGTCAGCAGTTCGCGGAACAGGCTGTTGTAGCTCTCGTCCACTTCCGCATCCTGAGCCCAGATGGTCTTGGCCATCTCGGTATCACGATTGATGAAGGCCTTGAGAACGCCATCCAGCATGCGCTGTACCAGCTCCGCCATGCGCGGAATGGATCCCGTGGCGCGGATCGGCGGGGACTGGTTCACCACCAGCGTCCGTTTCGCGATGTTCTTGGCATAATCGCCGAAACGTTCAAGATCACCCGCAATCTTGATGACCGAAACAATGATGCGCAGATCGCCGGCCATCGGCTGGCGCAGCGCCAGCGTCCTGACCGCGAGATCGTTGATCCGCTCCTCGATCGCGTCGATCTCCTTGTCCTGGGCAATCAGGGTTTCGGCGGAACTGCTGTCCCGCTTCACCATCGCCTGTATCGCGCCGGAGAGTTGGATCTCGATCCGCCCTCCCATTTCCAGAACAAGGTTGTTGAGCTGTTCCAGCTCGTCCTCGTAGGCCGACATGATATGCGGCGTGGAATTGCCTTCGCTTGTCGCCATGATCCCTGCCTCCAGCAGATTGCCGTACCTCAGCCGATGCGGCCGGTGATGTAGGATTCCGTACGCTTGTCTCTGGGTGAGGTGAAGATCTGGTCCGTCGGCCCGAACTCCACAAGATTGCCCAGATGGAAGAACGCCGTGCGCTGGGAGACGCGCGCGGCCTGCTGCATGGAATGGGTCACGATGACAATCGTGTAGTTCTCCCGCAGGTCATCGATCAGTTCCTCGATCCGTGCCGTCGCGATCGGATCAAGCGCCGAACAGGGCTCGTCCATCAGGATCACATCGGGACGTACGGCAATGGCGCGGGCAATGCACAGGCGCTGCTGCTGACCGCCGGAAAGCCCCGTGCCCGGTTCATTCAGCCGATCCGCGACCTCGTTCCAGAGCCCGGCACGCACCAGGCTGTCGTGCACGATCTCCTCCAGGTCCGCCTTGCGCTCCGCAATCCCATGGATGCGCGGGCCGTAGGAGACATTGTCGAAGATCGACTTGGGGAACGGATTGGGCTTCTGGAACACCATGCCGATGCGCGCACGCAGTTGCACCACATCGACACTGCGGTCGTAGATGTCATCCCCGTCCAGCGCGATCCTGCCTTCCACCCGGCAGCCGTCGATCACGTCGTTCATGCGGTTGATGCACCGCAGGAACGTGGACTTGCCACAGCCCGACGGGCCGATCAGGGCCGTCACCTGGTTCTGCTTGATGTCCAGATCGACATCGAACAGGGCCTGCTTCTGGCCGTAGAAGACGTTCACGCCGTCGGCGACGATCGCCGTGCGCAGGTCCCCGTCAGGTGGCAAGGTGTCTGTCATCGTCATCTCTTCACCCAATCTCTACCAACGGCGCTCGAAGCGCTTGCGCAGCATCACTGCACTCAGGTTCATCACTACAAGGAACAGCAGCAGGACAATGATCCCTGCCGATGTCCGCTCCACGAAGGCACGCTCCGGGCTGTCCGCCCAGATATAGACCTGCACCGGCAGCACGGTTGCCGGGTCCAGCGGGCCGGACGGCAGATCCACGATGAAAGCCACCATGCCGATCATCAGCAGCGGTGCCGTCTCGCCCAGTGCCTGGGCCATGCCGATGATCGATCCCGTCAGCATCCCCGGCATGGCCAGCGGCAGCACATGATGGGTCACTGTCTGCAACCGGGAGGCACCGACACCCAGCGCGGCCTCCCGGATCGACGGCGGCACGGCCTTCAGTGCGGCGCGACCGGCGATGATGATCGTCGGCAGGGTCATCAGCGCCAGCACCACGCCACCTGCAAGGGGGGCGGATCGCGGCAGGCCGATGATGTTCAGGAATACCGCCAGCCCCAGCAGGCCGAAGATGATCGACGGCACGGCGGCAAGATTGTTGATGTTGACCTCGATCAGGTCAGTCCACTTGTTCTTGGGCGCGAACTCTTCCAGATAGACCGCCGTCGTCACCCCCAGCGGGAAGGCCAGCAGCAGGGTCACCAGCAAGGTATAGAATGACCCCAGCGCGGCGCCCCAGATGCCGGCCTGTTGTGAAGAAAGTGGTGTTGAACTGGCGCTCCAGACGCCCATCCGCAATCAGCTTGTCATACCACCCGATCTGCTTGTCCGTGACACGTCGGCCCGTGGAATCGACGTCGCGGTCGATATACCCCTTGTCGAGCATGTCGATGTCATCGCTGGCCGAAACCCAGATATCGATGCTCTGCCCGACCAGCTCTGGGTTGGCCAGGACATGGTCCCGCAATTCATAGGGCGCACCTGAACTGATCAGACTGTCCAGCGCACGCCTGTCGCGGCGACCGGACACGTCCGGAAAGAGGTCACGCAGGGACGATTTCAC
>JARGNO010000099.1 GCA_029213165.1 Minwuia sp.
CCGGTGGCGGTCTCTACGCCCAGCGCATCGTGACGCGGAAGCACTACGACATGGAAGGCGCGAAGCGGAAGGCCCTGCATGCCGCCAACATGCTGCCGGAAGGTGCTGCGGCGGAATAGGGCTTCCGAGCCTGCTCACCGACGTTGGTGCGGCAGGCCGGGTACCCGTGTCAGGCACGGGCACGACGTGAGGTGGGGGAGGTCAGGGAGACTGATCCACCCTCACCACGCCGCGCGCGGACCTGATCCGCGCGTCCGGTTCTCGGTACCGCATTGACCCGGATTGCGCGGAACGACAATCGCGGCCTGCTCACCTGCGTCCGAGGAGTCTCCGCGCAGCCGTCAGTCCTGACCGCCGGGCACGATGGCGAGACTGCCGGAGGGGCGGCGGCTGACGGTGGCGCCGGGGCCGACGACGACGGTGGTGAAGGAATTCTCCACGATCACCGGGCCGGAAACCGGCTCGTCCACACTCAGGGAATCGAAGCTGCGGATTCCGGTGTCCAGCCAGCCGCCTGCGCCGAACCATGCCTTGCGGCTGGGCTGCTCGCCGGTTCCCTCCGCCGTGTCGGACAGGCTGGCGATACCGCCTTCGCGCAGGGTGCAGCTGACGCGGGCTGACCAGCCGATGACCTCGATCTCCGAGTCCGCGTCCTTGATGGCGAAGACCTCTTCGTGCGCGGCATGGAAGTCTTCCACCAGTTGCCGTACATCGCCCTCCGAGCCGAAACTGTCGCCCCGCAGCGGCACTTCGATCTCCCAGACCTGGTGCGGATAGCGGGCCTCCGCCATATAGGTGATCTCAGTGCGGACGGCACCGGCGCCTGGCCCGGCGGCGAAGGCTTCGCAGCGCGCCTTCAGGTCGGCCAGTACCCCATTGACGCCGTCGCGGTCGAACTCGGCGGAGGTGGTGAACAGGGTCGCGCGGGCGTCTGCCATCAGGTCCGACATCAGCGCGCCGCCTGCCGAAAGGGCGGCACCCACATCCGGGATCAGCACCATGGGACAGCCGAGGCGGGCGCCGATCCGCTCCGAGTTCAGGCCCGCCGCACCACCGCCGCCGATCAGCACGGCCTTGGCAGGGTCGATGCCCTGGTTGATGGTGATGTCCATGATCGCCTGCACCATGTTCTCGGTGGCGATGCGGACGATGGCCAGCGCCGCATCCTCCACGGACAGGTTCAGCCGCGCACACAGCCGGTCTTCGATGGCGCTGCGGGCGGCGGCGGCGTCCAGTTTCATGCTGCCGCCCAGGAAGAAGTCCGGATCGACATAGCCCAGCACCACACAGGCATCGGTCAGCGTCGGTTCGGTGCCGCCATTGCCATAGGCGGCGGGTCCCGGCACGGCGGAGGCCGACTGCGGCCCCACATGCAGCAGTCCGCCGTCATCGACCCAGGCAATGGAGCCGCCACCGGCCCCGATGGAGCGCACATCGACGGAGGGGAAACCGGTCATGTGACCGCGATACTCGCCGCCGACCCAGGTCTCCCGCGTCCAGGGAATCCGGCCCCGGCGCACCAGGCTGAGGTCATAGGTGGTGCCGCCGGTATCCGCCACGATGGCGGTCTCGGCCTTGGCATCCACATCGGTGAAGTGCCGGCCCGCGACCGGGGCCATGGATGGTCCCGAATTGATCAGATGCACGGGGGTTTCCGCCGCGTCCGCCGCGTCGATCACCCCTGCGCCGCTGGTCACGATCAGCACCCGGCCACCGAACCCGGCGTCCTTCAGGCGCTGTGACAGGTTGCGCATGTAGGCCCCCATCAGCGGCTTCAGCGAGGCGTCGATGGCGGTTGAGGAGGCTCGGCGGTATTCCCGCAGTGACGGATTGAGCTGGTGCGACAGGGTGAAGGGCACGCCGGGCATGTGCTCCGCCAGCAGTTCCCCGATCCGCTTCTCATGTGCGCCATTGACGATGGACCAGAGCAGGCAGACCGCCACGGCCTCGACACCCGCTGCCTTCATCTCGTCAATGATGGTGATGACCTGGGCCTCGTCCAGCGGCTGCAGCACCTCCGCATCTGTATTGATGCGTTCGGCGACTTCCCAGGTCAGGGCGCGGGGCACATAGGGTTCCGGATAGGGCACGGTGAAGTTGAAGACGTCGGACCGCCCGCCCTCCCGCAGCACCAGGATATCCGGGTGACCGGCGGTGGTCAGAAACGCTGTCTTGGCGGTATTGCCGGTAATGATGGCGTTGATGGCGCGGGTGGTGCCATGGATGAACAGGCTGCCCCGGCCCAGCAGGTCACCCAGCGGCATTTCCATGCCGTCAGCGGCCACCTGCAGGCTGTCGATGACGCCCCGGATGGGGTCATCCGGCGTCGTTGCAGCCTTGAACATGCGCAGGGTGCCGTCGTCTTCCTCCACCAGCAGATCGGTGAAGGTTCCCCCAGTATCGACCGCAAATCGCATCGTTCCCGCTCTCCCGCGCTCCGTTGTTTCGGGAAATGTCCCGAAACTGCCGGACGAGACGGGAGCACCACACGACCGCGCTGACAAGACCACAAGATGGGGCGGTGCGCGCGGATGCTGCAAAAGGTGCGCTGCCCGCACAGGCCATGCGCCGCCGCTCCTGTCACACTGTCTTCAATGCATTGCAGCGATGCGCCGGGGGAGGGACAGCGAAATGAGCGAACCGAAGGTGAAGACACTCGCCCCCCTGCCGATTGCCATGCTGGTCGCCGCAGCCCTGATCTATGGCCTGGTGTTTCCGTTCAACCAGCTGGCGTCGGAGGCCGGAGGGACATTCTTCGGCCATGCCTTCTGGCAGGTCTTTCTGGCCGGTGTCGCCCTGTTCGTGCTCGCGAACCTCCAGGGGCAGCGGGTGCGTTTCGGCTGGGTCTGGTTCCGCGCCTATGTCGTGGTCGGAGCCTTCGGCTTCGGACTGCCGATGGCGCTGCTGACCTTCGTCGGCCCCAACCTGCCGACCGCCATCGTCTCCCTCGTGCTGGCGCTGTCGCCGACCTGCACCTATCTGGCCAGCATCCTGTTCCGCATCGACCGCCTTTCCGCCTTCGGCATTGTCGGCATCCTGCTCGGCTTTGCCGGTGTCGCGGTGGTGCTGGCCCCGGACAGCGCCATGCCCGGTGCCGATGCGGTGACCTGGTTCCTGCTGGCACTGATCGTGCCGGTCTTCCTGGCCATCGCCAATATCTCCGCCGCGCTGCTGCGCCCGCCGGAGGCGACATCGACCGTCATGGGCGCGGGGTTCCTGCTGGGCGCGGCGCTGTCGCTGCTGCCGCTGATGCTGCTGTTCAACCAGACCTATCTGCCGCTGGAGCCTGCCATCCTGATCCCCACGCTGGGGTCGGCGGCCGTGAACGCGGTCTTCATCATCGTGTTCGCGGAGCTGGTGCGGCGCTGGGGGCCGACCTTCTTCGCCCAGTTCAACTATCTGGCCGTGGTCGCGGCCATCGGCTGGGCGGCGCTCTTCTTCGGCGAACAGCCCGGCATCCATTCCCTCATTGCCCTGGCCCTGATGGCCACCGGCGTCATGATTTCGGAACTGCGTCACCGGAAGGGCTGAGTGATCGTGCGCTGTCCCCGGCCTGCCCACTCCCCCTCCCGACCACCCATAAGGATAATCCGGGGGGTGGTGGGTTGGGGGTGTGGGCAGGCCGGGGACCAATATCACCGCGAATTCACCGCAACATCAGCCATGCGTGGCCGGAATGGCCGTTGGGGCTGTGACATCGGGACGAAGCCGTTTATGCTCCGCCGATCTTCGACGACATATCAACTTGTACAAGGGGGAGGATACCTATGGTCGCGATGTTCGAACAATCAGACCTGTCACGTGATCTGGCCGAACGCATCCAGGCGTTCATGGACGAGCACATCTTGCCGAACGAACAGCTCATGGACGACCAGCTCGCCGAAGGCGACCGCTGGCAGCCGATCCAGAAGTCGGAAGAGCTGAAGGCCATCGCCAAGTCGCAGGGCCTGTGGAACCTGTTCCTGCCGGAGAACCCCTATGGTTTCTCCATGTCCAACCTGGATTACGCGCCGCTGTGCGAGATCATGGGCCGTTCGCGCTATGCGTCCGAGATCTTCAACTGCTCCGCCCCCGACACCGGCAACATGGAAGTGCTGGCCCGGTATGGCACGAAGGAGCATCAGGAGAAGTGGCTGAAGCCGCTGCTGGAAGGCGAGATCCGCTCCGCCTTCGCGATGACGGAGCCGGAGGTTGCTTCCTCCGACGCCACCAACATCGCCTGCCGCATCGAGCGTGACGGCGACGAATATGTCATCAACGGCCGCAAGTGGTGGACCTCCGGAATCGGTGATCCGCGCTGCAAGGTGCTGATCCTGATGGGCAAGACCGACCCGGACAACCCGGACCGCCACAAGCAGCAGTCCATGATCCTGGTGCCGCGCGATGCCAAGGGCGTGACCGTGAAGCGGATGCTGCCGGTGTTCGGCTATGATGATGCGCCGCACGGCCATGGCGAGGTGCTGTTCGAGAACGTGCGCGTGCCCGTCACCGACATCCTGCTGGGTGAGGGCCGCGGCTTCGAGATCGCCCAGGGGCGGCTTGGCCCGGGACGTATCCATCACTGCATGCGCTCCATCGGCGTCGCCGAGCGTGCGCTGGAGATCACCATCAAGCGCCTGAAGTCCCGCGTGGCCTTCGGCAAGCCGGTGATCGAGCAGTCAGTCTGGAAGGAGCGGATCGCCGAGGCGCGGATCATGATCGATCAGTGCCGCCTGCATGTGCTCTATACCGCCTGGAAGATGGACACGGTCGGCAACAAGGAAGCCCGCAAGGAAATCGCGGGCATCAAGGTCTCCGTGCCGAACATGGCCTGCAAGGTCACCGACTGGGCCATCCAGGCCCATGGTGCCGGCGGTGTCACCACCGACTTCGGTACGGCGAACATGTACGCCCACCAGCGCACCCTGCGCCTGGCGGACGGCCCGGACGAGGTGCATCGCGACCAGCTCGCCCGCCTCGAGATCCGTCGCTGGAACTGACCTGACGAACCTGCGCTGCCCCGGTGGCGGCGCAGCCTTCGACAGCCGAGATGAAGAGGGCCACGTTCCTGATGGAGCGTGGCCCTTTCTTTTTGTCAGGTCGCTGGCAGGCGATCTTGACACTCACGCTGCTCGCGGACGCCCGCGCGGCACACTGGATACCCGGGTCAGGCCCGGGTAAGGCGTCAGTGGGGTGGGGGAGTTCAGTCTGACTGACCCACCTCCCTCACGCCGCTCGCGGACCTGATCCGCGAGTCCAGCTCTCGGCACGGCATCAAACCGGATCGCACCCAAGGGGACTGCACCGGTTCGTTCGCGCCCTTACACCTCCGGTTCGTCGATCCCCGCAGCGCGGCAGGCGGCGGTGATGGTATTGGCGAGCAGGCAGGCGATGGTCATGGGGCCGACACCGCCGGGGACCGGGGTGATGGCACCGGCATGGCCGATGGCGGCGGCATAGTCCACGTCGCCGACAAGGCGGGTCTTGCCGTCCTCCTTCGGGACGCGGTTGATGCCGACATCGATGACGGTGGCACCCGGCGCGATCCAGTCGCCCTGGACGAAGTGCGGGCGACCCACGGCGGCAACCACGATATCGGCACTGCGGCAGAGTTCGGGCAGGTTCCGGGTGCGGCTGTGGGCGATGGTGACGGTGCAGTTGGCCTGCAGCAGCAGCATGGCCATCGGCTTGCCGACGATGTTGGAGCGGCCGACGACCACGGCGTTGAGGCCCGACAGGTCACCCAGCCGGTCCTGCAGCATCATCATGCAGCCGCGCGGGGTGCAGGGCACCAGGGCGGGCAGGCCGACCTGCAGCCGACCGGTGTTGATGACGTGAAAGCCGTCCACGTCCTTGGCCGGGTCGATGCGGTCCAGTACGGCGGTTTCGTCGATCTGGTCCGGCAGGGGCAGCTGCACCAGGATGCCGTGAATTCCGGGGTCGGCGTTCAGCCGGTCGACGACGGCCAGCACTTCCGCCTGGCTGGCGGTGTCGGGCAGGCGGATCTCGTCGGAGCGCATCCCGGATTCATTGGTCTGCTTCGCCTTGTTGCGGACGTAGACCTGGCTGGCCGGGTCCTCCCCCACCAGCACCACGGCGAGGCCGGGCTTCAGGCCGTGATCCCGGACCAGGACCTCTACCTGGGCGGTGACCCTTTCGCGGACGCGGGCGGCGAAGGCCTTGCCGTCGATGCGGTTGTCGGGCCGGGAGGCGGCGGTATCTGCTGCGGTCATGGTCCTGATCCCTGTCTATTGGGCGCCGGAGGGCGGTTGGGGCGGTAGGCGGCGGCGAAGCTGATCCTCCGCGCCTGCAATCTGAACTGTCTTGGCGCGGCTGATCTCTCCGCGCACGACCTCGATATCCCTCGGCGCGACGTTCAGCACTTCGGCGAGGAGCTTGATCACGGCGCGATTGGCCTTGCCCTTCTCGGGCGGGGCCGCGACCCGCACCTTGAGCCGCCGGGTGCCGTCCGGATCAACGCGCCAGTC
Source organism: Minwuia sp. (assembly GCA_029213165.1). Classification (GTDB taxonomy): domain Bacteria; phylum Pseudomonadota; class Alphaproteobacteria; order Minwuiales; family Minwuiaceae; genus Minwuia. The sequence continues at coordinate 6,468 of JARGNO010000099.1, forward strand.
CTCTACCCGCGCGCGGCTGGCACCGGGGGAGACATGCAGATGCAGCAGCAGCGCGGCGCCCCGCTCAGCCCGTGTAACCGGCGCAGAAACCCATCACGTCGCAGATGACGAAGGTCCGCGCCACCATCAGACCGATGATCAGCACAACCGGGGACAGGTCGATGCCGCCCAGATCCGGCAGCAGCCGCCGGATCGGACCCAGCGCCGGTTCGGTGATGCGATAGAGGAACTGGCCAATGGTGCGGGCGGTGTTGTTGTGCGGGTTCAGCACGTTGAACGCGACCAGCCAGCTCATGATCGCGGAGGCGATCAGGCAGAAGATATAGAAATCAACGACGAAGTCGATCAGTTGCGCAATGGCGGCCATGCCGGTGGCTCCTGCAATCCGGTGTATGCGATTGTCGGGACGTTTAGCGCAGAACGGCGCACAAGGGAATTGCCGTCGCGTCGATTGCTGGCCGGGCCGCTGTTGTTGCGCTGACCGTTCCGCCCCTCTCCCCCTCCCGGCCACCCACGCAAGTATCCTGAAATGGGTGGCCGGGAG
>JARGNO010000100.1 GCA_029213165.1 Minwuia sp.
TACGCCCGCAGCCAGTCCAGTTGCAGGCGGCGCGGCGCCTTCACATCTGGCCATTGCAGCACCAGGTCCGCGCCGTCGACTTCCGCCGCAGCGGGCCGGGCGTCATCCGCGATGCTGAGGAGTTCGAACATCCGCTCCTGCGTGTCGGGATGCAGTTCGGCGGGATCATTGTCCCGCAGCCAGACATAGGGAAAGCGGCTGTTGGCACCATCGGGCCATTGCAGCACGAGATCACGCTGTTCCAGCGCGACACCGATTGTGTTCATGAAACGGATCCTGAGCTTGAAACGGGAAGGACGCGCCGCGCATTACGGGCGCGTTGATCAGTTGACTGATGCGACCCGCTGCCCCGGAGGCCACCACTGTTCCTGTTTCACACGCTGGACGCAGGAACGCCGCGAACCGCCTTTTCCACGGCCCGGCATGATCACATTTGCGTTCCAGCTTTTCATGGTCGAACATGTTCCCGCTGTGTCCGTGGCAATGATGCCAGAATTTCGTCGGTCCGGTGTGGGTTTTCTTCACGGTCGAGCATTGCTACAAACGCCGCCAGACGGGTCGCGATCACGACCAGACTGCCTTGGGAGCATGTGATGCGTCGAATTCTTGCAATTTTCTGGAGTCTCATACTGATGTCGGCAGCAAATGCGGCAGATGCCCGCGATCTGGAGAACACGCTCTATATCGAACTCGAGCACGGGCGCGTCGTGGTCGAGCTGATGCCCGATGTGGCGCCCACCCATGTGGCCCGCATCAAGGAACTGGCCCGCGAGGGTTATTACGATGGCATCATCTTCCATCGCGTCATTCCGGGTTTCATGGCCCAGACGGGCGACCCCACCGGCACCGGAACAAGCGGCAGCGGCCAGAAGCTGCGCGCCGAATTCTCCAACGTGCCGTTTGACCGGGGCGTCATCGGGATGGCCCGGACGTCGGACCCGAATTCCGCCGACAGCCAGTTCTTCATCACCTTCCAGCGCGCCTACCACCTCAACGGCCAGTACACGGTCTGGGGTCAGGTGGTCGAGGGCATGGACCATGTTGATTCCATCGCCCCGGGTGAGCCGCCGCGCTATCCCGACAAGATGATCAGCGTGAAGGTCGCTGCGGACGTCGAGGGCTGATGCACAACCGCAGGGCCGCAGGATCATGAATTACTATCTTGCGGCCACCGCGCTGCGGGCCTTCTCTGCAACAGGCCCGACCAAGGCCCTCTATCGCTGGCTCGGCAACCGCAAACCCGCGCGCAAGCTGTCGGAGGAACGCGCGGGCTGGGTGCTGGAGCGGCTGGCGGACGCCCCGATGACCGACCCCAACCGGTTCCTGGAGCTCGGCACCGGCTGGATGCATGCCTACAGCCTCTATCCGGCGCTGCTCCACGACGCGGAGGTGCATTGTTTCGACGTCTGGGACAACCGCTCCTACGACGCCTTTCGCAATGCCCTGCCGCAGGTCCGCAAGGGCCTCGCCGCGATGGATATCGACCCTGACCGGCGGCAGAGGGCGCTGGAACGCCTCGGCCAGGTGGAGGCGGCGACGGATTTCACGTCTGCCTACAAGCCGCTGGACCTGCACTACGCCATCGACCACAACGGCGCGCTGCCTTACCCGGATGCGCATTTCGACATGCTCTACTCCGTAGATGTGCTGGAGCATGTCGTGGCCAGCGGTTTCGATTCAAACGCCGCCGACTGGTTCCGCGTGACCAAGCCCGGCGGGCGACTGGTGGCACAGGTCGGGCTGGACGATCATCTGGCCCACTACGACCCCAGCCGCTCCAAGAAGCACTACCTCCGCCACTCCGACAGCCTGTTCCGGAACTGGCTGGAGAACGATGTGCAGTACATCAACCGGCTTCCGGCGGAACAGATCATCGCCAAGCTCGAGAATGCCGGTTTCCGCATTCTGGACGCCGAACGGTTCCGCATCGACAGCCGACCGCCCGTGCATCCCGACTATGCCGGGCAAAGCGATGACGACATCGTCACCTGGCGCCTGCACCTGACCGCCGAACGCCCGGCTTGAGGCGCGGGAAAATCGCCCTCAGGCTGTTCCCGCAGAATATCTGATCGGTCATCATAGCCTGTCTCGCATGGTCGGGAAGTTAGGGCTCAGGGAACTTTGTCACGATAGTTGCGGATCGCGTCGCCATCGAGGCCCTTCGCCGGAACGAGCCGATAATGACGCTCCTCCATGACCCTGATTTGATCATCCTGAAGGGTCAATTCGAAGAGGGCAACAACGTCCCCCGCCATAAATTGCACTGATACGGCACGGCAGCGTATGCCCGGAAACTTCTCCTGAACAAACCGAATATCCTGCGTCGTCTGAACTACGCCAATCTTGTCGTTACCACCCTTTGCTTGAACTGGAATGACATAGTGGCAGCCACGCGAATCGATTCCGACATAAAGTTCGTCGATCTCGATCTGACCGATTCCTTTGACTGTTGTCCGTAGATGGTTCTGGAGACTGTAGGACGTCAGGCTCAGGAAAGTGTCTATCAAGCGATTATACCGTACGATTGCCAGCAATGCCTGCTCATCATCCAAAGCATAGGCTCGAATGATCTCCGGGGTTGCATCCGGGATATCGATGCGCGCCAGATCGTCTCTGGGCAAAATGCGATTGATCCTGACCAGCGAGAACCGATACTGTGATCGACCGGCCAGTTCGATGACCCACTCTTTGCCTTCAGACTGTGTAGCAAGAATCCGTACCGGTAGATCGGTGCGAAACCGAAAGGAATAGATCACATCGCCCAGGTTGTCGGGCAGGGCAATATCCAGCGCGGCAGCGGCATCCTTGATATCCTGCCGATTGAAACTGAGAGCTGTCGCGCCTTCGGTGTAGTGATCGAAGAAAATCTTCTCGATCAATGCCTGATATCGATTCCCTGTTGCCTTAGCCATTTGCGGCTTGCTCGACCAGCCGCTCGCGTTCGATCTCAACCTGTTTTCGTTTGCGGGCACCGCTCTTGCGGTCCCTCCTGCTAGGGGGCGACTGCACCCCAAAATGCTTGGACGCCGTCGAGAGGTCGAAACTGATCAACATCTGGGCCCCAAGCGCCAGAACATCGGATGGACAGGATGGAGTAGCTCCGATTGACTTCATGACCTCACCCGCGACCGCACGAGCAAGCGGAGGTGGAACGGCATTTCCGATCTGGCGTGCACCGTGCCATTTGGTGACATTAAAGCGAAACCAGTCGGGAAAGCCGTGCAGACGCGCCATCTCGCGCACAGTGACGCAGCGATCATGGCGATAGTGAATGGGCCTCGGGCTGGTGAATGCACCGCGAGCGCCGTCAGTGCCTGCTCGCAGGGTATTCGAAACACCATTTTCCGGGAGCTTGAAGAAGCGGCTTATCGGCTCAACCTTGCCCTGTGGTGTTTCACTGAACCGTCGCTTGGAAATCTCCGTGTGACTTGTCCGCGCGCTGGACGTCAGCATTTCTGGATCCCACACACGAGGATATCCATGGTGCCAGGCATCATTGGTCAGACATCGCATTTCAGACGCGTAACCCGAAAATCTGCCCACGGTTGCCGCCTTGACGGCATCGCTCCTCAGCAGCGCTTCAAAGGCATCTGCGTCGGGAATATCCTCAAGCGCCTGCGCGCAGCTCGGACCGAGTGGAAGACCATCGATGCCACCCTTCTGCCCGGCGATATTCGTCGCGAGAGGCGGATAGTCAGGAAGCACATCGCCCTTGCGACATCCCATGAGGATCAGTCTCTGTCGGTTCTGTGGGGTTCCAAAATGACCCGCATTGAGCACCTGCCACGGAACGCGCACATCGTATCCTGCAGCATCAAAGGCGCGAACAAGTTCGATCAGGAACTGCCGATGCTTGCCGACAGTGAGGCCTTTGACATTTTCAAATACGAATGTGCGCGCGTCGAGTTCGTTGACAATGCGAACGAAGTCGAGCACCAGACCGTTACGCGGATCGTCCAGCACTCGGTGACCTATCAGGGAAAACCCCTGACACGGTGCCCCGCCGAAAACGCAATCGACGTCACGTTCGCCGATCCCGGCGGCTTCCCGAATCTGCTGACCGCTCAGGCCCGAAACGGATCTCGGAATTATGGTCGTTCTCGGAAAATTGAATTTGTGCGCGGCACAGTGCACCGGATCGATCTCGACAGCGGCAACAACATCGAATCCAGCCTGTTCAAAGCCGAGGCTCATGCCACCGGCACCCGCGAAGAGGTCGATTCCGACAGGTCTCATTCCGCGTCCTTCCTCATTGCCTCGATCTTGCCAAATGCTACGTCTAGCCTGTTGGTTGTGCATCGCAACGTTGATCGAAAAATCCGCGACATCCACAAAATACTGAGGGTTCAAGTCGGAGATTCACCATATCCATTGTCGCAATCGGCCAGCGCAAAGGTAACGCGCTAAACAAGCGTCAGCAAATGTTCCCGTTAAGTTCTATCATGTTTGAATCTTGATGCAACCTCTTGATGGCAGTTTTAAAGGCTTGATTGCAACCCCTACCTCCTTGCAAGTCCCAACAGGTGCGCAGCAATCAGATTGGCGACGCAGGGCATTTCCTCTCCGTCCATCGACTCACTTCGAAGCGGATCCCGTTAGTTCCAGCCACTCCTGCTCCGTCAGCGTCCTGATCCCCAGTTCCGCCGCCTTCTTCGCCTTTGATCCGGCACCGGGACCGGCGATCAGGATATCGGTCTTTTTCGAGACACTGCCGGACACCCGCGCACCCAGGGACTCCGCGCGGGCCTTGGCCTCATCCCGGGTCATGGTCTCCAGCGTGCCGGTGAAGACAACGGTCTTGCCTGCAACGGGGCTGTCCATAGCCGGGGCATCGAAAGGTTCGATCTCCCGCAACTGTGCCAGCAGTTCATTCAGGAAGCGGCGATTGTGTTCTTCGGCGATGAATTCGAGCAGTTCACGCACGACTGTCGGGCCAATGCCGTCGATCCCCTCCAATTCGGCCCAGGCCTCTCCTTCCGGGTCAGCCACAGCCGCCTTCAGGGCAGTCAGCAGGGCGTCAATCGTCAGATAGGCAGCAGCAAGCGTCCGCGCCGTGGTCTGACCGACATGGCGGATGCCGAGCGCGAACAGGAAGCGGTCCAGCGCGATCGTCCGCCGTTCGTTGATGGCGGCGAACAGCTTGGTCACCGAGGTCTCGCCGAACCCGTCGCGCTCCTCCAGCTTCAGGTCGTCGTTACGTGCCTCCAGCGTGAAGATCTCCGCCGGACTGGTGATCTCCCCCGCCGCGAAGAACATCTCGATCTGCTTCGCACCCAACCCCTCGATATCGAAGGCGTTGCGGGAGACGAAATGCTTCAACCGCTCCATCGCCTGGGCCGTGCAGATCAGGCCACCGCTGCAACGCCGCACCACGTCCAGCTCGCCAGAGGCACGCAGGTCGCGCACGGCATGACTGCCGCAGACCGGACAGGTTTCAGGGAACACGAAAGGTTCCGTCCCCTCGGGCCTCCGGTCCAGCACCACGCCGACAATCTGCGGGATCACGTCTCCGGCACGTTGCAGGGTCACCGTGTCGCCAATGCGCACGTCCTTGCGACGGATCTCGTCCTCGTTATGCAGGGTGGCATTGGAGACCACGACACCGCCAACCGTCACCGGCTCCAGCCGCGCCACCGGCGTCAGGGCACCCGTGCGCCCCACCTGGATGTCGATGCCGCGCAGGATGGTGCTGGCCTGTTCCGCCGGGAACTTGTGCGCAATGGCAAAACGCGGGCTGCGGCTGACGTAGCCAAGCCTGTCCTGCCAGTCGAGCCGGTCAACCTTGTAGACCACCCCGTCAATGTCATAGTCCAGCGCTCCGCGCCGGGTCTCGACATCACGATAGAAGGCCATGATCTCGTCCAGTCGCGTGCAGGTACGGGTCAGCGGATTGACCGTGAAACCCCAGCCTGCCAGCACCTTCAGCACCCCGGACTGGGAAGGCGCGGGCAGTGCCTCCACCTCCCCCCAGGAATAGGCAAAGAAGTTCAGCCTGCGCCGCGCGGTGATTGACGGATCAAGCTGGCGCAGCGAACCGGAAGCCGCATTGCGCGGATTGGCATAGGCAGGCTTGCCGGCCTCCCGCTGGCTGTCGTTCAGGGCCTGAAAGGCGGGCTTGGACATGTAGACCTCCCCGCGCACCTCGAACACGGCAGGTGCGTCGCCCTTCAGGGTCTCCGGAATGTCGTCCAGCGTCAGCAAGTTGCGGGTGATGTCCTCCCCCTCCTGCCCGTCGCCACGGGTGGCCCCCTGCACCAGCTTGCCGTTCTCGTAACGCAGGCTGGCGGAGAGACCGTCGATCTTGGGCTCAGCGCAGATGGCGAGTTCGGTTTCGTCATCCAGGCTGAGGAAACGGCGGATGCGTTTCAGGAATTCCGCAACATCCTCCTCCGAGAAGGCATTGCCCAGCGACAGCATGGGCCGCGCGTGGCGCACCTTGGCAAATCCGGCTGCGGGGGCAGCCCCCACCCGCTGGCTGGGACTGTCGGGTGTCAGCAGTTCCGGATGCTCCGCCTCCAGCGCCTGCAGTTCCTGGAATTCGGCATCATAGGCCGCATCAGTCATGAGGGGCTTGCTGGCCGTGTAATAGGCCTTGTTGGCGGCGTTGATGCGCGCCGCCAGCTTGCGGTGCCGGGTGCGGGCCTGTTCCCTGTCCGCTTCACTCATCCGTTTCTTGCCCCCAACAGGCGATCTGCGGCGGCCCGCGCCTCCACCGTCACCTCCGCGCCGGAAAGCATCCGCGCGATCTCCTCGCGGCGGGCATCACCCTGCAACGGATCGACACGGGTACGGGCGGTTTCATCAACGCTCTTGGCAATCA
>JARGNO010000018.1:0-57914 GCA_029213165.1 Minwuia sp.
CGCAGCGGCCCCGATGCCGGGCGGATGGTAGACACGGATCGGCACCTCCGGATCCGAACCTGAGGCAGGAACAAAAAGGTCCTCGACACGTGCAAGCTCAGGTGTCGCCTGTGCGAATGTTTCCATCATCGACGCATAACCGGCACGCATTGCCTGCGGTGTCGGTTTCTGAAACGCGGATCCACCGCTCGCGGCAGCATCCAGAACGATCTGGCACTGCGGATCGACCGGTGGGCGGGAATGATGCTGGTCAGCCATTGTCGTTCTCCCCTCAACTCAACGGAATCATGACATGCTCCCGAAAAGCGGGACGTTCCGCCAGACGGGCATGATAGTCGGTCACCGCTGGCAGATCAGGACGGTCGATCGGCATGTTCAGCCAGCGGTAGGCCAGCGCACCCGTCGGAATGTCACCCATGCTCAGCGTCTGGCCCGCGACCCAACCGGTCTTCTGAAGCTGCGCATCCAGAATGCCCATCTGCGCATTCAGCCGCCCGACAGCCGCATTGATGACGGCCATGTTGCGGTCCGCCTCCGGGGTTCGGATCAGGCCCAGGAAAACCGTGATCAGGTCCGGCGCGACACTTGCCGCCTGCCAGTCCATCCAGCGGTCCGCCGCACTGCGTTCGCCGGGATCGGTCGACCACAGCGCCCCCGCGGAATGCTTCGCACACAGGTAGCGCACGATGGCATTGCTTTCCCACACGGTCACATCGCCATCGGTGATGACCGGGACACGGCGATTGGGGTTCATGGCACCATATTCATCCGTGTCCAGCCCGCCGAAAGCGCCGCCCACACTTGTGTGTTCGTGCGCCAGCCCCAGTTCGCCGACGGTCCACATGACCTTCTGCACATTGATGGAATTCGTCCGTCCCCAGATCTTCAGCATCGTCCCCTCCAAATGCGTTGCCCTGCCAAAGCTAGTGCGTTTGCCTGACGGGTGAAATCCCGGACCGCTGATACCGCCCGATCACGCCTTGTCGTGCATTGAATACCAAGCGCATCACAACGGTTTGCCGCAAACTTGGACAGATGCGCGCTCAAAAGATGATACACGCGCCCAAAATTTACGCCGCGTGATGTAGCACTTGACTCCTCCCGATCGAAACCAGACGCTTTTGTCATCATTCCGGGAAGTGCTCGCATCTTGTGCACTTTCCGATCATCCCGGGCTGGCATCTCGACAGGACCTGTGGGTGAGTGCCGGACGGAGCGGGGGGCGCAAATGGGCTGGCTAGTTGCAATCATCGTGGCGATCGTCGTTCTGATCGTCGGGATCCTTTTCCTGAACCGGTTCTATCGGAAGGGCAGCCGCGAGGTTGCGCTGATCCGTACCGGTTTCGGTGGCCAGCGGATCGTGATGGAGCGCGGTTGCATCGCGCTGCCGATCATTCACCGCATATCCGAAGTCAACATGCGCACGACGCGGCTTGAGATCGAGCGCAAGGGCGGGCGATCCATCATCACCAAGGACAGGCTGCGTGTGGATGCTGCGGCTGAGTTCTATGTGCGTGTGAACCCGTCCGAAGAAGGTGTCACCACGGCTGCACAGGCACTGGCAGGCAAGTCGTTCCGGTCCAGCGAACTCGCCGAGACCCTGGAAGGCAAGCTGGTCGATGCCCTGCTGTCGGTCGCCGCACATTACACGATGGATGACCTGCAGGACCGCCGTGGCGAGTACGTGAAGGAAGTCTCCGCCGCACTGTCACCCACTCTGGCGATGAACGGCCTGTTGCTGGAGAACGTGGCCCTCACCCGCCTCGACCAGACGCCCTTCGCGGCACTGGACGAGAACAACGCCTTCAATGCCATCGGCATGCGTCGCCTGTCGGAGATCATCGCGACCTCCAAGAAGGAACGGGCGGCCATCGAGTCGGAGGCGGATGTGGCTGTCCGGCGCAGCCAGCTGGAGGCCACCAAGCAGAAGTTCATCATCGACCAGGAATCGGAACTGGCCCAGCAGGCCCAGCAGAAGGAAATCGAGAGCCAGCGCGCCGCGTCACAGGCCGAGATCGCGGAGCAGCAGGCCCTGGCCGAACGCCGTCGCGAGGCCGCGCGGATCGAGCGTGACAAGGTGGTGAAGGCAGCCGAGATCGACCGCGACCGGGAAGTCCGCCGCATGGAGGTCGAGAGCGAGATGAATACCCAGACCGCGCGGCACGAACGCGAGGTCGCACTGGCCGCGAAACGGATCGACGAGGCGAAGGCCCGCGCCGCCGCCTTGCTGGAAGAGGCCAAGCGGGTGGAAGCCGAGGCCGGCGTCGAGACCTCGAAGGTGATTGCGGAGGCCCGGCGGGCGAAGGAACTGGCGCTGATCCGGGCGCTGGAAGAGGCCGAGGTCGATGACACGCGGGTGAAGAGCGAGACGGAGACCATCATGGCCATGGCCAAGGCCAAGGCAGATGCCACCGACATTGCCTCCACGGCCAAGCGGATCGAGATGCTGGCGGAAGCGGAAGGCCGCAAGGCTCTGGTGGAGGCCGAGAATGGCCAGTCCGAACAACTGATGCGCCTGAAGCTCGACATGGCGAAGATCACCGCGCTGCCGGAAGTGGTCTCCCGCATGACCAAGCCTGCGGAGAAGATCGACAGCATTCGCATCAACCACATCTCCGGCTTCAACGGCACGGGATCGGGCGGCGGCGAAGGCGATGCCGCAAAGGGCAGCGGCGGCAATGGCGGCGCACCGATCAATCAGGTCGTGGACAGCGTGCTTTCCATGGCGCTGCAACTGCCTGCCATCAGGAAGCTGGGCGAGGACATCGGCATGAATGTCGGCGACGGGCTGGCGGGCCTGTCCGGCAGCATCGATGGCGGTGACACGCCGAAGAAATCTGAGAAGAAGGACGGCTGAACGCGCGTTCAGGTGAGGCGATGACCCCTTGGGTCAAGACCGGACCGTGCATGGTCCGTACAACAGGGAGCGGGTAAATGAGCACAACACGCAGGACATTTCTGAAGGGCACGGCGGCAACCGCTGCCGTGCTTGCATCCCCGGGGATCATCGGCAAGGCAGCAGCCGCCGACAAGATCAAGCTGGTCAGCATCCTGGACCAGTCAGGCGGACTGGACATCTACGGCAAGCCCATGGTCGCGGCGACCGAAATGGCCGTGGACGACATCAACGCGGCGGGCGGCCTGCTGGGCCGTGAGGTCGAACTGAAGATGTACGACCCGCAGTCGTCCATCCAGTACTACACCCAGTATGCGACGCAGGCTGCGGCCTCCGACCGTGCGGATGTGGTCCATGCCGGCATCACCTCCGCCTCGCGCGAAGCGATCCGTCCGACGCTGGACCGTTTCAAGACGCTCTACTTCTACAACACGCAGTACGAAGGCGGCGTCTGCGACCGCAACGTCTTCTGCACCGGCTCCACCCCGGCCCATACGGTCGAGAAACTGGTGCCACACGCGATGAAGAAGTGGGGCAAGAAGGTCTATATCCTGGCCGCCGACTACAACTACGGCCAGATCATCGCCGACTGGGTCGAGAAGTTCGTGCGTGACGAGGGCGGCGAGACCGTCGCCACCGAATTCTTCCCGCTGGACGTGACCAACTTCGGCCCGACCATCCAGAAGATCCAGGCCGCGAAGCCTGACATGATCTGGTCTGCACTGGTGGGTGGCGCGCACATCTCCTTCTACCGCCAGTATGCGGCGGCGGGCATGCACAAGAGCGTTCCCATTGCATCGACCACCTATGGCGTCGGCAACGAACATCAGCTGATGTCAGCCGAAGAAGGTGACGGCATCCTCTGCGCCTACAGCTACTTCGAGGAGATCGACACGCCGGAGAACAAGGCCTTCGTCGAGCGCTTCCGTGCCCGAAACGGTGGCGCGGCGGCCCCTGCCCTGAACGAACTGGCGGTACGGTCCTATGAAGGCGTCATGCTCTGGGCCGAGGCGGTGCGCAATGCCGGATCGGTTGACCGGATGAAGGTGATCGAGGCACTGGAGGCCCCGACCATGATCGACGGTCCCAGCGGCGCCATTGCCATCGAACCGACCACGCACCACGCGACCCTGAACACCTATATCGCACAGGTGAAGGGCCAGAAGTTCCAGGTGCAGGAGACCTTCCTGGCGCAGCAACCGACGGACACCATGCAGGTCTGCGACCTGAAGGCCAATCCGGACACCGTGAAGTTCTACTTCGAGAACGGGCTGGAAGCTGCCGGCATCAAGTAAGCCACTGATGACGGACGGGTGAGTATGGCTCACCCGTCCGTCTTCATTCCTGATCGGTGACCGGCCCCGGTGCCGGTTCCATTCTGCCCCCGTCTGTGTTGAGGAATTTCGGACCTTGGACCTCTACATCGCCCTGGCCCTGCAGATTGTTTATGGCATCGCCAATCTGGTGCTGATCTCGCTCGGGCTGGCCATCATCTTCGGCATGATGCGGGTCATCAACCTGGCGCATGGCGAGTTCCTGATGCTCGGCGGCTATACCGTCGTCATCTCCACCAATGCCGGTGTGAACATCTGGCTGGCGATGCTGATCCTCGCCCCGCTGGTCGTCGGCGTCATCGGCGTGATCGTTGAGCGGGTGATGATCCGTTTCCTCTACGGACGCATGGTGGACACACTGCTTGCCACCTGGGGACTGTCACTGGTGCTGATCGGACTGGTCACCACCATCTTCGGCGCGCAGACCGCCACCACCATCTCGCCGCCCATCGGCGCCATCCAGATCGGCGACTTCACGTCTTCCGGCTATGAGTTGTTCCTGATCGGCGTGACCGTCGTGCTGTCGGTCCTGGCCTATTGCGCGCTGAAGTACACCCGCATCGGGCTGATCGCGCGAGGCACCATGCAGGGGGCGGAGATTGCCTCCGCCCTGGGTGTATCCACCAGCCGGACCTATGCCATCACCTTCGGCGTCGGCGCAGCCGTGTCCGGACTTGCCGGTGGCCTGCTGGCCCCCATCACCGGCGTGCTGCCCTCCATCGGCGCGACCTACATCGCCAAGGCCTTCATCACTGTCATTTCGGGCGGCACCGCGATCCTGGCGGGCACCCTTTCGGCCTCCACCCTGCTGGGCGGCGTCAACTCGGTACTGAGCTACATCACCGGCCCGACAATCGGTGAAGTCGGGTTGCTGGTTGTCGCCATCGTGCTGCTGCGGCTGATGCCGCAGGGCATCACCGCACGCCTGTTCCGGAGAAGCCTGTGAACCATGCACGGGAGAATTCCTGGCTGATCCTGATCGGCATTGTCGGCGCCATCTTCCTGATCGGCGCGCCACAGGTGCTGGAACTGTTCACCATCATCAACCTGACCACGGCCATCGCCATGGCACTGCTGGCGCTCAGCCTCGGGTTGGTCTGGGGCTTCGGCGGCATCCTCTGCTTCGGTCAGTCGACCTTCTTCGGCATCGGGGCCTATGCCTATGTGGTTGCCGCGATCAATTTCGGCGGCACAAGCTGGGCCGTCGTCGTGGCGATCCTGGTCGCCGCCGCCTTTGCCGCCGTGCTGGGCTATTTCATGTTCTACGGTCGGGTTTCGGACGTCTATCTGGGCGTCATCACACTGACCGTCTCCCTGATCTTCTACAATCTGATGCGCCGCACCTCCGGCCCCGAATACAAGATCGGCGATGCCCTGCTCGGCGGTTTCAACGGCATCAACGCACCACCGCTGAACGTGCCGGGCGACGCAAGCTGGATCCTGTTTCCCGAAGATGTCTTCTACGTCGCCATGGCCGCGCTGATCATCGGCTACTTCGGCTGTGTCTGGCTGGTCCGGTCGCACTTCGGTCGCGTCGCAGTGGCCATTCGGGAGAATGAATTGCGGGCGGAACTGATCGGCTATGACGTACGCCTGCAGAAGCTGATCCTGTTCGCGGTCGGTGGCGGCATCGCCGGTGCGGCGGGCGTGCTGTTCGCAAACGGCGTGGGCCGGGTGACGCCGGATGTCTTCAACCTCTACAATGCGGCCCTGATCATCATCTGGGTCATCGTCGGCGGACGCGGCACGCTGATCGGGCCGATTCTCGGCGCTTTCGGGCTGTTCTATCTGATCAGTTCGCTGGGCCAGCAGACCTCCATCAACAACAATCTGGTGCTGGGGGTCATTCTGGTGGTCTTCGTGCTGCTGGTGCCGAAGGGCATCGTGCCAAGCGTCATCGACCTGTGGGACCGGAAGCGGGGCCGCCGGGGCCAGTTCAGACGCCATGGCCGACGCCAGCGCCGCCGCGGCGGACGGACAGCGGAGACCAGCCATGAAGGGTGAAATCGTTGTCGAAACCCGTGGCCTGTCGATGCATTTCGGTGGTGTCGTCGCTGTTGACCAGGTGGATTTCAACCTGCGCGAGAACGAGCTGCGCTGCCTGATTGGCCCCAATGGCGCGGGCAAGAGCACCTTCTTCAAGTGTCTGACCGGACAGTTGAAACCGACCTTTGGTGATGTCGTCATCCGCGACCTGAACGTCAACCGCGCCCACAGTCACGAGATCGCGGGACTGGGTGTCGGCATCAAGACCCAGGTGCCGAACGTGTTCGAGGGGCTGTCGGTGCAGGAGAACATCTGGCTCGCCGCCCGCCGGTTCCACCCCGCCGCCCGTGCCCGCAGCCTGGTCGAGGAAACCCTGGACCGCGTCCGGCTGACCGATATCCGGCGGGAGGTGGTGAACGAACTCAGCCACGGCCAGCGCCAGTGGGTGGAACTCGGCATGGTCATCTCGGCGGAGCCATGGCTGGTGCTGCTGGACGAACCGGCGGCCGGCATGACCCACGACGAAGTGCTGCTGACGGCGGAACTGATCCGGGAGATCAACAAGACCGCGTCCCTGATCGTGGTGGAGCATGACATGCAGTTCATCCGCATGATCGCGGACAAGGTCACCGTCTTCCATCGCGGTGCGATCCTGATCGAGGACACGATGGATGTTGTCGCGGCGGACCCGATGGTTCGCGAAGTCTATCTGGGACATCGGAAGAAATGAGCGCTGACAGCACGATCCTGAGCGCGAAGGGCCTGCGGGCCGGGTATGGCCGCGTGCCGGTGCTGCATGGCATCGACATGACCGTCGGCGACGGGGAGATCGTTGGTGTGCTGGGCCACAACGGCATGGGCAAGACCACCCTGCTGAAGACACTGTGCGGCATCATCCGCCCCACGGGCGGGCGCATCGACTTCGACGGCATGGACGTCACCCGCGAACCCGCCCACGCCCGCAGCCGCATGGGCATCGGCTACGTCCCGCAGGGTCGCGGCATCTTTCCGACGCTGACCGTCACCGACAACCTGCGCATGGGGATCGTCAGCCACGCCGCGGACGAGCATGAGGCCGTGGAGCGGATGGTGGCGGAGTTTCCGCGCCTGGAACCGATGATGGATCGCGCCGGTGGCGCGCTCTCCGGCGGCGAGCAGCAGATCGTTGCCCTGGCGCGGTGCCTGATCAGCGACCCTGACCTGATCCTGCTGGACGAACCGACGGAAGGCATCCAGCCCTCCATCGTCGATGACATTGCCGAACTGCTGGCCAAGCTGCGCGATGAACGCGGCATCTCCATCGTGCTGGTGGAACAGAACCTGGAGTTCATCACCGGTCTCTCCGACCGCATCCTGCTGCTGCAGAAGGGTGTGATCACCGGTGAAGTCGACAGCTCCAGCAACGACGCCGCCCTGATCGACGAATTCACCGGCTTCGGCGGTGGTGGCAATGGCAGCTACCGGCCACCGGTCGGGAAACCGTCAGCATCATCACCCGCCACACCAGGCGGGCAGAAAACGGACCAGGGCCCGTCACCGCGACATCCGTCACCGCGACATTCATCACCCCGTCAGGCAACAACACGTTCGACGCCGATACAGGAGGCGATCTACATGACCGTTCAGCGACCGACCATGAAACAGATGCGGTCCATCGTCGAGGATTTCGGCATGAACATGTCGGACGAGCGGATCCAGGAGTTCATGGATCTGATGGAACCGAACATGCAGGCCTATGACCTGATCGATTCCCTGCCGGACTACCTGCCGCCGGTCGATTATCCGCGGACTGCCGGATACCGTCCGGGACCGGACGAGAACCCGATGAACGCCTGGTACGTGAAGACGGAGGTCAAGGGTGCGCCGCGCGGGCCGCTGGCGGGCAAGACGGTGGTGCTGAAGGACAATGTCTGCCTCGCCGGAGTGCCGATGATGAATGGTGCCTCGACACTGAAGGGCTATGTGCCGGACGTGGACGCGACCATCGTGACGCGCCTGCTGGACGCCGGGGCGACCATCGTCGGCAAGGCACATTGCGAATATTTCTGCCTCTCCGGCAGCAGCCACACCAACGCGACCGGCCCGGTGCACAACCCGCACCGGCGCGGACGCAGCGCGGGTGGCTCCTCCTCCGGCTCCGGCGCGCTGGTCGGCGCGGGTGAGGTGGACATGGCCATCGGCGGCGACCAGGGCGGCTCCATCCGGATGCCGGCCAGCTTCTGCGGCTGCTACGGCATGAAGGCAACGCACGGGTTGGTGCCCTATTCCGGCGTCATGCCGATCGAGAACACCATCGACCACACCGGCCCCATGACACAGAACGTGCATGACAATGCCCTGATGCTGGAGGCGATAGCCGGTGCCGACGGGCTGGACCCGCGCCAGTACGCACCGCAGGTGGACAACTACACGGCAGCGGTCAATCGCGGCGTCGGCGGCCTGCGCATCGGTGTGCTGAAGGAAGGCTTCGGGCGGGAGGAGTCGGAGCGTGACGTGGATGACGCCAACCGCGCCGCCGCCGAGCGGTTCCGCGAGATGGGCGCCACGGTCGATGAGGTCTCGATCCCCATGCACAACATGGGTCCGGCAATCTGGACCCCCATCGCGCTGGAGGGGCTGACCAACCAGATGATGAAGGGCAATGGCATGGGCACGGGCTGGGAAGGCCTGTATGTCACCAGCCTGCTCGACTTCCATTCCAACTGGCGTACCCGTGCCGATGAACTGTCAGACAGCCTGAAGATCTCCATGATGGTCGGCGAATACTTCCAGCGCCACTATCGCGGCCACTTCTATGCCAAGTCGCAGAACCTGGCGCGCAAGCTGCGGCTCGCCTACGACCAGATGCTGGGGGCCTATGACCTGCTGCTGATGCCCACGACACCGATGAAGGCGACGCCGATCCCGGCACCTGACGCCTCGCTGGCCGAATACATCCAGCGCGCGTTCGAGGTGCTGAACAATACCGCCCCCTTCGACACCACCGGCCATCCGGCCATGGCAATTCCCTGTGGCATGCATGACGGCCTGCCGATCTCCATGATGCTGGTCGGCAAGCATTACGCGGAAAGCACGATCTACCAGGCCGCCGGTGCGTTCGAACGTTCGGGCGACTGGCGCAAGATGTAATCATGACAGCACCCGTCGGCGGCCTGTCCCATGTCCGAGGCGATACCGGACCCCGCCTGCGCCACGAAACCGTGTCCGGCCTGCTGGCCCGTGCGGTGCGCAAGTGGCCCGACCGCCCCGCTGCCGTCTTTGCCGATGCAGGCGTGCGCTGGACCTGGCGGGAACTGGATGTGCAGGTGGAGCGGTTGGCCGCCGGTCTGCTCTCCCTCGGCCTCTATCGCGGCGACCGGGTCGGCATCTGGTCACCGAACCGCCCCGAATGGCTGGTGGCCCAGTTCGCCACCGCACGGCTCGGCCTGATCCTTGTCAACATCAACCCCGCCTACCGCCTGTCGGAGCTGGAATATGCACTGAACAAGGTGGGCTGCGCGGCGCTGATCACCGCCGTCCGGTTCAAGTCCTCCGACTACCTCGGCATGTTGCGGGAACTGGCCCCGGAACTCGCCAGCGATGCACCCGGCCGCCTGAACGCGCAGCGCCTGCCCGCGCTGCGCTCCATCATCCAGACGGGCGAGCGCGAACAGCCGGGCATGTTCCGCTATCACACCATCATGGCGCGGGGCCGCCAGGCCTACCGCAGCCGGCTGGAGGGGCTTGAGGCACGGCTGAAACAGACCGATGCGATCAACATCCAGTTCACCTCCGGCACCACTGGCGCGCCGAAGGGGGCCACCCTCACGCACCGCAACATCGTCAACAACGGCCATTTCACCGGGCGGGGCATGGGCCTGACGGAGCAGGACAGGCTCTGCATCCCCGTGCCGCTCTATCATTGCTTCGGCATGGTGCTGGGCACTCTGGCCGCGACCGCGCATGGCGCCTGCATGGTGTTTCCCGGCGAAGCCTTTGACGCCCGCCAGACACTCGCGACCCTGGCGCGCGAACGCTGCACCGCGGTCCATGGCGTCCCCACCATGTTCCACGCCATGGTGCAGCATCCGGATTTCCGCCAGTTCGACCTGACTTCGCTCAGGACCGGCATCATGTCCGGAGCCCCCTGCCCGGTCAGCCTGATGCAGCGTGTGATGCGGGACATGCACGCCAGCGAGATCACCATCGCCTACGGCATGACCGAGACTGCGCCGGTTTCCTTCCAGACATCGATCACAGACCCGGTGTCACGGCGCACCGGCACCGTCGGGCGAATTCAGCCCCATGCGGAGGTGAAGATCGTCGATGAGGCCGGGCAGACCGTGCCGGTCGGGTCCGAAGGCGAGCTGTGCACCCGCGGCTACCTGGTCATGCAGGGCTATTGGGGCGACCCGGAACGCACAGCGGAATCCATCGACGCTGACGGCTGGATGCACACCGGTGACCTGGGCCGCTTCGACGCAGAAGGCCATGCCAACATCATCGGACGGGTGAAGGACATGGTGATCCGGGGTGGAGAAAATATCTACCCCGCCGAGATCGAGGAATTCCTGCGCCGCCACCCCGACATTGCCGATGTTCAGGTATTCGGCGTTCCCGACCCGAAGTACGGCGAGGAACTCTGCGCCTGGATCGTGCCGCGCGGTGGCGCGAAGGTCACAGCGGACAGCGTGCGCGACTTCTGCACCGACCAGATCGCCCACTTCAAGATCCCCCGCCACGTCCGCAATGTCCCCGAATTCCCCATGACCGTCACCGGCAAGGCCCGCAAGGTCGAGATGCGGGCTGCCATGATGCGGGAACTGGGGCTGAGCGAAGACCGGACGGCTTGACGGGCGTGTAGCCGGACCCGTGGACACTTTCAATCCTGGGTCCGATCAGCAAAGCTGAACCACCATCGCCAGACTCATCTTGCGACGCATCCGGGAAGCCAGTTTCTTGCCACCTCTCCATTTTGAGCCGGGTCACAGGATCACACCGCTGATTGAGGCGGACGAGACCTTTGCGGCAATCGAGCAGGCTATCGAAACAGCCGAGCACGAGGTGCTGATGGCCTACTGGACCCTGGCGCCGCATCTGGCACTGGTCTCCGGCAAGAGGGGCAACTGGGAAGACCTGCTTGCGCGTGCGGCGCAACGCGGTGTCGCCTTCCGTATCCTGCTTGCCGACTTTGACCCGGTCTTCACGGTCCAGCTGCACCGGGACGCATGGGAGACGTATCACCGGCTGCGGGCCATCGATTCACGCGATGAAGTCGTCGCGGGTACACTGCAGGCCGTCTGTTCGCGAAATCTGGCGACACCGAACCTGCCGGAAAGACTCGCGGGTCAGATCGTAGCCCGGTTCGAACTTCGCGAGATCGCGAGGCTGTTGAACAAGGAAGCGGAGGGCGACCGGGATACTGCCAGACAGATCGACCAGACCATTCCGGGGCTGTGGCATCATCTGAAATTGAATGGTTCCCGGTTTGACAAGGGACCAACTAGGTTGATCCGTCCCCTACCCGGCTCGCATCACGAAAAGCTATGCATTGTCGATCGGAAGACAGCCTTCACAGGTGGTCTGGATATCGGTGAGCGCCGCTATGACACTGCAGACCATGAAGACGACACGCCTTGGCATGATCTCGCTTGCCGGGTTGAAGGGCCGGTGGTCGACAGCCTGTTGCGCCACTTCATCGAACGCTGGAATGCCGAGGTCGGCCAGTTTCGCACTTACATCGCGGAACTGCCGCAAAGACCCGGAATCGATGTCGGGCTGTCCGGCCAACTCTCGGAACTGAAGCCGCTGGAGTCCGTATCCACCGGGTCCGGCGGCATCGGTGAGGTCGCAACAGCATTTTCGCCTGTCCGCAACGGGCAGTCGATGGAGAGTGAGTGCGCCGACATTGCCACCGCTGTTGCTTCGACAATCGGGGCGGCAAGAGAATTCATCTACATTGAAAGCCAGTACCTGCGGGAGGCACGCGTTGCTGATTGGCTGATCCGTTCGGCAGAGCGTTACCCGGGCATTGAAATCATCGTATTGCTGCCCATCGCACCGGATCGTTTGAGCCCGGACGATGAATGGAGCAGTGCCACACGCCACGGCCACTGGCTGCAATGGCGCAATATCGAACGTCTGCGCCAGAGACTTGGCGCCCGTTTCGGGGTCTTCACCCTGCTCAGTCGTCAGCCACGAACAGATGACGATGCACCGGAAGATACCGCCTTGGGTGCGCGCAGCATCTATGTTCACGCCAAGACAATCATCGTGGATGACGCCTTGGCCATGATCGGATCGGCAAACCTGAATGGCCGAAGCTTCTCACTCGATACCGAGACAGCACTGGTCTGGCGCGAAGCCGATGCGGTGCGGGACTTTCGCGAAAGGCTCTGGCGACACCACCTCGAAGAGGCCATGCCCCCGGCATTCGACCCGAGAGAAGCATCGGGACTGGAACTGTGGAACCGGGTAGCCGCCGAGAACCAGCGCGCGGAGATCCAGGATCGCAAGGGTTTCATCGTCGAGTTCGCGCGCGAATGGGCGTCACGCAATGCCCGTCGGTCCAGACTGATCCGCAGCAGGTTCGTCTGATCAATGCCAGGGTCACGAGGCGCGGTTACAACGACACGCTCATTCCCTCTGCGGGTGCTGAACACCGAACCTTTGCCCCCTTCTCCGCTATCATCTCCGTCGCCATCCGCAGTTTCTCGTCGATGGCTGCGTCGTCCTGGGAGGGGTCATGGTGGTAGAGGCAGAGTTCGCGGACTTCCGCCTTGCAGGCCAGTTCGACGACCTGGCTGAGGCAGCTGTGGCCCCAGCCGACCTTCGACGCATATTCGTCGTCGGTGTAGGTGCTGTCGGTCACCAGCAGGTCCGAGCCACGCACGAAGTCGGCAAGCTGGTCCATGTACTCCGGCGAATGGTACTCGGAATCCGGCAGGAAAAGTTCGTTGTCGGTGATGTAGCAGAAGCTGCGTCCGCCATAGTCAACGCGGTAGCCCAGGCAGTATCCCGGATGCGACAGCAGCATGGTGCGGACCTTCAGCCCGGCCACGTCGTAGACCCCCTCCCGCAAGTCGCGGAAAGTGACCCGGGCGCCGAATTCGCGCACCGTGATCGGGAAGTAGGCCCCGTCCATCTGCGCCGAGACCAGGTCCCCGATGCCCATGGAGCCATGTGACGGCCCCAGAATCTCGTAGTCATTGCCGGTGACATACAGCGGCGCGAAGAACGGCAGGGCATTGATGTGGTCCCAATGCGGGTGGGAGATGAAGATCTTCCCCTCCGTCCGGGTCTTTCCGGCCTTCATCAGGCTGTCACCAACCTCCCGGATGCCGCTGCCGGCATCGAAGATGAAGAACTGGCCGCGCGGGAAGTTGAGCGTGATGCAGTTGGTCTGGCCACCGTATTTCAGACTGTCAGGCCCAGGCTTTGGCAGGGTGCCGCGCACGCCCCAGAATTTCACTTCAACGACATCGTTCAGGACGCGCTCCACCGTCTCGAGAAACACGTCGCTCTTGATCGGTTTCTGGATGAAGGCATCGGCACCGACCTCAAGCGCGCGACGGCGGTCATAGTCGAAGGCCTTGCCGGAAAAGACGAAGATGCGGGTGTCGGCATGTGCTGGGTCTTCCCGCAGACGCTGGGTGAGTTCCAGCCCGTCCATGTCCGGCATCATGATGTCGGTGACTACGCCATCCGGCTTCTCGCGCCGGATCGCCTCCAGCCCTTCCAGGCTGGATTGAAAGACATCGACCGTATGACCGGCACGCTTCAGCAACGCTGCCGCATGACCTGCAGCAACCCGATCATCATCCACGATGATGAAACGGCGCTGTTCGCCTGCGCCCAGATCATCTGGCACGTCGACCCCTCCTGATTCCCTGTCCCCGAAGGACAGTATGAAACGAAACCGTCACGGATACAGCCCTTCGCGGGCCGGATCGTCGAACATGGTCAGTTGGCGAAGACCTTCTGCAGCAGCTCAGTGGTCCGCTTGGCAGGATTGGCGCGGATCGCCGCTTCCTCGACAGCCAGATAATGGAAGATACCGTCGAGGCCGAGGTCGAGCACATGGCTTGTCAGATCAGCCCGCAGATCGGGGACCAGAGGCATGTTGCCGAATTCGCCAACGGCATTCTCGTAGGTCTGGATGGCACCGACTTCGGAGAGGCTGCGGTCGACGACAGGCTTCATCTCCGCCAGCAGCCCCGGCGTCATGCGCTGACGAAAGTACTGCGTTGCCGCATCCTTCGGACCGTTGAGGATATTCATGGCGTCGTCGATGGTCATGGTATCGACCGCATCGACAAACAGGTCGCGTGCCTTGACCGACGCGGTCTCGGCGGCACGGTTCAGGCGCGTTTCCAGGTCATCAAGCTGGTTCGACATGCCCATGCGGTTCAGAACCTTCTGCGCGCGGGCCAGATTGTCGGGCAGCGGAATGTGGATCAGGCTGTCACTCTCGAAACCGCCCAGAGCGCTGACCTGGTCGATCACGCGGGAACTGCCGATGCGAAGCGCTTCCTTCAAGCCTCGGCCGACCTCGTCGGCGCCGAGCGCGGAACCGGCGGACGAACCGCCGAGAGACGGAATGCCCTGCTTTGCCCCGCCCAGCAGATCCTTGGCCTTGCCGAAAAGGCCGTCTGCGGCGACCGGCGCCGAGAACAGGGTCATCGCGAGCAGCAGGGCAATCTTGCGCATTTTCAATCTCCACATCACTGAGCCGGGGCCTCGATGATCATTTCAGTCACTGACGAATAAGGGAAGCGGCGGTCGTCTCTGCCTGCAGAGATACCGCGGCGACCCGGACAGCATGGATTGGGGGGTCGGGGATCCTGATTGCTGCCCGGGCCGTCGGGAGCCCGAAGGCTGGTGAAACATCAGCAAGCAACAGGCCAGATTCCGTTCGAGACACAACCTTTCCTGCAATTAACCAGCCGGAGAATGCCCGTGAAACGAAGATTCAGACGCCGGATCGCATACTTGGCAGAAATGCCGACGGCCCGGGATTCTTCAAAGGTCGTCTGAAGTGTGACGTCTGTTAACTTTGCGGGGGATCGATTGACGCTACGCAAACCGCGAACCGTGATTGCAAATAGCCGTGATCAATGGTCCGAAACGCAACTGACGGTGCATATTGGGACAGGTGCGGTGAAACAGATCATGTAGTCAGGGTGATCATGACAATCGGCAGCCGCATCCGTTTCATTCCCGGGGAATGGACCGGATTCCCGCAGCAACCGGATGCTTCCTAGCTCTTCTTGCGGAAAGCATCCAGCGACACGACCTCACCGGCCTTCTCCGCAGCAGGTGCCTCGTCATCGCTGGCGTCGGTCTCCGGCCCGTCCGCCTTCACGGAATCTTCGGGGACCTTCATCGGTGAGAAGGCCTTGCCAGCGGGAACCACTGAATCGCCCTCGATATGATCCATCTGCGGTTCGAACTGCAGACCGAACTGCACACTCGGGTCCGCGAAGGATGTGACCGCCGCATAGGGCACATGGATGCGCGTCGGCAGCTTGTTGAAACTCAGCGAGACCTCGAAGAACGTCTCCTCCACCTTCAGGTCCCAGTACTGGTGCTGCAGCACGATGGTCATGTCATGCTCATAGCGTTCTAGCAGGTGGTCCGGCAGCTCAACGCCGGGGAACCGGGTCAGGAAGGTGACATAGAAATGGTGATTGCCATGCAGCCCCTCGGTATTCGCGGCATTCAGCGCACGACGGACAACCCCACGCAGGGCGTCCTCGACCATCTGAGCGTATTTCATCGTTCCCTCCGAAGTCGCCGGTCCGCACCGCGCTACAGTACCACCAGGGGTCAGAACAGTCCCGGACGCAAATGAGTGGGGGGCTTCTGTTGCCCGGCGCCCCCCGGGCCGCGCTTGCTTAGCTATTAAGCAGCGAGCACCATTTCATTATCATTGGCACTTATCAAAGTTGGTCCGATACGGTGGTACCATGCCGGGCGAAAACCACACCTTTACTACGCACGTCGATCCTGTTTCGCCCCCATCGGGTCCCGTCGTCCCCGGCAGACAGCCGGTTGGAGGGGTTGGTGGAGGCGCCGGGCACTGCCCCCGGGTCCGTTACGCCTATTTCGTATAGCGTTTATCGCCATAGTCGGTTGCCCGACAGCCCCTATATGGGCCATTTCGACGGCATTTCCTAGAGGGCGCGAGCGGAATTCGGGATCGTCGAATCGCCAATTGCCCCTATCATCACCCGCCCACGCCACCGGAGAACGCCCAGATGCCGCTGACACAGGACCAGATTGACGATATCGAGCGGATGCGGGCGGAGACGCAACCCACCCGCCGTGTCGTTTCCGCCGCCCTGGAGGATCAGCTCTATCGCGCCGTGCCGCTGCTGGACCATGGCTTCGTGCGGGTCATCGACTACATGGGCGACGACAACGCCGTGGTACAGGCCGCGCGTGTTTCATATGGCCGGGGCACGCGCAAGGTCAGCCAGGATGCCGGTCTGATCCGGTATCTGATGCGGCATCGCCACACGACCCCGTTCGAGATGTGCGAGATCAAGTTTCACGTCAAGCTGCCGATCTTCGTGGCACGCCAGTGGATCCGGCACCGCACCGCAAACGTGAACGAATATTCCGCCCGCTACTCGATCCTGGACCGGGAATTCTACATCCCCGAGCCAGCGCAGCTCGCGTCCCAGTCGACCGCGAACCACCAGGGGCGTGGTGCGGTGCTGGAGGGTGAGGAAGCTGCCCAGGTGCTGGACATCCTGCGCAGCGATTCCGCGCAGGTATATGAGCACTATTCTGAGATGCTGAACGAGGGAACGGACGGCCAGCCGCTGGACCCGGACCGCAGCGGGCTGGCGCGGGAGCTGGCACGGATGAACCTGTCGCTCAATTTCTACACACAGTGGTACTGGAAGACGAACCTGCACAATCTGATGCATTTCCTGTCCCTGCGTGCAGATCCACATGCACAATACGAAATTCGCGTCTATGCCGATGCCATGATCGAGATGATGCGCGCCTGGGTTCCGCTGACCACCGACGCGTTCGAGGAATACCGGCTGGGGGGTGTGCATCTGTCCCGGACCGCACTTTCCATCCTGCGCCGGATGCTGGCCGGGGAGCAGGTAACGCAGGCAGACAGCGGACTTTCCGCACGCGAATGGCGGGAAATGATGGGCGCGCTGGAGCAGGATTGAGCACCGAAGCGTCTGACTTCATGGCTGCCAGACCGTTCTGGCGCGATCAGATCGCCCTTGCGGTACGGTTCTTGCTGATCCTAGTGTCACCAATCATCGAATACCGGTTGCCTTACCAAGATGCGGACCGGTGCCAGCAACAGGGAAAGCCGGACAGTGACTGAAGAGACCCTGACATGAGCGAGACCAGCGGCGATTTCGAGATCGGGGGGCGTGCGCCATCCCTGCAACAGGTCTTCGACAAGTGGCTGCAGGCCTTCGGCGGTGCCTGGCAGTCCGAAAGCGCCGAGGACATCACGGGATTGTTCGACGCCGACGGGGCCTGGTTCGAAAGCCCTTTCGGGCCGCCGGTCGAGGGTACCGAGGCCATTCGCGCGCACTGGCAGAAAGCCTTGCAGGGTCAGGCGGACATCGTCTTCATGTATCGCATTCTGGCCACCAACGGGGACATGGGCGTTGCCCGTTGGGCCGCCCAGTACGATCTGGTCGAATCAGGCATTCGTGTCGAATGTGACGGCATCATCGAATGCCGTCTGCTGGCCAATGGCACGGCGCGGGTTGCCCGCATCTGGTGGCACAACCGGGAAGCCCCGGCGCGAAAGGGCAACTGAGCACTCCGATCACCTGCCGCCTTGACGCTCCCCTGCGCCAATAGTGGCTTGCAACTCGTCCTGCCCAGCGCCATGACTCGGCCATCAGGGGAGGATTCTTCATGACGATCAAGGTCTACGACTGGCTGGAACACCACGCGATGTTCCGCGGCGAACATACGGCGCTGATTGATCTGGCGAGTGACCGCCGGTTTTCCTACATCGAAACCAATGAACGCACGGGCCGTCTGGCAAGCTGGCTGTCCCGTGATCTCGGCGTGCAGAAGGGTGATCGCGTCGCCGTGCTGGCCCCCAACACCACGGATGTCGTGGAGGTCCAGTTCGCCTGCGCCAAGCTGGGTGCGGTCATGGTGCCGCTCAACTGGCGGCTGACCGTCTCGGAACTCAGTTTCATCACTTCCGATTCCACCCCGAAGGTCCTGGTGCACGGCAACGAGTTCGCGGATACGGCGCGCGCGGTGGCCGAGAAAGTCGGCATTCCGCACGTCGTCGAGACCACATGCGACGGCGGCGACAGCCCCTTTGAACGCGGCATTGCCAGTCACCCCGACCCGACACCCATGGTGGAACTGACCCACGACGACCTCTGGACCATCATGTACACCTCCGGCACCACGGGCCTGCCCAAGGGTGCGATGATCACCCACGGAATGACGTTCTGGAATACGGTGAACCTGGGCTCGCCCCACCGCATCACACCTGACGCGGTGCAATTGACGGTCCTGCCGCTGTTCCATACCGGCGGCCTGAACTGCTACACCAATCCGGTCATCCATGCAGGCGGCACGGTCCTGATCATGCGCACCTTCGATCCGATGACCGGCCTGAAGCTGCTTGGTGATCCGGAATACGGGATCACCCACTTCTTCGGTGTGCCCGCCAACTATCAGTTCATGGCGCAACTGGATGAATTCCCCGACACCGATCTCTCGACAGTTCAGGTCGCGGGCGTCGGCGGCGCTCCGGTTCCGGTCTCGCTTCTGGAGACATGGGCGGCCCGTGGCCTGGGTCTCGCCCAGGGCTTTGGCATGACGGAGACCAGCCCCACCGTTCTGGTACTCGACGCCGGGGACGCCATGACACGCCCGGGTTCCGCCGGCAAACCGGCGCTGCACAATCAGGTCCGCATCGTTGACCCGGACGGCAACGACCTGCCGGTGGGAGAGATCGGTGAACTCTGGTGCAAGGGTCCCAATATCACCCCCGGCTACTGGAACCGGCCGGAAGCGACAGAGGCCGCGATCCGGGATGGCTGGCTGAATACCGGCGACGCATCGCGCTGCGACGCGGATGGCTTCTACTTCATCGTCGACCGCACCAAGGACATGTACATCTCCGGCGGCGAGAACGTCTATCCGGCGGAGGTGGAGAACGTGATCTATCGCCTCGACGGTATCGCCGAAGCCGCCGTCATCGGCCTGCCCGACGACAAATGGGGGGAGATCGGCTGCGCGGTGATCGTGCTGAAGAAGGGCGCGGAGCTTTCTCCGGATACGCTGACGGCCTATTGCCGCGAGCATCTGGCGACCTTCAAGGTGCCGCGCCGTGTCGAGTTCGTCCAGGCCCTGCCCCGCAATGCCACCGGCAAGGTGCTGAAACGCACGTTGAGGGACGATTTCGCGGCAGCCTGATTTTTCGCAGGAACAGTTTGACGTCTATCGAATAATGAATAAACTTCGCCACACGTCGAAGTGTGGAGAAGACTGATGTTGCGTGCCTTTCTGCCTGCCGTTCTGGCCCTGACACTCACTGCCGGATCGGCATTGGCGGAGGCGCGTATCCGCGTCAGCGCCTCGATCCTGCCGATTCACAGCCTGGTCGCTGCGGTCATGGAGGGTGTGGCGGAGCCGGACCTGATCCTGCCCCCCGGGGCCTCGCCGCATGGTTATGCCCTTCGCCCTTCCGGGGCAGTGGCGCTCTCCCGCGCAGACGTGATCTTCCGTGTCGGACCGGAGCTGGAGACGTTCCTCAACCGCCCGCTGGCCAATCTTTCCGGCAAGGCGACCGTGGTCGATCTGATCAAGGCACCGGGCCTTCTGCTTCTGCCGGTACGGGACAATGACGCGTTCGAACCCCATGAGCATGAAGATGAGCATGAGCATGAGCATGGGCATGAGAAACACGGGCACGATGATCTTGAAGAACATGCCGATCACGAAGAACACGCCGATCACGACCGACACGAGGGGCATGAAGGGCACGACGCCCACGAAGGCGGGACCGATCCGCATGTCTGGCTCGACCCCCGGAACGCGATCGCAATTGTCCGCCATGTCGCCCACGTGTTGATTGACAACGACCCGACAGGCGCGGACCTGTACAGGACCAATGCCGACCGAACAGTCGAACGCCTTAAGGCGCTGGAAGTCGATATGGCCGGAAGGCTGGTGGCTGTCGCAGATCACCCGTTCGTCGTGTTTCATGACGCCTATCAGTATTTCGAGAACCGGTTCGGCCTGACCGCCGCTGGTTCCATTGCGATCAATCCGGAAATCGCCCCCGGCGCACGCCAGATCAGCCTGATCCGGTCCCGTATCGCGCAGCAGCACATCCACTGTGTCCTGGCCGAACCCCAGTTCAACAGCGCCATCATCGAGGCACTGGCGAGTGATGATCACGTGCGGGTCGGGGTGATCGACCCCGTGGGAACAACCACCAGATCCGCATCGGATGGCTTCTTCGGGATGATGGACCGGATGGCGACCGGGATGGTCGCGTGTCTCGGCAATCCGGGCTGACGGCCTCATACTGTCGGGGATGGCCCCTGAAGACTGTCGAGAACAATATTCCGCGTCGCCAGTTCCGCCGCCTCCGCCGCATCATGCGTGACCAGCAATGTGGTGGTGGGGTGCGCCGCCAGGAGGCGCTGCAACAGGGCGCGCATCTCGACAGCAGTCTCGACATCCAGGGAGGCAAATGGCTCGTCCAGCAACAGGACCGCTGGCCGCAGTGCCAGGGCACGGGCGACAGCGACGCGCCGCTGCATGCCCAGTGACAGTTGCCCGGGCAGCTTCTGCCCCTCACCGGCGAGCCCGATGTCTCTCAGCCACCGCTCCGCCTCGGCAGGGCCGATCCGGCTGGCCAGACACAGGTTCTCCGTCACCGTGCGCCAGGGCAGCAGGCGCGGTTCCTGAAACACGTAGCCGACGCGCCGGTCGGCTGGCCCAGGTGAGACAGTTCCCTCGAATGCCGTGTCCAGCCCGGCAATGATGTTCAGCAGGGTGGTCTTGCCGACGCCCGAACGCCCGGTGATCGCCACCACTTCGCCGTCAGCGACCTTCAGTTCCAGATCCTGCAGGACTGTGTCTTCGCCGAACCGCTTGGCACGGACATGGATGTCGAGGGCGGTCATGCGTGCCGCCAGCGGTTGGCGCGCTGTTCCAACGGTCGCAGGATGCCCCACTCGACGATCTGCATCACCGCGATGAAGGCCAGCGCATAGGCCAGGATGGCGTCGATCTCGAACAGCTGGAAATGCAGGTGCAGCTTGAAACCGACGCCGGAGCCGCGTCCCAGCAGTTCCACCACCAGCACGATCTTCCAGATCAGCGCGATCCCTGAGCGCGCGGCCGCCGCCAGAAACGGCGCCATCTGTGGCAGGATGACATGGCACAGCGTCTGCCAGCGGGTGAAACGGAACACGCGGGCCATCTCTGCCAGCTTCGGATCCAGCGCCCGTGCCCCTTCCCGCACCGTGACAACGACATTCGGCACCTTGTTCACGGTAACCGCGAGAATTGCCGCAACCTCTGTCAGGCCGAGCCAGACGTAGGCCAGGATCATGACCACAAGTGCCGGCAGGTTCAGGAAGAAGACCAGCCAGAGGTCCAGGAACCGGTCCGCCGACCGGTTCAGGCCCATCCACAGCCCGATCATGATGCCCAGCGACATGGCGAGGACGAAGGCCAGCGCGACGCGATAGAGCGTGACGGCCAGGTGATGGAACAGCTCACCATCCGCCGCCTCCCGCCCCATCACACCAAGTACCTGCACCGGCCCCGGCAGGGTCAGTGGGTCCGTCAGTGCCGCCGCAGCGACCCAGAGCAGCAGCAGACTGCCGAGAGAGAGTATCCAGACAAGGCGCCCTGTTGTTGGCGGACGTGACATGCGCGACCGCGAACTCAGAAACGTGCTGCCGGATGGAAGGCCGCGGCGTCCAGCGCCGTCGCCTGCCCGACAAGCGGTTCGCCCCCTGCCCTGGCGAGCAGGTCGTAGAGCCTTCGCGCCGCGGTGATCTCCGCGTCACCGAACCTCACCGGAATGCCGGCTCTGAACCGTGCCTTGAGGGTCGCGAAACCGGCATCATCACCGGCGCGCATCAATGGCCGCAGCGACTGCCAGGCGCCATCATCATCACGCAGCAATTGCTTCGCCGCGCGGGAGGCGCGCAGGAAGGCGGCTTCTGCCTCCGTCTTTGACCCGTCCGGATCCTCGCGGAAGACGTAACCGACCAGCGACGTGCCCGCCGCACCCCCCAGTCCGACGACCATGTCATCCATGTCGGCCAGCCTGCGATGGCCCGCAGCCTCCAGCCGCGCAGCGAAGTGCCAGAACGTGATCAAGGCATCCAGTTGCCCCTTGATGAACTGCTGTTGCAGCAGCGGCGGCGCGCCATAGACCGGGCTGGCCGCATCGGCAGGGTCGAAACCGTGGCGCTGCTTCACCAGCGACCGCAGCAGCAGCCAGGACTTGTCCAGCGGACCGCCCGCGACGCCGATCTTCACATCCTTCAGATCCGCAATTCCCTGCAGCGATGATCCGGCAGGGACCATCAGCGCACCAACGGTGTTGGAGAATGGCGCGAAACGCAGGGCGCGGCCGGCGGCGCGCTGTCGGGCCACCCAGACGATGTCAGTGACGATCGCGTCGACCTCGCCACCCTGGAACGCGATGGCCGCCGCCTGCTTGCCAGCGAACTCCCGCACCTGAAGGTCCAGCCCCTCCGCCTCTGCAAGGCCATGGCTGCGGATGGTCTCGAGCTCCCATGCAACCGTGCCGAAGCCCAGAACGCCCAGGCGCAGGGTCCGCTCCGCTGCCTGCACCGAACCAGCCGACACCAGCAGCACCAGCATCGCCCAAATGAGAACCGGATGTCGGTTCATGACAGCTACCTCCCCGTCCCCGGTCTGTCGCCGGGTGACATTGATCCCGCTGACTATAGGGAAGCCTTGTCCCCGCTGTCAGCCAGCATCCTCAGGTCCCCGTCAGCCGCGGTCCTGTTCGGCACGGTAGTTGTAGGCTTCCTCGAACAGCCACTCGCGAAAGGCGCGGATCATGGGCCGGTCGGCGGTTCTGGGCAGATGCACCAGGTAATAGGCCATGTCGGAGGTCAGCGTGATCGGGAACGGTGCCACCAGGCGCCCTGCCACGATATCGGCATAGGCCAGGACGTGCCGCGCCAGCGCCACCCCCAACCCTTCGGCGGCGGCCTGCAGCAGCATCGCGGAATTGTCGAACATCGGACCGCGCCGCGGGTCCGCACCCTCCACCCCTGCTGCGGTCAGCCATTCCTGCCAGCCGACGGGATAGTCATCATGCAGCAGGGTATGGTTCTTCAGGTCGTCGGGACTGTTCAGCGGCGGTTGTCCATGCAGCAGCGCCGGGCTGCAGACCGGGAACACCGCGTCATCGAACAGCCGGTGAACGGTCAGGCCGGGATAGTTGCCCCGCCCGGAACGGATACCGAGATCGAACGGCTCCACCTCCAGATCGACGATCCCCTCCGACGTTGACAGCAGGACATCGATTTCCGGATGCCGGGCACGGAAGGATCCCAGTCGCGGCACCAGCCACTTCGATGCGAAAGACGGCATGCAGGTGACCCGCAGTTCCGTGTCATCCCCCTGTACGGTGATGCGTTGCACGGCGGTCTCCAACTGATCCATGCCGTCGCGCACGCCGGGCAGCAGCAACTGCCCCGCCTCCGTCATCAGGATCTCCCGGTTGCGGCGCTGGAACAGCTTGGCCCCGAACCAGTCCTCCAGCCCCTTCACCTGATGGCTGATCGCCGCCGGGGTCACGTTCAGCTCCGACGCCGCCCTTGTGAAACTTAAATGACGGGCTGCAGCCTCGAAGGCGCGAAGAGCGTTAAGAGGCGGTAAACGGCGGGCCATGGCAATTCTCGCTGATGAGATTTTCTAACAGACTAGCTGAGAAAGCATCGTTTGTAAGTACCCGACCCGGGTTCTAGATGATCAGGTGTCGCGGCAAGACGCCGGGCACACTCGCATCCAAGGAGAGAAACCATGAGCCGGACCTACACAACTGTCCGGTATGGACAGCCGACCCTGTCCTACCGCCCTCTGAACGCCATTCTGGGCCCGGTGCTGCGCATCGCATCCCTGCTGAATGTGTGGGAGAAGCGCATGGTGGAGCGTCAGAACCTGGCCGAGATGGATGACCGCATCCTGCGCGACATGGGCATTGACCGCATGTCCGCAACCCAGGAAGCTGAAAAGCCCTTCTGGAGGAACTGATCCGGCATGTCCGACACTGGACATCATACCTATCAGACCGACCTGACATGGACCGGCGCAGCAGCCGGGTTCGCGGACTACCAGTCCTATGACCGGACCCACCAGCTCGCTGCGCCGGGCAAGCCGACTTTGACCACCAGCTCCGACCCGGCCTTCCTGGGCCTGCCGGAACTGTGGAACCCCGAAGACATGCTGCTCGGCGCCCTGTCGAGCTGTCACATGCTCAGCTATCTCGCCTGCTGCGCCCGCGCCCGCATCACGGTGCTGGACTATACCGACCGGGCCACCGCCACAATGGTGGAGAACGGCAAGGGTGGCGGTGCCTTCACGGAGGCCACGCTGCGCCCCGTCGTCACCATCGCCCAGGCGGACAAGGTGGAACATGCCCGCCGCCTGCATGGCACGGCGAACAAGGTGTGTTTCATCGCCAGTTCAGTGAATTTTCCCGTGCACCACGAAGCCGAGATCCGGGTCGCGTAAGCTCAAATCAAGCTGGCCGTCATGGATGCGCAATCGCGATATTCCGTACGGTCGGCATCTCCCGACCAATAAGACCGACCGACAATGGGTTCCTCCGAGCGCTCAATAGGCAAGCTCAGGGCCGAATGTCTGAGCCCCTACTGGTTCATAAGCCTTGCTGATGACTGCAAATATGCCGGAAGACTAACATTGACGTTACAATCAGGATCGGCATGAAGACACGATTAGATGGAATGCCCAATCCGCCATGCCTTACCCCAACGCCCAGTCAACCAGCCATCGGGATCAATGCCGGAAAACTCCAGGATCCAGCGACCCACGATCAGATAATGTCGATGCGCACGCTACCGAATTTTTGACAAGGTCCGGCGTCTCAAGTCAGCACGAGAAAAAGAAAAGGCGGCGCAGCTCTCGCCACACCGCCGATCCTAAATTCTGTTCATGCATATCAGCTACATAGCTGATCCGCCGTCACCGCAAATTGCTAGCTTGGACATAACCATAATGACCTCTTTCTCCAGCTGCGTTGAAGCTTACTCGGAACCTAAGTTCGAAGCATATGCAACTTCGCCCCTCCAGTTCAAGACCTACCCCTGTAGCCACTACGTGACAGGCAACACGCCTTCGTTACGCTAATCTCCACCGATTGACAATCGGTTAAGAGAGCGAGGCTGCTTTTCATTGCAAACGCTCCGTATCAATTGAGTCTGCTGTCCGACGCTTCCACCACAGCTTGGCCCCCTGTGAAGGAAGCAGCCAACCCTGATGCTTCCAAACAAACCTTCCGTCACTCGGATTCGATTGCGTTTCACGCATTTGCGACATGCTAACAGCCGACGCAAAGACCCACCGACTCCCCTGCCCCTTGTCGAATACGGTTATTTCCAAACCATCAGATGGGGTAAGAGAGGAAACAATTTCCGTATCCTCAACTTCTTTTGCCATAACATATTGAATTGAGATTTCAACAAATGCTGATGCAGGAATATCGATTGTTCCACAAGTATATTTTGGCATTGTATTTTTTTCATCATTCATCTGAAGACGGAATTCTCTTTCTGATTCAACCGTGCATTTTTCCTCCTCATCTACCAAGAATGAATCGACCCGCGTCACATTTTTTAACGCTGAAACAAGTGGATTCGGAAGACCCAATGACAAATCATAACTTGCTGGAATAGTTGAAAGATTTTCAATTCGAAATTGCCCTGTCGCTTTCAATTTTACATAATTTACCGGATCCCCCTTTTCATCGCTCACACAATCATCTTCAATAGTGTATATTATATGCCAGTTTCTTCGTATAAGACTTCCACGGCGAAAAATTTCTCTTACAACCTTCTTTACTCCATCATCTTGAAAATATCCAAATGTTGAGAAAAATACATCTCTTTGAACTACACTAATTTTCTTGTCCAAATCTTCAATCATTCTAGATCTTGCTGATTCTTCAAAGAAAACTGCAATAATCACTGCAATGATCATTGCAAATGCAACCTCAATAAGAAGGTGAGACACAACCTCCCAAGTCGCACTCACTGATTCGGTTTTAAGCTCCTCGAGAGAAAAATGATTTATCTTTGATATCAAAATTCCTGACAATAATAAGATAATTCCCACGAGTATTGTCACGTAGGCCCTTGGCCTAAGCATCTCTTTCATGAATCCATTCGGACTGGCCATCTTTTTCGCCTCCAACGCTTGCGATATTGATCCGTCGGTAGATAAATTCACCTCGATTGAACGCAACCTATCCAAGAATATACACAGTGACGCTAGTATTTGCACTCATTTGAACCAGAACCTGATTGCGAAGATGCCGATCATTGAGGAGAAGTTGCACGCGAGCGTTTCGGAGCACGTCGCCATCCTTTGCACGTGTCTCATATTGCAAATGAAGCATTCGATGATGTGCTTGAACTAGGGTTAAGACCCCAATCAGCCTGTTCAATTTGTTGAGATGGCCTGATTCTCTGAGTGCCTGGTTTGCATTTGAGAATTTGTAGGGCTCGATTGTTCTGGGTTGATGGCACGCGACCGGTGGCGATAGAGCCACGTTCTCAGAAGAGCCAGTCCGCCGCGGGCCGGGCAGAAGATTGGAGTGTGATCTCGGGTGTCATCCATCGGCTCAAGAGCGGATTTCGATGGTCCGATTCCCCCGTCATACACAGATCATCAACAACGACCTAAAATCGCTGCAATCACTGATCCCGACGTTGATTGAGCCCCCCCCGCTAACCCCCTCCGCCGCCGACGAAGCTTCTGACCAGGCTCTCCGCCACAAGATTCCAGCCGTCGACGATGACGAAGAAGATCAGCTTGAACGGCAGCGAGATGATGATCGGGGGCAGCATCATCATACCCATCGACATCAGCACGCTGGCCACCACCATGTCGATGACCAGGAACGGGATGAACAGCAGGAACCCGATCTCGAAGGCGCGTTTCAGCTCGGAGATCATGAAGGCGGGCACCAGCGCCTGGATCGGCGTGTTCTCCGGCGTCAGGTCGGTCGTGTCGATGCGGCCAATGTCGATGAACAGCGCCAGGTCCTTTTCGCGCACATGTGCCAGCATGAACTGGCGGACCGGCGCGATGGCGCGGGTCAGTCCCTCGCGCTCATCCACTTCCTCGTTCAACAAGGGCTGGATACCATCATTCCATGCGGCCTCGAACGTCGGCGCCATGATGAAGGCGGTCAGGAACAGGGCGAGGCTGATGATCACCACATTCGGCGGCGTTGTCTGCACACCCATGGCGGAACGCAGCAGCGACAGCACGATGACGATGCGGGTGAAGGATGTGACGACGACCAGGATCGCGGGCGCCAGGCTGAGCACGGTCAGCATCAGGACAAGCTGCAGCACCCGCCCCGTGAAGCTGCCGCCCTCCCCCAGGTCGATGGAAACGTCCTGCGCGATCGTCGGGGTCGCCATGACCAGCAACGAAACGACGATCAGAAGGAACAGTTGTCTCACGCCTGTTCCCCCATGGCATCTGGTGGCGTGATGCCGGTCTCGATGACTGATTCTCCGGTCGGGCCGACGACCAGCAGGTGTTCACGGTCGTCGCGGCGCACCAGGACGAGCTTGCGGCGGGTATCCAGGCTCTGCACGGCGACAATGCCGATGCGGCCGTTGCCGCCCGTGACCTTAGGCGCAAGTCCGTATCGCCGGGCCAGCCAGGCCGCCCCGGCGATCATGCCGATGATCAGCACCAGCGCGCCGAGAAATCTCATGTAATCCAGAATGTCCAAACCTGCGGGGCCTTCTGCCTTTGTCGTCCGGCGGTGCAAGTGGCAACACCGGATCGAACGGGATGGGGACGGGAGTTTCTCTCCCGCAGGTGTGATTTTTGAAGGTCTTTGGTTAACGATCCGATAACGCCACGATCTCATCGTGCGGCGTCTGAGGGTGTCCGGCCCGATCGTTACCTTTCATTAATCTTCTCCGTTCATTGTTGGACGGATCAAAGGACCTGCTGCCCCCGAACCGTTCGTGGAACCCGCCCGATGCTGATGAAGGACATACCGGTATTCGCCGCCCTGACGCGCCAGATGGACTGGCTCGGCGCGCGGCAGAAGGTACTGGCCCAGAACATCGCCAATGCGGATACGCCGGGCTACAGCGCCAAGGACCTGAAGCCCCTGACATTCCAGGAACTGGTGCACAAGCCGCAGGCGACCATGCGGACGACCAAGACGGATGCCGGCCATATCGCCCCGTCGGGCGAGGCAGATGACAATTATGCCCGCGCGAAGGGCGAGAACTATGAATCGACACCATCGGCGAACTCGGTGGTGCTGGAGGAAGAAATCCTGAAAGTCAGCGACACGCGCATGTCTTACGACCTGGCCGTATCGCTGTACCGCAAGCACATGCAGATGATGAAGACCGCCATTGGCGGTCGCGGCGGCTGATTGCCCAGCGGCTGAAACCGGGAGAGTCTCATGGACCTCGAAAAGACAATGATCACCTCCGCCTCCGGCATGCGCTCCCAGAGCGCGCGGATGCGGATCATTGCTGAGAACATTGCCAATGCGCACTCGACGTCCATGACACCGGGCGCTGATCCCTACCGGCGCAAGATCATGACGTTCCAGCAGACCATGCACGCGTCCGGCGCACCGACGGTGGAGATCGACAAGATCAGCACCGACCAGAAGCCGTTCGAGAAGAACTACGATCCGGGCAACCCCGGCGCGGACGGCAGCGGTTACGTCAAGCTGCCCAACGTCAATCCGCTGATCGAGATGGTGGACATGAAGGAGGCCCAACGTTCCTACGAGGCCAATGTCACCGTCATCGAGAACGCCAAGGCCATGATGTCGCGCACGGTCGACCTGCTGCGCTGACGCTGAGCTTCCCCTAAGCCCACCTTTCGCACCCCCTTCAAGGAGCTTCCAGTATGGATGTCACGCTGCAGAATGCGGCCATGGCCTATGGCAAGGCCCTGGGCCGAGGCGGAGATGCGGACCCGAGCGGTTCGGACACCGGTATGGTCAGCGGCGCCCAGGGCGGCAGCTTTGCCGACATGGTGCGCGAAGCGGCAGAAGGCGCCGTCGGATCGCTGGAGAAGTCCGAACAGGTTGCCCTGTCGTCGAACGTCGACAAGGCCGGTCTGACTGACGTCGTTGTCGCGGTGAACAATGCGGAGATCGCATTGCAGACCGTGGTGGCCGTCCGCGACCGGGTCGTCGACGCCTACCAGCAGATCATCCGCATGCCGATCTGACGGGGGCCTGAAATGAGCCCCGTCGAAGTCGTCGACATCGGACGCAGCGCCATCTGGGTGCTGCTGAAGACCGCTGCTCCCGTCATGCTGATCGCACTCAGCGTCGGACTGGTCGTATCGCTGTTCCAGGCCCTGACCCAGATGCAGGAAATGACCCTTGCCTTCGTTCCGAAGATCCTGGCGATCTTCATCGCTCTGGTGGCACTGGCCCCCTACATGATCGGGGAACTGACCGGTTTCATGGACCAGATCGCGCAACGTATCGCCGCGTCCGGTCAGATTGCCGGATAGCGACCGTGCTGGAGGAGGTTCTGCCAGCCACGATCTTCTCCACCATGCTCATCTTCGCCCGGGTCGGTGCGATGATCATGGTGCTGCCGGGATTCGGTGAACCCTATGTGTCGCCGCGCGTCCGGCTGGGCATCGCGCTTGCCCTTTCCATCGTGCTGCAGCCGGTTCTGGTGGCGACCCTGCCACCGATCCCGGAACAGCCGGTCAGCCTGCTGCCGCTGGTGGCCGGAGAAGCCCTGATCGGCATCTTCATTGGCGGGGCGGCAAGGCTGCTGGTCACGGCGCTGCACGTCGCCGGCATCGTCATTTCCTTTCAGGCCAGCCTCGGCTTCGCGCAATTCTTCGATCCGGCGCAGGGTGCCCAGGGCGCGTTGCTGGGCAGTTTCCTCAGCATCATGGGCCTGGTGATGATCTTCATGGCCGACCTGCATCACATGATGATGTACGCGATCAGCGATTCCTACGTGCTGTTCCCGGCGGCGACCGTGCCCCCGATGGAGGATTTCGCCAAGACCGCCGCAGGCTGGGTCGCCAACAGCTTCCTGATCGGGGTGCAGATCTCCGCCCCCTTCATTGCCTATGCCCTGGTGCTCTATATCGGCATGGGACTGGTCAACCGCCTGATGCCGCAGATGCAGGTCTTCTTCATCGTCATGCCGCTGCAGATCATGCTCGCCTTCGTCATCATGATGATGGTCATGGGTGCCAGCATGATGTGGTTCCTGGCCCACTTCGAGAACGGCCTTGCCATGTTCCTGGTGCAATAGGGGAAGCGCATGGCCGGTGATGGGCAGGACAAGTCGGAAAAAACCGAAGAACCGACAGACCAGAAACTTCAGGAGGCCCTGAAGAAGGGTCAGGTTGCGAAGAGTCAGGAAGTCGGACACTGGTTCATGCTGGTTGGCACCGCCGCACTGCTGATGTTCATGATCGGCAATGCCGGGGCGATCCTGTTCGGCAGCCTGCGCGCCTTCGTTGCGTCGCCTGACCGGATCATCGTTGATGCCGGTGCGATGCAGGGCCTGTTCAACGACGTGGTGGGCAGCGTCGCCTACGCGGTACTGCCGATCATGGGCGTTCTCGCGGTGCTGGCGGTGATCAGCACAGCCGTGCAGCATCCGATCCAGTTGACACCGGAGAAGATCAAGCCACAGCTGTCGAAGATCTCCCCCATCGCGGGCCTGAAACGGCTCTTTTCCATCAATTCACTGCTGGAGTTCGGCAAGGGAATACTGAAGCTGACACTCGTCGCCTTTGTCGCCTTCTCCCTGGTCTGGCCCGACTTCGACATCCTGCCACAGCTGATATCCGTTCCACCCCTGGGCATTCTGGAGTTCGTGCGTGGTGAGGCGCTGACCATGGTTGGCGGTGTGCTGGCGGTCATGACCGTGATCGCGGCAGGCGACTTCGCCTATCAGAAATGGAAGACCCGCCAGGACCTGCGCATGTCGCGGCGCGACATCAAGGATGAACAGAAACAATCCGACGGCGACCCGATGGTGAAGCAGAAGATCCGTGCGATCCGCATGGAACGCTCCCGCAGGCGCATGATGGCGGCGGTGCCGGAAGCCAGTGTCGTGATCGCCAACCCGACCCATTTTGCCGTGGCGTTGAAATACGACATGTCGGCCATGTCCGCGCCGGTATGCGTGGCGAAGGGCGTTGATCAGGTCGCTCTGAACATCAGGCAGGTCGCCGAAGACAATGCCGTTCCGGTCATCGAGAACCGTCCCCTGGCGCGCGCACTGCACGCTGTCGTGGAACTGGATGAGGAAATACCGCCGGAGCACTACAAGGCCGTCGCGGAAGTGATAAGCTACGTCATGAACCTGAGCCAGAGTTACAGCGGCGGGCGGGCGCCCGCGCGGAGCACGCAGCATTGACCGATCAGACAAGCACGCCGCCAGACATGACCCATGGCCAGGACCGCCCCCCGTCGCGACCGCCGATGATGGCGCTCGCCATGGCCTTGCTCGGCATCCTGCTCGGTCTGCTGCTCGCTGCCGGTCAGCTTGACCTGAGCCCGGAGATCCTTGGCGTTCTGTTCACGGCCCTGTTCGTCGGCATGTTGCCGGTGATCTTCCGTCGCCGCGGTACGGCATCCATGGGAAGGTCCGCGCATACGCTCCCCCCGATCCCGGAGGCGACAGCAGCCGACATCGAACCGGTGGAGGAAAGGATCGAGCCGGAACCGGAACCCGCCATACCTGTGGCCGTGCAACCTGAAGCGCCCGCAGCCGATCCGGACCTGGTCGCGGAGCTCCGTCAGGAGATCGCGCACATCCGGCACAACTTCGAGCGTTTCGGCAATGGCGCGCCGATCGGGATCATCATCGTCACGGAGGATGGCAGCATCATCCGGGCGAATGGTGCGGTTGGCCGCATGTT
The DNA here is from genome assembly GCA_029213165.1 of Minwuia sp. Classification (GTDB taxonomy): domain Bacteria; phylum Pseudomonadota; class Alphaproteobacteria; order Minwuiales; family Minwuiaceae; genus Minwuia. Next base: position 32,371 of record JARGNO010000018.1, read on the forward strand.
CGGTTCCAGGGGCAACGAAATCGGTCGCAACTGGATCGAATTCGTCGATGACAAGGACCGGGAATCAGCCCTGCTGCGTCAGACGCAGATGATGGAGGGCAATGCCGCGCTCGAACCGGTGGAAGTGAAGCTTGCCGGCAGTGCGGCGCGCGTGGCCCGCATCCATGGCACCTGGCTGGATCGCATCGACGACGAACGTGTTGTCGTGCTCTATTTCATCGACGCCACTGAGCAACGCAGTCTGGAAGCCCAGTTCGCGCAGAGCCAGAAGATGCAGGCAGTCGGCCAGCTGGCCGGTGGCGTCGCGCATGATTTCAACAATCTGCTGACGGCCATGATCGGCTTTTCCGACCTGCTGCTGATGCGCCACCCGCCGGGCGATCCGTCCTATGCCGACATCGTCCATATCAAGCAGAATGCCAACCGGGCTGCCGCGCTGGTGCGGCAGTTGCTTGCCTTCTCCCGGCGCCAGACCCTGCGCCCCAAGGTGCTGAACCTGACCGACGTGCTGGCGGACCTGTCGGACCTGCTGCGTCGCCTGATCGGCGAACATCTGAATCTGCGCATCGTGCATGATCGCGATCTGGGACTGGTGAAGGTCGATCAGGGGCAGATCGAACAGGTGGTGACGAACCTGGTCGTCAACGCCCGGGACGCGATGGAGTCAGGCGGGACGGTATCGCTTGAAACCCGGAATGTGCGCATCGATGTACCGGAACCGGTGGGCGACGAGATCATGCCGGTCGGGGACTATGTCGAGATCGCGGTGATTGATTCCGGACACGGCATCTCTGCGGAGAACATTGCCAAGATCTTCGAACCCTTCTTCACCACCAAGGAGGTCGGACAAGGCACCGGCCTGGGACTCGCAACCGTCTACGGTATCGTGCGCCAGACGGGTGGTTACGTTCTGGTCGAGAGCAAGGTCGATGCGGGCACGACATTCCGCATCCTGCTGCCGCGGGTCGATGAAGACCCGGAAGCCACACGTGCGACCAGCCGTCGTGCCAGTGTCGACCTCACCGGCCAGGGCACCATCCTGCTGGTGGAGGATGAGGACGCGGTGCGCATGTTCGCGGTGCGCGCCTTGCGCAACAAGGGCTACACGGTGCTGGAGGCCGACAGCGGTGACACTGCGCTGGAGATCATCAGCAACGGGGAACACGAAATCGACCTGATGGTCAGCGATGTGGTGATGCCGAACATGGATGGTCCCACCCTGATCCGCCGTGCGCGGGAGGTACGGCCCGACATCCGCGCCGTCTTCATCTCCGGCTACGCAGAAGAAGCATTCCGACGCAGCCTGGGCGACGACCTGACCGATGTCGAATTCCTGGCCAAGCCTTTCAGCCTGAAGGACCTGGCGGCGAAGGTGAAGGAACAGCTCGGCGGCTGATTCGGTCGCAACGCAGTGTCTGGACCCGCCAATCATGCTGCTGACGATTCAGCCGTGAACATTCATCGTACAAATGACATTTTTTGTATCCAATTCAATGTCTTGATTAAACCGCTTTGCAACAGGAACAAAATGCGTACATTGAACGCAATTGCACCTGAAGAGCAGCCTGTGAAATAAGGGAGCGGGAACATGTCGCAATCAGCTTTGCGTCTCATCGAAAAGGAAGGTCGGAGCGTGTCAGACAAATCCAAGGCCCTTGATGCGGCCCTGAGCCAGATCGAACGCGCCTTTGGCAAGGGCTCGGTGATGCGCCTCGGCCAGCGGGAGGCGATGAACGTCGCCTCGATCTCGACAGGCTCCCTCGGTCTCGACATGGCGCTCGGGATTGGCGGCCTGCCGAAGGGACGCGTGGTCGAGATCTACGGCCCGGAAAGTTCGGGCAAGACCACCCTGACGCTGCATGTCATTGCGGAAGCCCAGAAGAAGGGTGGCACATGTGCCTTCATCGATGCCGAACATGCGCTCGACCCGGCATACGCGAAGAAGCTGGGCGTCAACATCGATGACCTGATCATCTCCCAGCCGGATACGGGCGAACAGGCGCTGGAGATTGCCGACACGCTGGTGCGCTCCGGTGCTGTCGATGTGGTGGTGATCGACTCGGTGGCGGCACTTGTGCCCCAGGCCGAGCTCGAGGGCGAGATGGGCGACTCCCATGTCGGCCTGCAGGCCCGGCTGATGAGCCAGGCACTGCGGAAGCTGACCTCCTCGATCTCCCGCACCAACTGCATGGTTGTCTTCATCAACCAGATCCGCCTCAAGATCGGCGTGATGTTCGGCAGCCCGGAGACCACTTCGGGCGGCAACGCGCTGAAATTCTATGCCTCCGTGCGCCTCGACATCCGCCGTATCGGCGCGATCAAGAACCGCGATGACGTGGTCGGCAACCAGACCCGCGTGAAGGTGGTGAAGAACAAGGTGGCGCCGCCATTCCGGGTCGTGGAATTCGACATCATGTATGGTGAGGGCATTTCCAAGACCGGCGAATTGCTGGACCATGGCGTGAAGGCCGGTGTCGTCGACAAGGCCGGGTCGTGGTTCTCTGCCGGTGACCAGCGTATCGGTCAGGGTCGCGAAGCCGCCAAGCAGTTCCTCGCCGACAATCCCGATGTGGCGCTGAAGATCGAACAGCAGATCATGCACCATGCCGGACTGCTGACCGACGCCATGACAACGGGTCCGGAGCCTGATGATGATCTGGACGATGATGAAGGCCCCGACCTCAAGGCCGGTTGAGAACAGGTCTGCACCCAGCCTCCTGCCCGGTCCTGTCACGGACCGGACGGGAGAGTGGTTCTGACCGCCACCATCATGCTGCAGGGCACCGGGTCCAGCGTGGGCAAGTCCATGCTGGTCGCCGGGCTTTGCCGTCTGTTTGCCGACCGCGGCCTGCGCGTCCGCCCCTTCAAGCCCCAGAACATGTCCAACAATGCCGCCGCGACCGATGATGGCGGGGAAATCGGACGTGCCCAGGCCATGCAGGCGCTTGCCGCGCGCGTCCCCACCAGCGTTCACATGAACCCGGTACTGCTGAAACCGGAGAGCGAGACCGGTTCACAGGTAGTGGTGCAGGGGAAACGCTTTGCCACGGTCCGGGCGCGCGAATATTCGGCCCTGAAGCCTGAACTGCTGACCCGCGTCATGCAGAGCTACCATCATCTCTGCGCCGAAGCGGATCTGGTCATCGTCGAGGGCGCGGGCAGCACGGCAGAGGTCAACCTGCGGGCCGGTGACATCGCCAACATGGGTTTCGCGGAAGCCGCCGACATCCCTGTCATTCTGGTTGGCGACATCGACCGGGGCGGCGTGATCGCGCAGATCGTCGGCACCCATGCCCTGATCCCGCCCGCCGAACAGGCCCGTATCCATGGGTTTCTGGTCAACCGTTTCCGGGGCGACCCGACCCTGTTCGACGATGGCCGGGACCTGATCGCGTCACGGACAGGCTGGGCGGCGCTGGGTGTCATTCCCTGGTTTCACGCGGCGCACAGGCTGCCTGCGGAAGACGCGATGGAACTGGCCGGTCGCGCCCGACGGCGACAGGGGGCGTTCAGGATCGGCGTACCCGCCCTGTCACGCATTGCCAATTTCGATGATCTGGATCCCCTGGCGGCCGAGCCCGGTGTCGAGCTGCAGATCATCCAGCCTGGCATGCCCCTGCCCGCAGACCTCGATCTGGTGATCCTGCCCGGCTGCAAGTCCACGACCGGCGAACTGCGCTTCCTTCGCGCGCAGGGCTGGGACATCGACATTCTGGCGCACGCCCGACGCGGCGGACATGTGCTCGGCCTTTGCGGCGGCTATCAGATGCTTGGCCAGGCAGTCCACGATCCGTACGGAATAGAGGGCACAGACGGCACGGAGAAAGGTCTGGGCCTGTTGCAGGTCGAGACCATGATGCATCCCGCCAAACAGACCAGACCGGTTGAAGGGCTGCATCCGGCGTCGGGTACGACCGTGCGCGGTTACGAGATACATATCGGCAGCACCGACGGCCAGGACCGCCTACGGCCGTTCCTGCATATCGGCGACAGGCCGGAGGGCGCGATGGACCGGTCCGGCCGGATTGTCGGATCCTACGTCCACGGCCTGTTCCGTGATGATGCCTTTCGCAGACAGTTTCTCACGAAGCTCGGCGCGGCAACCGACGGCACGCTGGATTTCGACGGCAGCGTCGATCAGACCCTCGATGCGCTGTCCCTACACCTCGCCGCGCACGTTGATGTTGGCCGGATCGGTGCAATCGCCGGCCTGTAGGCCGATGCAACGCCTGATGGCCCGACCGGCCTTCTCACAGATCCTTGTCCTGCTGGCCTGACTCCGTCTCGGCAACCTGTGCCCGAAGCGCGCCTTCGAGTTCGGGGTGGCGCCTGACAAGGTCCCGGGCATCCTGGGCGGCGAGCATCATCAACTGGACCGGAGTCTCGGCAACGGCAGACGTGACAACCTTTTCCAGACGCAGGACGGTTTCGATACCGAAGACCCCGCCGTCGGCAACCACACGAACCCCTGCCGTCGACTCGACCGTGACGATACCATTTGCAACAAACAGCAATTCTTCCGTCGGCTCGCTGCCACGCTGAATGATCGTCTCGTCAGCCGCGTAGCGCCGTGCCCGCATCATGCGTGAAATGCGCACGATCTCCCGCGCGTCCAGATCCTCGAACAGCGGCACCTTGCCGACCATCACCGGGGTGACCACGAACTGCCGCTGGTTGACCTCCTGCGAAAAGCCCATCGCGATGATGCCCAGCGGCAGGGCGAACATGCCCAGACCGAACAGCATGACCACGCCGCCGATCATCTTGCCGTAGAGCGTGACAGGCACGATGTCGCCATAACCGACGGTGGTCAGGGTTGCCAGCGACCACCACATCGCGGCCGGAATGGACCCGAAATCTTCCGGCTGGGCATGGCGCTCCGCATGATAGATCGCCGTGGACGAAATGATCAGCAGTCCGAACATGATCAGCAGCGATGCGATCAGGGCCCTGCGTTCGTCATAGAAGACCCGCTGCAGGGTCATCAGGGCCGAGGAGTAGCGCATCAGTTTCAGGAAGCGGAGCAGACGCAGCACACGCAGCACCCGCAGGTCCGCGCCAAGGAAGATCGCCAGATAGAACGGCAGGAATGCAACCAGATCAATGAGGGCACCAATGGACAGAGCATAGCGCACCCGCCCGACCACCGGGCCATGCCGCTTCAGCGACGGATGCTCCGGCGCCACCCAGATCCTGATCACATACTCCACCGTGAAGATGACGACCGACACCACTTCAAAGGCAAGGAACCCGGTTGCAAAGCGGTCATGCAGGGATGGCACTGTCTCCAGCACCACTGCGGCGATGTTCAGGGAAATGAGGACAATCAGGAACTGGTCGAACAGTCGGCTCGGCCGATCCCCCGGGGCCGCTTCCTCGACGACCTCGAAGGTCCGGTGACGCAGGCTGACCCTTTTGCGCTGCGCCACCATGTTTCTCAGGCTCCCGGGCCGGCCTCGGCGAGTGCGGCTTCCACCGCGCTGATCGCCGCCGCGGCGGAGGCCCCGTCAGGTCCCCCACCCTGCGCCATGTCCGGACGCCCACCACCACCAGTGCCACCGATGGCCCCGACACCGGCCCGAACCAGATCGACCGCACTCAGCCGCCCCTTCAGATCATCTGTCACGCCGACGACCAGCGCGGCCTTGCCGTCCGTCACGCCAACCATGGCATAGACACCGGATCCGCCCGACTTCATTTCGTCGACCATCCCCTTCATGTCGCGCGCCGAAACGCCTTCCGCCACCTGCCCGATGAAGCGGATTCCGCCCACGTCCTTCGCCGAGGGGCCATCACTGGCCGCACCACCGCCCATGGCGGCCTTCTTGCGGGCATCGGCAAGTTCACGTTCCAGCTTCCGCCGTTCCTCCAGCAATTGCTTCACCCGTGCCGGTGCCTCACCCGGTGTCGCCTTCAGCGTTCCGGCGATCTCCCGCAGTGCCTGTTCCTGCTCACTCAGATATTCGAATGCGGCGGCCCCTGTCAGCGCCTCGATACGGCGCACGCCGGATCCGACCGCGCCCTCCGAGACAATGCGGAACAGGCCAATGTCACCGGTACGGCGCACATGCGTACCACCGCAGAGTTCCGTTGACAGCGCAGGGTCGTCGGACGGCCCCATGGAGACGACGCGAACCTCATCGCCATATTTCTCACCGAACAGGGCCAGCGCGCCGGCCTCGACCGCCGCGTCAGGCGTCATCAGGCGGGTGGAGACGTCGCCATTGCCGCGGATCATGGCGTTCACGTCCGCCTCGACCTGCGCGATTTCCGCCGCCGTCATGCCCTTCGGATGGCTGATGTCGAACCGCAACCGCTCCGGCGCGACCAGCGAACCCTTCTGCGAGACATGATCACCCAGCCGGTCACGCAGGGCCTTGTGCAACAGATGCGTGGCCGAGTGGTTTGCACGCAGACGATCACGCCGGTCCCGGTCCACGACCGCGCGGACCACATCGCCGACCGCCAGATCACCGCCACTGACCTGCCCGACATGGACATGCAGATCGCCGACCTTCTTCGCCGTGTCAGTCACGGTCACCATGACGCCGCCTTCGGTCGCCAGCGTCCCGATATCCCCCATCTGGCCACCGGACTCACCATAGAAGGGTGTCTGGTTCAGGATGATCATCGCATCCGTGCCGTCCGGCGCCGTTCCGGTCTCGGCCCCGTCAACGATGATGGCCTCCACCTTGGCTTCCGCCGCCGTCGCGTCATAGCCCAGAAATTCTGTCGCGGCGATCCGGTCGCGGACCGCGAACCAGACCTTTTCCGTCGCTTCCCCACCGGAACCGGCCCAGTTCTGGCGCGCGGCTTCCCGCTGCCTTTCCATGCTGGCGTCGAAACCGGCGGTGTCGACTGCGCGTCCCTGACCACGCAGGATGTCCTGCGTCAGGTCGAGCGGGAAGCCGTAGGTGTCATAGAGACGGAACGCCACGTCACCCGGCAGCGCCTGCCCTTCCCCAAGATCGCCGACCGCATCGCCGAGCAACTTGAGACCGCGTTCCAGCGTCTGCTTGAAACGGTTCTCCTCCAGCTTCAGCGTCTCTGTGATCAGAGCCTCCGCACGCTGCAATTCCCCGAACGTTCCGCCCATCATCCGTACCAGTTCCGGCACCAGCCGATACATCAGCGGGTCGCGACAGCCGATCATGTGTGCATGGCGCATGGCACGGCGCATGATCCGGCGCAGCACGTAACCACGGCCATCATTGGTCGGCAGCACACCGTCGGCGATCAGGAAGGCGCTTGCCCGCAGGTGATCGGCGATGACCCTGTGATGTACCGCATCGGGGCCGTCCGGATCGCTGTTGGAGAAATGCGCCGACTGCTCGATCAGGTTGCGCAGCAGGTCGGTGGCATAGTTGTCATGCGTCCCGTTCAGGGTCGCCGTCATGCGCTCCAGACCCATGCCGGTATCGATCGAAGGTCGTGGCAGGTCATTGCGGGTGGCCGCGTCCACCTGCTCGTACTGCATGAACACCAGATTCCATATCTCGATGAAGCGGTCCCCGTCCTCATCGGGACTGCCCGGCGGACCACCCGGGATATGGTCGCCATGATCGAAGAATATCTCGGAGCAGGGTCCGCAGGGTCCGGTATCGCCCATCGACCAGAAATTGTCGGAGGTCGCTATGCGGATGATGCGGTCATCCGACAGGCCCGCGATCTTCTTCCACAGTGCCGCGGCCTCGTCATCGTCCGAATAGACCGTGACCAGCAGGCGGTCCTGCGCCAGGCCATACTCCCGCGTGATCAGGTTCCAGGCCAGTTCGATGGCCTGGTCCTTGAAGTAGTCGCCAAAGGAGAAGTTCCCCAGCATCTCGAAGAACGTATGATGCCGCGCGGTATAACCGACATTGTCCAGATCGTTGTGCTTGCCGCCCGCCCGCACGCACTTCTGGGACGTGACGGCGCGGCTGTAATCCCGCTTTTCCTGCCCCGTGAAGACGTTCTTGAACTGGACCATTCCGGCATTGGTGAACATCAGGGTCGGATCATTGTGCGGCACAAGCGGTGACGACGACACATGGGTGTGTCCGTTGCGCGCAAAGTAGTCGACAAACGTCGAGCGAATTTCGTTACCGCCAGCCAAGGGAACCTCTGTCTCGTTGCAGGGGGCATCGCGGCCCCGGTCTCGCATCTGTGGAAAGACCGCGCCGAAACGTGGCCCGGAGCGTGGAAACGCTCCAAATTCATTTTCTAACCTGTTGTTTTTCGGGAATTTTTTCTTCCCACAACCGAGTTAATCTGGCGAGCGGGCGTTCGCCTGTCAAGCCAGCCGCAGGAAGGAGGAATCCCATCGGACTTAACGCAATCTTAGTGCGGCCATACTACCACTCGACCGGGATGACATACGACCCGCAAGGGATGTGACACGTGATGGCCAAGGCGGCCCTGAAGAACAGAATTAAGGCCTGGTGGGATGGCTATCCGACTGAAGCGCAGTCAGGCGCGGCGGATCGCGCCGGGCGTCGCGGCGCGGATGTCATTCGCCGCCACTGTCCGTACGGCCCCCTTGCCGATACACAGGGGTTGCTCTTCGGTCAGGGCTATCACCAGCCGGGTGGCGCCGATTTCCTGTTTCGCATGATCGGCACCTATGTGCCGCTGCAGGAGCAGAAGGCCATGGTGCTCGGATGCGGTTCCGGCGGCATGTGCCGTGACATTGCCGAACGTTTCAACCAGCGTGTGGAGGGGCTGGACCCGAACCGGGAACTGCTGCGTTGCGGCACCGAGATGATTCGCGACACCATGCGGGGCAAGGCCGTACGGCTGGGACCCATCGACCTGAAACACATGGATTTCGGCACCGCCAAGTACCAGTTGATCGTCTCGCGGGAGTTGCTGCACACGCAGGAAGACCGCCACGAAATCTATGAACGGGTGGAGAGTGTCCTGCGGCGGACCGGACGACTGGTCTTCACACAACTGGTGGCGGACGATGATGCCGATACTGACGCCCTGTCCCTTGACCTGCGCACATCCCTTGAACCACAGAGTCACACCTACCTGACCCGTGACGAGGAACGGCGTTGCCTCGTCGAGGCGGGGCTGGAGGTGGCCGTCGAGGAAGATGTCACCGATGAAATGCTGAAACACACGATCAGTGTCTTCGCCGACTGGCAACGCGCAGTCGAATCCATGGCCTCTTTCATCGAGCAGCCGAAGATGCTGCAGGAACTGGTGAAGATCGTGGATCACTGGCAACGCCGCTCGGACGCGATGAAGAATGGCAACCTGCGGGTGGTCCTGTTTCACGCCGCCAAGCGCACCAACGACCTGGAGGTCGAGTGATCGGGCTTCAGCCGGAGGTGCTCTTTCCACAACTGCTGCACGACTTGCCCTCGGGGGTATAGGCACCGCAACTGCCACAGTGGATCAGGTTGACGGCATCATCCCTCGCCGGCGTCTGACGCGGCGTTTCCCTGTCCTGCGGGCGACGGCTCCTGTTGCCGCCCAGCGCACGGAAACCGTAGATCACGACGGCCACCACCGCGGCCAGGATCAAGATCTTCAGCCACATGACGCTGCTCCCATCACCGCTCCACCCGCCGCACGAATACCGTCCGTCCCTCAACAACCGTCCGCACGGCGTGACCCTGCATCGGGCGCTCGTCAAAGGGCGAGTTCTTGGATTTCGAGCGGAACTTCTTGCTGTCCACCACCCAGGGTGCGCCCGGGTCGAAGATTACCAGATCCGCCGGATGGCCGGCCATAAGGACACCGCAATCCAGTCCCAGCAGGCGTGCCGGATTGCAGGTCATGCAGGCCAGGACGGAAAGCAGGGGCACATCCTCGCTCATGTGCAGTTGCAGGCCCAGCGCCAGCATGGTCTCCAGTCCCGCGGCGCCGAACGCGGCCTGCTCGAATGGCTGGCGCTTGGCCTCGGGATCTTCCGGTGCGTGACCGGAGGAGATGACATCGATGGTGCCGTCGCGAATGGCCTCGACCACTGCGCGACGGTCATCCTCTGACCGCAGCGGCGGCGAGACCTTGGCAAAGGTCCGGTAGCCGTTGACCTCATTCTCGTTCAGCGCGAAGTAATGCGGCGCTGTTCCGCAGGAGACCGGCAGGCCGTCAGCCTTTGCCCGCCGCATGACGTCCAGCGCCTTCGCGGTTGTCAGATGCGCGGCGTGATATCGGGCACCAGTGACTTCGACCAGGCGTATGTCACGTTCCAGCATGATCGTCTCGGCGGCGGTGGGGATGCCCTTCAGCCCCAGCCGCGTGGCCAGCTCGCCCTCGTTCATCGCACCATTGTGCGCCAACGAGGGTTCCTCCACATGCTGCACGATCAATACATCGAAGGCGGTTGAATAGCTCAATGCCCGGCGCATCACGGTGGCGTCGGCAATGGCCCGGTCACCGTCCGTCAGGGCAACGGCACCCGCTGCCTGCAGCAGGCCGAACTCCGTCAACTGCTTGCCGTTCAGCCCCTGGGTCGCTGCCGCAAAGGGACGGATGTGGACATCGGAGCCTTCGTTGGCGCGGCGATGCACGTACTCAACCAGCGCCACATTGTCGATCACCGGTTCCGTGTTGGGCAGGGTGCAGAGCGTGGTCACACCACCGGCACGCGCTGCAGCCGCCGCGCTCTCGAAGGTTTCCTTGTGCTCCGCCCCCGGCTCCCCGATCCGCGCATGCATGTCCACCAGTCCGGGCGCGAGACACAGGCCGTCCAGGTCGATCACCTCCGTCCTGTCGGGCACGCGATTGGGGAAGATGTCGGGGCCGACAGCGGCAATCAGCCCATCCTCGATCAGGATATGGCCAATCTCGTCACGGCCACTGGCCGGATCGAGCAATCGTGCGTTCAGATATGCGAAACGCTGATCAGGCATCGCCACCATTCCCGTTTCCGCGCCCGGCGACCAGAAGGCGCAAGACAGCCATCCGAACCGCGACACCCATCTCGACCTGCTCCCGAATGACACTGCGATGGATATCGTCAGCCACCTCGGTATCGATCTCCACACCCCGGTTCATCGGCCCCGGATGCATGATCAGCGCATCGGGCTTGGCGTGCGACAGCTTCTCGTGATCCAGACCATAGAAATGGTAGTACTCGCGGACGGACGGAAGGAAGGATCCCTGCATCCGCTCCCGCTGCAGGCGCAGCATCATGACCACGTCCACATCGCGCAGTCCGCGCCGCATGTCGGTGAAGGCCTCGACCCCCAGACGCTCGATCCCGCTCGGCAGCAGGGTCGGTGGTGCGATGACCCGCACCCGTGCGCCCATCGTGTTCAGCAGATAGATGTTCGACCGTGCCACGCGGCTGTGCATGACATCACCGGCTATGGCGACCGTCAGCCCCTCCAGCCGGTTGAGCCTGCGCCGGATGGTCAGGGCATCCAGCAGGGCCTGGGTCGGGTGCTCATGCTGGCCATCGCCACCATTGACCACCGCGCAATCCACCTTCTGCGACAGCAGCGCGACCGCACCGGAATCCGGATGGCGGACCACCAGCACATCCGGATGCATCGCGTTCAGGGTCATGGCCGTGTCGATCAGGGTCTCGCCCTTCTTGGTCGACGAGGCCTCGACGGACATGTTGATGGTGTCCGCGCCCAACCGCTTGCCCGCTAATTCGAAGGATGTCCGGGTCCGGGTGGAATTCTCGAAGAACAGGTTGATCTGGGTCCGACCCTGAAGGTCGCGCAGCTTCTTGTTGTCCTGCCGGTTCAGTTCGATGAACTGCTCCGACAGGTCAAGAATGCGCTGAATATCGGAACGGGAAAGCTCCTGCATCCCCAAAAGGTGCCGATGGGGGAAAGGGAGATCGGGTAAGGCGTCCGGTGCGTTCATCGGCGGCGAACAATAGGCACGATGCGGGATCGTGCAAGCCCTATCCTCCATGCGCCCGGAATCCCGAATGGTTTCCCGCTGTCGGGTCAGACGACGGACCGCTAAAATGAAGTTCGAATCGTCAGGAGTGGGGTGACGGTCAGATCATGTTGATACTGGTTTCAGACGTTCTTCAGACACTCTGGCAGCGGACCGGTCGGCTGCTGGTGGCTGCCACGGCAACAGTCGCGGTTCTGGCCGCGTTCCCGGCGCAGATACAGGCCCAGGATCAGGAAGAAGTTCCGGCGCTGTCCCGTGTGCAGGTGCTCGATGCCTTCGATGCGGCAGCCTTTGGCCCGGCTGACCGCCCCGATCCGCATCTCTATCGCTGGCCGACCGACAGGCCTGTCACGGTGCGGGTGACCGGTGACGCCCCTGCCCGATACCGGCAGTGGACGGCGGTACAGATCGAACGGCTCTCAGTCATCACCGGACTTCAGATCAGCATCACGCAAGCGATCGGCGCCGATGTGCTGGTCGCGTTTGTTCCGCACTTCGATGATGTGCTGAACGGACAATACAATGACCTGCTGGATCGCTTCGTTGCCTCCGGGAGCCGGCGCGACAGCCTGCTCGCGGGCTATCGTGCTGCCGGAGCGGTGTGCGCCGGACAGGTCAATGCGCGCGGCACCCATCTGGCGGAGGCAATTGTCTTCGTTCCGAATGATCACATGGCACCGGTGGCCCATGCCTGCATTGCCACGCAACTGTCCCGGATCATGGGTCTGCCATTCGCACTGCCTGGAGACCAGACCTCGGCACTGGCCATCGACAGCCCGCATTCCCATCTGACGGAACTGGATCGTGCCATGCTGCGCTTGCTCTATCATCCGCGCATGCGTGCAGGCCTGACGCGCAGCGACGCCCGGATCGTGGCCGTGTCCGTACTGCCTGAAATCCACCCGAACGATTGAGCCGCCGCCGGTTCGCGGGGCGGTCAGATCAGATCCTCGGCTGTTCCGGCTGTCCGGCTCCGCCCACCCCACTGCCGCCCTTCCTCTTGAAACGGCCGCCGCGGCGCTCCCGCGTCAATTTCTGGCGTTGTGCGCGACGGGCACGGAATCTCTCGATGAAGCGTTTCGACCAGACGTAGCCGGCCCATGAGAAGATGATGGCCCAGGGCACCGACCCGAGAAAGAGCGGTATGCCCCAGATTTCGAACAGCGTCAGCGTGCCGACCCAGAGTGCCTCGATGAAGCCGGTGTCCGCAGATGCAATGGCCGTCAATTGCGCGGTGAACTGATCCAGCCCGATACCGCCCAGTTCATCGAACCGGCCCAGCAGCAATTGCCCTGTCAGCAGGAAGCCGTAGTAGATCGGGCCAATGGTGAAGATATTGGTGACCCAGACCCACGCGAAGGCGGAAATGGCGTGGAAGCGAAAACGCGGCCCGGCAGCCTTCGCCAGCATCCAGATCAGCAGCACCATGACCAGTTGCACGCCCACCGTTGGCGTGAACGCCACCGCCAGCCCGACAGCCACACCCCGGGCAACATGTTCAGCAGGTGCCTGTCCGCGCTGAAGCGGCACGATAAGCCGCATCCGGGTCAACCGACCCAGGTTTGTTACCAGTCCACGTCGTACGCGTGAGGGTTCTTTCACCGCCACATTCCCCTGGGGCCAACAAGAAGGCCCGCACATCTAGACACTATCCCACGGGCTTGCACCCGCAATCATGGACCGCAGATGCCCGACAAGGGAGCCTGCATCCGTCCCATCCGTAAAAATGTCGCGCAAGCTTCGAACGCCTTCCGACTTCGACAGCTTGCGGCCCATCCCGTCCTGTATCAGCCGATGATGAAGATATCGTGGCCGCGGCAGGTCAAGCAGCATCTGCAACAGAACATGGACAGGCGTCTGATGGAACAGGTCCTTGCCCCTGATGACATGGGAAATGTTCTGGGCGGCGTCATCGACGGTCACGGCAAGATGATAACTGGTGCCGATATCACGACGCGCGATCACCACGTCGCCCAGCCCCTCACCCTGCCATCGCTGCACACCGGCCTCCTGATCCTGCCAGATGACATCGCCGGTCAGCGACAGCGCATGATGCAGGCGAAGCCGCCAGGCCGGCACCGCCCCCTCGGCCAGTCTCGCGTCCACTTGCGACGGACCAAGCCTTGCGCAGGTCCCGCCATAGATCAGCCCGTCGAACCCGTTGCCCGGCGAGGCCTCGGCCACCTGTCGCCGGGTGCAGAAACAGGGATAGACGAGCTCTCTCGCCTTCAGATCATCCAGCACCGAGCGGTAAGTCTGCATCCGTTCCGCCTGACGCCAGATCGGGCCATCCCAGGAAAGGCCAAGCGCCGCCAGATCGGTCACAATGGCCCCGACAAACTCCGGGCGGCATCGGGTGTGGTCAATATCCTCGACGCGCAGCAGGAAGCGCCCGTCCACTGCGCGCGCCTGGTCGTGCGCCAGAACAGCCGAGAATGCGTGCCCGATGTGCAGGTATCCGGTCGGGCTGGGTGCGAAACGGGTCACGAAGGTCATGGCCACCATTCCGGCAGCAGTTGCAGACGGTTGCAATTGGTAACGATGCCCCAGTGATGACCATGATAATCTCACGGGCATCTGAAGAGCCATTGCCGGAGAGCAGCAGATGAACCGACAGATGGATGCGGCCATCGCGACAGTGCGGTTTGGCATGGGTGCCCGACCGGGCGAGATCCGGGACGCGGCATCCGATCCGCGCGGCTGGCTGGCAGCGCAGATGGCGAACCCGGCACCGGCCACATTGGACATGAAGTCGCTGGAACCATCCCACGAACTGGTGAGCCAGCTGCAAGTGGCTGTCCGCACCGATGCCATCCCGGGTGTCGTCAAACTGCTGCGCCAGGTCTATCGCCCCCAGTACGTGCGCGAGGCGGTCGTCCGCACCGGGCAGGCAATCACCACGACATCATCATTCCACGAACGCTGGGTGCATTTCTGGTCCGATCACTTCACGGTCACCGGCAAGAAGCCTGTCATAGTGGGTCTGGCGGGAGGTTTCGAGCGGGAGGCCATTCGGCCCAACGTCGGTGGTCGTTTCGTCGATCTGCTGCTTGCCGCTGTCAGGCATCCCGTCATGATCCTGTATCTGGACAATGCCCGGTCATTCGGTCCGAACACACCTGCCGCCCGATACAGGAACGGCGGCCTGAACGAGAACCTGGCGCGGGAAGTACTGGAACTGCATACGCTGGGCGTTGACGGCGGATATGATCAGGCGGATGTACGGTCGCTAGCCCTGATGCTGACCGGGTGGAGTCTCAGCCCTGCAGACGGCAATGGCTCCGGGGGCAGGTTTCATTTTCACGCGACAGCACATGAACCAGGCGAACGCCATCTGATGGGCATCCGCTATGCCGACGACGGTGTCGGTCAGGCGGAGCAGGCGTTGCGTGATCTCGCCGCGCACCCGGCAACCGCCCGCAACATCGCGCGGGAACTCGCGCGGCATTTCGTGTCCGACACCCCTTCGCCGGATGTTGTCACCAGTCTCAGCCGGACGTTCACCGAAACGGCAGGTGACCTGCAGCAACTGGCCCTCGCCCTGCTGGACATTCAAGAGGCCTGGGCACCCCTGACCAAGCTGAAGACACCGGACGAGCTTGTTGTTTCCACCATGCGCGGCGTCGGAGCCAATGGTTCGAACGAAGCAACGCTGAATGCGCTGGTGGAGCTTGGACAGCGCCCCTGGATGGCACCCTCGCCAAAGGGCTGGCCGGACACTGCAGAAGCATGGATCACGCCGGACCGGGCACTCAGACGCGTCGATTTCGGGGCTGCGGTGGCGGAGCGGGTGGCCACCATGCCGACAGACCCCGTCTCCCGGGCCAGGGAGATGATGGGCGAACTGTATGGCCGTGACACGATCACGGAGATCAGCCGGGCAGAGAGCCCGCGTCAGGCCCTGGCACTGGCGCTCTCCGCCCCTGAGTTCCAACGGAGGTAGCCGCCATGAAACATCGCAGCTTCGAAATATCGCGCCGCAGATTGTTGCAGTTCAGTGGTGCGACGGCCCTGGCCTCCGTATCCGGTCAGTCGCTTGCCGCCCCGGCTTCGGACCCACGTTTCCTGATGATCATACTTCGCGGCGGAGTGGACGGGCTGACCATGCTGCCGCCGACGGGCGATCCGGATCTGGCCGGAATTCGCGGGCAGATGAATGAATTCCCGACCATCCCGCTGGACGGCTTCTTCTCCCTGCACGGTGCCATGCCGACCATGGGCGAACTCTGGGAGCAGCAGCAGCTCATCGGCTTTCATGCCATATCGACGCCTTATCAGGACCGCAGTCACTTCGACGCGCAGAACGTGCTGGAGAATGGACTGGCCCACCCCGATGGATCGGCCGACGGATGGCTCAACCGTGCCCTGGCACTGCGCCCGGACAGCGCCCGCCGCGGATTGTCGGTTGGCGCGGGAACGCCCCTGATCATGCGTGGCGCGGCACCTGTCGGATCCTGGGCACCGTCGCAACTGCCGGTCGCGGAACCGACGCTGGTCGACCGGCTGATCCCGCTCTGGGCCAAAGACCCGTTACTTGCCCGGATGCTGCCACAGGGCCGGGAACTGCAGGCAATGACCGGCGGGATGGGTGGTGACACAAGCTCCGGGCGCATGGCGGGATTGCTGGATCAGGTGGGCCAGTTGATGGCACGTGTGGATGGCCCGCGTATCGTTGCAATGGACAGCGATGGCTGGGACATGCACGGCACCCTGCTGTTCCACATGAACCGCCTGTCCGCCGACCTGGACCAGGGTATCGCGCGCCTGCGTTCCGCGCTTGGTGAGAGCTGGTCGCAGACCGCCGTGCTGATCGTCAGCGAGTTCGGGCGCACGGTGGAACCCAACGGGACTGGCGGGGCGGATCACGGCATAGGTGGATCGGCCCTGTTGCTGGGTGGTGCGGTCAGGGGCGGGCGCGTGATCGCTGATTGGCCAGGCTTGCGCCCCGGTGACCGCATCGCGGCGCGTGACCTGCGACCAACCGCCGATCTGCGCGGCGTCATCGCAGCGGCACTTGCCGACCATCTGTCCTACAGCCCGACGGAAATCGGTGAGACGATACTGCCCGGTTTCACCACCGCGAACCGATTGCCCGAACTGTTCCATCGCATGCTTTGACAAGTGGCATCGAAATCCCGGCCGGGCTAGGCTTGCGTCAATCGGAGTGGCGCGGATCGGGACCATGAAAACACCGGAAACCAGACGGCAGAACGAATGGATGGTTCTGTTCGTCGCGAACAGCGACGAGACCCAGATCGACCGCACGCTGATGGCCGCCTGGTCGGTGCGCCAGCATTTCCAGGACCTTCCCATCGCGGTCGTGACCAGTCGTCCGACCCACAGGCTCTGGCGCACCGCAATCTTCAACGTCGTCATTTCAGTAGCCGATGATCCGGATGCCAGCGTCGCCACCTGTTGCAGGCGCGCAATGGATCGCGACATCTTCGAACGTGCCTTCTACGTCAATTCCCACTGTCGCCTGCGCTCAGGGTCAGTCGGAACCCTGATGAAACCGATGGCGCAGCCCGACATTGACGTGACCTTGCTGCCATCAGCAGGCACGGAAGTCATGCCGGATGGCATCCTCGGTCTGCACAACAGCGACGGTGGTCGCGCATTCCTGGATGATTGGGCGGCGAACCTTGGTGAAGGCGGCGACCTGCCCTCGCCGGACAGCGACCGGGCGGGTTTCACCGCTGCTGTTTTCGATTCTTCCTGGACACCCGCGATCGCGGCCGATCCGAAATCGCTTCCTGCCGTGGAGATCCGGCAGGGAAACGCGCGGCGATTGCAGGGCGAAATGCTGTTGTTCGCGCTGCATCGGCTGGTTTCGGGTGATCTGAAGCGGGCGGCGACGGTCTATGCGCGGGTCGCGCTTCGGGCCGAACCCGACCTTGTCCAGCTCGGCTCCGAGAGGCTTGTGCCACACCTGCGGCGGCGTTTCCCGGAGAAGGTGAGCGGCTTCAGTGCCGAGGGTCTGAAGAAGCTGGAGCAGATGCTGAACCACGCGGCGGAAGGCGACCCGGCAGGCAACCTGCTCGCCATCGCGGCCCTTCATCTGGAAATGGACCAGCCGAAGACTGCCATCACCGTGCTGCGCCTCATCGAGCGTATGCGCTTCCGGAAACCCGTGCCGGTCCCGGACTGAGCGGTCCGGGTGTTCAGCCCGGCTTGCGCCCCGTCACCCGTGTCAGCGTTCCGGGAATGAATTCGGTCGCGCTGATCCCTTCGAAACCGGCACTTTCCAGATATCCAACGCATTCGGCGATCGTATGGGCATGCCCGATCGAATGCGGTATCGCCTCGTATAGCCCCCACATCGCTGGCGCCACTGGACCCATGCGATCATCGTCCAGCATCTCGCCGATCAGGTGGTACTCACCACCCGGTTCCAGCGTGTCGAAGACCTGCGCCACCACCCGGGTCCAGGTTTCCCTATCATAGATCGGCAGGTTCGAGGCCTGGATCGCGACATCGCAACCGGACGGAAACGGCCCCTTTGTGAAATCGCAAGGTTCCGCCGTGACCCTGTCCGACACCCCATTCTCCGCGATGAACTCCCGCGCGACGGTCACGACAGGCGGCAGGTCAAGCACGACGGCACTGATTCCGGGCCATGTCCGGGCGGCGATGATGCAATAGGCACCCGAACCGCCACCGAGATCCATGATGCGCTTGCGTCCTGTCAGATCAACCTCGCGATGGAACTTGCGGGCCGCGCCCATGCCGATGGAATAGGTTGCCTTGTGGTAGTCGCGCGCGCTTTCCACCGTCAGGTCATCGTACATGCCCAGCGGCTCGGTCTCCTGTTCCTTCAGGATCTCCGAGAGCCTGCCCCAGTCGCCCCAGCTCTGCCGCATGAAGGTCATCCAGGGTCCGGCGTAGCTCCTCTCCCCCTCCACAAGGAAACGCGCTACGTCGGGGGCGTTGGTGTAGGTGCCGTCGGCATCACGTGTCACCAGTTCCATTCCGGCAAGCGCATCCAGCAGGCGTTCGCCGTTCAGCGTCCCGATCCCCACGGCCTCGCCCAGCTTTGCAACGGTATTCGCGCCAGCCGCGATCTGCGTGAAGACGCCAAGGTCGATGGCCGCATACATCGCGCCCGTCTCCCAATAGGCCTTCGAGATGCGTTGCAGGCGTACGGTATCCACCCGTTTTTCAGCCATGTTGGTATTCCTCCCCTATTTTCTCCCGGGTGCATCCTTCGGGAAAACCGTTGCGATGGCCCCCAGGATCAGGCCGGTCGCCAACAGTTCCGGCAACCCGAGCGGCTCACCCAGCAGGATCGCCGATGAACCGAGCCCCACCAGAGGAACCAGCATGACAGACAGCGAGGCTGTCTTCACCGGCAACCGCTTCACAAGCCACAGATAGGCCGCGACACCAAAGACCTGGGCAATGAGTCCGGCATACAGCGTCGCCGCCGTCGCCTGCCATGAGACCGGCTGCATCACCAGCAGGTCAGGTATGGCCAGCAGGGTGATCGGGGCCGCGCCCACGACCATCTGCCAGCTCATCACCGTCAGGTGCGGCACACGCCAGGTATTGTACTTCTGCCAGACGGTTCCGAAGGCAAAGCAGAGCGATGCCGCAACCATGACCATGGCACCGAAGGGTGCCTCCCCCAGGCGCTTGACCTCATCCCCCATCAGAACGGCCAGTCCCGCCATCGCCAGGACCAGGCCGAGAACACGCCAGCGCGTGATCTTCTCCCCCAGCAGCGGGATGCCCATCAGGAAGGCCCAGACCGGCATGGTATAGGCGATCAGGGATGCTCGCCCGGCCTCGATCATGGTGACGCCGACAGCCGACAGGTAAAGCCAGGCCCCGACGTTGAAAAGCCCCGCAATGATCAGGGGCATCCAGTGGTCACGGGGAACGCGCAGGCTGTGCCCGGCGATCCGCGTCACGATCAGCATGGTGATCGCGGCCAGCACCGAACTGATGGCGCGGAAGCTCAGAACCGACATCTCTGCCACGGCAATCTTCATGAAGGGCCACAGCAGGCCCCAGACGAGGATCAGCAGCACAAAGATAATGAGACTGAAGGAACGCGAAGCCGCGTGCTCTTCGACGGGAGGTGTAGCAGTTGTCATGGGCGGGAGCTTACGCAGTCCAACCCTTGCGGCAATCCAAAACAGACGCATGGGCGTCCGCGCGGACAGCGGGCCAGCGGCAAGCTCGCGAATTACTGCACTGCAAATGATTATCAATAATGTTGCGGACCCGATTTTCCGCTGTTATTGATCTTGCAACTCATTCTGAAAAAAAGGGACTCGCCTGCCATGTCAGTCTTTGGATCCATCACGCGCCTCGCAACCGGTGCCGCCATGCTTTGCGGTCTCACCGCAGGTGCCGCGCAGGCGGCGGAGGAGGTCAATCTCTACTCCTACCGTCAGCCACACCTGATGCAGCCGCTGATCGACGCCTTCACCGCCGACACCGGCATTGCCGTGAACATGGTCTACGCGAACAAGGGCCTGCTGGAGCGTCTGGTTGCCGAAGGCCGCAACACGCCTGCCGATGTGGTGATCACTGCCAACGCCGGTCGTCTCGCCGACCTCGTCGATGCGGACGTACTGCGCTCCGTGACCTCGCCGAAGCTGGAGGCTGCCGTTCCGGCGAATTTCCAGGACCCCGAGAACCGCTGGTTCGCGATCACCAAGCGTGGCCGCGTCCTCTATGCCAGCCGTGAGCGCATCGCTGCTGATCGCGGCCTGACCTACGAAGGCCTGGCCGATGCGGAATGGAAGGGCAAGATCTGCGCCCGGCAGTTCACGCACCCCTACATGATCGACCTGATCTCCTCCATGATCGCGTCCCACGGCGAAGCCTGGACGGAGACCTGGCTGGAAGGTGTGAAGGCGAACCTGGCGCGCAAGCCGCAGGGCAATGACCGTGCACAGATCAAGGCCGTTGCGCAGGGCGAATGCGATATCGCCATCGGCAATACCTACTACTACGGCATCATGCTCTCCGATCCGGAGCAGCGCCCGGCAGCTGAGGCCGTGCGTCCCGTGTTCCCCAACCAGGGTGACCGCGGTGCGCACATGAACATCACCGGCGCTGGCGTGACCAAACATGCCAAGCACCCGGAGAATGGCGTCAAGCTGATCGAGTATCTGACCAGCCCGCGGGCGCAGGAGATCTATGCCGCACAGAACTTCGAATTCCCGGTTGTGGCCGGTGTGTCGACCGCTCCGGTCATCGCCGTCTTCGGTGAGTTCAAGGAAGATCCGGTCAGCCTGGCCGACGTCGCGGCCCAGCGCCGCGCCGCTGCCCAGATGGTGGACCGCGCCGGTCTTTCCAGCTGATGCGGTATCTGACATCGTGACCGCATGACACTTGCGGTTGCGCCGCCGACGCCCGTTCGTCGCGGTCATGACAGAAGCTATCTCGTAATAGGCCTCGTTGCGATACTCGCGACGGGGCTTGTTGCGTTACCGGTCGGCGCGCTTGTCTGGTTCGCGCTGTCCGTGGAGCCAGGCGTCTGGCCGCATCTGACCCGAACGGTGCTGGGCAATTACACCCTAACCACCAGCCTGCTGGCCCTGGGCGTCGGAACCGGTGTGACCCTGATCGGCGTCGGCGCGGCCTGGCTGGTCGCGGCGCATGACTTCCCGCTGCGCCGGACGCTGGAGTGGGCATTGATGATGCCCCTGGCGGCCCCATCCTACATCGTCGCCTTCGTCTACACGGACCTGCTGGACTACGCCGGACCGGTCCAGACGACGCTGCGCGGCCTGTTTGGCTGGCGCAATGCCGCCGACTACAGCTTTCCGGAAATCAGAAGCCTGCCCGGTGCAATCATCATCATCACGCTGGTGCTGTACCCCTACGTCTATCTGCTGACCCGGACTGCTTTCCTGGCCCAGTCACGCGCCGCGGTGGAGGCCGCGCGGATGCAGGGGCTTTCGGCCAGCGCAGCCTTCTGGCGCGTTGCCCTGCCCATGGCGCGGCCAGCAATTGTCGTCGGTGTCGCGCTGGCACTGATGGAAACGCTGAATGAATACGGCACCGTCGATTTCTTCGCCGTACCCGTCTTCTCGACCGGTATCTTCCACGTCTGGATCAATATGGGCAGCCTTGAAGGGGCGTCCGGCCTGGCGTTGATGCTGGTGGCCGCAGTGGCGATCCTGCTGCTGGCGGAACGCCGCGCGCGCGCTGATCGCCGCTTCACCGATGCCCGGTCCACCCGCCCGGCACAGGCGCGCCAGCAGTTGCACGGCACCGCTGCATGGTGCGCCATGCTGCTCTGTGCACTGCCCGTCGTGCTGGGCTTTCTGCTGCCCTTCGGTCTGCTGGTCGGATCTTCCTGGCACCGCATCGATGCGTTGTTCACAGGCGACCTGGCTGCCGCGCTGCTGAACTCGCTGGAGTTGGCCTCCCTCGCCGCGCTGGTCGTCACCGTGCTTTCCCTCTGGCTCGCCTATGCAGGGCGGATGAGCGGTGCACCGCTGCTGCGGCTGGGGACGCGTCTGGCCAGCATGGGATACGCGATCCCCGGCTCCGTGCTCGCTATCGGAATCCTTGCGCCCTTCGCGGCCTTCGACAACGCGTTGGATGCCTGGCTGCTGGCGAACTTCGGCCTGTCCAGCGGCCTGATTCTCTCCGGCACCCTGATCGCGCTGCTGTTCGGTTGCACGGTGCGGTTCCTGGCACTGGGGTTCGGCGCGACCGAGGCGGGGTTCGAGCGGGTGCCCCGCTCCCTGGATGACGCCGCACGCCTGCTCGGCTCCGGCCCGCTGGATCTGGTGCGGCGGATTCACTGGCCGCTGCTGCGCGCCAGCAGCCTGACTGCCGCGCTGCTGGTGTTCGTGGATACCCTGAAGGAACTGCCGATGACGCTGGCGCTGCGCCCCTTCAACTTCGAGACCCTGGCCACGGTGACCCATCAGTATGCCGTCGATGAGCGTTTCGCGGAGGCCACGCCCGGAGCACTCGCCATCGTGCTGGCCGGAGTCCTGCCGGTGATCCTGCTGAGTCACACGATCCGCAAGGCTTCCCGTCCAAGAGCCTGACCGCGCTGGCAAGGCTTCCTTAATCCTGTTCGGACAGACTGATCCGGTTGCAATGGACCGGAACGAACCATCGTGAATGACATGTCGGAACGCAGCCCCAGCCTTGCCCGTCCAGACCTGCTGGCAGCCGTAAGCCATGAGATGCGCAACAGCCTGAACGGGCTGCTGGGCGTGACGGAACTGCTGCTGACCAGCCAGCTGGACCGGGAGCAGCGCAGGCATGTGGACACCATCCGCGCCTGCGCCGATGGCCTGCGCAACCTCTCTGTCGACATGCTGGACCTGTCACGAATGGAGGCCGGTCAGTTCCGAATGGTGGAAGCGCCGTTCTCTCCCGTCGAACTGCTCGAGCATGTGGGGCGGGTCATGGGGCCACAGGCCGCCGACAAGTGTCTGCGCTTCGAAGCCCGTTTCGGGGACCGGTCGAACCGCACCTTGCGCGGCGACCGGGCGCGCATCTGCCAGATCCTGCTCAATCTGATCGGCAATGCGATCAAGTTCACCTCCGGCGGTCAGGTCAGTGTCAGGATGTCGGCGCAGGACCGCGAGGGTCTTGTCGTTCTGCGGTTCGTCGTGTCCGATACGGGATGCGGCATGGAGCCCGCGATGATCGAAGCCCTGTTCCAGCCATGGAAGCGCCGCCGTCTGCACGCGGAATCCGGGGCGGGATTGGGGCTGGCAATCTCGCGGCGGCTGGCGCGACAGATGAACGGGGACATAACCGTCACCAGCCAACCCGGTATCGGCTCCACCTTCAGCCTGCAGATCGCGCTTCCCGAATGTGACGCGGAGACGGTCAAGGCTCCCAGATGCCTGACACATGAGGGAGAAACGGTCGCCAGCATGCGCGTGCTCGTCGCCGATGATCATCTGATCAATCGCGCCTTGCTGGAGGCCGTGATGCGCAAGTTCGGGCATGACGTGGTCACCGTCGACAATGGACGGTCCGCAGTCGAACGGGCGCTGTCAGGCACGGTCGATCTGGTGCTGATGGATATCCAGATGCCTGAACTGGATGGTGTCGCCGCAACGCGGGAAATCCGCGCTGCGGAACCGGCCGGCACACGGCTTCCGATCCTGGGCGTCACCGGCCATGACACGCCGGAACATCTGGAGGCATTCCGTGCTGCGGGCATGGATGGCGTGGTCATGAAACCCTATGATGTCACCCTGCTCGTGTCGGAAATCAACCGCGTCGTGACCGCTGCCGAGCCAGCGCCAGCCAATACTGAATCGGTGTCGGGTGAATGGGACCCAGACAGCCCGCTTGCCGATACGCTCAGGATGATCCGCGCGTTGGAAAAGTCAGCGATGACTGCTGGTCACTGACGCGAGCGCCGCGCTATAACCGATCCACATTCAATTGTCTGAAGCCGGGGAGGGCTTGGAGCCATGGGTTTGCAGCGTCAGATCTTCAGCGAGGATCACGAGATCTTCCGTCGCACCGTCCGCAAGTTTCTTGAAGACGAGATGGCACCGCACCACGAGAAGTGGGAAAATCAGGGTTATGTCGACAGGGAGGCGTGGACCCGCGCCGGCGAACTCGGCTTTCTCTGCATGTCGATGCCGGAGGAGTTCGGTGGTTCGGAGGCCGACAGGCTCTACAGCGCGATCCTGATGGAGGAGACGCAGCGGCTGAACCTTACCGGTCTCGGCTTTGGCCTGCACAACGAGATCGTGGCCCCCTACATCAACCGCTATGGCTCGGATGAGCAGAAGCGGAAGTACCTGCCGAAGATGGCCCGTGGCGAAATGGTCGGGGCCATCGCCATGTCGGAACCGGGCACCGGCTCCGACCTGCAGGGTATCAAGACGACGGCGCTGAAGGACGGCAACGAGATCGTCGTCAATGGCCAGAAGACATTCATCACCAATGGCTGGAATGCCGACGTGGTCATCGTCGTGGCCAAGACGGACCCGGAGAAGGGCGCCAAGGGCACGTCCCTGGTCATGGTCGAGCGTGGCGACGAAGGCTTCGAGAAGGGCCGCCGTCTCAAGAAACTGGGCATGAAGGCACAGGACACGTCGGAGCTGTTCTTCGACAATGTGCGCATTCCCGCCGACCGCATCCTGGGTGAGGAAGGCAAGGGCTTCGTCTACCTGATGCAGGAACTGGCATGGGAACGCATCCAGGTCGCCATCAGCGCAGCCGCCGCCATGGAAGCCGCCGTCGAGATGACCGTGGAATACTGCAAGGAGCGCAAGGCTTTCGGACAACCGCTGCTGGAGTTCCAGAACACCCGTTTCAAGCTGGCGGAGATGAAGACCATCGCGCAGGTCGCGCGCACCTTCGTCGATGAGTGCCTGTCGAAGGTGCTGGTCAACGAACTGGACGCCGAGACGGCCTCCATGGCCAAGCTCTGGACCTCCGACATGCAGAACAAGGTGATCGACGAGTGCCTGCAACTGCACGGCGGCTATGGCTACATGTGGGAATACCCCATCGCCCGGATGTACGCCGACGCCCGCGTCCAGCGCATCTATGCCGGCACCAACGAGATCATGAAGGAAATCATCGCCCGCGGACTTTGATGCCGGAACCGACGGCATGGCATCAGAGAGACGAGCCTCTCAGAACCTGAGTTGCCCGAGCTTCACCCCCTTGATGGGGACCCGAAAGGCTGCCGGAGGCTGGACAAGTTTCGTCGGTTGCTCGATTTGCGGATAGATCGA
>JARGNO010000018.1:57924-66493 GCA_029213165.1 Minwuia sp.
CCAGCGCATCTATGCCGGCACCAACGAGATCATGAAGGAAATCATCGCCCGCGGGCTTTGATGCTCCTCAACGAACTGCCGACCCCACAGGATCAGCCTTCGCCACCTGCTTCAGCCAGGTGACGAAGGCCTTCAGGGGGGCGCGCATGGGGCCGGGTTGCCAGACCATGTGATAGGCGGCGGGGTTCTGCTCGTCGCCTTCCTCGTCTTCGAACAGGACGGTCAGACGGCCTTCCTGAATGTCTTCCTCCACGAAGACCCGCGCCGTGCAGGCAACGCCCTGTCCGTCACGCAGGGCTGACATGATCATGTAGCCGGGCAGGTGCGTGATGTTCTTCTTGCGTGGAACGACAACGCCGCGGCGCTCCATCCATATCTTCAGTTCATCGGTCCCGAGTTCCTGCAGCCATGGCAGGTCGGCTGCATCGGCCGGTTCCCTGATGTGCCGGTTGCCAACCAGCGATGTTGCCGCCACCACGACGAAGGAGGACGGGATCAGCGGCTCGCTCTCCAGCCTCGGCCAGCGGCCAAGGCCATAGCGGATGGCGAGATCGTAGTTGTCGCGACGCAGGTCCATCAGTTCGAAGGTCGGGTTCAGCATCAGTTCGATATCGGGGTAGGAAGCCCGGAAATCCGCGATTCTCGGCATCAGCCAGCTTGTCGCGAAGATGGGTGTGACAGTGACTTTCAGCGCACGCATGGCCTCATTGTCGGTGAAGGCGGCGATGGCCTGCTGCAGGGTCCCGAAGCCCTCGGAAAGCTGCCAGGCGAGCCGCGCACCGTCATCGGTCAGGGCCAGTCCCCGCCCCTCCCGCACCATCAGGCTGACCCCCAGACGCTCCTCCAGCCTGCGCACCTGCTGGCTGACGGCCGCGTGGGTCACATTCATTTCCCTGCCCGCAGCCGTGAAGTTCAGGTGACGAGCCGCCGCCTCGAAGGACCGCAAGGTGGCCAGTGGCGGCATGTCGGACCAGTCCATCTGTAACTCCACCTTACAATCAGGAAATTTCGCTGACTGGTCTTGAGTGCGCCCGTGAACCAGATACAGCTTCACACACGAACCCAAGGAGACAGCATCATGATCAGCATTCTCGGCAATTCCTACATGAACGCAACCCGGCAGGCAGGCTATGTTCCCAGCCATACCGACGTACAGCAGGCGGAGCGCGCTTCCGACGCCAGCCAGCCCCGCAGCCTGTCAATGATCCGCCGCTGGCGCCGCCGCGCTGCCGACCGGAATGAGGGTTAACGGATTGTTACAGATCAATGTCGCCTTTCAGCAGCCGCTGAATGATGGTCCGACGCAGGATCTCGTTGGTTCCATCGGCGACATTGATCACCCTCAACGCCTGCCAGGCGTCGGTCAGACCAACTTCGTTGGTGAATCCCATGGCACCAAAGGTCTGCATGGCCCGATCCACTGCCCTGACACCAATCTCCACGGCATAGGCCTTGGTCATCGAAAGCTCCTTGATCGCCGCCTGACCCTGATCCAGCAGCCGTGTTGCATTCATTCCCATCAGATGAGCTGCGTGCAGTTCCATCGCCGATGATGCCAGCGGGAACGTGACACCCTGATACTCTGCGATGGGTTTGCCAAACGCCTCCCGCGCCTTGGCATACTCCAGCGCCAGCTCCAGCGACCAGCGACCCAGCCCGACCGCACGGGCCGAATTGTAGATGCGCCCCAGCGACACACCATACAGCGCCATGGCGAAGCCCTGATGCAGCTCACCCACCAGTTGCCAGGGTTCCACCCGCAGCCCCTCGAACCGCAGTTCCGCCTCGTCGCCGCCGATGTGGCCGAACATCTTCACGATGCGCTGCACCTCGAACCCCGGCGCGTCAGTCGGCACCAGGAAGGCCGAGATACCGCCCTTCTTCTGTGCGGCACGTTCCGCATCCGTCACCGCGAACAGGATGCAGTAGTCGGCGATGGGGGAATTCGTGGTCCAGATCTTCCGCCCCTCGATCACCCAGCCGTCGCCGTCCGGGACAGCGCGCGTCCTGATCATCGTGGCATCGGAACCTGCCCCGGGCTCCGACAGTCCGAAACACATCCCCTTCTCACCTGACATCAGTGGTTCCAGGATATCGTCCCGCGCCCGGTCGGTGACCTTTTCCAGCAAACGGCTCGGCCCGAAGGCCCAGTGGCTGATGGCATAGAGCATCAGCCAGTTCTGCGGTCCGCAGTGATGGAAAAGGGCCTGCCAGCCAGCGAAATAGGCCTCGTTGCCCAACCCGCCGCCGCCCAGCGCCTCCGGCACGCACATCTGGTAATAACCCGCCCGGGACGCCGCCATGCGCACCTCCCGGATCAGGTCGACGACCGGCGGAGACATGCGCCCGTCTTCCGTGTAGATGCGCCGCCCGTCCTCGAACAGGTCCCGGTTCGCGGCGTGGCGCGGCAGGATCTCCTTGTCGGCGAAGGCGATCAGGCCATCCACCACCTGCCGCAGTTCCTCCGGATGCTCATCGGCAATCGCACTCATTCTGTCCACCTCCCCAGATGCTGTTCCGCCATGGTGGCCCAGCAAGCTCGTGGGGGGAAGCGGGTCAATGTGGCAGTCGGTATGCGCGGCTACCCGCTTCCCGGCAATCGCGGGCGAGCACCCGTTCGCTGGCAGTATGGTCCGCAGCAAGGAACAGCACGATCCCCGCATCACCCTTCACATGCCAGCGCAGACCGGCCTGTTCGTCCAGTGCAACAAAGCGCAGGCCGGAGGCGCTGCGGGTCTGGCGCATGACAACCTGTTGCCCCTGATAGCCCATCACTGCCAGAGCCGGACCTGCGAGGTCGTAGAGGTAGGTCAGATGCACACCTTGCCCGTTCGCGCACAGGTACGTGCTTTCCAGCACCTGCTGGCCTTGCGCGCCCGCTTCCCCGCGAGCACGTACAGACTGAACCTGCATGAACTGAAGGCACAGGAGCAGCAGGGCAATCCGCAACATCGCCTGCCCACCTTCAGAAGGCGCTGTTGGGTTCTTTCAGGAAAGCAATCTCCTCCGCCGTGCTTTCACGTCCGAGGACCGCATTGCGGTGCGGGAAACGGCCGAAGCGTTCGATGATCTCATGATGGCGATGAACGGCGGCCATGTGCGACTCTGGCAGATCGAGGCTGCTGAACAGTTCCATGCAGCGTTCCTGGACCGCCAGTTCCTCCGAATGCTCGAACGGCAGATAGAAGAAGAACCGCCGTAACTCCGGCTGTTGCTGGTCAAGACCCGCATCGACGGCTGCCTGGGCGATGGCAAGTGCCTTCGGGTCGTTGGCCCAGGCGTCTGGGCTGTCGCGGAACAGGTTGCGGGTGAACTGGTCCAGCGTGATCACCAGCGCCAGCGCGCCGTCGCTGCTGTCCTGCCATTTGTCGCAGCCGCCGCGTGCGGCCTCCTGGTTGAGATCACCGAAACGCCGGGCGATGTCAGCATCGACGGCACTGTCACGCTTCCAGTGCTGCTCCGGCGTCAGTTCCTCGAACCAGAAGCGGAGCACCATTGCAATTCTCGGGTCTTCCATCGGTTTCTCCTGCGCGCTATCTCGATGAACCATGAGCAAACAGCAGACTGAACGCAACCACGGACGCGGATGCCGGTCGTGCGCCTGAGTGTCCTGGACCAGAGCCCCATCCGGGCGGGCGCGACGCCTGCAGACGCGATCCGCGAATCCATCATGCTGGCCCAGGCCTGCGACAGGCTGGGGTATTACCGCTACTGGTTGGCAGAGCATCATGCCTCCGGTGGACTCGCCGGCGCCGCGCCGGAGATCCTGATCGGGCACATTGCCGGAGCGACGCAGCACCTGCGTGTCGGTTCAGGCGGTGTCATGCTCAGCCATTACTCCGCGCTGAAGGTGGCCGAGACCTTCCGGATGCTGGAGACGCTTTACCCCGGTCGCATCGACCTGGGGGTGGGGCGCGCACCGGGCAGCGATGGCCATACCGCACGTGCCCTGCAGGCCGGTCCCGGCAAGGCCTCCATCGACTACTACCCGCGACAGGTACTCGACCTGATCGGTTTCATGAATGACGCGCTGGAGGATGATCACCCCTTTGCGGCGATCAAGGCACAGCCGCTGGGTCCGACAGCGCCGCAGGTCTGGATGCTTGGCTCGTCGGCTGACAGCGCCACCTATGCGGCGCATTTCGGCCTGCCTTTCTCCTTCGCCCACTTCATCAATACGCAGGGCGGGGACATGATCATGCAGGCCTATCGCCAGCACTTCAGACCCTCCGCCTATTGCGCGAAGCCGGAAGGCACGATTGGTGTCTTTGCGCTCTGTGCCGAAACCCAGGAACAGGCCGACTACCTGATCAAGTCGCGTGACCTTTGGCTGCTGCGGCTGATGAAGGGGGAATGGGGGTCGTTTCCGACACCGGAGGAAGCGGACGCCTATCCCTACAGCCCGCATGATTACGCGATCATCGAAGCCAATCGCGACCGCTCCGTTTCCGGAACACCGGACAAGGTGAAGGCGGAACTGGAGCGGCTGGCAGAGTGCTATGGGGTCGATGAGCTGGTCATCGTGACCATCAGCCATGACTTCACGGCCCGGGTGCGGTCCTACGAGCTGCTGGCCGAGGCCTTTGCGCTGGACGAGCGTGTGGCCGCATGACGACCACAGTGCCCGGCAGCAATATTGCCCGCATCCATGCCATCGGCGGGCTGAAGGCCTGGATCGTCTGGTTCCTGGCGGCGAACTGTTTCTTCTATGCCTTCTTCCAGCGGGCCGCGCCTTCAGTGATGGTCGATCCGCTGATGGCCGCATTCGATGTCGGGGCCGCCGTCACCGGCAACCTCGCAGCACTGTATCTCTACGTCTATGCCCTGCTGCAATTGCCGGTCGGACTGCTGCTGGACCGCTGGGGACCGCGCATCCTGATGGCAGGTGGCATGGCCCTTGTGGGTGTCGGCGTCATTGCCTTTGCATTGTCACCGAACATCTGGGTCGCCTACGCCGGTCGGTTCCTCGTAGGTGCCGGGTCCGCCGTCGGTTTCATCTCCGCCCTGACCATTGCCTCCGCCTGGCATCCGCCCGGCCGCTTCGGCCTCTTCTCGGGCCTGACGATGGGTTACGCCATGCTGGGTGGCTTCCTGGCACAGGGACCGCTGGGCGGCCTGATCGACCAGTACGGCTGGCGCGACCCGATGCTGACCAGCGGAATATGGGGCGCCGTGCTGGCGCTGCTGATCTGGCTGGTGGTGCGCGACCGCCCGGACGGGCGACGGGTGGAGCGCACGGGCACGCAAAGCCTCGGAACCTCCCTGAAGCAGGCCATGTCACGCCGCCAGAACTGGGTTCTGGGTTTCTACGGTCTGCTGCTCTCCGGTCCCTTCCTGTCATATGGCCTGCTTTGGGGCGTTCCGCATATCATGCTGATGCATGGCGTGGACCGCGAAGTCGCGGGCTTCTCGACCTCCTTGATGACTGTCGGCTTTGCCTTTGGTGGCCCGTTGGGCGGTTTCCTGTCCGACTTCTTCCGGCGGCGCAAGCTGCCGCTGATGAATGCCGCCTTCTTCTCGCTGCTGCTCTGGGTGGTCATGCTCTACGGGTTCGAACCGACGCTGCTGCAACGCCAGATCATGATCTTCCTGGTCGGCCTGTTCGGTGGCTCGATGATCGTCTGCCTGGCTGCTGCGCGGGAGCTTTCGCCGCCGTCCATCGGCGGCGCGGTGACCGGTTTCGTCAACGGCATGTTCGTCGGCGGCGGCGCCCTGCTGCAGCCTGCCGTCGGCATCGTGCTCGACCTCTCCTGGGACGGCTCAGTCTCCGCAGAGACCGGCATTCCGGTCTATTCCGTCGCCGACTATCAGGTCGCACTGCTGGTGCTGCCGGTCTGCGCGGGACTGGGCGCCCTGCTGTCGCTGTTCATCCGTGAGAGCCACTGCGTCCCGGCAGGGGAGGATGCATGAGCCATCCGACGCTCACCCGCGAGAACATCGCAACCGGCGCACTGGAGGAATTCATGCAGGACGCGGAGCGCCGTGGCCTGCTGACGCGCATGTCGGATGAGGATCGGGAGGCATCACGCGACCGGACAATGGCCCGTTTCGCGCCGGGGGAAGACATCTGGGTCTTCGGCTATGGCTCCCTGATCTGGAATCCTGCATTCCATTTCGAGGAGAAGCGCATCGCCCGCATCCACGGCCTGCACCGCCGGTTCTGCCTGGAAACACCGCTGGGGCGCGGATCGCCGGAACAGCCCGGGCGGGTTCTCGGCCTCGACAGGGGCGGGTCATGCTTCGGGATGGCTTTCCGCATTGCTCCGGAGAAGGCCCGCGACGAACTGGGCATCCTCTGGCGGCGGGAGATGGTCTCGGATGCCTATCGCGCCACCGTGGTGCGGGCACAATCCGACATGGGACCGCTGCGGGCCGCAACCTTCGTAATCAACCGCAGCAGCCCCCGCTATTGCGGTGAAACCGACCTCGACAAGGTGGCCTTCAGCATTGCACGGGCTGAGGGCTGGCTCGGCCCCTGCTCCGACTATCTGTTTCAGACACTTGAACACCTGCAGGAACTTGGCCTGCACGACCGCTATCTGGAGAAGCTCGCGCGCAAGGTGCGCCAGTATCAGGCCGCCGCGTGACCTTCGGCCAGCCCACTGATCCGGCTTGCAACATCACGGACGGCGCGCGTCCAGTCCGGGTCGGGCAGTCGCACGAAGTCCTGCATGTTGGCGAAGAACGGATTGACCGACTGGCCCAGTGCAAACTCATACGGCAAACGCGAAAGCACCAGTGACGGCACACCGATCGAGGCCGCGAGCTGCCGCACGGTATTGGTTGGTGCGATGACGACATCACAACTTGCAATCAGCGCCGCCGTCCCATCGAAATCGTCTTTCAGGTCCAGCCCCTCGACCTGACTGAGCTTCATGCCGAACTGCCGTTCCGCCGCCGAAATCTCGTCCGCCACTTCGCCATACTGCAGGTTGACCCATTCCACGCCCGGCACCGCGAAGATCGGTGCCCAGTGCTCCAGCGGAACATAGCCGCGGTCGCGCAGACGGTTGCGATGGATACTGGTCCAACTGATGCCGACCCGCAGCCGGTCATCTGCCGGCCGCTGCACGCACTGCGGCATGAGTTTCGCCGGGTCTGCGGGGAAGGCACCAAGGTCCCGGCGAAATAGTGTCTGAAGGCTGCCCGCCTCGATAACCGCATCAAAGCGCGGCGCATCCGAAAGCCATTCGTATCCGCGATGGAATCCCGGACGTTCCGAAGCCTGCCAGGGTACGAAGGTCACGTCAGGAAACGACCGCGCGCAAAGGTCAAGCAGCCGCGGATCACACTCCCACCAGAGTTCCTTCACCTGGGCTGCAGCGTCCCGGACGCAGTGCAGGAAATGCAGTTCGTCGCCAACGCCCTGCTCCGCCAGAACCAGCAGGCGGCCTGAAGGCATCTGTCGACCGTCCCAGCGTTTCAGCTTCAGATCACGCCGTACATGGCCCGGAAAGGACCGGTCCAGCCGGGCCTCATAGTTGCGCCAGCCGGTCTGCAGGTCGCCGGTGCCCAGGGCGAACAGCGCATGGTTGAACCGCAGCGCCGCGTCATCAGGGCGCAATCGCATGGCCAGTTCGTATGTTTCAGCCGCGTCATCAGCCCTGCCCATGGCGAACAGGACCTCCGCCAGATTGCCCGCTGCTGCCCCGTTCTTCGGGTCCAGCCGCAGCCCCTCCCGAAGGAATGTTTCAGCGTTGCCGTGATCCTCCAGGTCCGCCATCACGGCACCCAGCGCGGTCCACAAGGCGCTCTGCTCAGGCGAAAGTCTCAGGGCCGACTGCAGCAGTTCGACCGCATCCTCCTGCCGTCCGAGATCGCGCAGGGCATGGGCCAGGCCCGTCTGGGCGTCGGCACTGCCCGGTGTCGCCAGCGCAGCGGCACGAAAGAACCCGACCGCCTGCTCCGCCGCCTTCAGGTCACGGGCAAGCTGACCCAGCGCCAGCAGCGCGCGCGGATCTCCCTGCGGTGCATGGTCCAGCGCCGTGCCAAAGGCATCGACGGCGCCTGACGCGTCACCCAGCGCCTGCCGGGCACGGGCGAGACCGAAATGGACTTCGAAAACGCCAGGTGCCGCGCGTCGCGCCTGTTCAAAGACCTGCAGTGCCTGATCGGGTCGTCCCCGCGCCATCAGGCCATTTGCCCGTTGCAGGTTCTTCGACACCACTTTCGCCGATTGATGTTTCACGCCACCGCCATCCGGAATTGAGACGGCAACCAACCTGCAGCAACAGGGTTAACAAAGTCTCATGCCTGCCGACGGATCAGTCGATGACGAGTGTCACCCCGTCCGCCACCAGACCATCGATGTCAGCATCGCTCAGACCGACTTCGCGCAGGTAATGCCGGGTGTCGGCCCCCTTGCGCGGCGGCGGACCGGGGTTCTGGATCATGGCTTCCGGATCGGCCATGCGGAACCCCGGCCCCATCACCTCGATGGGTCGGCCGATGCCCGGCACGTCGGGAATGGTGTGCAGCAGGCCGCGTTCCTGCACATGCGGATGCGCCATGATCTCCGGCACGTCACGCAGCTTTCCGGCAGGCACGGAGGCTGCGCCGAGCAGGGCCT
>JARGNO010000101.1 GCA_029213165.1 Minwuia sp.
GCTTCGGACGGTCATCAGTGGCCTGGGCAAAGCCTGTCAGGACCCGATGCAGCATCCGAAAGAGATTGCACGGCTGGATCTCGAAATTCAGAACATTGTGAAGAACGCCCCTCAAATACCTGAAATCATGAATATACCTGACTGGAAATCGGACCAGAAGGTATTGAGCATCTACAGCGAAGGCCTGCAACGCCGCGCCGCGCGGTCCTGACCTCCGGACCATGAACGGAGCACCAACCCGCTTTGACCTGATTGCCGTCGTGGATTGGTCAGCGGCTGCCAGTCCAGGTCCGGTGCGACCGACGAAGGACAGGGTCTGGCTGGCCTGGGGCACCGCCGAAGAGTGCCCCCCGCCAGTCTATTGCCGCACCCGAAATGACTGCCTGGATCTTCTGGAAGCCTTGATCCGGCGGACTGACGGCAATGCCCTGATCGCCTGGGACTTCCCGTTCGGTTATCCGGCGGCGAGCGGACTTGGTGGTGGGCGCAGCATCGCCACCCGGTTGTCCGGCCTGATCCAGGATGGGCCGAATGACCAGAACAACCGTTTCTCTGTCGCCGACGGTCTCAACCGTTCGCTGGGATCCGATGCCGGTCCCTTCTGGGCCAGACCCTCACAGGTTGCGGCGGCGAGGGTACCGGAGAGAAAGCCCGACTTCTCACGCTTTCCCTTTCCCGAATGGCGCATCGTCGAACGTCACACACGTCAACTCGGATTCCCTGCGATCCAGAGTGTCTGGAAGCTCTTTACCACCGGCTCGGTCGGCTCCCAGGCGCTCATGGGGCTGGCGGCGATCCAGCGACTGAACGCGCGGCTGGCCGACCATGTTACTGCGCGCTGGTGGCCCTTCGAGACCGGTTGGTCGGCACGGCTGGACGGGCTGGTGCATGTGGAATGCTGGCCGAGCCTGTTCGACATATCTGATTCCCCCTGGCCGATACGGGATCAGGCTCAGGTCGCCGTGACGCGGGACGGGATCATCGGGTGGCAGGACGACGGTACACTCGCGTCAAGGCTTGCCGCACCCGACTGGCTGACCGGCGATGACTACGCGAAGGTCACCGGGTCGGAGGGGTGGATCCTTGGCCTGCCCGATCACCGGCCTCGGCTGCAAGCCACCCGAGGCATTGCGCCCGGTCAGCCCTGAAGTCATCCGCGATCCAGCGCGCCTCCAGCCGGTGCAGCAGTTCCCCCATCTCCGGTCCCGGCCTGACATTGGCTGTCATCAGGTCGCGGCCTTTCAGCGGAAAGACCGGGATGGGCCAGTCCGTGACCAGCACCTGCACTGCCGCGTCAACCGGATCACCACGCGTCATGGCGAGCGTGCTGCGGTCCAGCATGGCTTGCCGGCCGTCGCGGTAGAGCGCTGCACGGGCCGACCGGGGATTCACCAGCGCATCGCCCGGCCCCTCAACCGCCAGCACCAGTCGTCGTGCGTCCGCCTTTGACAGTTTCCAGCGTCTGGAAATCGCACTGGCCGCCTCCCCGCCATCAATCATCGCCGCCAGCCGCAGGATCGCATCCTGCGCTGCGGGCAAGGGCACGCCCGGGTCGAGTTCGCTCGCGATCGCCGCCAGAATGCCTGTGTCCGCCATCTCGACCAGCATCGGCGAAGGATCGGGGGCGGCCAGCAGCCTCGCCATTTCCTGCCAGATCCGCTCCACCGACAGACGCTGCAGTCCGTCCAGATGATCGGCGCAGGCCTGCCGGCCTGCACGGTCACGCACCGGCCAGCCCAGCATCGCGTGAAACCGGAAGAAGCGGAGTATCCGCAAGTAGTCTTCGCGGATTCGCTCGGACGCCGAACCAATGAAACGGATGGTCTGTGCCTTCAGATCATCGCGCCCCTGCCCCAGCGGATCGTGCAGTTCCCCATCCGGTTCCAGGTACAGTGCATTGATCGTGAAGTCGCGCCGCCTGGCATCCATGGCCCAGTCGGTCGTGAAACGGACCACAGCACGGCGTCCATCGGTTTCGACATCCGCGCGCAGGGTGGTGATCTCGAAGGGCGTACCGTCGGCAATGACCGTGACCGTGCCATGCTCGATACCGGTGGGAATGGATTTGAGGCCCGCCGCATGGGCGGCAGCAACCACATCCGCAGGCACCAGCGTGGTTGCCAGATCCGTGTCCCGGACCGGGCGCTGCAGCAAGCTGTCGCGAACGGCGCCGCCAACGACGCGCACCTCGCCACCCGCGGTCAGGATTGCCGCTGCGACCCTGCGGAAGGCCGGATCATCCTGCCATGGCGTATCGATCCTGATGGCTGCTTACCCCCGGGTTGCGGTCCCCCCTGACGCGAGGCGACAATGCAGATAGCACTCCACAGCCAAGGGAGCACGATCCGTGTCAGATAGTGAAGCCCATCTGAAGTATGTCTACGCCGCAGACGGCAATGCATCCGCCCTGAGCCACAGCTATGACGGCTGGGCAAGGGACTATGACGCGGACATGAGCGGCTGGGGCTACCGCCATCCCTCGATCATTGCAGGAATGGTGGGTCGACATGCGCCATCGCACCGGACCGAGATCCTGGATGCGGGATGTGGCACGGGTGTGCTGGGGGAGACCCTGGCCGTGCTGGGCTATGCGGCCATCGACGGAATCGACCTGTCGGAAGGCATGCTGCAGGTGGCAGGCAGCAAGGGCTGCTACCGCGACCTGAAACAGCAGATGCTGGGCGAGACGCTGGACTTCGGCACCGGGGCATATGGTGCCATCGTCAGTTCCGGCGTCATGACACCCGGCCATGCGCCGGCGACCTGCCTGCACGAGCTGGCGCGTGTCCTGAAACCGGGGGGCCACATGATCCTGACCATCACCGAACAGGCATGGACCGACAGCTATGGCGCGGCCGTGGCCGGTCTGGTGGCGGACGGGATCATCTCACTGCACGACCAAAGCCAACGCTATGTCGGCCTGCCCGGCGCACCGGAGGCAGAGCGCCTGCCCGCACGGGTTCACGTGCTGCGCCGTACCTGAGCAAGACCGCAGCACGTCTCCCGAAGACGGCCTATTCGGCAGGAGCAGTTTCCAGACGCTGTTCGACCTGACGCCAGGTCTGGGAAAGTTCCGGCTTGCCCAGACGGCCAAGGTGATCGGCCCAGGAACCGGCGATGTCCGCCGCGATGCCACCCAGCGCCAGGCTGAGGTGATGGGCTGCCCACTCGACCTGATGCTTCTCGATTGCCATGCTCGTTGCCATGATATTCCTCCATCGTGTTTCATGCTTGTCCTTGCATCGGTGATGCCAGAAATTAGTTCATTGAAATCAACCAGTTGAAAATCCGAATGATCGACCCGTGCAGGGATTGCCGGGTCATCTCTGCCGGGGGAGGCAAGGAATGACGGTCAAGACGACGGAGATCGAGGCGCGGGGATTGCGTTTCACCGCCGATATTTCTGGCGATGAAACATCTGCCGAGGCGGTGATCTTCCTGCATGGGTTCCCGAACTCCCGCCACAGCTGGACGGAGTTGCTGGAGGCCGTGGCCGGGGCTGGCTATCGCGGCATTGCACCCGATCAGCGCGGCTATTCCACCGGCGCAAGGCCCGAAGGCATTCCGGCCTATCAGGTACACGAGATCGTGGCCGATGTCGTGGCAATGGCCGATTCGCTTGGGCTTGGCAGGTTTCACCTTGTGGGGCACGACTGGGGCGGACAGATCGCCTGGGCAACCGCCGCCGCGCATCCTGACCGGTTGCTGAGCCTGACCGTATTGTCCCGTCCGCATCCGGCAGCCTTCGCCGCCGCCTTTCGCAATGACCCGGCGCAGGCCAACCGGTCACGGCACCACAAGGCGTTTCAGGACCCCGGGATGGCCGACCGGTTGTTGCAGGATGATGCGCAGGCGCTGCGCAACACGCTCTGCTTCGAAAACGCATCGGGGCTGTTCGGTGCCGACGACGCCAATGCGCCGCCTGCGAAGCGACGCATGTCTGACGAACTGGCGTCGCGCCATCTCTCCGTTCTGGGCAACCGGGATGCGCTGGACGCCGCGCTCAACTGGTATCGGGCGGCGTTTTCCGGTGAATCGACGCTGGCCCGGGACGACTTTCCCGGCATCACCGTGCCAACGCTCTACATCTGGGGTCGGGAGGACATGAGTGTCGGCGAACGTGCCGCCATCACGACCCAGGACCACGTCAGTGCCTCCTGCACCTTCGAGGCGCTGAAGGGTGTCGGTCATTTCGTGGCCGAGGAAGTGCCGGAGGAAACGGCGCGTCACCTGCTGGCGCATCTGCGCCTGAACCGTGCGGGGGGCAAGTCCCGTGGCTGAGCCCATCGCGTTTCACTTCGACTTCATCTCCCCCTACGCCTGGCCCGGTGCCGTGGGGATCGAGGCTCTGGCGGCACAGCATGGCCGCACGGTCGAATGGCACCCCATGCTGCTGGGCGTCTCCGTCATGAAGACCATGGGATTGCCGCCACTGATGGAGACACCGCTGAAGGGTGACTACATCCGCATGGATGTGCCACGCATCTATGCGTTTCACGGGCTCGACTACCGCCCGGCAGTCCCGGATTTCGTCACCTCCCCCTTCGCGCCCGCCCGCCTTTTCTGCTGGATGCTGGCACAGGATCGGTCGCGGGCAACGGATGCCGCGCGGGACATGCTGCGCGCGCATTGGTCGGAGGGGATTGATGTTTCACAGAAGGGCAATGCGGTCGCCATCGCCGCGCGCCATGGCTTCGACCCGGACGACGCCAGTGCCGCGCCCGATGATCCTGAAGTGAAGGAGATGCTGAAGGATGCCTGCAACCGCTCCGTCGCGGCGGGCGTCTTCGGCAGTCCGAGCTTCATCGTGGATGGCGAACTGTTCTGGGGTACCGACCGGCTGCCGCAGATCGCATGGAAGCTGGAGCAGGCTTCAGCGTGAGGGCTGCGGTGGCCCGGCCACCGGCGCGATCTGCACCCGCTCCCTCCGTCGGCCCCAGTCGCCCGGCGGGCCGCTGAACCGGCCTGGCAGCGGCGTGCCGCACCAGACGCAGCCGCCATGGTCATCCAGGTGCCAGTCGGAAAGCTGGTGCCAGTCGCGCCCGACCAGCAACCCGCCACAGCCCGCGCACCACGTGGACTGGGCCTGCTTGTGATGGATATTGCCGACATAGGCATGGCGCACCCCGGCCCTGAGCGCGATGTTCCGCGCCCGGAACAGGGTCTCCGCGGGTGTGCGTTCCTTGTCCAGCATCCGGAAATCGGGATGGAAGGCCGTGAAATGCATCGGCACGTCCGGTCCCAGCCGTTCCACCACCCAGGCGGTCATGGCCTCCAGCTCCGCATCCGAGTCGTTCTCGCCGGGGATCAGCAGGTTGGTGATCTCCACCCAGACATCGGTTTCATGCACCAGGTACTCCAGGGTTTCCTTCACCGGACCGAGCTGGGAGCCCGTGACACGGCGGTAGAAGTCCTCGCTGAACGCCTTCAGATCGACATTCGCCGCATCCATTTGGGCATAGAACTCGGCGCGCGGTTCGGCACAGATGTAGCCTGCGGTGACGGCGACATTCTTCACGCCGACCTCATGGCAGGCGATGGCCGTATCGACCGCGTACTCCAGAAAGATCACCGGGTCATTGTAGGTATAGGCCACTGAAGTACACCCCAGCCGCACCGCCGTCTCCGCCAGCGCGGAAGGTGGCGCGGCATCGGCCAGCGTGTCCATCTGGCGGCTCTTCGACATGTCGTGGTTCTGGCAGAAGTGGCAAGTCAGGTTGCAACCCGCCGTACCGAAGGACAGCACAGGTGTGCCGGGGTGAAAATGGTTCAGCGGCTTCTTCTCGATGGGGTCAATGCAGAACCCGGAGGAGCGGCCGTAGGACGTGAGAACGATCTCGTCGCCCTGCCGCGCCCTGACGAAACACAGGCCCCGCTGCCCGTCATTCAGACGGCAATAGCGCGGACAGACCTCGCAGCGGATGCGCCCGTCATCCTGCTTCGAATAATACCGCCCGGAAACCGTGCCGACATGGGTGTTCATGCCCCCATGGTGCCGCAAGTGACGGCCCTTGTCACAGCAGGGTTCGGACGGCGGGCAGCAGCGGATCGTCGGCGGGGGGCATGGGGTAGGTTTCAAGCTCCGCCGCCGTGGCCCAGGCAAGACGCTGGCCCTCAAGCCCCTGCGGTTCGCCTTGCCAGTCACGGCAGGCATAGAGCGGCATCAGAAGGTGGAAGCCGTCATAGGTGTGGCTGGCGAAGGTGAGCGGCTGCAGGTCCGTTGCGCGCAGGGTGATGCCCAGTTCCTCCGCGCATTCGCGGATCAGGCAGGATTCCGGTGTCTCTCCGGCCTCCACCTTGCCGCCGGGAAATTCCCACAGCCCGGCCAGGTTCTTGCCCTCGGGCCGTTCGGCGAGCAGCACACGGCTGTCACGGACCAGGGCGATGGCAGCGACAAGGACGAGCTTCATGGTCCGATCATCCCACCATCCACCACGCCGTGCCCGGGCTTGACCCGGGTACCCAGGGTGCCGAGCGGACGCCTCAAGCTGGGCCCTCGGGTCAAGCCCGAGGGCGTCGGAGAGAAGGTGGAGAGGGCACACCAGACCAACCCACCTCCCACCACGCCGTGCCCGGGCTTGACCCGGGTACCCAGGGTGCCGCGCAGACGCCTCAGGCTGGGCCCTCGGGTCAAGCCCGAGGGCGTCGGAGAGAAGGTGGAGAGGGCGCACCAGACCAACCCACCTCCCACCACGCCGTGCCCGGGCTCGACCCGGGTACCCA
>JARGNO010000102.1 GCA_029213165.1 Minwuia sp.
TTCGCGCGCGGTACGTCGAGGACTACGAGGTGTGTGAGGTGGTTCACGCGCCAGGCGTGACCCTGACGGAGAGCGACATCATCGATTTCGCCTTCCGCTATGACCCTCAGGCCTTCCACACGGACGTCGAGTTCGCCAGCCAGTCGATCCACGGTGGCCTGATCGCCAGCGGCTGGCAGGTCGGGGCGGCATCCTTCCGGATGCTGGTGCAGAGCGGCTTTTTCGGGCGGGCTTCTATGGGGTCGTCGGGCCTCGACAACCTGCGCTGGCCCAACCCGACGCGTCCGGGCGACACGATCTACGCGCGGGTAACGGTACTGTCGAAACGCGAAAGCCGCAGCCGGCCGGAACTGGGTCTGGTCAGCATCGAATGCCATGTCGAGAACCAGCGTGGTGAGCTTTGCTGCACCTGGGATACGGTTCAGATGGTGCTCCGGCGCACGCCCGGTGCAGGTTGATCAGTCCTTCCGCAGCACGAAACGGCCGCCGCCCAGCCGCCCGGCCTGCACCAGCCCGACAAATACCTCATAGGCATCCATGTAGCGTTCGTGGACCCCTTCGCCCAGGGTCTGCTTCGTGCCGGTATTCATGGCGCGGTACCATTCCAGCCGTTCGGTCAATATGTCGATCCACTGCGCGCTGAGGTCATCGTGGCTGACCAGCGACAGGCCAGCCGCGCGGAACTTGTTCATGTAGTCAGGCACGGACTGGAGTGTGCGCATTTCCATGCCGGTCTCCAGCGCGGCACGATCCCTCTCATCAAGCTCCGCACCAGCAACCAGATCGGTGAAGCCAAGGCGTCCTCCGTGGCGCAGGATGCGTGCAGCCTCGTTCAGCACAGCCTGCTTGTCGGGAATATGGAGGAAGGCTTCCTGACTCAGGGCGATGTCGAGGCTGCCCTCTGCGAAGGGCATGCGCTGGGCGTCGCCCTGAACCACGTCGATCCGGCTGTCCAAGCCGACCAGGGCATTCAGCCTGCGCGCCCCGCGGCAGCGTCCGCCATTCAGGTCGAAGGCAAGAAAACGGGCGCGCGCGAATTTCTCGGCCAGCAATCGGGACGGACCGCCGACACCGGCACAGATGTCGATGATCCGGTCACCATCCCGCAGACCGGCTGCGGCTGCCAGTTGGAAGACCGCCGCTTCACCGCCATAGTGGTCCTGATCGTGGGGTCGCAGATCAGAGGGTGACAGAGTGCTCAGGTCCTTGCCGTCCTGCTGCAGTGTCAGCAGGATCTGGTCCGCATTGATCGGGTGGCGGTCATAGAGCGTGCCGGCGGCGGACGCCGCAGCGCGATTGTCCTGGGGCCGATGGATCATCGGACCGGCCGGTCGCCGAAAGTCAGCTTTCCCGCGTTGTAGGCGTCCAGTCTCTCCACGGCCTCATCCTGTACCATCAGATCCATGAACAGGGTGCGTTCCAGGGCCAGCGCCTCCGGGTCCGCGGGATCAGCGGCGGCACGGGCGATGCGCTTGATGTGCGCCACCGGCAGGGGCGGGTAACCGGCGATCCTGTGTGCGACCTCCATCGCCCGGGCGACAACATCGCCCTCCACCAGTTCATTGACCAGGCCCAGGTCTGCCGCCTGCGCCGGGCTGAAGGCGTCACCCAGCAGGCAGAGTTCCATTGCCTTCGCTGCACCGATCATCTTCGCCGTGCGGGCCACGCCGCCGGCACCGGGAAGGATGCCCAGCGCGATCTCGATCTGTCCCATGCGGTAACTGCCTGCCTTCGCATAGCGCAGGTCGCAGGCCAGCGCGAACTCCAGCCCGCCGCCCATGCAGGCCCCGTTGATCGCGGCGATATGCGGCTTCGTGCTTGCGCCGATGCGATTGAAGATGATGTCGATGTTGCGTTCCGGCAGCATCCGCCCCGGCGAGAACTTCATCCCGCGCTTCCGCATGTGGCGCGCCATGCCAGCCAGTTCGTTGGTGTCATAGTGCTTGATGAACACATCGGGCTGACTGCCGGTATAGACCACGGCCCGGACCGACTCGTCGCTGTCGAACTCCAGTGTTGCCGCCTCCAGATCCTCCAGCGTGCCGCTGTTCATGAAGCCCTGCGGTGGATTGTTGAAGCGGACCAGGGCTACCGGCCCATCCCTTTCGATCAGCAGTTGTTGCAACGGTAATTCTCCCCTCGCGCGATTCAGGCCGCAGTGTGTCATCATTCTTGCGCGATTTGGTGCTTCTTTCATCCATTGCGGACGCAAGGCTGCATCAACAGGGGACAGAATCACGACATGAGCGAGGATACGTCTACTATCTGGAACGGGCACTGGATGCGCCTGCTGCGGTTCGAGCTGATCCTGGCCTTGCCCAGTGCCGCGATGTTCGGTGGCCTGAGCGTGAATGCTGCCATTCGGCCACTGACCGCGCTGGTCTGCTGGGTACTCCTGAACCTGGTGATGCTGGCGATGCTGCATTACCTGCTGCGGGAGAATGATACCCTGAAAGCCCGGCGGCGACGGCCTGCCAATACCCGCGACTACGCTGCGGCTGTCGAGCGGCTGGGCAGCGACCTGGCGGAGGCCCGGGCACGCAGTCAGGCCGACGCTGCTGCACTTCGTGCCATCCTGGACGGGATCGAGCGACCCGTCCTGACATTCGATGTGCGCCGACGGCTGGAGTTCATGAACCTGGCGGCGAAGTCGCTGTTCGGATCGGGACTGGAGGGGCGGGATGTGGCCGCAGCCTTGCGCCATCCGGACGTGCTGCAGGCCGTGGACCAGTCGGTGAGTGACCGGGTTTCGCGTACGGCGGAATTTCCGGTGTTTGCGCCGGTCCGCCGACGGTTCAGGGTGACGATCGATGCACTGCCAGCCCGGTTCGCAGGGGGGCAGGGGTTTGTCGCCGCTGTCGATGACGTGACTGACAGCCGTCAGGTGCAGGAGATGCGTTCGGGCTTCGTCGCCGATGTCAGTCATGAACTGCGCACGCCGCTGGCTGCCGTGATGAGCATTGTCGATACGCTGCAGGGACCGGCGCGCAACGACCCCGATGCCCAGACCCGGTTCCTCGATATCCTGCGGGAGCAGTCCGACCGCATGGCGCGCCTGGTCGACGATCTGCTGGCCCTCAGCCGGATCGAGATGAACGAGCATCAACCGCCGCGTGACACGATCAACCTCGCAAGGCTGCTCGATGAGGTTTGTGAAAGTCTGGACCTGCTTGCCCAGGCGCGGGAGATGCGGCTGGAGAGGGCATTCGCCCCTGATCTGCCGGTTGCCGGTGATCGGGATGAACTGGTGCGCCTGTTTCAGAACCTGATCGATAACGGCATCAAGTATGGGGACAGGGGCACTCCGGTGCGTGTCTCCGCGATTGTCGATGATGGGCATGTGACCGTTGACGTGCGCGATCAGGGTCCGGGCATTGCGCGGGAACAGATTCCGCGACTGACGGAGCGGTTCTACCGCACCGACCGGGCCCGCAGCCGTGCGGCAGGGGGCACGGGGCTGGGACTGGCCATCGTGAAACACATCGTTTCGCGGCATCGGGGGGAGTTGTCCATACGCTCCCAACAAGGCGAGGGATCATGTTTTTCGGTCAGGTTCCCCCTCAGCGAGCCCCGGTCTGTCGCCGAGTCGGAATCGATGCTCGACAACGCTTGATATTTGCTGATCCAGGAAATCAGGAAAATAGTCTAGTAGTATGAAAATATTTATAAAATATTGCGTCACAATTGTGCAACATATGATGCGTAGAAGCCTCCTTACTTTCCGATCTCCAGGAGGTTCAAGTGATCAAGAAAGTTGTACTCGCGGCCAGCGTCGCGATG
This sequence comes from Minwuia sp., assembly GCA_029213165.1. Taxonomy (GTDB): domain Bacteria; phylum Pseudomonadota; class Alphaproteobacteria; order Minwuiales; family Minwuiaceae; genus Minwuia. Next base: position 3,781 of record JARGNO010000102.1, read on the forward strand.
GTTTTTGCCGGTGCCGCCCAAGCGCGGGACCAGATCCAGATCGTCGGTTCATCGACGGTATTTCCCTTCTCCACGGCGGTGGCTGAAGCATTTGGTCAGAAGACCGGGTTCGGAACGCCGGTTGTCGAATCGACCGGTTCCGGCGGTGGCATGAAGCTGTTCTGTTCCGGCGTCGGCACGGGTCACCCCGACATCACCAATGCCTCGCGCCGCATCAAGTCTTCCGAGGTCGAGCTGTGCGCCAAGAACGGTGTCGCCGACATCACCGAGGTCAAGGTCGGCTATGATGGTATCGTCATTGCCAACGCCATCGAGGCCCTGGCCTACAACCTGAGCTTGCGCGACCTCTATCTGGCGCTGGCCAAGGATGTGCCGACGGAAGATGGCAAGTGGATCCCGAACCCGAACAAGACCTGGAAGGACGTCAACGCGTCGTTGCCTGCCGTCAAGATCGAGGTTCTTGGACCCCCGCCGACCTCCGGGACGCGTGATGCCTTCGTCGAGCTGGCCATGGAAGGTGGTTGTGACACCTTCGCTTGGGTCAAGGCGCTCAGCAAGAAGGACAAGAACGCCTACAAGGCCGGTTGCCACACGGTTCGTGAAGATGGTGGCTATGTCGATGCAGGCGAGAACGACAACCTGATGGTTCAGAAGCTGACATCCAACCCGGATGCGCTGGCGATCTTCGGCTTCTCGTTCCTCGACCAGAACGCCGACAAGGTGAAGGGTGCCATGGTTGGTGGTGTCGCGCCGGAGTTCGAGCTGATCGCGGATGGTTCGTATCCGGTCAGCCGGGCCCTGTTCTTCTACGTGAAGCAGGCGCACATCGGTGTGGTTCCCGGTATCGAGGAGTATGTTGCCGAGTTCACCAGCGAAGCCGCCTGGGGCAACGACGGCTATCTGACGGACAAGGGTCTGATCCCGATGTCCGATGCCGAGCGCGCCCAGTGGAGTGCGTCGGCGAAGGGCAACGCCAAGCTGTCCATGTAAGTCACGATCTTTCGGGACCGGCGCCTTCAGGGTGCCGGTCCCAATCGTGCTCTACCGCATCTGCAAATCCGACACGATCTGCCGCATTTCATACCAGCGTCATCTGGGTTGGTATGATGTTCGGCATGTCAGGTGGCCGGGAAGGTCGCCCCGTCAATCAGTTTGGACGTTCATGATGATCTACTGGATTGCGTTGGCGGCGCTCGCCGCGACCTGGCTCTTTTCCTGGAAACTTGGCCAGGGTCAGGCGCGGGCCATCATTGCCGGTGGCCAGCGCATGCATTCCCTGCCGGGACACTACGGCAGCTACAGCGCACTCTGGGCGGTCGTTCCGGCGCTGATCGTGCTGCTCGTCTGGTCCATCTTCCAGCCACTGGTCATCGACGGCATGATTGTCGCCAGCTTGCCGCAGGAAAAGCTGGTCCTTGAAGACCTGTTTCTCAATGCCCTGGTCAATGACATCCGCAACATGTCCGTCGGCAACGCGGTACGCGATGCAAGTGATCCTGTGGTGATCGAGGCAGCGGCATCGCTCGTCGACTGGCAGACCACTTCGAACATCCTGCTGACCGTGCTGATCGTCGCGCTTGTGGTGCTGGGGCTGTTGATCAGCCGGAAGCAGATTGTGCCTGAAATGCGTGCCCGCAACCGGGTGGAGCGCTTCGTCATGGTGTTGCTGATCATGTCGTCCACCATCGCGGTGATCACGACGGTCGGTATCGTCATGTCGCTGCTGTACGAAAGCATCGAGTTCTTCCGGCGGGTACCGTTCTACGAATTCCTGTTCGGCGTGCATTGGAGCCCGCAGACCGCACTGCGGGCGGATCAGGTCGGTGGCTCGGGATCCTTCGGCGCGATTCCGATCTTCATGGGCACCCTGCTGATCAGCACGATCGCGTTGTGCATTGCCGCGCCGGTCGGTCTTTTCTCGGCCATCTACATGGCTGAATTCTCGTCGCCGCGCGCCCGCAGCATCATCAAGCCGATGCTGGAGATTCTCGCTGGTGTTCCGACTGTGGTCTACGGCTTCTTCGCGGCGCTGCTGGTTGCACCGTTGCTGCGTGACTCCGGTTCGGCACTGGGCATCGGTATCGACTCGGAAAGTGCGCTGGCGGCCGGTCTGGTCATGGGGGTGATGATCATTCCCTTCGTTTCATCCCTTTCGGATGACGTGATCACGGCAGTGCCCCGGTCGTTGCGCGAAGGCTCCTACGGTCTGGGCGCCACACGGGCTGAAACCATACGCCAGGTGATCGTGCCTGCCGCGCTGCCGGGCATTGTCGGTGCGCTGCTGCTGGCCGCATCGCGCGCCATTGGTGAAACCATGATTGTCGTCATGGCCGCCGGTCTGACCGCCAACCTGACCGTGAACCCATTCGAAGCCGTGACCACTGTGACTGTTCAGATCGTCACCTTGCTGACCGGCGATCAGGAATTCGACAGCGCGAAAACGCTTTCCGCGTTCGCACTGGGACTTCTGCTTTTCGTTGTCACGCTGGCGCTGAATGTCCTGGCGCTCAGAATTGTGCGAAAGTATCGGGAAAAATATGACTGAGACAGCCATGAGCGGACAACCCGAAAGTCGTGGACGCATGAGCCGCAGCGACACCATGGAAACCGTGCGCAAGGGTTTGCGTGGACGGTACGCGGCGGAGCGTCGCTTCATCTGGTACGGACGAGGGGCCATTGCCATTGCACTGGGGTTCCTGGTGCTGCTGGTCGGGTCGATCCTTTTCAAGGGCGCCTCCGTCGTTACCCAGACCCATATCAGGCTGACGATCGAACTGCCGCTGGAGACATTTTCGAACAACGGCGAAGTGACGGCTGACTCGATAGGCGCGGCCAATTT
>JARGNO010000019.1:0-8110 GCA_029213165.1 Minwuia sp.
ATGAAAAATTGACCAACATGCCTGACCAACCTCATACTGGCTGCCGAACTACGTAAGGGAAGTTGGGGAACTTGAAATGGCTGCCGACACTTTCCGATCCACATCCGATACCGATGACCTGATGGCCCAGAGTGCTGCGGATTTCGTTGCCTCGGTCGCGGACAATCCGACATTGCGGGAGGACGCGGCGGTCAGGGCACGCCACGACGCCCTGCGCAACCGGTCCAGTGTCTGCAGCTATTGCGGTGTGGGCTGCCCCTACACGGTTGAGCCTGATGCCAAGGGTGTCGACAGGGTGGTGCCGATGTCGCCGCTTGGGCTTTGCGTCAAGGGCAAGACCTCGCTGATGACCGGCGGAGACACGGAGCGTGCGACGCGCATGGTCCGGCGCGGACTGGACGATGACAGGATCCGGGTGCCGATGATCCGGGGCCATGACGGTAAGATGAAGGAAGTCACGTGGGACGAAGCGCTCGACCGCGCCGCCTGGCTGTTCCTGCATGCCCGCGAATGGGTCGGTCCCGACGCCGTGGCGATCTATGGCAACGGCCAGAAGACGATCGAGGCGATCTGGATGGCCAGCCTGTACAAGCTGGTGTTCCGCCTGCCGACCATCGGTGCCAATTCGGAGCATTGCCTGACCAGCGCGGGCGCCGCGCATCAACTCAATTTCGGCAATGAGGCGAGCTTCACCTGGAGCCAGTTCGACGAGATCGAGGGCTGTGACATCGCCGTCATGCACGGCACCAATCCCTTCGTCACCTTTCCGCAGGCCTACGAGAAGATCAAACGCAACAGGCATGCGATCAAGGTCGTCATCGATCCGACCCGCAGCGACACGGTCAGCGATCTTGAGGAGGATGATCCGCGCACCATCCACATCCGGTTCCGCCAAGGCGGGGATGTGCTGTTCAACCTCTCCGTTGCCCGCGTGATTCTGGACAATGGCTGGCAGGATCAGGCCAGCCTGGACAAGCGCGTTGATCCTGACAGCATCGCCGCCTTCCGTGCCCTGGTGTCGGAAGACCGCTGCGTGCCGGAGGAAGCGGCGCGGCGCATCGCCATGCCGGGGCAGGATGTGGCCGGGCTTGCCGCCACCATCCGCCGCTATGCCGAACTCTGCGCCAGGCCGGACGGCAACGGATACCGGCCGAAGGTCGCCTTCGTCTCCAGCATGGGGGTCAACCAGTCCACCGGCAGCTATGGTTTCTCCACCAATCTCAACCTGCTGCTGCTGACCGGGAATGTCGGGCGCAAGGGCGCGGGCTCCATGCGAATCGCGGGGCAGTCGAATGCCACCAGCGAACTCATGATGGGCTTCAACGGCCGCAAGCTGGTGTTCAACCATGACCCGGCGGAGGCGAGCCACCGGGAGGCGCTGGCCAGCATTCTCGACATTCCAATCGAGAACATTCCCGACCACAAGGGCACGCCGGTTTCGCAGATGGCAGAAGATGACCGCATCTACTGCTTCATCTTCGTCGGCACCCAGATGACCAAGAACATGCCGCGTGTCGGGCACTGGACCCGTCGCATGGGCCGGTCGTTCAATATCGTCATCGACAGTTTCCTTGGCGAAGGCGTGCTGGAACATGCCGACGTCCTTTTGCCCTCCATGACCTATGTGGAGCGGACGGGCGTCATTCAGCGCGGTGACCGGACCCTGCAGCTGCAGCAGCAATTGAGCGCACCGCCGGAAATGGCCTGGGCCGATGAGGAAATCCTCGCCCGGCTGGCGGTGAAGATCGCGGAGCGGCTGCGCAATCCCGACACGGCGGAACTGAACGACCTCGACCCGGATGTGGTGCACCGTACCTTCGCCCGCTACCTGGACAATCAGGACAAGATCATGCCCGACCGGGTGTTCGATCACCTGGTGCAGGTCAGCCGTGACCTGGACATGTACTGTCGTCTGGAGAATGCGGACGGGGAGGCGATCAGCCACGACATGCTGCGCGCCAATGCCGGCATGGGCGTGCAATGGGGCGGCAATGGCCGCTACAGCGTTGCGCACAGCGAAGGCGCGGTCTTCCCCGGCCTGAACGGGCAGGAAAAGTCACTGGCCCGGCTGGTCTGCCCGCCGGATGAATTCATGGTACGGCTGGAGGCTGATCTGCCGCCCGGTACCCTGTCGCTGATCAGCGGTCGCGGACGGCCCGGTCGCCAGGCGCTTCGGGGCAGGGGGCGTTACAATTCCGGCATCAAGACGCTGCCGATCTATGGCCTCGACCCCGACGAGCACCATGTCGAACTGCACCCGGAAGAGGCTGCACTGCTGGGTCTCGAGGAAGGCATGGCGACGCGCATGGTCGCCGGACATGGGGCCGTGATTGCCGAAGTGGCACTGAACGACCGGATCGCGCGCGGCACGGCGTTCATCGACTTCGTGCCGGGGGAGGTGAACCGCCTGACCGACTATGTCGAAGCGGACCAGTTCACCCACCAGAGCCTGATCAAGCGCACACCTGTCCAGTTGGCACCGCTGCGCCCGCTGGAACTGGCATTGTGGTCGGCCCCGGATGCCGAGGCGCTGAACCGCTGTATCGCGGTCGTCTTCGCGGACTGGCGCGCCACCTTCCCCACCGATGAGGACTGGGTGGCGACACAGCGCGACGACCGCCACGGCATCCACTGGCTGCCGTCGGACCAGTTGCGCGACCCGCAGACCCCGACGGAGCGCGAACTGAGCGAGGCCGTGGGAGCGTTGACCGCCTTCTTCCAGCGCTATTCCTCTGATGCCACCTACAAGGCTGCAGCGGGTGACCTGTTGCGATCCCTGGATGCGGAGCAGCGGGACCGCTTCCTGCTGGTCTATCTGCCGCTGCTGCGCCGCCTCGACTACCAGTCGATCATGCACCCGATCCTGTCCGACTTCGTCGGCGGTGTGACGGTGGTCGATGATGCCGGGAACGCGCAGACCCTGGACCTGTTGTCAGCGCACAAGAGCGCGGTGCTGGAGTTCAAGGAAGAGATCGTGGCGATCCAGCTCTTCGTCGCCGCCAAGCGCGGTCTCGACCTGCTGTTCGGCGCCAACGCCACCATCCGCCGCGACGATCTGGCTTTCGTCAGCGGTGTGGCCATCCCGTGCGCCGGTGACGTGCCGGCGCATTTCCTGGGCATCTCCCCGGCCGAGATCGGTTCCGCCCTGCTGGTGCATTCCCGCGCCATCGGCAACAGCGCCCTGCTGATGGTGGACCGGAAGCGCAACCGCGCCGTCCGCGTCGATGTCATCACCGGGGTCCTGCCGAAGGACCGGGAACTGACCAAGCTGCGCGGTCTGGTGATCAACCGCAAACGCGCAGCCACGGGCAAGGAACATTGCCGCTTCTTCGACCGGCTGGGCGAACTGATCGTCGATTACGTGCGGACAGGCGACGCCAACTTCGAGATTTCCGGACCCGTCGATCTGAACTGGGACGAGTATCGGGAGAAGCTCTCGTTCTCTCCCGCCAACAAGTCCGGATTCGTGAAGTATCTGGTTCACCAGAAGATCTCACCGGAACTGGCCGACGCCTTTGTCGAACTCGGCATCATCGACGCGACGAAGGATGCCGGGGCCATCGCGGAGATCCGTGCCTGCACGGATCGTGACACCCCGTCGCCAGCCCTGTTCGACCCGGACCAGCTTTACGCCGGAACCCTGGCGGAACGGGTGGACCGCGTCGTCGAACGGGTCATCGCGCCGGTGCTGGCCAACGACGGTGGACGGCTGGACGTGCTTGAGATCGACGAGGGGATCGGCGAACTCCGTGTCCGGTTCGTCGGCAGTTGCTCCAATTGCCCCTATTCGCTGTTGTCGATGGAACAAATCGTCAAACCCAGCCTGCTCGCCATTCCGGGAATCCAGCGTGTCGTCCACCGCGCCAAGGCCCGCGAAGGCGAGGTCTTCAAACTGGAGCCGGGGGCGAAGGCAGAGGGCGGGATCAGGGCTCAGGCCTGATCCGTATCTCACGGACTGCGCGCGATCCCCGCCTTGACCCTGCGGATGGGGATCGAGGATTCGATGGAGGCAACGCCATCGATCTTCACCAGCCGTTCGATCATCAGTTCCTCGAATTCCTTCAGGCCGGTGACCGCGATCCGCAGCAGATAGTCCCGGTTGCCGGTCATCAGCCAGCAGTCCACCACCTCCGGGAACAGGGAGATGGCGCTTTCGAAACTGCGAAGCGCATGGTCGACCTGCCGATCCAGCTTGACCGAAACGAAGACGGACATGGTGTAGCCCAGCGCAGCCTCGTCAATCAGCGCCACGTAGCCCCTTATCACGCCACTGCTTTCAAGCTGCCTCAGGCGGCGGATGACCGGTGTGGCACTCAAGCCCACCCGCTGGCTGAGTTCGGCGGCTGTCATGCGCCCGTCCTGCCCCAGCTCGCGCAGGATTCTCAGGTCGGTTTCGTCAAGATTGGTGGAAATCACCAGAAATGCCCTCCACGAAGTCGATACAGCCATATTCAAGGGCCGGACAAGCTGCATTAGCAAGAAATCACTTCCATGCTGGTGATAGTCTCGAAGGGTTGCACAGGGACCTGGTGACATCAGCCAGGCTGACGGGACGGGGACACGCGCCATGAACGCACAGCACAGCCACCTGAAGACCATCGAGCAGAGGCTGCTCTGGCTGTCCCACTGGATGATCCACAACGCCAACCATCTGCGTCCGAAGGAAGGCGGGATCAAGATCGGCGGCCATCAGGCTTCTTCGGCGTCCATGGTGTCGATCATGACCGCGCTCTATTTCTCCGCGTTGCGACCGGGGGACCGGGTGGCGGTGAAGCCCCACGCATCCCCGGTCTTTCACGCGATCCAGTACCTGATGGGACAGCAGACGCGGGAAAGGATGGAGAACTTTCGCGGTTACGGTGGCGTCCAGTCCTATCCGTCACGCACCAAGGACGTGGATGACGTGGACTTCTCCACCGGATCGGTCGGGCTGGGGGTGGCAATCACCTCATTTGCCTCGCTGGTGCAGGACTACATTGCTGCGAAACCCTGGGGTGCGGACATTCCGCAAGGTCGCATGGTGGCGCTGGTCGGCGACGCGGAACTGGACGAGGGCAATGTCTACGAGTGCCTGCAGGAAGGCTGGAAGCACGACCTGCGCAACGCCTGGTGGATCATCGACTACAATCGCCAGTCACTCGACGGGATCGTCCGGGAGGGACTTTTCGGGCGGATAGAGAAGATCTTCGAGGCCTTTGGCTGGGATGTGGTGCGCATCAAGTATGGCCACCTGCAGAGGGCCGCGTTCCAGGAACCGGGCGGGGAGAAGCTGCGCTCCTGGATCGACGATTGCCCCAACCAGCTCTATGCCGCGCTGACATTCATGGGGGGAGCGGTCTGGCGGGAAAGGCTGATGGATGCCCTGGGGGATCAGGGTGACGTCTCGGCGTTGATCAACCGGCGCAGCGATGCCGAGCTTGCTGCCCTGATGGAGAACCTTGGCGGCAACTGCGTGCAGACCATGGCGGAAGCCTTTGATGCCATCGACCATGCCCGTCCGGTCTGCTTTCTGGCCTATACGGTAAAGGGCTGGGGCACGCCCATTGCCGGCCACAAGGACAATCACGGCGGCCTGATGACCAAGACACAGATGGCCGCCTGGCAGCAGCACATGGGTGTCGCCGTGGGGGAGGAATGGGAGAGGTTCGCGACAGTCCGTGATCCGAAGGCTCTGCAGGACTTCCTCGACCAGGCACCATTCTTTGCACGCGGGCGCCGTCGATATTCGGATGCCCCGATCGCCTCGCCCGAGATGGATGTTGCCGCGCGCGGTGAGATCTCGACCCAGAACGCCTTCGGCAAGATCCTGGATCAACTGGCCAGGGGCGACAGCGAACTGGCAGACCGTATCGTCACCATGTCACCGGACGTGACCGGAACCACCAGCCTTGGCCCCTGGGTCAATCGCCGGAAGCTGTTCGCCCGCACCGAACAGGCTGACACCTTCATTGCGGAGAACATTCCCTCCACCGCCAAGTGGGAGTTCGCGCCGGAGGGCCAGCACATCGAACTGGGCATCGCGGAGATGAACCTGTTTCTGCTGCTCGGCGCGGCCGGACTGTCGCATTCGCTGTTCGGCAAGCGCCTGCTGCCCGTCGGCACGGTCTATGACCCGTTTGTCGCCCGTGGTCTGGATGCCCTGAACTATGCCTGTTACCAGGACGCACGGTTCATGATCGTCGGTACTCCGTCCGGTATCACGCTGGCGCCGGAAGGGGGTGCCCACCAGTCCATCGGCTCGCCGCTGATCGGCATGGCGCAGGACGGGCTGGCGGCATTCGAACCGGCATTCGTCGATGAACTGGCGATCATCATGCGCTGGGCGTTCGAATACATGCAGAATGACGGGGAGGGTGACCCGGACGAACGGACCTGGCTGCGCGACGAGACCGGTGGCTCGGTCTACCTGCGTCTGACCACCAATCCGCTGGAACAGCCGGGTCGGCGCCCCGATCCGGATTTCGCGCGGAATGTCATAGATGGTGCCTACTGGATGCGCCCGCCGGGGCCGGGCTGTGAACTGGTGGTGGCCTATCAGGGCGCGGTAGCGAACGAGGCCATCGACGCCGCCGGAAAACTGGCCCAGCACCATCGGGATGTGGCGGTGCTGGCCGTGACTTCCGCCGACCGGCTGAATGCGGGCTGGACGGCGGCACAGCGCGACCGCAGCCGTGGCAACCGGCGCGCCGGCAGCCATGCGGAGACGCTGTTTTCCGGACTGCCGGGCCATTGCACGGTCCTGACCGTCACTGATGGCCATCCCGCGACGCTGTCATGGCTGGGTGCTGTCGGTGGTCACAGGACGATCCCGCTGGGTGTCGAACACTTCGGCCAGACGGGTACCGTCGCCGACCTGTACCGCCACTTCGGACTGGATTCAGCCTCCATCGCGCGGTCCGCCAACAATGCCCTGCAAAAACCGGGAGAGCGCTCAGCGCTCAGCGCTCAGCTTGCCAGCGCATCCGGAACAACGCCCGGATCCTGGGCCACGTCCAATTCTTCTTCCTCCCGCTCCGCCTGCTGGCGCTGCCACATGGCGGTGTAGAGACCGTTCCGGGCAAGCAGGCTGGCATGGCTGCCGCGTTCGGCGATGCGGCCCTGGTCGAGGACGATGATCTCGTCGGCCTCCACGACCGTGGAGAGGCGGTGGGCGATCATCAGGGTGGTCCGGCCTTTCGAGACATCCCTGAGGGCGCGCTGGATCTCGCGCTCCGTTGCCGTATCGAGGGCCGAGGTCGCCTCGTCGAAGATCATGATGCCCGGATCCTTCAGCATCATGCGGGCGATGGCGACGCGCTGCTTCTCACCGCCCGACAGCTTCAGGCCGCGTTCGCCGACCATGGTTGCCAGCCCGTCCGGCAGGTTGCCGATCAGGTCACGCAACTGGGCCTGGTCGATGGCCCGGTTCAGGGCGGCATCATCGGCGGTCAGATCGCCGTAACGGATGTTGTGTTCCAGCGTGTCGTTGAACAGCACCACGTCCTGCGGCACCACCCCCAGATGGCGGCGCAGAGACTTCTGCGTCACGGTACGAATGTCCTGCCCGTCGATGGTGATCCGCCCCGCACCAACGTCGAAGAAGCGGAACAGCAGCCGCGTCAGCGTGGACTTGCCACCACCGGAGGAACCGACAACGGCGACCGTCCGGCCCGCGGGCACATCGAAGGAGATGCCGGCCAGCACCGCGCGGCGCACATCATACCCAAACTGCACATCCTCGAACCGCAGATTGCCGCCGTCGAAGCGCAGGGCAGGGGCGTCCGGTGCATCCTCGACCTCCACATCCCGGTCGATCAGGCTGAACATCTTCTCCATGTCGGCAAGGCTCTGCTTCACTTCCCGGTACACCATGCCGAGCAGGTTCAGTGGCATGTAGAGCTGGATCAGGAAGGCATTCACCAGAACGAAGTCGCCGATGGTCATGTTGCCATTGACGACACCGTTCGCGGCCATGGCCATGACGATGACCAGTCCCAGCGCCACGATGAAACCCTGGCCGGTGTTCAGGAAGGCGAGGCTGACCTGGGACCGCACGGCGGCCTTCTCGTAACGCGCCAGGCGGCCATCGAAGCGATCGACCTCATAGTCCTCATTGGCGAAATAGCGCACA
>JARGNO010000019.1:8120-21228 GCA_029213165.1 Minwuia sp.
AGTCTCGAAGTTCAGCAGGCTGTCGATGGCGCTGCCATTGGCCTGCTCGTCGCGCTTGTTCATCTCCCGCCGGATGCCGATACGCCATTCGGTGACAATGAAGGTGAAACCGATGTACCCGACCACCGTCGCCAGCGTCGCCACCGCGAACCAGACATTGTACTCGATCACCAGGATGCCGCAGAAGATCAGCGCCTGGCCGATGGTCGGCAGCACATTGAACAGCGCCATCCGCAACAGGAAGTCGATGGCCTTGGCACCCCGGTCGATGACCTGGTGCAGCGCACCTGTGCGCCGCTCTGTATGGAAGCGGTAGGACAGTTCGTGCAGACGCTGGAACACGCGGCGGCCGACGTTGCGTGCGGCGCGCTGTCCGACAGCGGAGAAAACCGCGTCGCGCGCCTGTGCCAGCCCCTGCTGCAGCACCCGCGCCGCGCCATAGGCGATGACGAATGCGACGGCCACCATCAGGGTCTGCGAGGTGCCATCCAGCGCGTCCACTGCATATTTCAGCAGGAACGGCACACCGGCCCCGGCTGCGATGGATCCGGCAAGGCAAAGTGCGGCCAGAAAGATCCGCAGCTTCGGTCCCTTCTCCCCTGCAGGCCAGAGATAGGGCATCAGACGCATCAGCACGGCCCATTCGAGCGGGCCTGTCGGTTCACTGGATGTGCTGTTGCGCAAGGGATACTCCGGGTAAGGGCTTCTGGCGAGATGGTGCGGCAGGATAGGCTTGCCAAGTGCGCAACGATAGTCCGGCAGCGCGGCCTGGACTATACGGGAAGGCATGATCATCTCCGCCAGCTACCGCAGCGACATTCCGGCATTTCACGGGAAATGGTTTCAGGACCGTCTGAGGGCCGGGCATGTGGATGTGCCCAATCCCTATGGCAGGAAGCCCTGGCGTGTCTCACTTCGGCCCGGTGATGTGGACGCCTTTGTCTTCTGGACCCGCAACACGCGACCGTTTCGTGACGGGCTGGATGCCGCGCGAAAGGTCGCCCCCTTCATGGTCACCTACACGGTGACCGGCTATCCGGCGGTGCTGGAACGGGGCGTGCCGCCCGTGGACCATGCGGTGCGGGAAATTGCATGGCTCGCCCGGACATTCGGGCCGCGTGCGGTCGTCTGGCGCTATGATCCGGTGATCTGGAGCGACCTGACCCCACCGGCGTTTCATCGCCGGAATTTCATGCAGTTGGCGGAGCATCTCGCACCGCATGTGGACGAGGTGACCCTGTCTGCAGCCACGCTCTACGCCAAGACGACGCGGAACCTGAAACGTCTGGCCCCGCAGGTCGTTGTTGAAGACCCGGAGAGCGACATGAAGCGGGAACTGCTGGCCGGACTCGGCCGGATCGCGGTGGACCATGGCCTGAAGCCCACGCTCTGCTCCCAGCCTCACCTGCTCACTGATCCGTTGCGCGCCGCAGCCTGCATTGACGTGGCACGCCTGTCCGATATTGCAGGCACGGTGATCGGAGCACGTCAGAAGGGCAACAGACCGGGCTGCGCCTGCGCGGAAAGCCGCGATATCGGACGCTACGACAGTTGTGCGCACGGCTGCGCCTATTGCTATGCGGTGCGTGATCACGCGAAGGTCGTGCTGGAGACAGATTCCGGCTGATCCTGTCGATTTCCGGCAGAATGGGCATGGCCAACGACTGCTAGTCTCCAGTCTGGACGGAATGAACAGTGAGGGTTCCCGATGCTGGGAGAATACTCCGCGCTGCGACTGCTGAAGGAAGGCCTGACGGGCAACCGGGGCTGGAAGATGGCCTGGCGCAAGCCGGAGCCGAAACCGGCCTATGACGTGATCATTGTCGGCGGCGGCGGGCACGGGCTGGCGACCGCCTATTACCTGGCGAAGCTGCACGGCATCACCAATGTCGCGGTGCTGGAGAAGGGCTGGCTCGGGTCCGGCAATATCGGGCGCAACACCACCATTGTCCGCTCCAACTACCTGCTGCCGGAGAACAACCGCTTCTACGAACATTCCATGAAGTTGTGGGAGGGGCTGTCGCGGGACCTGAACTACAATGTCATGTTCAGCCAGCGCGGCGTGCTCAACCTGGCCCACACGCCGGAACAGATGGACGCCCACGCCGTGCGCGGCAACTCCATGCGCCTGAACGGCATCGACGCCGAACTGCTGGGGCGGGAGGAAGTGGCCAAGCTCTGCCCCGGCATCGACATGTCGATGGACGCGCGCTTCCCCATCCGTGGCGGCCTGTTGCAGCCCCGCGCGGGGACTGCGCGGCATGACGCGGTGGCCTGGGGCTATGCCCGCGGCGCCGACCGGCTGGGCGTCGACATCATCGAGAACTGCGAGGTGCTGGGATTCCGCCGCGACGGGGCAGGGCGCCTCACCGGTGTCGAGACCACGCGCGGCGAGATCAAGGCGGGCAAGATCGGTGTCGCGGTTGCGGGCAACTCAAGCGTCGTGCTGCAGCAGGCGGGCCTGAACAACCTGCCCATCGAGAGCCATGTGTTGCAGGCCTTCGTGTCGGAGGGGCTGAAACCCCTGATCCACACCGTTGTCACTTTCGGCGCGGCGCATCTCTATGTCTCCCAATCCGACAAGGGCGGGCTGGTCTATGGCGGTGACATCGACGGCTACAATTCCTACGCCCAGCGCGGCAACCTGCCGGTGGTCCACAATGTCCACGGCCTGCTGGCATCGCTGTTCCCCAACACCCGGCGGCTGAAGCTGCTGCGCAGCTGGGGCGGCATCATGGACATGACCATGGACGGCAGCCCGATCATCACGAAGGCACCGATCCCAGGCCTCTACGTCAATGCCGGCTGGTGCTACGGCGGATTCAAGGCAACGCCTGCGTCGGGATGGTGCTTCGCCTGGACCATCGCCCGCGACGAACCCCACGACCTGAACGCCGCCTTCACGCTGGACAGGTTCCAGCGCGGGCACATGATCGACGAGACGGGGCATGGGCCAACGCCTGCGCTGCATTGAGAGTTCCCCGGGTCTGCCTTCTCACTTGCCTGCGTAGTGGCCCCAGATGGTCAGCAGACCGATGATCACGAACCCGGCCCCGGCAATGGGTTTCAGCGGGATCATGGTCAGGTAGCGCTCCGCCATGCTGCCGAGCGCGACGGCAAGCGCGGTCGATGCCACCAGGGCGAGGGAGGCCGCAACGAAGACCAGCATGGGGTTCGTCTGCCGGTCGGAGGCAAAGAGCAGGGTGGCGATCTGGGTCTTGTCGCCGAGTTCCGCCAGGAAGACGGTCGCGAAGATCACGGCCAGGTGCTGCATGGTCATTCTCCAGGGGAACCGGCACAAGCCAATGGCGGCACGGCCAGCCGGCTCCCCCGGTATCGACCGTTGCACGCCATAGGTCTTGCCAGGCCGGATGCGGCTGCCCGTGCCATGGCTGACGCCAAGCATGTTGACACGGGCCTTCCCTGACGGAAGCGGCTACTCCCCTACGGAGCCATTTCCGGATAACGGCGCGCCGGGGCGAAGTCAATGGATCCGTCCGAGAGCACGCCTTGAACCCTGTCAGTCCCCGCCGCTGATTTCCCCCAGTCCCGCCTCCAGCGCCAGGCGGCCCAGCCTTGTCGGGCGCAGGTCGCGGCCGTAGCGGGTGGCGGGGGTGTTCACGACGTGCTGCGGGCCTTCGTGTTGGAGGGGCAGAAACCGGTGATCCACACGGTTGTCATCTTCAGCGCGGCGCACCTCTATGTCTCCCAGTCCGACAAGGGCGGGCTATTCAATTGAGTGGAATGGCAGCTGATTGGCACTCTAGGGTCTGAACCCAAAGGTTTGCAATTTTAGGTTACATTGGCTAGAGTAAATATCTTCAAAAGGGACTTTTACCGGTAAGCAATTTATCTCTGAGCGAATAGCGTCATGCAGATGAGCCCATGATGCATCGGGTTTTTGAATGGTGAGGAGCGAAAGTGAGCACATTTGAATTCGATGAAGATACGTTTCTTGCAACGCACGACAACAAGATTAGGGATATTGAGAAGAAGCGTGCTCGCTGGATCGAGTGGCAACAAGGTAGTGATCAGTCTGGTCAATTGGCGTTTCTGTTGCGTCAACGCGCTCGGAGGACAAGAATTGTCGCATATTTTCTATTGCTCGCTCTTTTGTTGGTGACTGCTGGCAGTTTGCCATTCCTGTTTAATGATGTTATGGAACAGATTAGTGGCTACTTGGGTCCATCGATAGATGATCAACTAAGAGAGGCGAATCAAAAGACAGAAGAACAATTCATATCAATAAAAAAAGAGATATCAAACAGCATCGCACCGACTCTTGATTATCCAAAATCCAACATAGCGAGCAGGAATTTCAATGACAATATCAGGAGGGTTGTTGATTTTACGAAATCAACGAACGGAAATATCGCTTATGTGAACGAGAATGGTGCACTGCAAGTTCGGTGGATAGACGCTGATGAATGGGATTCAACAGACTTAAACATTCACCTAGATGAAAAAGTAGAAGATATCCAGTTTTCAAAAAATGATGATGTTTATATTATCACAAATTCATACAAAATCCATCGTTTCAGAAAAAATAATCGAACCCTAGAAACAATAAGTTATTCAATTTCGGAAAGTTCGACAGAAGAAAATTTCGTTTATGCGAAATTTGCCTCATATCAAGATGATTATATTACGGGTTTCGTAAACACAAACACAAAAGGAATTATTTTTACACTATTTCTTGAAAACGATGATTTTCAAATACATTTAAATGACAACTCTATAAATATAAGAAGTATATCTATATTCGAAAATTACACAGCAATTGCCTATACTGATGGCGAAATCGCCCTGTATGACAACAAAAATAACTATAAAAAACTTCGTTCATTTAAAATATCAGAAGAATTTTTCATAAAGCATCAAATAATTTATGGAAATGAATTTCTTGATATAAATGAATATATCGAAAATATTGATATAAACGTAGATAAATTTGGTAATATAGTAATAATTAGTCGTGCTAATTTCACCATTTTTTTTAGTAATGCACAGAATATATCTGTATTGTCGGGAAACAAAGTTAAGAAGACAAACGAACGTGAATTTCCTTTTATCGAACCGAGACATTTTGCGATAGTCGATGATGATGGGCATTCGATACTGGCAATTCCTTCATATGGAATTTACGAATTCAATGCGGAGATTTTGTCAAAAGTCAATTTGGAACCACCATTACCCAGGGATTTATTTTTCTTCAATTTGAAGAAGGGTCATGGAGAAATATTTGCTTTGGGAGATGAAGGAGTCTTTCTGGTTAGAGATCGTACAGGGAAATGGTCACAAAAAAACTGGATAGGAAGGAGCGGCTCTGAATACTTATTTGACGTTTCTGTTAATGAAGATGGATATGCACTGATTGGTGGGGACGAAGGCACACTCTTGCTGCGCAAGGGCATCGATGAGTCTTGGGCGCAGCAGGATTGGCTCGGTCGCACAGGTAATGAGACTGTGAACAAGGTGGCAGCAGGGCGACATGCCGAGACCATGTTGGCTGGAGGAGACGATGGTTTACTGCTCTATTTCGGGTCGGGCAATTTTGGGCGTCAGAGTTCCATCGCAAATCAAATAGGCGATCAAAAATGGTACCTATTCGAAAAAAATTATGAAGAAATAGATGCACTTCCGAACATAACTAAATTTAATGAAATAAGTATAGACACAAAAGGTATTCCGTTTTTAGTTGGAGATTTCGGAAGAATTGCACCAAATTTTTCCAAGAAAAAAGAAATACTTGATTTCAAAACACTTCCAGAGCTCAATAATTTTTTGCCGACGCTAATGAGCCATTCTGAATTTGCACGGTGGGATGCTGTAATTCGTAAATTAATAGAAAATCAAAATATCAATACAGTCGAGGCTGTGGGCGAGGCGACGCGTGTTAATCTATCCACAACTGAGAAACTTGTTGAATCACGCATCACGCAGTCGAATCAATATCTTCAAACTTGCTTGAATAATTTTAGAAGAATTTCAGGTGAGGCTTTAGGGAATCAACCGGCAATTCCGAGTTCGGCTGACACTCCCGGAGCTGATGTTGAAGACTCAAAACAATCCGGAATCAATTCTCTGTCGTCGGATCTGGTTGGTCGTTGCTTGGATGGCTTCAAGCAAGCGGTGAACCTTTCGGAACCACAACCATTTCAATCCATAGTAATAGGAAAGGCTGCTCCAACGATGCTATTGATTTTCTTTTTGGCTACATTAGGCGCGGCATATCGGTACCTACTAAGATTGGCTGTTGTATTTGATGCGCGCGCAGATGCAATTCTTCTTTGGTCCCGAGGGCGCGACGAACCGGGGATGTTGCACGACAAGATTGAAGAGCTTCGACTTCTTACAGAAATGATGACGGCTGAGAAAGTAGGCTTCAAAGAGACTAGATTGCCTATTGACAGTGTGACCGATGTTGTCAAGACCATGCTCGAAAAATCACCCAAGCGAACTTGAATTCAGAGAATTCCTGGCTCATCCATGTACCTCAGTCCCCACCGCTGATCTCCCGCAATCCCGCTTCAAGTCCCGGCCTCACCAACCTTGTCGGGCGCTGGTCGCGGTCGTAGCGGGTGGCGGGGGTGTTCACCACATCCTCCAGCGGTGCGGCCTGGCGGGAGCGTTGGGTGCGGCTTTCAGGGGCGGTTTCGTAGGTGGTGGTGCGCTGGCGGACGGTGCGGCCTGACTGGCGGATGAGCTCCTCCATCATGTGCGGCGGCATCTCTTCCCCATGTGCGGCACCGGCGGCGCGGGTGATGGTCTCGTTCATCAGT
This sequence comes from Minwuia sp., assembly GCA_029213165.1. Taxonomy (GTDB): domain Bacteria; phylum Pseudomonadota; class Alphaproteobacteria; order Minwuiales; family Minwuiaceae; genus Minwuia. The sequence goes on from JARGNO010000019.1 coordinate 14,903, forward strand.
GTGCCGCCCAGGTCGTTTGCTCCGGCGGCGAGGCAGGCCCGGACGCCCGCCGGTCCCATCTTCACCCAGCTTGTCTGGATATTGTCGATCAGGCCGTTGAAGACGAGGCGCGGCACGGCGTGCATCAGCACCGCCTCCCGGAATGTCGGCCCCTTGCGGGCGCGCCCCTTCAGGTAGATCGGTGCCTCCATGTGGACAAAGGGCAGGGGCACGAATTCGGTGAAACCACCGGTCTCCGCCTGCAGGTCACGGATGCTCAGCAGGTGCCGCGCCCAGTGCCGGTAATGGTCGATATGGCCGAACATGATCGTTGCCGTGGTGCGGAACCCTGTCGCGTGGGCATCCCGCATGACGTCGAGCCATTGATCGGTACGCAGCTTGTCAGGACAAAGGGTTGCACGCACTTCCTCATCCAGTATCTCGGCGGCCGTGCCGGGCAGGGTGCCGAGACCATGCTCCTTCAGCCGTTGCAGGAAGTCGGCGACAGGCAAGTCGAGCGTTGCTGCGCCCTGGGCAACTTCCAGCGGTGAGAAGGCGTGGACGTGCATCTCGGGTGCGGCCTCATGCACCGCGTCGAGAATGTCGAGATAAGTCTGGCCAGTATAGTCGGGGTGGATGCCGCCCTGCATGCAGACTTCCGTCGCGCCCCGGTCCCAGGCCTCCCGCACCCGGCGGCGGATCTCGTCGAGGCCGATGTCATAGGGTCGGCCACGCAGGTTCTCCGACAGCTTGCCCTTGGAGAAGGCGCAGAACTGGCACTTGAAGTAGCAGACATTGGTGTAGTTGATGTTGCGGGTAACGACATAGGAAACGCGGTCACCGCTGACCCGCTGACGCAGGCTGTCCGCCGCCTGCACCACGGCCACGAAGTCGGCGTCGCGGGCGCGGAACAGGCGCACGATTTCCTCGGGATCCAGCCGTTCACCGGCCAACGCGCGGTCGATGACCGGTTTCAGCGTGCCGGAGGGGCGCATGGCGGGCAGGTCGGGGATGGCGTCATGCTCCCCCGGTGACCAGGCGTCATCGCGCACCAGTCCCTGGCCATCGGTGCGGTCCAGCACGGCCTTGTGGAACGCCGGTTCGAGCCAGCGGTCCGCGTCTTCCATGTGCTCGGGATAGACCGGCAGGCGCTGTGCCAGCCGCTTGCCGCCCAGCGCCGTCTCCAGCCGCAGCTTCTCCAGGTGCGGCCAGGGCGCTTCCGGGTTCACGAAATCCGGTGTGACGGGGGAAACGCCGCCCCAGTCGTCGATCCCGGCACCGATCAGGCGCGGCAGCACGCCGGGGCTGAGGTTCGGCGGGGCCTGGACATGCATCTCCGGCGCGAACAGCAGCCGTGCCATGGCAATGGTCCAGCAGAGCTCGTCCAGGTCCGGTTCCGGCGCGTTCACCATCTTCGTGCCCGGCTTGGCACGGAAGTTCTGGATGATGACTTCCTGCAGGTGGCCGTGGCGGTCGTTCAGGTCGCGCAAGGCGAACAGCGCGTCCAGCCGCTCCGCCCGCGTCTCGCCGATGCCGATCAGGATGCCGCTGGTGAAGGGCACCTGTGCCTCACCCGCCGCATCCATGCAGGCGATGCGCAGGGCCGGATCCTTGTCAGGGGAGCCGAAGTGCGGCTTGCCACGTTCCATCAGGCTGGGCGCAGTGCCTTCCAGCATGATGCCCATGGAGACCGAAACCTGGCGCAGCCGCTTCAGGTCATCCAGATCCATCAGGCCGGGGTTGAGATGCGGCAGCAGCCCGGTTTCCCGCCAGACCAGTTCGGCCATGGCATGCAGATAGTCCAGGGTGGTGGCATGTCCCAGCCGCTCCAGCGCCTCCCTTGCCGCGCGGTAGCGCAGCTCCGGCTTGTCGCCCAGGGTGAACAGCGCCTCGTTACAGCCCGCCGCCGCGCCCTTGCGCGCGATCTCAAGTACCTGCTCCGGCGACAGGAATGCGGCCTCACCCTTCTTCGGTGGCTCCGCGAAGGTGCAGTAGTGGCAGACGTCGCGGCAGAGATGCGTCAGCGGGATGAAGACCTTGCGCGAATAGGTCACCGTGTCGCCGTGGTACGCATCGCGCCGGGCTGCGGCACGGGCCATCAGGTCGGCCAGCGGCAGTTCCGCCAGCAGATCGACCGTCGCGCGATCAGGCAGATCAGCACTCATGCGCCGAGATCCCGCGCCTGTTTCGCCAGCAGCCGCTCGGCTATGCCGTTATCGGTCAGGAAGCGGTGGGTCCGCGTGGTATGCGGCAGTTCGAGGAATTTCAGCACATCCTCCGGCGTGTCGATGTCCAGGCCCAGACCGGGCAGGGGACGGATGCTGGGGGTGATACCGATCTTCTCGGCCTCCTGCAGGTGGGGGCCAAAGCTCTCATGGCCAAAATGAAACCGGATCAGGTCCGGCGGGGTCGCAACGATGCAGTTGGTGCCGCGCCGGTCATGTGATGGGCAGAGCGTCAGCGCAGGTTCGGAATTGCCGTTCAGGGCGATCAGCCCGTCCACCTCGAACACCGTCAGGGCCGGAGCGTCGCCGGGAATCGTGACGATGCCACGCCCGCCCTTCGCCAGAACATGATCGACGCCGCGCTGGACCGCCATCGACTGCCCTTCGTTCAGCGGTTCCTCTACCAGTTCCGCGCCATAGCGCTCGGCAAACCGGGCGGCCTTCGGCTCCCGCGAGATGATCAGGATGCCGCTGGTCCGTCTGCACTGCACCAGCGTTTCGAACACGTCGGTCAGCATGGTCTCGAACAGGCTTCGCCGTTCTTCCGGTGAGAGTTCACCGGCAAGCCGCTGCTTCGCCTGATCCATGTTCTTGATTGGCAGAATGATCCACATGGACCTCTGATCCACCTATTCCTGTTTCCTCCCCAATTGGCGCGGTATCATACATGCGGCAAGGGCCGCGTCCATGAGCAGAACCCCCCGGTTGCTGCATCCGGCCCCTGCGTTTGATGGGGAGAGAGAATGAAAGTCCAGTTCGCGATGCAGGGGGTCCCCCTGAAGAATGCCGGAATCTTCGCCCGGAAGATCGAGCAGGCAGGCTATGACGGCATTGTCACGCAGGAAAATGCGAATGAGCCGTTCCTGCCGCTGGCGGTCGCCGCGACGACGACCGAGAGCATCCAGTTGGCAACTGGCGTTGCCATAGCCTTTCCACGCAGCCCGATGGTGGTGGCGGAGGCGTCATGGGACCTGCAGGCCGCGTCGAACGGGCGATTCGTGCTGGGCCTCGGCAGCCAGGTGAAGGGTCACAACGAACGCCGCTTCTCCGTGCCGTGGAGCCCGCCTGCACCGCGTCTGAAGGAATATATCCAGTCCCTGCACGCCATCTGGCAATGCTGGGCCGAGGGCGGCAAGGATCTGGCCTTCATCGGCAAGCATTATTCATTCACCCTGATGACGCCGAACTTCACGCCGGAGCCGATGGGCCAGGTCGGTGCGCCGGTGACCATTGCGGCGGTCGGACCCGCGATGATGCGCGTGGCCGGTCATGTCTGTGACGGCGTCCGCCTGCACGGCTTCTGTACCCGCAAGTACATGGAGAACGTGATCATGAAGGAGCTGGAGACCGGCTTCGGACGCGGTGGCCGTTCACGGGAGAATTTCGAGATCTCGGGCGGCGGCTTCATCGCCACCGGCAAGACCGAGGAAGAAGTCCGCAAGATGTTCGACTGGGTGCGCTACCGCGTCGCCTTCTATGGCTCCACCCGCACCTACTGGCCCGTGTTCGAACAGCACGACCTGATGGAACTGGGCGAGAAGCTGCACCGCATGTCCGTGCAACAGCGCTGGGACGAGATGGCGGCGGAAGTCTCCGACGAGGTGGTCGACCTGTTCTGTGCCCATGGCACCTGGGACGTGATCGCCAACCGTATCGAGGAGCGATTCGGTGGCCTGTCCGATTCCATCGGGTTCCAGACCGCCACCGGCGAGGAGCCGGCCCTGATCGACCCCGGTGTGCTGCAGGACATCCAGAAGATCGGCACGACGTTCAGGGGTTATGATCTGAACCACGCTGCGTGATTCCGGAATTGATCGCGTGAGCCCTGTCCTGGTCGCCAGTCGGGATCAGGGCTCACGTTGATCAGGAGTTGCCGGGCAGCCTGACCGCATCGCGACGGCCCTGATTTGCCTGATAGGCCTCCAGTGTGATTTCGGCATCGATGGCGGCCCGAACCGCCGCTGTCGCACTGCCTCGGAGGCGCGGCTTGACGGTCGCATGGGACGGCAGGTGTATCTGCCTGACGGCCTCCAGAACCTTCGCGGTCGATCTTTCCAGATCGGGCTGCGGCACCACCCGGTCCAGAAAGCCTGCTGTGGCGGCGTCATTCGGAGAGAACATCTCGCCAGTCGTTACCGTGCGCGACAGCCATGCCGGAGTGAGTCGCTGACGTGCCAGTTCGATCCCGAAGCTGGGCACCGGTATGCCGATGGCGACCTCGTTCAGGCCGATCCTGTGTGGCCCCTCCACGCCGATGCGCACATCGGAAGCAAGCAACAGGAACGCCCCCATGGGGAATGCATGTCCTGTGCAGACGCTGACCACCGGGCGGGGGAAGGCTAGAACCTTCAACGCCAGTTCTGCACCTGCACGGACCATCGCGTGGCTGGCCGCCATGTCGCCTGAGGCAAAGACCTTGAGATCGAAGCCTGCGGAGAACACGCCTTCGCGGCCCTGCAGCAGGACCGGCAATTCGTGCTCCGCCGCCCGGTCAAAGGCGTCATGAAGCGCCTGCAGCATCGCAAGGGTCATCAGGTTGACCTTGCCATCATCCATGGCAATGCGGCTCACACCATCCCTGGTCTCGAAAGTCACCGGATCAGTCATTGTCGTCTTCTCCCGTCGAAATGAACTATATAGACCAGTCATTATAATTTGGTGAAACGTTTGACAAGGGGTGTGTGCGTGGCAGGTTGGCAAGCCGGCAGGAGAATGTCGCTGTCAGGTGACATACGGGGATTTGACATGGCGGCGGCGCAGAAACACAGACAGGCAATCATTGATGCTGCCGTGGACCTGTTCCGGCGGCAGGGTTACTCGGGGACCGGCCTGAACGACGTGGTCCGGGCAAGCGGCGCCCCCAAGGGGTCGCTGTATCACTATTTCCCCCATGGCAAGGCCTCGATCGCGGAGGCAGCGGTACTGGAGGCCGGCACCCGCGTTGCGGACACGGTCAGGGAACTGTCAGGAAAGGCTGCGTCCACGGGCGATCTGGTCAAGTCACATGCACAACTGCTTGCCGGATGGATGACGAAATCGGGGTGGAAGGACGGCAGTCCAGTCACCACGGTGATCCTGGAGATGGCCCCGGAAAATGACGCGGTCACAGAGGCCGGCCGGCAGGTCTTCGCGGCCTGGCGGCGGGAGATCCAGAATCACTTGGTCACAGACGGATTCGATGACTTGCGCGCCGAACGTCTCGCGTTCCTCTGCACTGCGGTGATCGAAGGCGCACTCGTCCAGTCACGTGTGGAGAAGAGCGGTCAGCCGCTGCTGACCGCCAGCGAGGAACTTGCGCAACTGCTGGCTGCCGCAGCGAAACAGCAGCCAATCACATTACCGCCTACAGCAGGTTCACCAGGCTGAGCTGACGCATCTGGGCGATCATGCGAAAGCTGGCTTCCAGGGCGACCTGCTGCTGGTTCAGGCGCAGGGCGGCTTCACCCAGGTCCGCGTCTTCCTTGTCGGCGATCAGTTCCGACAGGGTGATCTTCTGGTCCTCGATGCGGGTCTGCACGTCCTCGACGGTGCGGATGTTGAGCGCGTTGTCGGTCGCGGCGGTCTTCATCGTGTCGATGGCGCCCAGCACGCGATCAAGTTCGCTTTGCAGGAACTCTGCCTGATCGTTGGTCAACTGCTGATCCAGATCCCCGGCGGGGGCGAACGCCCCGGCACCGGCGGGCAGGGTGCCCGCGTCGAACATCAGGATGCGCTGCATCGAATGCAGCAGGTCTTCGCCGACCTGCGATGCGGTGCTGCCGATGGTGACGGAGGTGCGCTCGTCAAGGCGGATGCTGTTCGGGTCTCCCTGGTCGTTGAAGAAGTTCCCGGTCGGCGGTTCAGCGGTGGCGAGCAGTTCCGCCGTGGTCTCGATGGCGAGTGGCGGCTGGTCACTGATCGAACCCCCGAACAGGAACCGCCCTTCGAAACGCGTGTTCATGATCGACGCGGCCTGCTGGAACAGGCTGTCGATCTCCGTCACCAGACCCGTGCCGTCCCCGGTTCCACGCGCGGTGAACAGGGCATCGCGCAGGCGGTTCCCGATATCCTCCAGCTCCGTCAGGCTGTGGTCGAAGGCGTTCAGGCGACCGGAGATCGATTTGTTGCTCTCATAGAACCCGT
>JARGNO010000019.1:21238-64475 GCA_029213165.1 Minwuia sp.
ATCGAGTGGGAGCTGAGCAGCGACGACGTACCCGCGCCGAAGCCCTTCACATCACTGTATTTCGTGCCGGTCGCGACCTGACGCTGGGTTTCCACCAGGTCGGTCTGCTGACGCAGCATCTGCTGGATCATGGCTTCGCTGTTACCGAAGGAACCGATACGCATGTTACGAGACCTCCCTTTCCTAGATTCTCAGCAGGGCGTCGAACATCTCCTGCGTCGCGGAAATGACGCGGGCGGAGGCGTTGAAAGCCGTCTGAAAGGTGATGAGGCGGGTCATTTCCTCGTCCAGGTTGACGCCGGAGACTTCGCTGACCCGCTCACTCAGTTCATCGCGCAGGGCCAGGCGATCCTCGGCCCGGATTGAGATATCCTTGGCGGCCTGTCCGGCGCGGCCAAGCAGTTCGGAGCCAATTTCCGACAGGGTTGCGGTCATCGCTGGCAGGCGACCGGCCCCGTCGAAGCGGCTTTCGGTGCTGCCGAGCTGCTGCAGTGCCAGGGCACCGGCATTGTCGCCGATGCCCACGGCAGGTGTTCCTGCCGCATTGACGCTGGCCAGCGCGATACCTTCCGGGTTGCCGGAGACCGCATCAGAAACCTCGAAACCCGAGGCGACAGAGGCAACCGCGGCGCTGCCAATGCCGAACAGATCGGCGGCGGAGACGCCGGTCGTGCCACGGGTGCTGTTGTCGGCCAGCACTTCAACGCGGAAGGCGGAGGCGGCGGCAGCGGGCGTGGCTGTCAGCTTGCCCGCACCGTCCAGGGCGAAACTGACCAGTCCCGAGAAGTTGGTATTGAGCTGGTTCACCATGTCGCCGACCGTGCCGCCGATTGCCGCGAAGTCTATGGTGGTGGTGATCGCACGCTGGTTGGCCGGGCCGACCAGGCTCAGCGTCAATTCGCCGGTCATGCCGTGGTTTGTCGCGGTGGTCAGTCCGGTGTCGAAGGTGGGGCCTGATCCGGTGCTGACGAGATCGTTGAGGCCGAACCGGTGAGAGAACCCGCGACCGCCATTGTCGGAAGGCGTGGTCGCATCCTGCTGAATGGCAACACCGCTTGCGCCGCCTGCAGCGGCAAAGCTCATGACACCATTGGACAGGCTCAGTGTGCCCTGACCACCCAGACCGGCATTCACTGCGTTGATCGCATCCTGGATGGTACCGCCGATCGCACCGAAGTCGATGGTGGCGGAGGCGGTGACGGCATTGCTGGCGTCGAAGGTGTGGAATGTTGCAATGCCGGTGAAGCCATGCGGGTCGGTTGCCAGCGCACCCGTGTTCCGGCCCGTCAGCGTTGCCGGCGGGGGGACGGCTGTGAAGTCATTGTGGACCCGGTTCAACTCGTCAGCGACCTGACCAGCCATGGCACCGAGTTCCACGGCGAGATCGTTCAGGTTCGTGTCGCGGATGTCGAGCAGGCCGCGCAGTTCGCCGGAGCGGATACTGGCGTCGATGGCACCATTGACTGCCGAGGCCTGCTCGGTCGCCGGATCAATCCGCTCGATCGTCAACTGCGGGAAGGTCTGACCGGCGTTGGCCGCATCATTGGGGACATGCACCAGTCGGCGGGCCGCATGATCGACCAGCGGCAGACCGGCATTCGTCGATACCGCAAGAATCCCGTTGCCGAGTTCAAAGGTCCGGATGTCCATCAGGGCACCCAGTTCATCAAGCTTCCGTGCCCGCTGATCCTCCAGCGCATTGCTGTCCGCCGTGTCAGGCAGGCGCGAGATCTCGCGGTTGAGGCCGTCGATCTGCTCGATCAGGTCGTTGATGATCTGGACCGTGTCCCCGATACGCTGATCCGCCTGACGCTGCAGGTCCCGAACGCCGTCGGAGACCAGATCAAGATCCTCATCCAGACGCTGCAACGCATCCAGCATGGTATTGCGGGCGGCTGTCGTCTCGGGATTGTTGGCCAGCGCCGAGGCGGCATTGAAGATGTCGTCGAGGCGAGAGACCAGTGTGCGGTCCTGTGTCGGATCACCAAGAAGGGCCGTCAGTTGCTGCTGAAGCTCGTCCATGGTCTCGAAACGACCGGACTCAGCCGCCGCAATCCGGAACTCCTGGGACAGGAAACTGTCTGCGATGCGCCGGACCTCGGAGACCTGAACGCCGACACCCTGATTGCCAATGATCCGGACACTCTGCGACGCTTCCTTGCGGGCATAGCCTTCCGTGTTCACGTTGGCGATGTTGTCGGAAACCGTCGAAAGCCCGACCTGGGCCGCAATCAGGCCGCTTGTTCCTGTGCTCAGGACACCGTTCAGGCTCATGACCGTTCCTCCACACCTGCGGCAAGGCTTGCCGGGCCGATGGCAGCTTCAACCCGGGGGCGGCAAAAGATGCCGGGCACTAACTGGTATTGTGATTGCCGCATAACCAATTGAAACAAGGACATTTTTTCGTCGGTCTCGAAGCTGTTCGCGATGTCTGTGCGTCTGTTCATGGTGGGGTCATTGCACAGGACGGACCAGTTGGGGGCCGGGAGCGGGCTGCGTTTCGGACTACCCAGTGGACAAGGGCTTCCGCTACGCTGCCCCCAGGCACAGCTTCACTGGACAGGGGAGGACAATGGACAGGGCCACGGAACTCTCCCTGCTGCGGGAAGTACTTGAACTGCAGGAGGCCGGATCATTCTTTCTGGATGATGCCCAGGGCCGGAACGCAGTGGCCAACTACTGCTCCCCCGAACGTTTCCTGCGGGAGCGGGACAGCATCTTTCGCGGTCTGCCGCAGATGGTGGCGCATGTCAGCGAACTCTCGGCGGAGAATGCCTTTCTCAGACGCGATATCGGAGGGCTGCCGGTCCTGCTGACGCACGAAGGGGCAGGGCGTTACCGTGCCTTTCTGAACGTCTGTCGCCACCGTGGAACCCGGCTGGTGGATGACGCGCGCGGCTGTGCGCGGCGCTTCACCTGCCCCTATCACGCATGGACATGGAACAATCGCGGCGAGCTGACAGGCGTTCCCCATGAGCGTGACGGCTTTCCGGAGGTCGACCGCAAGGAATTCGGCCTGAAGCAACTGGCCTGTGAGGAGCGTCATGGCTGGATCTGGGTCGCGGCGGACGACACGCTGGCAGATGACCTCGCCGGATTCCTTGCAGGCATAGGCCCGGATCTGGACTGGATTGGCAGTCGGGACCTGCATGTCGTGGCAGAAACGGTTTCAGTGCGTGATGTGAACTGGAAGATCCTGATCGAAGGCGGGGTGGAATCCTATCACTTCAAGGTCGCGCATCGGGCCACCATCGGTCCTTATTTCACTGACAACCTGTCCACCTATCAGGCGTTCGGCAGTCACTTGCGCTCCGTGCTGCCACGCGTGTCGGTGCAGGAACTGGCAACCCGGCCGGAAGAGTCGTGGCAACTGCGCCAGCACGCGAACCTGCTCTACACGATCTTTCCGCTCAGTCAGTTGCTGGTCCAGCAGGACCACCTGATCTGGGTCCGGTTCGAGCCGGTCAATGCGGCCCGGACCCGTATCACGCTCAGGACAATGGCGGCGGAAGGCACGCGGTCAGACACCTACTGGCAACGCAACCACGCAATCACCTGCGCGACGCTGACCGAGGACTTCGTGATCGGAGAGAGCATCCAGAGTGGATTGGACACGGGTGCCAATGACCAATTGACCTTCGGGCGGTTCGAAGGGGCGTTGCACAGGTTCAACAGGGCGGTGGAGCAGATGATCGGTTTACGGGAAACCGGCTGACGCGGATTTTACCGATTTCCGCTCGCCTGATCCACATCCCGCAACCGTACTTTACGTCCCCTTAATGTTGTTGCACTAGACCAGTCGGTCGGGGTGTCGAGTGTCATCACCCTTTCCGGATCAGCTGGGTAGTGCGGCAAGTTGAACAGCAGCAGGAAAACATCAGGCAGCAGACGCTTCTTCGAGGTCTTCGAGACCTTGATAGGGGCCGCGGCACCCTTGCATCTGCGCTCGATGGTAATGGAAGAACGCATTGCCCGGCAGATTGATGCTTCCGTCATCTTTGCGGTTGGCAACTTCACGTTCGCAGTTGTTCTGGCAATCGCTTTCAGCCCGTTTCTACATCCCCTGTTCGTCTGGCCCTGGTGCGCGCTGACAGTCAGCCTGAGTGTGCTGCAACTGCTGCAATGGCGGGCGAAGCGGCATTCCACCCGACGATCCCATTCTTCCCGGACAGCAGCATCCATTGTTCAGAAGAATCTGATCTTCGGAGTCATCTGGGGGGTCTTCGGGGCATTCGGGGCAATGAACGGTACAATTGCGACTGATGTCCTGCTGGTCATCCTGCTGACCGTTACAATTTCGGGCGGTGTCCTGCTCAACGCCATGATTCCTCTCGCTGCCGTGGTGCTCTATCTCTGCGCCGGGGTTGTTCCGATCATTGCGATTTCGACGAAGTATTCCGAAGTTGCACCTTACCTGCTGGTCATGTGTCCGATCCTTCTGGCCCTGATCGCGTTCGCGGCGCGGCAGAACTTTCTGGTCGGCATCCAGTTCGTGCAACGCGAATACGATCTGCTTGAAACAATGACCAAGCTGGAGAACGCAACACGCGAGAAGAGCGCATTTGTCGCCAGCACAAGTCATGAACTCAGAACCCCGTTGAATGCGATCATCGGGTTCTCCGAGGTTATCCGGGAGGAAATCTTCGGCAAGATCTCTCCGCCGCGATACGGTGAATACGTGAAGGACATTCATGGCAGCGCGAGACACCTGCTGGGTGTGATCAACGACCTGCTGGACCTCTCGCGCATTGAAACCGGCAATGCGGAGGTCACGATGGAGTGGACGAGCCTGTCCAGACTGATCGCCGAGGCAACCGCGATGATCGCGCCATTGGCCCAGAGCAGACATATCGTCATCGGACCAACAGAAATCGATGACAGCATCGTGGTGCTGACCGATACCCAGCGTTTCCGCCAGGTCGTTCTCAATGTTCTCAGCAATGCCATCAAGTACTCTGCGGAAGGAACACAGGTTGCGATCAGCGTCGATACGGGTCGCAAGGGTGATCTGGTTCTCTCGGTCAGGGACAGGGGGCTCGGCATGACCCCGACCGAAGTCAGGCAGGCATTGACCCCCTTTGGCCGAACCGAGTCCTCCGCAATGACAGGTGAGCAGGGATCAGGTCTCGGACTGCCCATCACGCGTCACCTGATGCAGGTGCTGGACGGCGACTTGCAGATCGACAGCGTCAAGGGGGAGGGAACAACGGTGCGGATACTGGTTCCAGCCGTGGCCTGGGCGAAGCAGAAGGAGACCGGACTGTCATCCGCCAGCAAGAATGCGCAAGTGGACGTTCAGGCAGCGACCAGTTCCGCATGACTGCTGTCCCGGGGGCCGGTTAACGGTTCAGGCGGCGGCGAACAGGAACGCAACACTTGTACCCTTGCCCGTTTCGCTGCTTATCTCCAGCTTTCCACCATGCAGTTCGATCAGCATGCGGGCCAGCGGCAGCCCCAGCCCGGCACCGTCCTTGGCGGAATAGGCGTTGACCCGCACAAGCTCGAATGGTCTGACAATCCGCGCCCTCATCTCTTCAGGTATGCCCCTACCGCTGTCAGAGACACTCAGTCTGATCTCTCCATGCAATTCGGTGATCTCGATCAGGACCTGGCTGTTGCCGGGTGCATGTGTGATGGCATTGTCCAGCACATTGCCAAGGGCCTGGGCAATGGCATCTGGATCGATGGTCGCCATGATGCTTTCCCGGTGGTGCCGCAGATGCATCTCGACGCCTGCCGGGACCGCCTTTGCCGCATGGTCGGCAATGCAGCGCCGGGCGAGTTCGACAATGTCGGTCGGTCGGGCATTCAGACTGTAGTTGCCTGACTCGATCCGTGAAATGTCGAGAACACCGTCCACCAGCTTGAGCATTTTGCGGCTGCTGGCGTGAATGTCGGCCGCGTAGTCGCGGTAGGCGACTGGCTGGATTGGTCCAAGCATCTGATCCTTCATCATCTCGGAGAAGCCCATGATCGCGTTCAGGGGCGTGCGCAATTCGTGGCTCATCCCGGCCATGAACTGGTTGCGGGTGTCGTTGATGGTCTCCACGAGCAACAGCTTGGCCTGCTGCCGGCGCAGGCCAAGCGCCAGTGCAATCGCGAAGTAGAGGGTTGCGATGGTGCAGCCGATAGCCGCCAGATAGTGATTGATCTCCAGATACGGTGTGATGTCGAACACCCGCAGGTAGAGGTAGACCGAGGTGACGTGACTGAATGCCCAGCCGACGGTTGCCACAGCCGCATTGTCGATGCCGCGGCACCAGAGGTAGATCGCGGTTCCCAGGACCAGGACCGCGCCGGGTCCCGCGACGAATGCGATCAGAAGTGTATCCACTGGCGCCGGAAGCAACGGGGACGCCGTCGTCAGCAGCCCGGCGATGATCAGCAGACGCATGACGACATTGATGCGGGGCGTATGCTCAGCCGTATTCAGATAGCGCTGAAAGAAGCGTACACCGCTCGCAAAAAGCAGTCCCAGAACTACGAAATGGAGCTGGTTCGCGTGCTGCCACGCGCCTGGCCAGATCCAGACCTGACCGAACCCGGTTGCGACCGCCACGTAGAGCGCATAGCTGAGACTGAACGGCACGAAGTCGAGACAGGCCTTGTCACGCACGGTCAGATAGACGGTCAGGACATAGAGACAGACTGCTATCACCGCCCCGAACAGAAGGCTGAGCAGGATCTGGTCCAGCACGACCGTACGCGCGAAATGCGCCTCCCCCAGAAACTCGATGGGGGCAAGCAGGACGGATGTGCTCTCGACCTTCAGAAACACGACAGTTGTCGCATTTGCGGTCAGTTGAACCGGGAATGCCGGGAAATGACTTTGCGGGAAGCTTTCGGGCAAAGGAAGGGTATCACCACGCGCGATCCGTAGATGGTCGCCGCCGTTTGGCCCCGGCAGATAGGCCGTGACGGAATCAATGTAGGGGAAACGATAGACGAGCACCCCTGACTGCACATGGCTCGCGGCGTTCGAAAGGGTCAGCCGCAGCCAGAGCGGCCGGTCACTGAACCCGAGGTGCAGTGACCGCTGCGGCCCGTCGATGAAGGTCAACTTCCGGGCATCCGACAGCTCGGCCGTCCCGGTCTCATCAAATGCATATGCCAGCGAGAGACCGACACCCAGGTCGTGCGGCACCGGATTGGCAACGCGATCCCGGGCCGGTGTGAACAGCAGCAGGCTGAGCACCACCAGAGCGACGGTGCCGATGATCCAACCACTGAAGGGCGGTATCCGGAGAAACCTGATCTTCCGTCTGACTGATCGTCTGAACATCAGATCTTCAATTCTCCTAGCTTCAGGGGAAACAGCACCATACTGCGCTGCCAGTCCGATCGTGGCCAATCCCGATTGCGAAATTATGGGGTGAGGGGATTTGAAGTTTCATATATATGCTTGTGGCATCTAATTGCATGAAACAGGCATTCATGAAGGTGAACCCGTGGATGAAACCCTGAAACTGAGAGCAGAAGCCCTGCGCCGCTTCAATCGGGCCCATACGAGCCTGGTTGGCTTGCTGCAACAGGCCTATCTGGACAGCGGTCTCTCGCTGACAGAGGTGCGCGTTATCTACGAGATTGCAAACCGGGATGGTCTGACCATCACTGACCTCGCGCGCGACCTTGCCCTCGACAATGGCTACCTCAGCCGACTTGTGCGAGGGCTGAAGGATCGTGAACTGATCGTTTCCTCCGTCTCCCGGGCCGATGCCCGTCAGCAGATCCTTGCACTGACGGACGCGGGCGCGGCGCTGTATGCTTCGCTCTCCGTCAGATCGCAGAACGAGATGATGGAACTGATCTCCGGCCTGGAGGAGCAGGATCAGCGGAGCCTCATGACCGCGCTTCAGGCTGCCACAAGGCTGCTGGCGAGGGCTTCCAATCGGCCCGTGCCGACACCTGTCATCACGCTCAGGGGCCATCGGCCGGGCGATATGGGTTGGGTCATTGCGGCACATGGTCGAATCTACGCGACCGAGTTCGGCTGGGATCACACGTTCGAGGCGATGGTGGCAGACATTGCCGCCGCATTCCTGCGCGATTTCGATCCGGAATGGGAACACTGCTGGATGGCGGAGATCGACGGCGTTCCCGTCGGCTCGGTGACGGTTGTCAGGAAATCGGCCGAAGAGGCGCAATTGCGCCTGCTGGTCATCGACCCGTCTGCGCGTGGCCTGCGGCTGGGTGAGCGGATGGTCGCGGAGTGCATTCGATTTGCGGGCGAGAAGGGCTACAGCAAGCTGGTGCTCTGGACAAACGACAACCTGCATGCGGCACGGCGGATCTATCAGAAAGCCGGGTTCCGGCTGGTCGAGGAGGAACCGCATCACAGTTTCGGTGTCGATCTGGTCGGGCAGAACTGGGAACTGGTGCTTTGAACCGGCGTGCGGGTCTCACGGCCGCTGCGGCCACCGGTATCCAGGTCGGACTTGGGATCGTTGCCACGCGCTTCGTGGTCGATCAGGCAGGTCCGGTATCACTCGCGTTCTTCCGTTACGCCCTCGCTTTCCTGTGTCTCCTGCCCGTTGCATTGAAGATTGCGCCATGGCCGTTTTCCAGGCGTGACGTGGTGCCGGTGGTCCTGCTGGGCATTGTCCAGTGCGGACTGGTGATCGTGTTCCTGAATATCGCGCTGCAATACATCCCCTCGGCCCGTGCCTCCCTGATCTTTGCCACGTTTCCCCTGCTGACCATGGTCTTGTCGGTTGTCTTCGGGAAGGAGGCATTCAGCGCCCGCATCGCCTTTGCCGTGATTGTCACGATCATCGGGGTCGGTCTGGCGCTGGGGGAAAAGGTGACCGAGACCACAGCCCCCGACGCAGGCTGGATCGGTGAACTCGCGGCCTTCGCGGCTGCCCTGTCGGGCGCGGCCTGTTCGATCTTCTATCGTCCCTACCTGATGCGGTATCCGACGGTCTCTGTCGGATCGCTGGCCATGCTTGCCTCCGTCATCTTCCTTGCCGCGGCGGCAGTGCCCGAAGGGCTCTTCGACGCCTTGCCCGCATTCACGGACATCGGTTGGCTGGCCGTGATCTTCATCGGCACTGGCAGTGGTGCCAGCTATTTCCTCTGGCTCTATGCCTTGCGTAACGCGGGCGCCACGGAAGTCACCATCTACCTTGGCCTCAGCCCTGTGACAGCCGCATTGGGCGGTGCCGTACTGCTGGGCGAGATCCCTGGTGCTGCAACGTTCACCGGTCTGGTGCTTGTCCTTGCGGGTCTGTGGCTCGCGTCCCGCCAGCAGCCACCGCCGGCGCCAGGGCCTGCCTGACGGCAATCGGCTCTGATCTTGCTTGAAGTGGCCAAACGTCTCTGGCTTGGTGTCGAAATGAAACCGCTTCCGGTCCTGATCATCGTTCCCGTGCTTGCCTTGCTGCTGGCTTTGCCTGCAGCGACCCCGGCGCATGCTCAGCTTGGCAGTCTCTGGCGTGCCATTACGGGGCAGGATGAGGGACCGAAGCCGGACAAGGGATTTGGCCCCTTCAGAGAAGAGGCAAGGCGTATCGAGGATGCGCTGAACTGTGGCCGTGTCGTGGAACAGGCGAATGATGCCTTCTCGGACCTGCGTCGGCACTGCATCCTGGGCGACAATCGCACGGTTCGCGTCACCATCGTCGAACCTGTCGGACACGAGGGGCTGACCAAGCGCGTCCGGCTGACATGGACGGACAATGGTACTGGAGAGCAGCGCGCGCTCAGCGCCCCAGCACACGTTGACCGGTCTGCCGCGCAGGCGGCTCTCAGCGGGCTGGCGGCGCTGTTCGTGCCCGAAAAGTCGGATCACCTGATCGATTTGTTCACGGGCGGAACCGATGGTGCCTTTGAGTCGGGTCCGTTCAGTGTCTCTGTGGTTCACCAGTCTCGGGCGGGGCTCGATCTTCGCACGGTCGAACTGCGAGACGGCAACTATGAAGCGCTGGCTGAATCAGAGGCCCGCAGCGCCCGCCCTGGCTTTGACCGGTGCCTGTTCATCGTTCGCAACATCGATGTCCTGAAGAACCTGGAAATCGATGGCGAGCCGCGCCCGCAGAGGTCCGACCTGCACCTCACCTATTTCCTGCACGCGAAGCGGGGCGACCGGTTCCTGTGTGAACTGCATGATTCCGGTTACTACCGCATCAGGATCTCGCAGAAGGACGGTGAAGAGTTTCGCACACTCGCTCACGGCAATATCCGCTGAGCCGATGTCCGGCGCTGACACGGTGACTGTGATACCCCCGGACCGCAAAATCGTTTAGGCTTTCCACTCGGGCTTGCGAACACGCCCGGTAGGGGGGAATGAACATGGGGATCGCGCGCACTCTGCTGGCCTTCTCGATCCTGGTCCTGTTCGGGTTTGCCTTGCCTGGCGCAGATGCGGTGAAGGCGCAGGCACTGCAGGTACTCAAGCAGGCCGAGAAGCGCAGCGAAGCCGCAGCCCAGCCCACCACACCAGGTCAGCAGAGCCTTGAAACCCTGCTGGAGCCGACCGTCCGGAAACTGGTGGAGGAAAAACTTGCCGAAGGCAGCGCCACCAGGCAGGGCGCCGCGCCGGATCAGGGTGGCGGGGATCCTTTCGCCGCGCTGATCGATGGCGCGCGCAACAGCATGAACGGCATCACCAAGGGTATCGACGGAGTCATTGCCATCTGGCCCCTTGGTCAGAGCGAGATCGAGGACGCCTTCATCCTGCTGACGGATTTCGAGGGCTGGCCGCGCATGTGGACCGGTATCGCCAACCTTTTGCTGATGCTGGCAGGTGGGGGCTTTCTGGCCTGGATGACCCGGCGCATGTTTGGTCAACTGGTGGTCGCCCCCGCGGCAATACGCGGGCGCCTGTTGCCGTCCCTGACCGTGACAGTCGTGGTGCTGTTGCGCGACCTGCTGGTACTGGTGGTGATGGTCGCTGCAGGCTTCCTGCTGTCGCTGGTCTGGTTCAGTCAGTTCGACCCGATGCGGATATTCCTGATCAGCTATCTCGCCGTGACAGTCGTCGTGGTGGCCGGCTGGTTCCTTGGCAATGCGCTGTTTGCCCCGAACGCGCCGGAGCGACGCATGGTCGATCTGGACGACCGTTCCGCACGGCGCATGGTCTACTGGCTTGCCATCGTGCTTGGTCTGGCCGCGCTGGCCGGATTCAGCATGGGAATGCTGCGCCTGCTGGGCATGCCGCAGGCCATGCTGGACATCGTGCAGCTCGGTGTCGGCGGCCTGCTTGCCCTGGTCACGCTTTTCGCTGTCATCAGAACTCCGACCGACCCGCAAAGGATACCTGCAAGCACTGGTCTGAGTGCATTGCTGCACCAGCTCTTCGGACGCTATCGCCGCGTCTGGCTGGTGGTCGCGACAGCCATGTTCCTGCTGCTCTGGTCCCTCAGCGTCTTTTCCCCGGACCCCAGCAAGACCGTTGCCGTCTTCGGCCTGTTCGGGGCACTGGCTGGCGGCCTGTTCGTCGCCAGACTGCACAATCCGGCCGAGCCGGAGGATGAGACACCTGCGGTCCCGGCGGACGATGCCGGGGAAGCCGGGATGCTGGAAATGAAGCAGAGCGGTGGTCTGCTGCCGTCGGTGCGCCAGATCGCCTATGTGGTGCTGGCACTCGTCGGCCTTGCGGCATTCCTGCATGTGGTGGCGCTGGACATTGTTGCCCTGCAGCAGAGCCCGGTTGGCCAGTTGGCGACCGAAGTGCTGCTGGATGTCCTTGTCATCCTGCTGGTCGCTTCCATTGGCTGGGCGCTGGTTCAGCGGACAATTACCCGTTTCATTGACCGGGAGAACGAGCGCGCGATGGCTGCCGCTGCCGATCATGCCGTCGATGAGGATGGCCTGGGTGGTCTGATCGTCTCCCGCTTCGGCACGCTGCTGCCCCTGATCCGTGGCTTCATCCTGACCATCCTTGTCGCCATCACGGTCATGGTGGTGCTGTCGTCCCTGGGGCTGGATATCGGCCCGCTGATCGCAGGTGCGGGTGTTGTCGGCATCGCCATCGGCTTCGGCGCCCAAGCGCTGGTGCGTGACATCATCTCCGGCATCTTCTTCCTGATCGATGATGCCTTCCGCGTCGGCGAATACGTCGAATTCGGGGAGATCCGGGGACAGGTGGAACAGATCTCGATCCGGTCCATGCGCCTGCGTCACCATCGGGGCGCCATTCACACCGTGCCCTTCGGCGAATTGCGCTCCATCACCAACTACAATCGTGACTGGGCGATCTACAAGCAGGAATTCCGGCTGCCCTACGACACCGATGTCGACAAGGTCCGCAAGATCATCAAGAAGGTCGGGCTGCGGCTGCTGGAGGATCCGGAGCTCGGGCCGAAGTTCATTCAGCCGCTGAAGTCCCAGGGCGTGTTCCGTATCGAGGAGGGGGCACTGATCCTGCGCACCAAGTTCACCTGCAAGCCGCGCGAGCAGTTCATGATCCGCAAGGCGGTGTTTCAGGAGGTGAAGAACGACCTCTACGCGGCAGGTATCGAACTGGCGCAACGCCGGGTCCAGATCGAATGGCCCGACTGGGCGAAGGGTGACGGCGAAACGGAAACCATGAATGCGGACACGCCGACTGCGGTTCAGAAACCTGGGGGCCCGCAGACGCCACCCGCAGGCGCCGTAGCGGCCGCAGGCGCGGCGGGACTGGTGATCGCGCAGAACACCCAGACCAAGGAATATCCGGACGAGCCCTGAACAGATGACAGATACCATGCACATTCCCGCCTATTGCGCCCAGTGCAGGTCGCGTTGCGGCTGCATCGCGGTGGTCGTGGATGATCGCCTGACCGGCATCGAACCGATGCCGGATCACCCGACCGGCGCGAAACTCTGTCCGAAGGGCCGCGCCGCGCCGGAACAGGTCTATCACCCTGATCGCCTGACGCGGCCCATGCGCCGGACCACGCCGAAGGGTGCCGGACCGACGGAATGGCACCCGATAAGCTGGGACGAAGCCCTGAACGAGATTGCGGAACGGATGGGCGGCATCCGCAGCACACATGGTGCGGAGCAGGTCGCCTTTTCCGTCACCACCCCAAGCGGGACGCAGCTTTCGGATGGCATCGCCTGGATCGAACGTTTCATTCGCGCCTTTGGCAGCCCGAACACGATCTACTCGACGGAAATCTGCAACTGGCACAAGGACGAGGCCGCCAAGTTCACCACCGGTCACGGCATCGGTGTCCCCGACTTCGCAAACACCGGCTGCATCCTGCTGTGGGGCAACAATCCCGCGAATACCTGGCTCGCCCGGGCAGGCGAGGTGCAGAAGGGGTTGCGGAACGGCGCGCGTATGATCGTTGTCGACCCGCGCCCGACCACATTCGCCAATCGCGCCGACTGCTGGCTGCAGGTGAAGCCCGGCACGGACCAGGTGCTCGCACTTGGCCTGGCGCACCTGCTTGTCCGGGATGGCGGGTTCGACAAGGGATTCATGCGCGACTGGAGCAACGGCCCCTTGCTGCTGCATGGCGACGAGAAGCGGTTCCTCCGGCAGTCGGACCTGATGACGGATGGCTCCACTGATGTCCTGTTCGGCCAGGCATCGACCGGCAACCTGCTGCGCTATGACCGGTCGATGGGGCGGTGGCTTGATGATCCCGCCGACCTGTTGCTCGACAGCGACTGCATTGTCGGGACGACCGCTGGCGCAGTCTCCTGCAGGTCTGCGTTTGCCGCATACCGTGAACTGCTCGATCGTCACCGGCCGGGTCATGTTTTCGGGGTTACGGGCGTTCCTGTAGAGACACTCGAGAAGGCTGCGACGATCCTTCGGAACAGTGCGTCGGTCGCCTGGTACGCCTGGAATGGTGTTGGTCAGAGCAACACGGCCACGCAAACCGACCGTGCCATGTCATTGCTGCACGCGCTGACGGGCAGTCTTGGAATTCCGGGGGGCAATGTGGCGGGCGGCATCGCCCGCTTCAACGACATTTCCGGCCCGGAGCTGCTGTCCCCGGATCAGCGGGCGAAGGCACTCGGACTGGATGAGCGTCGATTGGGGCCACCTGCAAATGCCTGGGTAACCGGACGCGATGTCTATCGGGCAGTGCTGGGGCAGGGGCCTTATCCGGTGCGTGCGCTGTTCTCCTTCGGCGGCAACCTGCTGGCATCACAGCCTGATACGGCGCTCGCCCGGCAGGCGCTCGAAGCGTTGGAATTTCATGTTCATACCGACTTCTTCCTGAACGCCACGGCGGAATACGCGGATATCGTGCTGCCGGTCGCAACATCCTGGGAGCGGGAGGGACTGAGCAAGGGCTTCGACAACAGCCTGGAGGGTCAGCGGCATGTGCAACTGCGCCCGGCAGTCGTTGCACCCTTGGGAGAATCCCGGTCGGATATCGACATCGTGCTGCAACTTGCTGACCGTCTTGGCATGTCAGACAGGTTCTTCGGTGGAAACGTGGACCAGGGCCACGATCATGCGTTGGCCCCAACCGGTCTGACAGTCGACGACCTGCGCCGCAATCCAGGCGGGGTCAGTCTTGAGGGTGATGTCGTATATCGCCCATTCGCAATACCAGATGCCTCGACGGGCAGGGTTGCAGGCTTCAACACACCGACCCGCCGCCTGGAGGTATGGTCGGAATTGCTGCAACAGCACGTCGGATCCGGTCTGCCGTATCCGCAAGACAACGTCGGCGCATCAGATCCTGCCCTGCCTCTGACGCTGGGCGGTGCGAAGACGGTGGCCTATTGCCATAGCCAGCACCGCAATCTTCCGTCCCTGCGCAGGCTGATGCCTGACCCGTTACTGGAAATCGGCACGGCGACGGCGGCGGAAAGGGACATCGCGGATCGTGACTGGGTTCGGGTCACCACAGCGACAGGCAGTTTCGTCGCCCGCGCCAGGGTGACCGCGAAACTGCGCGAAGGCATGGTGTTCGCCCAGCATGGCTGGTGGGTGCCCGATCAGGCCGGTCAGCCCTATGGCGGTGGATCGGCCGGTTCCATGGGCGCCAGCATGAACCAGGCAGTCAGTACCGCCGACTGCGATCCGGTCAGTGGCTCCATCCCGCTCAGATCAAGCGCTTGCGAAGTGGTTCGGCTTGCCGGTGATCATGCATCCGCACGGGCAGGTGCGGTGTAACCCAGGTTTTCCGGGCTGCCGGGTTCCATATCGGCAAGCTTCTCGAGGGCGCCGGGGGATACCGGGGCCGTCACCATGGCGAGCACCATTGCAACCAGATCATCTGTGAAGACGTCGGAAAGCGCGTCCAGCTTCCGGTTCCTGTCCCAATCACACAGGACGCCCGAACTTGCCCGGCTGCCGGCATAGAGCCTGTAACGCAACAGCAACGGCGGAATATCCGGCAGGCAGTGAACAACACCCTGGTGTGCCCGCCGCATCCCGCTGTCGATGCCCTTCATGATCTGCATGAGCCTCAGATTGGGGTCGCGCAGGACCTGGTTGAGGAACCGCAGGGTCTGAATACCGGACTCTCCATCGTCGCGCTGTTCGCAAAGGGGGCGGACCAGGGCGTTGATGTAATCCTCAATCTGTGGCTGTCGGCCCGTGGCTTCAAGTTCGTCGAGAATCTGGTTCCGCCGGTCGTCGATTCGCCCGACGCCACGCTCGAACACCGCGCGCAGCAAACCTTCCCGCGATCCGAAGTGATACTGGATTGCGGAGGTGTTCCGCTGTCCTGCCGCCTGAAGAATCTGTCGCTGCGACACCAAGGTAATGTCCTGCTGGCTGAACAATTCGCCTGCCGCGACCAGGATCTTGTCTTTTGCACTCATTCTCGTCGCTCTCCCAGGACCTGAGTCTGCTTTCGTTCCGATGGCATTGTTCGGGTGGCCCTTACCAAGGCCTCGTCACCATTTCTCTCATTGACCGCCCACTCCACAACCTACACGTGATCCGGCCGGAAGGTGCAGGACGCAACCGCACCTTTTCAGGAACTATTGCCCCTCACGTCAAGCGCACGGTTGCCCCGGACCGATCCAGGCGGTGGGTTGGATGCGTAGTTGCCAGCGGCGGTCGTCGCGCCATACTGCATCCAACACGAACGGAACCGGATACGGAGGCGGGACAATGAAACTCACGCGCAGGGCGATGTTGCAGGGAACCGGCATTGGCGCGGCGGCGATGCTGCTGGCACCCGGCGGGGCGCTGGCCGCGGCGCATGGCGGCGGGGCGGTCACGATTGCCTATCACGTCAATCTGCCGTCCTGGGATCCGACCGTGGGCCTGTCTGCCGTAAACCCGACGATCCAGACATTCTACCAGACGGTCTACGACCAGCCGATCACGCAGAACCCGGACCTCAGCTTCTCACCAGGATTGCTGACCGGCTGGGGCTGGAATGATGACCGGACCGAGATCTGGATGGATGTTCGCGAAGGTGTGACGTGGCACGACGGCTCGCCGTTCACGGCGGAGGATGTGGCCTGGTCACTGTCCCGTGCCGGCAACCCGGAGACCGGCAATCCGATCCAGTTCCTCTGGTCGAAGGTCACGGACTACAAGGTCTCGGGCAACCGCGTGACCGGCAAGGTTGCAGCCTATGAGCCGACATTCTTCAAATGGCTGTCATTCCTGACCGGGTACTTCATGCCGAAGGCCTATTTCGAGAAAGTCGGCGCGGAAGGCTTCGAGAAGGCGCCGATCGGAACCGGCCCCTACATGGTGGAGGAATTCCAGCGGAATGCCTTTGTCCGGCTGAAGCGCAACCCGAACTACTGGGGTGCGAAGCCCGCATTCGAGACCGTGGTGTTCAAGTTCGTCACCGATGCCTCGGCCCGCGTCGCTGAAGTGGAAAGCGGTGGATCGGATATCACGCTGGAAATTCCCTATCAGGAGTATGACCGCCTGAAGGAAAAGGCCGGCCTGTCCGGTGTCACGACACCGGTCAGCGATATCGGCATGATCTTCCTGAACGATATCGAGGTCATGACCGATCCGAACGTGCGCAAGGCGGCGGCCCATGCCATCGACAAGAAGGCCATCGTGGATCGCCTGCTGCGCGGATACGGCGTGCCGATCGATACGCTGCAGGCACCGCAGTATGCGGCCTTTGATTCCTCCATCCAGGTCGCCCACGACCCGGAAGCCGCGAAGGCACTGCTGGCGAAGAGTGGCTATTCCACGGACAATCCGGTCCGTTTCAGGATCCAGACGACGCGCGGCTTCAAGCCGAAGGATTACGAGATGGTGCAGGCCATCGTCGGCATGTGGCGCAAGGTGGGGATCGAGGCGGAGATCGAGGTCTACGAGATCGCCAAGCATTACGAACTGCGCGCAACGGATACTCTCGCCCCTGCAGCCTTCTACAACTGGGGCAACTCCATTGGTGATCCCTCGACCTCGACGGGGTTTGCCATGTTCGGACCATCCCCGCATTCCGTCTGGGACGGACAGGATCTGATCGAGATGATCGGCCCCTTGTGGGGCGAGGCGGATGAGGCCAAGCGGATTGCCGGCTACAAGGCCGTGGACAGGCATATCGCGGAAAACGCATATGTCATCCCGCTGCTGCAGTACGTCCAGCCAATCGTGCATTCCGACAGGCTGTCTGTCGGCACACACGTTTCAGGGGTCATGCTGCCGCAGGCCGTGAAACCGGCCTGAGGCCGCTGCCTCAGCCATGGCACAGACCGCGTCGCCATTCGTGCGACGCGGTCTCGTCCTCCGTTCCAGTCGGGAAAGTCTGAATGAGTGGCCACCTGCTTCTCCGCCGGTTGGTTCAGGCGGTGCCGACCCTATTCGGGGTTTCGGTCGTGGTGTTCGTGCTGGTGCGCGTGGTGCCGGGCAATCCGATTGCCATGATGCTGCCGCCCGGAGCCACCCTGGAAGACATGGAGCGCCTGCGGCAGGCCTACGGGCTGGACGGCAGCATCGTGGAGCAATACGTGATCTGGCTGGGGCAGGCGTTGCAGGGCTCCTTCGGAACCTCCATCAGCCTGCGGCAGGATGTTTTGGAACTGGTACTGGGGCGTCTTCCGGCAACGCTGGAACTCGCGGTGTTCGCAACCGCCATGGCCATCGCTGTCGGCGTGCTGGCCGCGACAACGGGCGTCCTGTTCCGGGGGCGTTGGCCGGAAACAGTGATCGACGCCGTCAATGGCTTCACGCTGGCCGTGCCTGATTTCATCTGGGCGCTGGCACTGATCCTGGTATTCGGCGTGCTGCTGCCCGTGCTGCCGATATCCGGACGGGTCGATCCCCGCCTGGGCACCGAGTTCGCAACCGGTTTCTATCTGACCGAAGCGCTGGTGAGCGCCCGCTTCACGGTTGTCGGCGACCTGCTGGCCCACATGATCATGCCGGCGATTGCACTCGCCCTGCCTCTGGCCGCCATCATCACGCGCGTGCTGAAGAACAGCCTGGCGGAGGCCATGGTGCAGGACTACGTGATGATCGCCCGTGTGAAGGGATTCTCGCGCTGGCGCATCATCTGGGTGGAGGCGCTGCGCAATGCCTCGATCCCCGCGCTGACCCTGACCGGGGTACAGTTCACTTTCCTGGTCGGTGGCACGGTGCTGGTGGAGAAGATCTTTTCCTATCCCGGTATCGGCAACATGGCGATCGATGCGGTCATCAACCGGGATCTGCCGCTGATCCAGGGCCTGATCCTGAGTTTCGCGGTGATCTTCATTGTCGTGAACCTGCTGGTGGACCTGTCCTACGGGTGGCTGAACCCAAGGCTGCGATCATGACCGGAGCGCGACTGAACTGGCGTATCGCGGTCGGTGGCGGTGCCTTGCTGGCGCTGGCAGTCATTGCGATCCTGGCGCCGGTGCTCGCGCCCGTCGATCCGCTGGAACAGGATCTGTTCCTGGAACTGTTGCCGCCCTGGTGGCAGGCAGATGCAGACCCGACACGGGCACTGGGGGCCGACAGCCTGGGCCGCGATGTGCTTTCCCGCCTGATCCACGCAGCCCGCCCGGCCCTGACCGTGGCAGTTGTCGCAGGGGTGCTGACCATGCTGCTTGGCACGGCGCTGGGGCTGCTGGCCGGATACATGGGGGGCATGGTGGATGTGCTCATTTCCCGCCTGGTCGATATCTGGACCAGTTTTCCGCCTGTGCTGCTGGCCATCATGCTGGTTGCGCTGATCGGGACCGGACTGCATTCCGTCATCATCGCCATCGTGCTGATCGACTGGACACGGTTCTGCCGGGTCGTGCGCTCAGAAACGCTGGCGCAGACGCAGATGGAATATATCGATGCGGCGGTGATTGGCGGGTTGAAGCGGGGCGTGATCCTGTTCCGGGAAGTGCTGCCGAACGTGTTGCCACTGGTCATCGTGCTGCTGACGCTGGAGATGAGCATTGCCATCATCGTGGAGGCGATCCTGTCCTTTGTCGGCCTCTCGGTTTCCTCCGATTCCCCCACGTGGGGCGGCATGATCGCGGAGGGCCGGCAGGTCATTCATCAGGCCTGGTGGGTCATGGCCTTCCCCATGGGACTGATACTGATTGCCGTGCTCGCCCTCAACCTGTTGGGGGACGGCCTGAAGACCGCCCTTGATCCGGTCCTGCGCAGATGAGTGCGATCCTCGACATCCGCGACCTGCGCGTAACCCTCAGGCGCGGCGGCCATCTGGTCCGTGACGTTTCGCTTTCCGTCAATGCGGGAGAGGTCCACGGCCTCGTCGGGGAAAGCGGTGCGGGCAAGACCATGATTGCCCGGGCGGTCCTGGGCATCCTGCCCGATGCCGTGAAGGTGAGCGGCGGCAAGATTGGCTTTCGCGGGGACGATCTGCTGCAGCTGGCTCCGAAGCGGTTTCGGGCGCTGCTGGGGCGGGAGATCGCTCTGATCCCGCAGGATCCGCTGACCGGCCTCAACCCGGCCCGCCGCATCTCGGCGCAGATGACCGACATGCTGCGTCATCATCTGGGCCAGTCCCGGCAGGAAGCACGGGCGAATGCATTGCGCCTGTTGCAGGAGGTGCAGATCCGGGACGCCGGGCAGGTGCTCGACCGATACCCGCACGAACTCTCCGGCGGCATGCGGCAGAGGGTGCTGATCGCCATTGCCTTCTCTGCCGAGCCTTCGCTGATCGTTGCGGATGAGCCGACGACCGCGCTGGACGTGACTGTGCAGAAGCAGATCCTGCGCCTGATCCGCCAGATGCAGGAACGGCACGGCACAGCGGTCCTGTTCGTCACGCATGACCTCGGCGTGGTGGCCAAGGTCTGTCACCAGGTCACCGTGCTGCATACCGGACAGGTGGTGGAGCAGGGGGGTATTGCCGAGATCATGTCCACCGGTGCTGCGCCTTTCACCAGGGCGCTCATGGGTGCCACACCACGGTACGACCAGCCGGCAGATGCACTGCATCCGGTGCCGGCGCACATTCACCGAGAGCTCCTCGCCGCCGCGCGCCGCTTCGATGAGGCCAACCCGTGACCGGGCCGCTGCTGCAGGTGCGCGACCTGACACTTTCGCTGCCGGACCGGTCGCGCGGGAAGCTGTTCGCGAAGCCGCCGATGACCGACATCCTGCGCGGTATCAGCCTCGACCTGCCAAGGGGAGAGTCGCTCGGGATTGTGGGAGAGAGCGGTTCGGGCAAGACCAGTCTGGGGCGGACGCTGGTGCGCCTCTACCAGCCAACGTCAGGGCAGATCCTGTTCGATGGCGCGGATATCACCACACTGGATGAAGGCGCGATGCGCACCCATCGCAAGCACATGCAGATGATCTTCCAGGACCCCCAGTCGTCGCTCAACCCGCGTCGCAGGGTCGGTGAGATCGTCGCCCAGCCGGTTCTGGCCCTGGGGGTGGAACGCGATCGCCGCGCAGCACTGAAACGCGCTGATCTCGCACTGGACCGCGCCGGTCTGGGCCATGCATTCGCGCGACGCTACCCGCACGAACTTTCCGGCGGACAGCGCCAGCGTGTCGGCATCGCGCGCGCCATCGCGACTGAACCACGGTTGATCGTCGCTGACGAGATCGTCTCGGGTCTGGATGTATCGACGCAGGCGCAGATCCTCGCGCTGCTGAACGACCTGAAACAGGATATGGGGCTGTCACTGATCTTCATCAGCCACGATCTGTCGGTCGTGCGTGTGCTGGCGGATCGGGTGATGGTGATGCTGGGCGGACGCGTGGTAGAAGAAGGCACGTCTGCCGATGTGTTTCAGGGGCCCCGACATGCCTACACACGTCAGTTGATTGATGCGGTGCCGCTGCCGGTGATCGAACCCGGCTGGCTGGACACGAAACCGGCAACGGAGGGAACGCGAATGGTCGATATCAAGGGGCAGACGGTTCTGGTCACAGGCACCAGCCGGGGCATTGGCAGGGTGTTCGTCGATGCCTTGCTCGCCGCCGGGGCCGCCAGGGTCTATGCCGCCACACGGGACGGCAGTGGCAGCCACAGCGACGCCCGCGTTGTTGCGGTGAAGCTGGATGTGACGAATTCGGCCGACATCTCGACTGCAGCGCAGACCTGTGCCGATACCACCGTGCTGATCAACAATGCCGGCATCAATTTCAACAGCAAGCTGCTTGAGACCGATCAGGTGGATGCGGCGGCAGCGGAGATCACGACCAATTACCTGGGCACCCTGAACATGTGCAGGGCGTTTGCGCCCGTGATCGAAGGCAATGGCGGCGGCGCCATCGTCAACATGGCGTCGATCCTGGCACGGGTTAACCTGCCGCTGATGGGATCACTCTGCGCCTCCAAGGCTGCCGTCTATTCGATGACACAGGGAATCCGTGCTGAACTGGCCAGCAAGGGCATTGCCGTATTTGCGGTGCTGCCTGGCGCGGTCGATACAGACATGACGAAGGATTTTCCGCCACCGAAGGCAGCACCCGCAGACATTGTCGCGGAAGTACTGGCCGGAATACAGGCAGGCGAGGCCGACATCTACGCCGGTGACATGGCAAAGGGTGTCTCCGGCGGTCTGGCTGCGGACAGGCCCGCCGTGATCGCGGAAATGGCTGGCTACGTATAGGAATTCGGGGACAGGTCTCGCACGAGGGAGCGAACAGGGATGGGTACTTACGTCGATATCAGCGCAACGGATGGCGCAGGCACCATGCGCGCCTACCTGGCAACACCGGAGAAGGGGTCCGGCCCCGGTCTGGTGCTGTTGCAGGAGGTTTTCGGGGTCAACGCCTTCATGAAGGACATGGCGGACTACTTCGCGGAGGAAGGCTATGTCGTGATGGTGCCGGACCTTTTCTGGCGCATCGAACCCGGTGTGGAACTCGGCAGTTCCGAGGAGGAACGCGCCAAGGCCTTCGAACTCTACGGCAAGCTGGATGTGGACAAGTCGGTCGAGGATATCGCTGCCACAATCGCCGCGCTGCGTGCCCATGATGCGCAGGTGGGGAAGGTCGGTGCCGTTGGCTACTGCCTTGGCGGGCGACTGGCATGGCTGACAGCCGCGCGGACCGACATCGATGCCGCAGTCGGCTATTACGGTGTGAAGATCGAAGGCGATCTGGCGAAGAAGGGACGGATCACGGCACCGCTGATGCTGCACTTCGCTGAACTGGACAGTTACACTCCCCCGGAAGTGATCGAACAGATCAGCAGCGCCACCGCCGACATGCCCAATGTCGAGATCTACACCTATCCGGGTGCGGACCATGGTTTTGCCCGCCCGACCGGCGCCAATTATGACAAGCCGTCAGCAATGATGGCCTATTCACGTACCCTGACGCAGCTTCGACGGGTGCTCGGACCGGTCTACGACCTCAGCCAGCTCTGGGACATGCATTGCTTCTACGAATTCGCGGAGCGCGACGTGGATGCGACCATGGCCACGATGGTCTCGGAACCCTATGTGAACCACATCCCGACCATGACCGGCGGTGTCGGGCATGATCACCTGAAGCGGTTCTACAAGTATCACTTCGTGGATTCGAACCCCGAGGACACGAAGCTGGTTCCGATCAGCCGTACCATCGGCACCGACAGGCTGGTCGATGAGATGCTGTTCTGCTTCACCCACACGCGGGAGATCGACTGGATGCTGCCCGGGGTCGAACCCACCGGCAAGTATGTCGAGATTCCGCTGATCGCCATCGTCCATTTCCGCGGTGACAAGCTCTACAACGAGCATATCTACTGGGATCAGGCTTCCGTCCTTGTGCAGATCGGCAAGCTCGATCCGACGGGATTGCCGGTTGCCGGACATGCCACGGCGCAGAAGCTGCTCGATCCTGCGCTGCCGTCCAATGAACTGATG
This sequence comes from Minwuia sp., assembly GCA_029213165.1. Taxonomy (GTDB): domain Bacteria; phylum Pseudomonadota; class Alphaproteobacteria; order Minwuiales; family Minwuiaceae; genus Minwuia. The sequence goes on from JARGNO010000019.1 coordinate 44,375, forward strand.
GGCGACCTGTGGAAGGGCAGCGAAGGCAAGCCGATCTGACCAACCGGGAAGGGGGGCCGGAGCGGGGCGTTCAGAAGTACGCCCGGCCCTCGAAGGCGGCGTAGATCAGGGCTGTGGCCCCGCACCAGGAGGCGCCGACGCGCCAGGCCAGCTTTCCTGCGGCTTCGGAGACGTATTCTCGGGTGCGGATCACCGCACCAGCGGCAGCCCCGACGAGGATGAAACCGCCCAGCAGCAGGCCCGGATAGATCGGTGGCGGCACCTCACCCCAGGCATGACCGGTCAGGGCACTGAGACCGGCGGCAAATCCACCGATGAGCGCGAGGGCCATGGTGACCGGCTTCGCTGCCCCAGGCAGCAAGGCGGCAAATGCGGCCAGCACGGCCCCCACCAGGACGGCGACGGGTTCGGCAACCGGGCCGGTTGCCGGGGCAACGGGCATCGCCGCGACAATGCCGATCAGGGCGGCGAGCACGGAATGGGGTGCATTCGTCTTCCGGCCCAGCCCGATCAGCAGGCCGAGTGGCAGCAGGCAGAGCAGGATCGTCGAGGCTGTCAGTGGCAGGACCGTGCCTTCCAGGAACGATTCCACCATGCCGCTACGGGAAAAGGCGTGCGCGCGCGCCGTCTCCGGCCCGAACAGGATCAGGCCGGAGACAGTGGTCGCGAATACGCCGGAGAGGCGGATCAAGCGATACCGACGAGGAACGCGCCGCCGACAGCCGCGATGACCACACCCGCTGCCCTGACGATGTAGGCACCGCGGGGAACGGTCGTCACGAAGCCCAGCAGGATACCGGCCATGTGCAGCACACCTGTGCCGACCACAAAGCCCAGGGCATAGGCGAACGGGTTCGCGGCCTCCGGCAGTTCGGTGCCATGGGCATGGCCATGGAAGATGGCGAAGACACCGACGATGACTGCCGCGATCCACAGCGGCGCACGTACCGCAAAGGCCACCAGCAGGCCAAGGATGACACCGGAGAGCGCGATGCCGGCCTCTACAGCCGGTACCGGGATACCTGCGACACCCAGGGCCCCGCCGACCGCCATCACCAGCGGGAAGACCACGGGCAGGATCCAGATTGCCGGCTTGCCCAGGAACGCACCCCAGAGCCCCACCGCGACCATGGCCACGACATGGTCCCAGCCGAGGATCGGGTGGGTGAAGCCACTGATGAGACCGCCTGAAAGACCCTCACCTGAATGCGCTGCAGCCTCGCCGCCTGTCAGCAGCAGGGCCGCGGCTACCAGGCCAAACCCGGTCAGAACATGTCTCATGCTTGCTCCTCTCACGCCTTCTGGATATTGCAGATGCCGGTCAGGCCTTCACGGTCGGGATCGTGAAGTCGGGACCGATCTTGTTGCCACCGGGCCAGCGGCTCGTGACCGTCTTGATCTTGGTGTAGAACTTCACGCCCTCGGGGCCATGCTGGTTGGTGTCGCCGAATGCCGAGTTCTTCCATCCACCGAAGGTGTGGAAGGACAGCGGCACCGGGATCGGCACGTTGACGCCAACCATGCCGACCTGGACCCGGCGGGCAAAGTCGCGCGCGGCATCGCCGTTGTGGGTGAAGATCGAAACGCCATTGCCGAACTCATGGTCGGAGGGCAGGGCCAGTGCCTCATCGAAATCACCAGCGCGGACGACCGACAGCACGGGACCGAAGATCTCTTCCTTGTAGATGCGCATGTCCGGCTTCACGTTGTCGAACAGGCAGCCGCCCATGAAGTAGCCGCTCTCGTAGCCCTGCATGCGGAAATCGCGGCCATCGACCACCAGGTCAGCGCCTTCCTTGATTCCCAGATCGACGTAGGACAGCACCTTCTCGCGATGCTCAGCCGTCACCAGCGGGCCGAAGTGGGCGTCCGGATCGGTGGACGGTCCGACCTTCAGCGTCTCGACCTTCGGGCGCAGGCTGGCCATCAGGGCCTCGGCTGCTTCCTCACCCACCGGCACGGCAACGGAGATCGCCATGCAGCGCTCGCCTGCCGAGCCGTAAGCCGCACCGATCAGCGCGTCGGAGGCCTGATCCATGTCCGCGTCGGGCATGACGATCATGTGGTTCTTGGCACCACCCATCGCCTGGCAGCGCTTACCGGTCTCGGCAGCCTTCTGGTATACATAATGGGCAATCGGCGTGGAGCCGACGAAGCTGACGGCCTGGATGCGCGGATCTTCCATGCTCGCATCGACCGATTCCTTGTCGCCGTTGACGACGTTCAGCACACCCGGAGGGGCACCGGCCTCCAGCATCAGTTCGGCCAGGCGCATGGGGACGCTCGGGTCCTTTTCCGACGGCTTCAGGATGACGGTATTGCCGCAGGCGATGGCGACCGCGAACATCCACATCGGCACCATGGCCGGGAAGTTGAACGGCGTGATGCCGGAGACGACACCCAGCGGCTGGCGCATGGAATAGAGATCGATTCCGGTGGCGACACTGTCGGAGTACTCACCCTTCAGCAGATGCGGGATACCGCAGGCGAACTCGACGACTTCCAGACCGCGCTGGACCGAGCCCTTGGCGTCGGGAACCGTCTTGCCGTGTTCGGAGGCCAGCAGTTCACCAAGCTCCTGCATGTTCTGCTCGATCAGTTCCTTGTACTTGAACATGACGCGGGCGCGATGGATTGGTGACTTGGTCGCCCAGGCAGGAAAGGCTTCCTGCGCATTGGCGATTGCTGCATCCATCTCGGCGCGGCTCGCCAGGGCAACTTCCTTCGACTGCTCTCCCAGCGTCGGGTTGAAGACCGGATGGAACCGACCCGAAGTTCCCGCGACATGCTTGCCGCCAATGAAATGTCCAACCCTGTCCATCTGATCCTCCCCGGATGCGCGATATGATGTCGTATGTGCTGGGCAATCTATGCTGACCCAGCCGCCGCGGGCAAGGTCGCAGGATGTGGTCAGTCGCCGCTGCCCAGACATGGCGAGGCCGGTGTGTCGACATCGGACGTCTGGCTCAGGCCCTCACGGATCGCCGCCCTGAAGCGGTCGCCGAGAAGGCGGGTCCCGGAGTCCGACAGGTGATGCGCATCCTGATAGAGCATGGCACCATCATCGCCCAGCACGCGGATCGCACCCGCCTCACGTTCGAACACCGGTGCCACATCGACCACGGCAACCCCAGCGCCGGCAGCGGCTCGGACCGCCGCATTGCCTGTGTCGCGTTGTCGGTGAATGCTCTCCGGCTCGATGAATGGACCTCGACTGTCCTTGCCAATTGCTTCCCTGGGGGCTGCAAACGGCAGATAAGGCGGCTGGGTCAGCAGGATGATCCCGGCTGTCCGCGGCACCAGGAAGCGTAGGCTTTCGCACAGGGCGGGACTGCCTGGTGCCAGCATGAACGACCACTTGTGCGTCATGATCACGGCATCGGGCGGAAACTTCTCGACAGCCTGCTGGATATCGGGCCAGAGGGATGCCTTTGCCCCCGGCAGATGGTTCCGGGACGGGCTGGCCAGCACCCTCAGGTTCACACCAAGTTCCGACGTGACCCTGGCGATCTCCCGCGCGTACATGGCGGCGTGGCTGTCCCCGATCAGGGTCACCGTCCTGTCCGAACCACGGTCAAGAAACAGTCCACCATCCGCGATCCGGTCATTGTCAGCCGCCAGATACCAGGACTGCCGCATCTGGTAACCACCGAACGCAGCGAGCACGACAAGCACCAGGGTCGCGCCGAAGACGGGCAGGTTGCCGCGCCAGCCATTGATCAACCGTCGCATCGGACGTTCCACCAGGTAGTGCAACGAGACCGCGGCCACGACCAGAAGTCCGATCTTCACCAATGCGGTCTGCATCGGCTCAGCCAGGAACATCGCGTATCCGACGAGGGAGAATATCGGCCAGTGGCACAGGTAGATCGAATAGGAGAGCTTGCCGATCCAGACACAGGATCTGAGCGAAAGCATCCGGTTGACCGGGTTTGCCGCGACATGGGCCTGGGATATCAGCAGCATCGTCGCCGTCACCGGCAGGATGGCCAGTGTCCCCGGAAAACCGGGGCCCTCATGGATGATCAGGAACGACACGGCAATCGCCGCGATACCTGCCAGGCTGATCAGCGTCGAGAGCAGCCGCGAAACCTGCCAGCGCTCGAACGCAACGACGCCAAGCAGGGACCCGCCCAGCAATTCCCAGGCCCGGGTCGGCAACAGGTAGAACGCTGCTTCATTGTTCACCGGTGTCAGCAGGACGCACCCGACAAGACTGGCAAGCAGCAGGACGAGTGTCCCCAGCAACATGCCATTGCGAAGGCGCGCGAAACCGAAGAGCAACAACGGAAAGACCAGGTAATACTGTTCCTCGACCGCCAGCGACCAGTAGTGCAGCAATGGCTGGGCAAGGGCGGACAGGGTGAAATAGTCCCCCTGCAACAGCAGTTTCACATTGATGACCGAAAACGCGGCGGCAACGATATTGGCACCAAGGGACGCAATATCGCGGTCCGAATAGATTAACAGCGCCGCGACTGCGGTCGCCACGAGAACGACCATGAACGCCGGCATGATCCGGGCAATGCGGCGCTTGTAGAAGCGGCCCAGCGAGAAATCGCCTGTTGTGATCTCCACCGCAAGGATGCGGGTGATCAGGAAACCGGAGATGACAAAGAAGATGTCGACCCCGACAAATCCGCCCGGCAGCCAGTCACGCTGGAAATGAAAGATCACGACTGACAGCACCGCAATGGTACGCAGTCCGTCAATCGCCGGACGATATTGCAGGGATTGTCGCGGAAGGGTCGCAGAGGCTGTCATCGTTGAGTGCTTGCCGATCCGTGATTCTCGCGCTTGCTGCTGCCGCGAGTTCTATCGTTGTCGCCTTATCCGGTCCACAATCTCGTCGCTCTCAGGTCGTGACCGGTGTTGGCCCGCCGCCATCGAGGATTTCCTTCAACGGGATATCGAAGGTCTGCCGCTCGCTCGCGATGGAGGAATCAACCACATCCTCCAGCCCGGGAACGACACTGCCGGCAACCAACGGCTGGCTGGTCTGGACGCGCAGTGCCAGCATCAGGTCATAGAGTGTCAGCCCGTCCAGTTCGCGTGCCAGCACCCATCGTCCCCGCCGGGTCTCTGCGACATATCCCGTCCTCTCCAGCCGTTCCAGCATGGATTCCATCAGGTTCGGTGCCGCCCGGATGCGGCGGATAAAGGCCTGGGTACGCACGCTCTCACCAGACGGATGGGCCTTGCGCAGCAGACGCAGGATCTCGACCGCCATCGCCAGACGCCCGACCCTGGGGGCGCGGTCCAGATCGACACTGCCGCGGCCCTGCCATTCCGGCAGCGCCGCAGTGATCGACGCGCCGGTCAGGGTCACGATCCAGACCAGCCAGATCCAGAGCAGCAGGATCGGCAGGACCGAAATCGCACCATAGATCGCCTGATAGGTGGGAAACGCCGTGATGTAGAGGCCGAAGCCCGCCTTCAGCGATTCGAACAGAACAGCTGAAAATATGGCTCCGACCGCGGCATCCCGCAGCAGTACGTGACGGTTGGGCAGGACAACGAACAGCGTCATGTAACCGCTGAAGGCCAGCATCAATGGCACCAGCCGCGCCAGTCTGTTGACGAGCATGCTGATCTCCTGCGTGCCGGTGCTGTTCGCCATCGCGAACAGCGCGCTGGTCAGCGTCAGGCTCAGCAGGAACAGGATCGGGCCGACGGTCAGCAACGCCCAGAAGGAGAGCAGCCGGGTCACGATTCCACGACGCCTGACTACCCTGAATATCCTGTTGAAGGTTCCTTCGATCGTCACCAGCAACATGACGGCCGTGACGACAAGACCGATGATTGCAACGGCGGAAAGCTTGCCGACGTTCTGGCGGAAGGTTCCGAGATATTCACGGACAACGTCGTTCGCGTGGGGCACGAAGTTCTCGAAGACGAAGGCTTCGAACTTCGCCTCCATGCCGTCGAATGCCGGGAAGGCAGCCAGGATGGCAAAGCAGATCGCCATCAGCGGCACCATGGCCAGCAAGGTGGTGAAGGTCAGTGCCCCAGCGACCTGGGTCAGGTTGTTGTCGGCAAAGCGCTTCAGGACGTATCGGGTGAATCCGCCCGTTTCCTTCAGTGCGAAGGTTGCCAGATGGATGGCCTTTTCACGATCCACTGCTTATAAGTCCCCGAAGTCGTTAACGGACGAATCTGACGGTCGCCTGAGCGCGGAAGTGCGCGGGTGGCCTGTCGCGAAGATAGCGGATACCTTGCGTTCTGCATCACCGACAGTCGAGGGGCTTTGAGCGGAATGAGTAACAGCACGGGACTGATGGCCGGCAAGAAGGGCCTGATCATGGGTGTCGCGAATGATCGCTCCATTGCCTGGGGGATCGCCCGCGCAGCGGCAGACGCCGGCGCAGAACTGGCGTTTACCTATCAGGGTGATGCGCTGAAGCGGCGTGTCGTGCCACTGGCCCAGTCAATCGATTGCGATTTCGTCATGCCGTGCGACGTGACGGATGAGGGCAGCATCGATGCCCTGTTCGCTGAGATCGAACAGAAGTGGGGCAAGCTCGACTTCGTCATCCACGCGATTGCCTATGCTGACAAGGACGAGTTGAAGGGGCGCTATGTCGATACCAGCGCCGGGAACTTCCGCAATTCGATGCTGATCAGCTGTTATTCCTTCACCGCCATTGCCAACCGCGCCGAGCCACTGATGACGGATGGCGGCAGCATGGTCACGCTGACCTACTACGGTGCCGAACGCGTGATGCCGCATTACAATGTCATGGGTGTTGCCAAGGCCGCGCTGGAGGCGAGCGTGCGTTATCTGGCGGTCGATCTGGGGCCGAAGAATATTCGGGTCAATGCGATCTCGGCAGGGCCGATCAAGACGCTGGCGGCATCGGGCATTGGTGATTTCCGCCAGATCCTGCGCTGGAATGAACTGAATGCACCGCTGAAACGCAACGTCACCATCGAACAGGTAGGCAATTCCGCGCTGTTCCTGATCAGTGACCTGGGCGAGGGCGTGACAGGCGAGGTCCTGCATGTCGATTCCGGATACCATGTCGTGGGCATGAAGGCCGTCGATGCGCCTGACATGACCGCCTGACGCCGCCCCGGAACCATGTCACACAACAGTTTCGGTCACCTGTTCCGGATGACAACCTGGGGGGAGAGCCATGGCCCCGCCCTGGGCTGTGTCGTCGACGGCTGTCCCCCGTTGATCGCGCTGGACGAAGCCGATATTCAGGTATGGCTGGACCGTCGCCGTCCGGGACAGAACCGTTTCACCACCCAGCGGCGCGAGCCGGATGCGGTCCGCATCCTCTCCGGTGTGTTTGAAGGCCGGACCACGGGCACGCCCATCAGCCTGATGATCGAGAACGTGGACCAGCGCTCGAAGGACTATTCCGACATCAGCGGCAAGTACCGTCCCGGTCATGCCGACTTCACCTACATGACCAAATACGGCATCCGCGACTACCGCGGTGGCGGTCGTTCCTCGGCGCGGGAGACAGCTTCGCGTGTCGCTGCCGGTGCGGTGGCGCGCAAGGTGCTGGGGGACGGTGTCCGCGTACGCGGCGCGCTGGTGCAGGTGGGTGATATCGCCATCGACCGTGACGCCTGGGACTGGGATGTGGTGGACCGCAATCCGTTCTGGTGTCCCGATCCGCAGACGGCGGAACGCTGGGAGACCTATCTGGACAGCATCCGCAAGGCGGGCAGTTCCGTTGGAGCGGTTATCGAGGTGGTGGCGGAGGGGCTGCCAGCCGGACTCGGCGCGCCGATCTACGGCAAGCTGGATCAGGACCTGGCCTCCGCCATGATGTCGATCAACGCCGTGAAGGGTGTCGAGATCGGGGAGGGGTTTGCGGCCGCTGCCCTGACGGGTGAGGAAAACGCCGACGAAATGCGGATGCAGGATGGCGCCCCGGCTTTCTTGTCGAACCATGCGGGCGGCATTCTGGGCGGCATCTCGACGGGTCAGCCGATTGTCTGCCGCTTTGCCGTCAAACCCACCTCCTCGATCCTGCAACCCCGTCAGACGGTTGATACAGACGGCAATGATACCGAGATCATCACGAAGGGCCGCCACGATCCCTGCGTTGGCATTCGCGCCGTGCCGGTGGGGGAGGCGATGATGGCCATCGTGCTTGCCGACCATTTGCTGCGTGCCCGTGCGCAGAACCAGACAACAGCCGAAGGGGAGTAGGGCACATGTCCCAGCCAGATTACGTACACGCACTTGATGTTCCCGTGCCGAGTGACGCGGAACTGCCGGAAAGGACCCGGAAGTATTTCGAGATCTGCCGGGAAAAGCTGGGGATGGTGCCCAACGTGCTGGCCACCTATTCCTTCGACGCGGCGAAGCTGGATGCCTTCACGGCCATGTACAATGACCTGATGCTGGGTGAATCCGGTCTGACGAAGCTGGAGCGCGAGATGATTGCTGTCGCCGTCAGCTCCGTGAACAAGTGCTTCTATTGCCTGACCGCGCATGGCGCAGCCGTGCGTCAGCTTTCCGGGGATCCGGCGCTGGGCGAACTGATGGTGATGAACTATCGCGCCGCCGATCTGCCCCCGAAGCAAAAGGCGATGCTGGATTTCGCGACCAAGCTGACAGAGACCCCGCAGAAGATGGAGGACAGTGATCGCCAGGCGCTGCGCGATGCCGGTTTCACCGACCGCGATATCTGGGACATCTCAGCGACGGCGGCCTTCTACAACATGACCAATCGCATGGCGAGCGCCATCGACATGATGCCCAACCGCGCCTACCACGCGCAGGCGCGCTGAACCGATGGGCCTTGTCGGGCGGTTCCTGCGGGGTATCTGGCTGTTCCTGAAGGCGGGGGTCTTCGTGATCGGCCTGCTGGTGGTCGCCGGAATTGTCGCGGCCCTGGTTTTCGCGCCCTGGGAACAGGCGGGCGAAGAACTGCCTGACAGCGCGGTGCTGGAAATCCCGGTTGTCGGCGACCTGCCAGAAAAGCCCTCCAGTGGTGATTTCGCCCGCTTCGTGCGGGGGGATGCCATGACCCTGACACGACTGGTGCGCGTTCTGGAACGGGCGGCGAAGGACAGCCGTATCCGTGGGCTCGACATGGATCTTTCACTCGCCGAGCTGGGCCAGACGGATGTGGAGGCGCTGCTGCCCGCTATCCGAAGCTTCCGGGATGCAGGAAAGCCGACGCGGGTCTTTGCAGAAAGCTATGACCTGGCGCGCTATCGCCTTGCCAGTGGCTTTGACGAGATCTGGATTTCGCCATCCGGTGAGTTCGCCGTGACCGGTGTGGCGCTGGAAATGCCCTACGCCGGTGAACTGGCCGATGATCTGGGGATCAGGCCGCAGATCGAGGCCCGGCGCGACTACAAGACCGCCGCAGATGTCATCCGTCGCCGTGAGATGCAGGGACCGGTACGTGCCGCCTTCGCTGAACTGGTATCGGACGTGCACCGTTCGGCACTGAATGACATTGCTGCGGGACGCGGACTGGACACGGATCAGGTACGCGGTCTCCTTGCCGAGGCCTTGCTGAACCCGGAGGCCGCCGTCGCCGGTGGTCTTGTGGATCGTGCCGGCTATGCCCGCGTGTTCCGCCGCAGCGGGGCGGATAATGACGACGGACAGGTAGATTTCGCGGCTTACCTTCCCGAGCTTGCGCATCCGGTTGATGCTGGCGCACCGAAGGTCGCCCTGATTACCGCGACCGGCCAGATCATGGGCGGAGAAGGCGGTGGTTTCAGCGGCAGCGTGATCACTGACGGGCAGTTGATCGGGGAGCTTCAGGCGGCAGCCGATCACGCCGGGATCGATGCCATCCTGATCCGGATCGACAGCCCGGGCGGCGCCTATGGTGCCTCCGACGCCATCCGCGCCGCGATGCGGGCAATTGACAAGCCGATTGTCGCCTCGATGGGCAATGTCGCGGGTTCGGGGGGCTATCTGATTGCGGTCGGCGCGGATGCCATTGTCGCCCATCCCTCCACCATCACAGGCTCGATCGGTGTCATCAGCGGCAAGGTAGTGGTTGCCGACCTGCTGGAAGACTACGGCGTCCGATTCGAGATCGTGCGCAGTGACCGCAATGCCGCGATGTTCTCGCCCTTTGCCCCGTTCACGCCGGATCAGCAGGACCGACTGGCCCGCCGTGTGGATGCGATCTATGCGACCTTCAAGAACCTGGTGGGGGAAGCGCGCAAGTTGCCGGAGGAGCAGGTCGAAGCCGCGGCCCAGGGGCGGATATGGACTGGTTCACAGGCTTTCGGTCGAAAGCTTGTCGATGCGACGGGTGGTCTGGAAACCGCATTGTCGGTGATCCGTCAACGCCTTGGCGTTGCCGCGGAACGTGAGATTCATCTGGTGGAATTCCCTGGCGGGTCCCCGCAGGAACGGTTCATGGAGGCGTTGCAGGAGGGATTCGGAGGTCTGGCGACCCTCGCCACCGGCAAGCCCGAGATCAGTGTCGGGAAACTGCGGGAATATCTGGCGGCGGAAGCCGGAACCCGACTGATGACACCGGACGTGAACCTGCGCTGATCAGGCTCCGGCCTGCCGCGCCACCATCCGGAATGCCTGTGCCACGGTTTCCTGCCTGATCCAGCTTCGACCGCGGTCCGCAAAGACATGGCGCTGGTGAACGGTGGCTTCGCCGCGGCGCGCACATGCGATGTGTACAAGCCCGACCGGCTTGGTGTCGGTGCCGCCGCCTGGACCCGCAACACCCGTGACCGAAACCGCGATATCGGCGCGACTGTTGCGCAGCGCCCCCTCGGCCATCGCAATTGCAACCGGTTCGGAGACTGCGCCATGTTCCTTGAGCAGGGCGAGCGGGATGCCGAGCATGTCCTGCTTTGCCTCGTTGGAATAGGTCACGAAGCCCCGGTCCACGACATCCGATGATCCCGCAATCTCTGTCAGGGTGCCCGCAATCATGCCACCGGTGCAGCTTTCAGCAGTCGCAAGCAAGAACTTGCGTTCGCGCATCTGCTGCAGCAATTCAGCGGCATCCGTTACCAGACGTTGTGTCATCATCCGAAAGCTCCTGTCGCGTATTGTAGCAGAAGCACGCAGATTACGGCAAAGATGCCGGCAACAATGTCATCTGCCATGACACCGAGCGATCCTTTCAGCCGACGGTCAGCCCAGCCGACCGGTCCCGGTTTCCAGATATCGAACAGCCTGAACCCGACAAAGGCCAACAGGTATCCGACCGGATCAAAGGTCGTGAAGGGCAACAGGGGAATCCACTGGCCGGCAGCCTCGTCGATCACGATCTCGGATGGATCATGCATCGTCCTGTGCGCGCGCATGTGTACCCGCGCAGCCCAGAGTCCGACACCAAAGGTGACGAGAATGGCGGCGACCAGTGCGATCTGTCCGCCGGACCACATGATCAGCCAGCCAACCGGCAGCGCCGCGAGTGAGCCCCATGTGCCCGGAGCAGGCCGGATCAGGCCGGAATAGCCGAATGTGGCCAGGAATGTTGCGAGTCGCTGAATGATCATCAGGCTTCGAAGGTATCCGGTTCACGCGGCAGTTCAACGGTCGCGGTCGCCTGCGCGGCAATGCCTTCCCTGCGACCCGTGAAGCCAAGCTGTTCCGTCGTCGTGGCCTTGATGCTGATCCTGCGTGCAGGGACCGACAGGATGGCGGCCACATTGTGCCGCATCGCCTGCCGGTACGGCTTTATCTTCGGTGCCTCGCAGATGATCGTCAGATCGATACTGTTGATCCTGCCGCCCCTGAGCTGCAGCAGCGACATGGCGTAGCGCAGGAAGATATCCGAACTGACGCCTTTCCAGCGCGCGTCGTCAGGCGGGAAGTGATCACCGATATCGCCCTCTGCCATTGCCCCCAGAACAGCATCCGTGATCGCGTGCAGCGCAACGTCTGCATCGGAATGCCCCGCGAGGCCATGCGTATGGGGCACCTGCAAGCCGCAGAGCATCAGGGCCCTGTCACTGGCAAAGCGATGGACGTCAAAGCCTGAACCGGTTCTCGTCTCCATGATGCTCAGACCCTTCTGCCGGACGAGGAACTCAGCCCGTTCCAGATCCTCGGCAACGGTGATCTTGAAATTGTCCTCGGAACCCTGGACCACCTGCACCACCATACCGGCGGCCCGGGCAACCGCCACGTCATCGCTCATCGCCTGGCCTGCCGCTTTCCGGTGCGCGGCTGTTATCGCCAGAAAATCAAAGCCCTGAGGCGTCTGCGCACGCACCAGACCTTCCCTGTCCTGCGTGCCACTGACCTGCAGGCCCTCAACGCGGCTCAGACTATCAACGACGGGCAGGGCGGGCAGGACCGCGGAACAGGATACCAGTCCATCACAGACACGCGTGATCAGCGCATGGTCGATCAGGGCGCGCGCTGCGTCATGGATCAGCACATGTGCCGGTGCCGAACCGGCAAGTGCCGCGAGTCCCGCAGCCACCGACTGTTGCCGTGTTTCACCGCCAATGACCGGCGGGGGCAGGTCCAGCCCGGCGATTGCCTTGTCGTAGAGGTCCTTCTGCCCGGCCCCGATGACCACCTGCACATGGTCGATGCGCGGGTGCTCCAGAAAGGCCAGAACAGTCCGCCGCAGGACAGGTTGACCATCCAGATGCAGATACTGTTTTGGCAGATCGCCGCCCAGGCGTGTGCCGCTTCCGGCTGCGACAATCAGTGCAGCAGTTTGCATTGGTTCCTGCCATTGACGGAAAAGGGGGTGGCGTGGGACTTGCGTCTGGATTAGCGCGAAAGGGGTACTGCTCACAAGGGCAGCAATTGCTTGCATGAGCCAGTATGCTGCCGCATATTTGCACAAGAGTTGCGCACCATTGGCGATTGAGTGATTTATGAGCATTTTCATCGGGCAGCACCAGATCAGCGATCCGGTTCTGCTTGCGCCGATGTCGGGTATCACGGACGCACCCTTCCGCCGGATGGTGAAGCGCTTTGGTGTCGGGCTGGCCTTTGCGGAAATGGTTGCAGGTCGGCATGTCCTGAGTGGCCAGGACCGCACCAACCGGATGCTTCGCCATGACGGCAGTGGCGTTCAGGCAATCCAGATTGCCGGCCGCGACCCGGCGATCATGGCCGACGCCGCGCGTTTCGTGGTGGATCAGGGCGCAGACATCGTCGATATCAACATGGGCTGTCCCGCCAAGCAGGTCACCGGCGGCTATGCCGGTTCGGCACTGATGCGCGATCTTGATCAGGCGCGCAGGATCATCGCCGCCGTGGCGGGTGCATCGCGGGTTCCGGTGACGCTGAAGATGCGTACCGGCTGGGACGATGCGTCACGCAATGCCCCCGAACTGGCCCGCATCGCCGAGGATCTGGGGGTGCAGATGATTACCGTTCACGGACGCACCCGGTGCCAGTTCTACAAGGGACGGGCAGACTGGCGGTTCATTTCCGACGTGAAGCAGGCGGTAAGGATTCCGGTTGTTGCGAACGGCGACATCACGACGGTCGCGGACGCGCAGACTTGCCTGGAACAATCGGGTGCGGATGGCGTCATGATCGGACGCGGTGCACAGGGGCGGCCCTGGTTCCCGGCACAGGTGATCGCGGCCTTGCAGGGGCAGGCATTCACGTTGCCCACGATCCCGGAAATCGGTGAATTGCTGCTGGCACACTACCGCGACCTGATCGACAGCGGCGACACATGGCCAATGGTGCGTATCGCGCGCAAGCACCTCGGCTGGTATGCCGCGCATCTGGATGATCCCCGTGCCTTCCGGACTGAAGTGATGACGGCGGAGGATCCGGAAGTCGTGCTGGATGCCATAGATCGGCATTTTTCTGTCGGGACCGATCTGTCAGTCTCGCAGGCCAGGGCTGCATGATGGCCCGCATAGACGCCTCCGCCATTCTCGACACGATCCCCGATCCGATACTTGTTGCGGGCAAGGGAGGGGCAATCCTGCGGGCGAACCCGGCGGCCGAGGAATTCTTCGGCATGGGGCAGGCGGCACTGAAGAAGAACCGCCTGCAGGACATCATTCCCTTCGGCAGCCCGATGCTTTCGCTGTTCGAGCAGATCCAGTACGGGACGGGCGCGGTCTCCGAGTACGGCATTCTGCTTGGCGGTGCCCGGACTGAGGTAAAGACAGTCAACATCAAGCTGTCACCGCTGCATGACGATTCCGGTGCTGTCGTGATCCAGATCGACGAGCGCTCCATGGCGTCGAAGATGGACCAGTCGCTTGTCCATCGCGGTGCGGCTCGGGCCGTCACCGGCATGGCGGCCGTTCTGGCGCATGAGGTCAAGAACCCGCTGTCCGGCATCCGCGGCGCGGCGCAGTTGCTCGAAACCAGCGCATCGGAGGAAGACCGGGACCTGACCCGCCTGATTGTCGATGAGGTGGGGCGTATCGTGGCTCTGGTGGATCGCATGGAGGCTTTCTCCAGCCCCAGCCCGCTGGAAGGCGAGCCTGTGAACATCCATGAGGTGCTGGAGCGTGTTCGCCGCCTGGCCGAGAACGGTTTCGCATCCCACGTGAAGATCATCGAAAACTATGATCCCTCACTTCCGATGATTCCCGGCGACAAGGACCAACTGATCCAGGTGTTCCTGAACCTGGTGAAGAACGCGGCCGAGGCCGTGCCCGCCAAGAAGGGTGAGATTCACCTGAACACCGCCTATCGCCACGGTGTGCGGCTTGCCTTGCCGGGCAGCAGGGAACGAATCCAGTTGCCGCTTGAGGTCACCGTTTCCGACAATGGTGACGGCATTCCCGAAGACCTGAGACCGAACCTGTTTGACCCCTTCGTCTCGACCCGTCCTGGCGGCACCGGGCTGGGGCTTGCGCTTGTTGCCAAGATCGTTGGTGACCATGGCGGCATCGTTGAGGCCGACAACATGGCCCGGGGTGCGCGTTTCAGGGTTCATCTGCCCGTCGTTCAGAACAGAGAGAAGAAAAAGCGATGACACCAGCGTCCATCCTCGTTGCCGACGATGACCGTGGTATCCGGACCGTGCTGAACCAGGCCCTGGGACGCGCGGGGTACGATGTACGCTCGACCGGCAATGCCTCGACACTGTGGCGCTGGGTCTCGGATGGGGCAGGGGATCTGGTGATCACGGACGTGGTGATGCCCGATGAGAGCGGGCTCGATCTGCTGCCACGCGTGAAGAAGCTGCGACCAGACCTGCCTGTTGTGGTCATGAGTGCCCGCAACACCCTGCTGACGGCGGTCAAGGCAACGGAGCGCGGCGCGTACGAATACCTGCCGAAACCCTTCGACCTGAAGGAACTGCTGACCATCGTCGACCGGGCGTTGAGTTCGCCTGCCGGAACCGGCGGTGACGCGGGGATCGAGGGCGAGGAGGCAATGCCCCTGATCGGGCGATCTCCGGCGATGCAGGAAATCTATCGCGTCATGGCGCGTCTGATGACGACTGACCTGACCGTGATGATCACGGGTGAATCGGGTACCGGCAAGGAACTGGTGGCCCGGGCACTGCACGAATACGGCAAGCGCCGCAATGGCCCGTTCGTTGCCATCAACATGGCAGCGATCCCGCGCGAACTGATCGAAAGCGAACTCTTCGGGCACGAGAAGGGCTCCTTCACCGGTGCATTGCAGAAAAGCTCCGGCAGGTTCGAGCAGGCGGACGGCGGCACCCTGTTCCTGGACGAGATCGGCGACATGCCACTGGAGGCACAGACCCGATTGCTGCGTGTGCTGCAGCAGGGCGAGTACACGACTGTCGGCGGGCGCACCTCCATCCGTACCGATGTCCGTATCGTCGCCGCAACGAACCGCGATCTCAGGGTCCAGATCGGCCAGGGTCTCTTTCGGGAGGATCTCTACTACCGGCTGAATGTTGTGCCGATCCGTCTGCCGCCGCTGCGGGAGCGGTCGGAGGATATTTCCGACCTGATCCGCCACTTCCTCAATCGCGCGTCGGAAGAGGGGCTGCCCTCCAAGACCGTGGACCGGGACGCCATGAACCGCCTGATCAGCTACCGCTGGCCCGGCAACGTGCGCGAACTCGAGAACCTCGTCCGGCGCTTTGCCGCGCTCTATTCCGACGAGACCATCACGGTCGACATCGTGGAGCGAGAACTGGCCGATCCGCTGCCGTCACCTGCGGAGGAATACAATCCGGCTTCCGAAAGCCTGGGGTCCGCCATCGAATATCACCTCTCCCAGTACTTCACGGCGCATGGGGAGGACCTTCCCCCCGCCGGACTGTATGACCGGGTATTGCGCGAGATGGAAAAGCCACTGATCAACCTGGCTCTGGCCGCAACCCGGGGCAACCAGTTGCGGGCAGCGGATCTTCTGGGCCTGAACCGGAACACCTTGCGCAAGAAGATCCGGGAGCTGGATATCCGCGTGGTTCGCGGTGCCGGGTTCGACTGATCTTGCGGGGCTGGACCGAAGACATCAGCCCCCCTGACGCCCGCGGCCAAGCTGGCCTATAGTCCGGGACGTGTTGAGGCACTGATTCCGGAAACCCATGACCGCGCCCGCCCAAGAATCCAGGACACCTGCCCTGATCCGCCTGCGCAACAGGATGCTGGATCTGGAGGTCGGACGTCTGGGCGCGTTCGGGCTTGCCGCGCTGGCGCTTGGGGCCGGTGCCGCCACCTATGCCACGCTGTTCCGAACCGAGGCCCCCTTGCAGAGCGTGGCGGAGCTGCCGCCACTGCTGATCATCTTCGATGTGCTGGTACTGGTGCTGCTGGTCGTCGTCATCGTTGCGCGCGTATGGCGCATCTGGCGCGCGCAGCGGGCAGGCAAGGCCGGTGCCGCATTGCACATGCGCCTGGCGAGCCTTTTCGCCGCTGCGGCAGTGGTCCCGGCGCTGCTGGTCGCGGGGTTCTCGACCCTGTTCTTCGACCTGCGGCTGGAGGGCTGGTTCAGCGAGCGGGCGCAGCAGGCGGTGGCCGAATCGGTCGCGGTTGCGGAATCGCTGATAACCGAACACCGCGCCACCATTCGCGCCGATGCCCTGGCCATGGCACAGGACCTCAACCGTGTCGCCGGATCCGTGCAGGACAACCGCAACCTGCTGAACCGCGTCGTCAGTGCACAGGCAGGCGCGCGCGGGTTGAGCGAGGCCATTGTCTTCGACCGCAGTGGAACCATTCTGGCCCAGACCAGCCTGAGTTCCACCGGCCTCGCCGATCAGGTGCCCCTGTCGGCGATTGACGAGGCGGACCGGGGCGATGTCGTGATGCTGTCCGACACCTCCAATGCCCTGTCGCCCAGTACGCTGACCGGATTGCCCGACGACAAGTCCGCTGCGCTGATCCTGCTCGATGGCTTCATTGGTGCCTATCAGGTCTATCTCTATGTCGGACGGTTCGTGGAGCCACGGGTGGCCGCCCAGGTTCAACGCGCGCGCCAGGCAGCGGAAGACTATCAGCGGCTCGCGGCCCAGCGGTTCGGCTTCGAACTGACCTTCTTCCTGATGTTCGTTGTGGTCACGGTCCTGCTGATGCTCGCGGCTGTCTGGCTGGCGCTGACCTTTTCAACGCGCATGTCCCGGCGGCTCGGTGGTGTCGTGGTTGCCGCCGAGCGGGTGCGTGAGGGCGATCTGGCCGCGCGCGTCGTCAATACCGGGGAAGACGACGAGATCGAAACCCTGGGCCGGACCTTCAACCGGATGGCCCGGCAGATCGAGAACCAGCAGGCCGAGCTGCAACTGGCCAACCGGACACTGGATGAGCGGCGACGGTTCATGGAAACCGTGCTCGCCGGTGTCACCGCTGGCGTGATCGGGTTGGACACACGCGGATTCATCGACGTGCCCAACAGATCCGCCAGTCGCCTGCTCGACCTGTCGCAATCCGACATGGTCGGACGGCATCTGGACGAGGCCGTGCCAGAGATGGCTGATCTTCTGCGTGATGCGACTGACCGGCCAAGCCGGGTCGCGGAGGGCGAGATCAGCATCAGCCGCGAAGGCATGTCGAAGACATTCTTCGTTCGTGTCGGTGCCGAACGCCGCAACAGCGAGGTACTGGGCTATGTCGTCACCTTCGACGATATCACCGACCTTGTTTCGGCCCAGCGCATGGCGGTCTGGGCTGACGTCGCCCGCCGCATTGCGCATGAGATCCGCAACCCGCTGACACCGATCCAGCTCTCGGCAGAACGCCTGAAACGCAAGTACCTCAAGCAGATACAGACCGATCCGGAAATATTCGTTCAATGTACCGACACCATTGTCAGGCAGGTCGGCGACATCGGCCGGATGATCGAGGAGTTCTCGGCCTTCGCCCGAATGCCGGCCCCGGTCTTCCGCCCCGAAGATCTGGCCGAACTGATACGGCAGTCGGCATTTGCGGCTGAGGTCGCCAATCCCGACATCGCATACGAACTTGATCTGGAGCCCCTCGAATCACCGCTGACCTGTGATCGCAGACAGGTCGCCCAGGTGCTCACGAATGTCCTGAAGAACGCATCGGAGGCCATTTCGGGCCATCAGAATGCCACTGAGGCAGGGCGGATACGGGTGACACTGAAATGCCACAATGATGTCGCGGTGATAGCAGTCACGGACAATGGTATTGGACTCCCCGAAACCGCGCGGGAGCGCTTGACCGAGCCCTATGTGACCACAAGAGATAAGGGTACCGGGTTGGGCCTGGCGATCGTTCGCAAGATCATGGAGGAGCACTCCGGGGTGTTGCAGATCGGCGATGCACCCGACGGACAGGGGGCAGAGATCCGACTCTGCTTCCCGTTGAGGCTGGCCGCGCAGGAAAGCGACGCGGGCAAACAGGATTTGAGGGTATTGGCGACCGATGGACATACTGATCGTCGATGATGAAGCCGACATCCGGGAACTTGTTTCCGGAATCCTGGAGGATGAGGGTTACGTCACGCGGGTGGCCGGCAATGCTGATGAGGCCCTGGCCGCTGTCAGCGAACGTGCGCCTTCAATGGTCATTCTGGATATCTGGCTGCAGGGCAGTCGACTGGACGGGCTGGAGATCCTTGAGGCGATCCAGCAGATGGCCCCCGAGACGCCGATCGTGATGATCAGCGGCCATGGCACCATCGAGACCGCGGTTGCCGCCATTCAGCTTGGCGCCTACGACTTCATCGAGAAACCGTTCAAGGCTGACCGCCTGACACTGATCGTCGAGCGCGCGCTGGAAGCCACCCGTCTGCGGCAGGAGAATGCGGAACTGCTTACACGGGCAGGGCGCAACACCGACCTGATCGGCGCGTCGGCCCCCATGACCGCGCTGCGCAGCGAGATCGAGCGTGTGGCCCCGACCAACAGCCGCGTCATGGTTTCCGGACCGCCGGGCAGCGGCAAGGAAGTGGTCGCGCGCAACCTGCACAATCTGTCGCGCCGCTCCGGTGGTCCGTTCATCGTGGTCAGTGCAGCCACCATCGAACCGGACCGCATGGAACTTGAGCTGTTCGGAGAGGAGGCGCGGCAGGAAACGACCGGCAAGCCCCGCAAGATCGGGCTGCTGGAACGCGCCCATGGGGGAACACTCTTCCTCGATGAAGTCTCCGACATGCCCGTGCAGACCCAGAACAAGATACTGCGCGTATTGCTGGACCAGACGTTCCAGCGCATTGGTGGCAGCCGCCCGGTCAATGTCGATGTCCGTGTCATCTCATCGACCAGTCGTGATCTGCCGCAACTGGTGGAGGATGGCCTGTTTCGCGGTGACCTGTTTCACCGACTGAATGTCGTGCCCATCAACGTCCCGCCGCTCCGCCGGGTGCGGGAGGACATTCCCGCGCTGGTCGACTATTTCATGCAGCGCACGGCGGACAACTCCGGACTCGCACCGCGACCGGTCGCCGAGGCGGCAATCGCCGCACTGCAGGCCTGTGACTGGCCTGGCAATGCGCGCCAGTTGCGTAATGTTGTGGAACGGCTGCTGATCATGGCACCCGGCGAATCCAGATCCCCGATTACCCTGGAAATGCTGCCGCAGGACATCACCAATCCGGCAGCGGCAACGCTTCGCCCCGATACGGGTCAGGAGATCATGTCCCTGCCACTCCGGGAGGCGCGGGAGATCTTCGAGCGTGAATATCTGCTGTCCCAGATCGACCGGTTCGGCGGCAATGTCACCAAGACGGCAGCGTTCGTGGGCATGGAACGTTCTGCCCTGCACAGGAAGCTTAAACTGCTTGGTGTCACCTCGGAGCGTGGCCGCT
>JARGNO010000103.1:0-1062 GCA_029213165.1 Minwuia sp.
CCACGCCGTGCCCGGGCTCGACCCGGGTACCCAGGGTGCCGCGCAGACGCCTCAGACCGGACTCCCGGATCAGGCCAGAGGACACCGGACAGGCCAACAGGTCTGCGCGCTGCGGCTGGGGCTGCGGCAGATCAGCGGCCTGTCGAAGGAGGATGCCGCCCGGCTGCTGCACCATCGCGGCCAGCCCTATGACGGCGTGGAGGAACTGCGCAGCCGTGCCGGAATGACCACACGGGGCATCCAGATCCTGGCTGCGGCGGACGCCTTCCGCTCCCTCGGACGGGACCGGCGCGGGGCGCTGTGGGATGCGCGGACGGTGAAGAACGCGCCGGACCTGCCCCTGTTCACCTGGCAGGAGACACAGGATGAGGGACCGGACACCGATGTGCTGCTGCCCGCCATGCCACTGAGCGAACATATGGTCGCCGATTACCAGACGCTGCGCCTGTCGCTGAAGGCGCATCCGATGGAATTCCTGCGGCAGAAATACAGGGCGGAGGGCTTTACCACCGCCGACCGGCTGCGCGCGCTGGGCAATGGCAGGCCTGTTTCAATGGCCGGGATCGTGCTGATCCGCCAGCGCCCCGGCAGTGCGGCGGGGGTCGTCTTCATCACGCTGGAGGACGAAACCGGCGTCGCCAACCTGGTGGTCTGGCCCGACACCATGAAACAGTTCCGCCGCACCATCATGGGCGCCCGCCTGATGGCGGTGCATGGCATGGTGCAGATGGATGACGACGTGATCCATATCATCGCGAAGCGGCTGGTGGATGAAACGGGACAGCTGATCCACCTGTCCGACGACCTGATGCGGTCGCCCATTGCCCGCGCCGATCACGTGACCAGCCCCCTGCCCGGCCACACCGCCCGCCACCCGCGCAACGTCCGCGTCATCCCGAAGTCCAGGGATTTTCATTGAAGGGATGCCGGTGGGACCTCAGGTGTCCCGTCATTCATCACTTGCGCGACACTCTGGATACCCGGGTCAAGCCCGGGCACGGCGTGAGGAGAGGTGGTGGTGGAGGTGAACGGGCACCGACGCCCCCACCTTCACGATGCTCT
>JARGNO010000103.1:1164-6042 GCA_029213165.1 Minwuia sp.
GATAGCCCAGTCTCCCACGCCTGCGCGGCACTGCTGGATGCCCGGGTCGAGCCCGGGCACGGCGTGGAGGGCGGTGGGGCGGTTTGATGTTTCTTCTCCACCCACCCCACTCACGAAGCTCTCGGGCTTGACCCGATAGCCCAGTTTCCCACGTCTGTGCGGCACTCCTGGATGCCCGGGTCGAGCCCGGGCACGGCGTGGGGGGAGGTGGATTGGTCTGGGGGCGGTGCGAGGCATCCGGAGCACAGGAGGCCCGGAGAACGAAGGATGCCCGCGCCGATCAGTCCGTAAGGTCGGACCAGAATTCCTTGACCTTGTCGAAGAAGCCATCCGTCTGGGGATGGTTCCGCTTGCCCCGGCCGTCCTTGCTCTCGGAGGCGAACTCCTCCAGCAGTTCCTTCTGGCGCCGTGACAGGTTCACCGGCACCTCGATCTCCGCCTGGATATAGAGGTCGCCATAGGAGCCGCCGCGCAACTGCGGCATCCCCTTGGCACGCAGGCGGAACTGCTTGCCGGTCTGGGTGCCGGAGGGGATCGTCACCTTGGCACGGCCACCATCGATGGTCGGCACCTCGACATCACCGCCGAGGGCTGCCGTGGTCATCGGGATCGGGACGGAGCAGAACAGGTTCATGCCCTCCCGCTCGAAGATCGGATGCGGGTTCATCGACAGGAAGATGTAGAGGTCGCCAGGCGGACCACCGCGCGCACCGGCCGTGCCCTCACCCGACAGGCGGATGCGTGTGCCGTCCTCGACACCCGCGGGCACATTGACCGAGAGCGTCTTGTCCTGCTGCACCTGGCCGTTGCCGTTGCAGTCGACGCAGGGATCGCTGATCACCTGGCCATGTCCCCCGCAGGCCGGACATGTCCGCTCGATCGTGAAAAAGCCCTGCTGCGCACGTACCTTGCCCATGCCGTTGCAGGTACCGCAGCCAGTCGGCTCGGTCCCCGGCGTGGCACCGGTGCCGGCGCAGGTGCCGCAATTGACGGCGGTCGGGATCGTGACCTGCACCTGCTTACCGATGAAGGCGTCTTCGAGGTCGATCTGCAGATTGTAGCGCAGGTCGTCACCACGGGCGGGGCCGCCACGACGTCCGCCGCGCGCACCGCCCATGAACTCGCCAAAGAGGTCTTCGAAGATATCGGAGAAGGAATTGGCGAAGTCCGGGCCGGAGGCACCGCCGCGACCGCCGCCGAAACCGCCGTTCTCGAACGCCGCATGGCCGAAACGGTCATAGGCCGCACGCTTTTCCGCATCGCGCAGCACATCGTAGGCTTCGGAAAGTTCCTTGAAAGTCTGTTCGGCCTGCGCATCCCCGGGATTGCGGTCGGGGTGATATTGCATCGCCTTCTTGCGATAGGCCTTCTTCAGGGTCGCGCCGTCAACGTCGCGTGAAACCCCGAGCATGTCGTAATAGTCAGTCTTAGCCATCAATCCCCGCCTCTCCAGTCAGCCGGAACGAACGGCACTGGCCCTGAACAAATGCTCCGGACCAGTGCCGCCGTCAACGCTCCGTTGCCTGTCAGGCAGACTTCTTCTTGTCGTCGTCGACTTCCTCGAAGTCGGCATCGACAATGTCGTCGTCGGCGGGCTTGGCCTCACCTTCGGCGTCACCGCCTGCCCCGGCCTCGCCAGCCTCCGCCTGCTGGGCATAAAGCTGCTCGCCCAGTTTCATGGAAAGCTGAGCCAGCGCTTCGGTCTTCTGCTTGATGACCTCGCCGTCGTCACCTTCCATGGCGGACTGCAGGTCGCTCACCGCCGCCTCGATACCGCTGCGGGTCTCGGCATCGACCTTGTCACCCAGTTCGCCAAGGGTCTTCTCCGTCGTGTGGATCAGACCTTCCGCCTGGTTACGGGCCTCGACCGCGCCGCGCCGCTTCTCGTCCTCGGCCTTGTTGGCTTCCGCCTCCTTGACCATGTTCTCGATGTCGGCGTCGGAAAGACCACCCGAAGCCTGGATGCGGATCGACTGTTCCTTGTTCGTGGCCTTGTCCTTGGCCTGAACATTGACGATGCCGTTGGCGTCGATGTCGAAGGTGACTTCCACCTGCGGCACACCGCGCGGTGCGCCCGGAATGCCCACGAGATCGAAGTTGCCCAGCAGCTTGTTGTCGGCTGCCATCTCGCGCTCACCCTGGAAGACCCGGATGGTCACGGCGGACTGATTGTCCTCCGCCGTCGAGAATACCTGGGACTTCTTGGTCGGGATCGTCGTGTTGCGGTCGATCAGGCGGGTAAAGACACCACCCAGCGTCTCGATACCCAGCGACAGCGGCGTCACGTCCAGCAGCAGCACGTCCTTGACGTCGCCCTGCAGCACGCCCGCCTGGATCGCGGCACCGATCGCCACGACCTCATCGGGGTTCACGCCACGGTGCGGTTCCTTGCCGAAGAATTCCTTCACGGTCTCGATGACCTTTGGCATGCGGGTCATGCCGCCGACCAGAACCACTTCGTCGATCTCCGCCGCCGTCAGGCCGGCATCTTTCAGGGCCGCCTTGCAGGGGGCGACGGTGCGCTGCACCAGTTCGCCCACCAGGCTCTCGAACTTGGAGCGGCTGAGCTTCAGCGTCAGATGCTTCGGACCGGAAGCGTCTGCGGTGATGTAGGGCAGGTTGATGTCCGTCTGCGTCGCGGAAGACAGCTCGACCTTGGCCTTCTCGGCGGCTTCCTTCAGACGCTGCAGGGCCAGCTTGTCATTGCGCAGATCAACCGAGTTCTCCTTCTTGAACTCGTCCGCGAAATAATTGACCAGCACCATGTCGAAGTCTTCACCACCCAGGTAGGTGTCACCATTGGTGGAGCGCACTTCGAACACGCCATCGCCGATCTCCAGCACGGAGATGTCGAAGGTACCGCCGCCCAGGTCATAGACCGCGATGATCTTGTTCTCGCCCGACTTGTCCAGGCCATAGGCCAGGGCTGCCGCCGTCGGCTCGTTGATGATGCGCAGCACTTCCAGACCGGCGATCTTGCCGGCGTCCTTGGTGGCCTGCCGCTGGGAATCATTGAAGTAGGCCGGAACCGTGATCACGGCCTTGTCCACCGTCTCGCCCAGATAGGCTTCGGCGGTTTCCTTCATCTTCTGCAGGATGAAGGCAGAGATCTGCGACGGCGCGTATTTCTCGCCATTCGCCTCGACCCACGCATCACCATTGTCCGCCTTCACGATCTCGAACGGGGCGGTCTTGGCAATCTCGTTGGCCACGTGGTCGCCGTACGGGCGACCGATCAGGCGCTTGATCGCAAACAGGGTATTGGTCGGATTTGTCACCGCCTGACGCTTGGCGGCCTGTCCGACAAGGCGCTCGCCATCGGGGCTGAAGGCAACCATGGACGGCGTCGTACGCGCGCCTTCGGCATTCTCGACAACCCTGGCATTGGTGCCATCCATTACGGCCACGCACGAATTCGTGGTGCCCAGATCGATCCCGATCACTTTCGACATCTGCTTCCTCTTCTATTGTGGCCGACGCGGTTGGCCCTCGCAGGCACCGCCCGCGCCCCCTTGCAGTTCGGTTCGTGTTCGCACCGGCGGTTCCGGGGAACCGTTGCAACGACTGTCACAATCATGCCGACGCGACCTGCTATATAGGGGGGTGCCCCATGGCCCGCAACCCAAGCACCCCTGCGATTTCCGACATGTTTCGACTTGCCACTTTCAACATCGGCCTCGCCCGCCTGCACCTGCTGGGACAGACCCTGCGCGAGGGCGTGCCCCATCAGGCCGAGCGCCTGCCCGCGATCTGCGCCTTCCTGGACCGCAACAGCGAACAGGTCGATGCCTGGCTGCTGCAGGAAGCCTATGGCAGGGATGTTGTTGCACGATTGGCCCGATGCGCAGGATTCCGGGTGATCGCAGCACGCGACAGTGGTCCCGATACCGGACTGGTCATGCTGATCCGCAAGGATCTCCGGATCACGCAGCCTGCCGTGCTGCAGTTTCCTGCTGTCGACTGGGTGGAACGCTTCATTGCCCGCAAAGGGCTGCAGTTCGTCGACATCGAGGTGGCACACAAGCGATTCCGTGTCGGCAACATGCACACCAGCTATGACGGACGCGGGCGACAGAAGATCGCGGCTGTCGCACCCGGGATGCGCCGACGCCAGATCGGCATGGCGCTTGATGCCATGGCCGAAGCCTCCGCTGACCGCACGCTGGTCCTGGGCGGTGATTTCAACGCTGCGGCGGCGTTCGAACCGGAAACCTTCCGGCTTGGCGCGTCCCATGGCTGGAAGGATGCGCGTGCGGATGCGCATGAATGGGATGGTTCCGGGGTGACAAGCTGGTCGAACGCCAACCCGATCATCAACGGCGACAGCCCGGACCAGGATATCGACCATGTCTGGGTCAGA
This sequence comes from Minwuia sp., assembly GCA_029213165.1. Lineage (GTDB taxonomy): Bacteria > Pseudomonadota > Alphaproteobacteria > Minwuiales > Minwuiaceae > Minwuia. The sequence goes on from JARGNO010000103.1 coordinate 5,525, forward strand.
CCGGCTGATCCCGGCCTTGTGCTGCGCAGTCGCCACATCGCGACACGGCACACGGTCCCCCTGCCCGATGGACAGATGATCCCCCTCTCCGACCACTACGGACTGGCAGTCGGGATCGACACGGCGTTACCCTGAGCGGCTGGGACACAGGGGGAGAGCGACGACAATGACGATCCGGATCGAGGACCTGCTGAACAATCCGCCCGCGCGGGCCAATGCACCGACAGAGGAATCCTGGCGCGCTGTCTGGGATGCATCCCACCTGGCGGAAGCGCCGTCGGTCATGCAGGCGGTCAGCGGCGGGCTGCGGGCAGATCACCTCGACTGGGTCTTCGCCAGCGGCTACCAGGCGGCGATGCGCCATTGCTTCCCGGAACTGCCGCCGGGCGGCTGGGCCGCACTGGCCGCCAGCGAGGACCAGCATGAACCGGAGAAACATCCCGGTGTCGTGCTGACGAATGAGGGCGGCACCTGGCGGGTCAGCGGTTTCAAGTCCTGGGTCGCACAGTCGCGGAATC
>JARGNO010000103.1:6052-6336 GCA_029213165.1 Minwuia sp.
GCGCGCGGCGGGCGAGGAACAGGAAAAGCCACGTCACGCGATCCTGCTGGATGCAAGTGCGCCCGGTGTGACCCTGTCCCATCGGGACAAGGCGGGGTTCCTGCCCCGCATGAGCCAGGGATTTGCCGCCATGGACAATGTGGCGGTACCGCCGTCCGGGCGGCTGGGTGACAACCGGTTGCGCCCCTTCGTGCGTGCGGAATCAGCCTATGTCCTGCTTGCCGGGGCCGCATTCCTCTGGGCGCATGTCGCGCGTGAACATACGGAACTGGCGGGTCGGCTTC
>JARGNO010000104.1 GCA_029213165.1 Minwuia sp.
CCGCCATTGCCGTCGTCGATCGTGTAGCTGATGGTGTCCGTGCCATTGAAATCGGTGTTGCCGGAATAGGTGAGGGTGCCGCCTGCCCCGATGATGACCGTACCGTTTGCCGCGCTTGCCGCGGTGACCGTCAGACTGTCGCCGTCCGCGTCGGTGTCATTGGCCAGGACGTTGATGGTGACTGAAGTGTCCTCGTCGACAGTTGCCGTGTCGCCGACAGCAAGCGGATCCGTGTTCATGCCGCCGACAATCTGGACATCCAGTGCTTCGAAGTCCTGGACGATCAGGTTGAGGGAATCGAAGCGGAAGACGTGACCCCAGTCGCTCCAGGGGTTGGCGCGATGGTCCAGAAAATCCTCGAACCTGGCCAGGTCCGCCTGAATGGCTGCGTCGTTCGCCTCCTGCCGGGTCAGCACCAGTTGCAGCGTGTCCCGACCCTTGCCACCATCGATGGCATCCCAGCCGCGCCTGTTCTGCGCGGCCTCGAAACGGGCGATATCGTCGCCCTGGCCCGCATCCAGAAAGTCGGAACCGGCACCACCGTCCAGTACATCATCGCCGTTACCGCCGAAGATCACGTCGCAGCCGTCACCGCCGTACAGCAGGTCGTCACCCCGTTCACCGAACATGAGGTCGTTGCCGGTCCCGCCGTCGATCGTGTCCCTTCCGTTGCCGCCATAAAGCAGGTCTCGCCCGGAGCCGCCGTCGATCAGGTCATCGCCCTTTCCGCCAAGGACCGTATCGTTGCCGCCGCCGGCCAGGATGGTGTCGTCGCCGCGCCCAGCCTTGAGATAGTCCGACCGCCTGGAGCCGGTCAGAACCTCGTCGCGGCCGCCACCAAAAACAAAACGGTTGAAAAAATTCCAGTGATAACCCGACATAGAAGACCCTCCCGCCTGATGCCTGTACAGCTATGAGGGAAGTCTTGAAGTCTGTGAAATTTGGATTCCGAATACTGCTTATATGGATTGCCTGATGAACCTGCGTACGCTTGATCTCAACCTGTTGCGCGTTTTCGACGCCGTTTACGGTGCCAACAGCGTGAGTACGGCAGCGCGTCTGCTGGGAATGAGCCAGCCAAAGGTGAGTGCCTCGCTGGCGCGGTTGCGCGAGACTTTCGATGATCCTCTGTTTGAACGTGTCAGGGACGGGGTCATGCCCACGCCCCGAGCTGACGAGATCGCCGTGCCGATACGGGAGGGACTGGCCCTGGTCGATATGGCGGCCGATCTGCCGCAGCCATTCGATCCCGGCAATGCCGAGGGGACAACGACCATCGGTCTGACGGAGCTGGCGGAGCCGCTCCTGATGCGCGGCCTGCTGCCAGTCATCAAGGAATCCGCGCCCAATCTGTGCCTCTTCCTGCGAGACCTTCCGGATCAGGACATTTCAACGGGTCTGTATGACGGCAGCCTGGACATGGCCATACACGATCAGCCGATCGAGGGTCGGCAAATTCACTGCGAGATGCTGTTGAGGTCGCCGCTGGTCTGTGCCGCTCGCCAGGGCTGGAGCGCGCGCCATGGTCCCGTGACGCGGGAGAGGTTCACGGATTTCCCGTTCATCGACCTGAAGACCAGACAACGTGCGCACAAGAAACTCGACCGTGCGCTTGCAGCACAAGGGTGCAGTCGCCGACTGGTCTATCAGACGGGGGGCTACTGGTCGATGGCCGGCCTGATCGCCGGAACCGACATGCTGGCGGTATTGCCGAAGGTCTTCTTCGATGAGGTCAGCGAGGCCTTTGCGCTGGAGGAAATCGAGATGCCGTTCGATGTGCCGCGGGAAGAGGCGTACCTGATCTGGCACGCCAGAAACGACGATGATGCGAAGCTGGAGTGGCTGCGCGGGGTCAGTCGCACGATCTATCGTGACAGGGGCGAATCGTTGGCGGATGGCGCTCGCGATGAATGATGGAAAATCGTTGAATCTCAATTTGTTGCGTATTTTCGTGAAGGTCTACGAGACCGGACATGTGACACGTGCCGCCGAGGAACTGGGCATGAGCCAGCCTGCCGTGAGCGCCGGACTGACCCGGCTGGCCGCACACTACGGTCAGCCCCTGTTCCAGCGCACGAAGAACGGCATCGCCCCGACCCCGATGGCCGACAAGCTGTTCGAACCCATACGCAAGGGTATGCATGTCTTCGAGACGGGTCTGACTTTTCGCGATGAGACGGTTTCCTACGATCAGAAGCGGCACTTCCGCATATCGCTGCCGAACCTTGCCGAACCGACCATCTTCACGCCAGTCCTGAACCAGCTCTGGCGGGAAATGCCGAGTGTGACCGTGGAGATCGCACCCTTCTACGAGGTCGATCTGGAGCAGGAACTGTGCAATGGCGCACTGGACCTTGCCTATCATGTCGGTGCAGAGATCCTGGATCCCGATCTGCTGACGCATCATCTGGTTGACGGGCGATGGGCCTGTATCACCCGCAAGGGCTGGTCCGATGATTTCGGGCCACTGACGCCGGAAGCCTATGACCGGGCCGCAAAGGTTCTGATCGACCGGCATCGTATGCCTGCGGGGAACCCGCTGATCTATGCCGACAACAGGGCGAATTCCGAGCCTGCATGCCGTGTCCATCGTGGGTGGAGCATTCCCCAGATCGTGGCCCATAGCGATCTGGTGGCACTGGTGCAGATGCCCTTCGCGATCTTCGTCCATCGGCGTTTCGGCCTGGATATCCATCCGCCACCGCCGACGGCAACGCCGTCCAGGCTGGAAATGGTCTGGCATCGGCGGGCGGACCGGGACCCGATGCACCGGCGCCTGAGGGAACTTGCAATCCACAGCGTTGCCGAACTGAAGAGGCGGATGCGTTCCGGCTATCCGATGGATGAAGGCCTGTTTCAGGGGATCTGGGATTCCGACTCCGAAGCCGGTCCTGCCTCGCGACCCGCGCAGTAACCATCAGGGCCGAACAACAGACTGCGAGCCTCAGCGCGCGCGGCGGAGCGAATGCCCGCCCCATCGGAGGCGTTCGCGCAGCAAATCGCCGCGAGATCGGGGAGAAGTTGGCGCGCCGGGGAGGATTCGAACCCCCGACCCCCAGATTCGTAGTCTGGTGCTCTATCCAGCTGAGCTACCGGCGCCGCGCCCGGTGTGCTGATGCAGCACCATCGGGCGAGGCGGACGTATACGGTATGCCTTTCTGCTTGGCAAGCCACCAATTGACGGGTATGCCCCTTGAATCAAGGCCTTCCTTGTGACGCACGTATCGCTTCGCTAACATCTCCGCGCCGGTCGGATGGGACAGTGATTCGGTACGGTGCGAAGGGGACGCCGGGGCTGCCTGAATCGGGGCGAACCGGTGGTCTTGACCGGACAGGTGCTAAGAGACGACGCTGAACAGCGCGACAGGGCCAGAGGCTACGTAATGGGCGGGCAGATTGCTGTAATGAACACAAGGTCATTCACGACATCATCCGCACCCTGGACCAGCCGGGCCGCGGGCCTGCTGATGGTGGGTATGGCGTCTTTCGCAGGTGGTTGCACCTTCGTATCCGACTCGCTGTGGCCGTCACTGGCCGGTGAGGATGAGGCGGGGACAGTTGTCCGGGAAGCACCGCCGCGTTCCAGCCGTCTTTCACCTGAGGCCCAGGCTGCGCGCGCTGCCGCGCTCAATGCGGCGTCTTCAGGGGCGACGACAACGACATCCCTGCCCTCCACGCAGGTTGCCGGGGGGCCGCCGCCGCTTGGCACAACGACATTCCAGGCACCTGCGGTTTCCTCCTTCCAGGCCACCGGCACGGTGGTCGGGCAGAAGGTTCAGCAGCTTGCCTCCGAACTGCGGCAGCTTGAGGGACGGCTGAACCAGCGCAATGACACGCTGGCCCAGATCCGCGGCTCCACGATCCAGAATGCCCAGCGCTATCACGGCACGGTCGCCGCGATCCAGGCGCGCCTGCAGGTCGGATCGACCCCCGGAAATCCGGTGCTGGTCAACCAGTGGAACCAGGCGCAGAGCGAACTCACCCGGCTGAGCAGTGACATTGCCGCCATGAACGGCCTGGCCAATGAGGTCGCCGCCGATTCCAGTCTTGCCGCATTCCTGCTGGAAACCGCGCGGGCAACCTATGGCATCGCCGGTGCGATCGATGAGGATCATCGCCAGTTGGCCGTGCTGGAAGACCAGACCAACAAGACCGTTGTGGTGATTGACCGCCTGCTGAACGAACTTTCCGACGATGTCAGCCGCCAGACAGCCTATATCGCCAATGAGCGGCGTAACCTCGGTTCCCTGGCCCTGGCGATCAAGAACGGCGAACTCTATGGCACCAGTCTGGCGTCGCGGGCCTATGCGCCGCCGACCAGCGGCTATCAGCCGACCGGCCTGCAGGCCCCGCGCAGCGCGAACACCGGCTCCGCGGCTGTGGCCGGCGGTCGCCCGCTGGTGGTGATCCGCTTCGACCGCCAGAATGTCGAATATGAGCAGGCGCTGTATACGGCTGTCAGCCGTGCGCTGGACCAGCGCCCCGATGCGCGCTTCGACATTGTGGCGGTTTCGCCCAGCAGTGGCTCCGCTGCGGACATTGCGCTGCAGCGTTCACGGTCGCGCAAACATGCCGATGACGTGTTGCGGACCCTGACCGGGATGGGGCTGCCCGCCGACCGGGTCGGTCTGACCTCCACCACCAGCCCCGAGGCCGGAGCCTCCGAGGTGCATATCTACGTGCGTTGAGGCTGCTGTGATGCTGCCGGAAGTCCTGACATTCGACCGGATCGAGATCGGGCAGAGCCTGGGCGTCCACGAATCCACGATCGACAGGGCGGCGCTCGACCGCTGGCGCAGCGTCTATGGTGACGACGTGGGCGGCAATACGGATGCAGCCCCGCCGGACATGGTGTCGGGCATCGTCATGGCCGCGCAGCTTGAACTGACCAATCCCCATCCCGATGGCGGCCTGCACGCCGGGCAGCAGTACGTGCTGCACCGTCGCCCCGTCGCAGGTGACATCCTGCGCACCAGTTCCATTCCCCTGTCGAAGGAGGTCCGCAAGGGCCGTCGCTGGGTGAGGATGAAGACCGAAACCCGGGACCAGCAGGACCGCCTGGTCTACGAAGCGGTCCTGACCATGATCTGGGCCGCCTGAGCCATGCAGACCGAACTCACCCCTGTCAGCCTGAAGATCACGCAGCAGCGGATCAATGCCTATGCGGAGATCACCGGCGATCCGAATCCGATCCACCTGGATGCGGCGTTCGCGGCGAAGACGGAGATGCGCGGCATCATCGCCCACGGCACCCTGTCGATGAACCTGATCCTGCGCGCCGTGGCCGAAACCTTCGGTCCGGACGCCTGTGACGGCGCGGAGATGGATATCCGGTTCGTGAAGCCGGTCCGGGTCGACGACACCGTGACAGCAAGCGGCAAGCACGATCCGGCAGAGACCGGGCGCTACAACGTCCAGGTCACCAATCAGGCCGGTGAACCCGTGATCGTCGGGTGGATACGCCCGACCCGCGCGTCCCGATAGAACCGGTTTTCCGGCACTTCTTACCTTGCAGACGCCGTGCCCGGGTTCGACCCGGGTAGCCAGGGGTGCCGCACGGGCGCCTCAAGCCGGGCTCTCGGGTCGAGCCCGAGAGCGTCGTGGGTTGGGGAGCCGGTCACAATTCATTGCAACCACCACCCCACCGACGATGTCGTGCCCGGGCTTGACCCGGGTATCCAGAGGTGCCGCACGGGCGCCTCAAGCCGGGCTCTCGGGTCAAGCCCGAGAGCGTCGTGGGTTGGGGAGC
>JARGNO010000105.1 GCA_029213165.1 Minwuia sp.
TCGCCGAGGCCGTGTTTGACCGTATCGATGCGGTCGATGGCCGGTTGAATGCGTTCCGTGTGCTGGACCGGGAAGGGGCGATGGCGTCTGCCGCCCGCTCCGCCGAACGCTGGCAGAAGGGCGCGCCGCTGTCGTCGGTCGATGGCGTACCGACCAGTATCAAGGACCTTTTCGCGATCAAGGGGATGAGCAACCGCAAGGGTTCGCTGACAACGCCGGAGACGCCCGACCCGGAAGACGCCCCCACGGTGGCCCGTCTGCGCAACGCTGGTGCGGTGATCCTTGGCAAGACCAACACTCCCGAATTTGGCTGGAAGGGCATAACCGACAGCCCGGCGCAAGGTGCCACCCGCAACCCCTGGGACACCGACCGTACGCCCGGCGGATCATCTGGTGGAGCCTCGGCGGCAGCGGCGGCGGAGATGGGGGTACTGCACCTGGGCACCGATGGCGGCGGTTCGATCCGGATTCCGGCGGCCTTTGCCGGAGTCTTCGGTCACAAGCCCTCCTTCGGTCGCGTGCCCTACTTTCCGCCCAGCCCGATGGGCACGCTGGCACATGCGGGGCCACTGACCCGGACCGTGGCGGACTCCGTCCTGATGCTGAATGTCATGATGGGGGAGGATACGCAGGACTGGTACACGCAACCCTCCGGGCCGATTCACCTGGCCGCACTGTCCGGCGGGGTGAAGGGCATGAAGATCGCCTACAGCCCGACGCTGGGCCACGCGACGGTGGATGCGGAGGTGGCCGCCTGTGTCGCCGAGGCTGCAAGGCTGTTCGCCGAAATGGGGGCGGTGGTGGAGGAACGTGATCCGTTCACCGACGATCCGGTCGGCCTGTTCAACACGCTCTGGCAGTCCGGTGCCTATGGTGCCCTTCGCAACCTTCCGCCAGAACAGCGCGCGAAGCTTGATCCCGGTCTGTCAAAGGTGCTGGATGACGCCGCCGGAATCAGCCTGGGTGACTACATGGATGCGCAACGGGACCGTGCAGCTTTCAGTTCAGCAGTCAAGGTCTTCATGGCGGACTACGACCTGCTGCTGACACCGACCCTTGCGGTGCCCGCCTTCGGTGTCGACCGGCTGGTGCCGGAGGGCTGGGCGGAGGATGCACCGAACAGCTGGGTTGCCTGGACGCCGTTCTCCTACCCCTTCAACCTGACGCAGCAACCGGCCTGCTCTGTTCCCTGCGGCTTCACGCAGGCAGGCCTGCCCGTTGGCCTGCAGATCGTCGGGCGCATGTTCGATGATGCGACGGTGCTGCGTGCGGCACAGGCCTATGAGGATGCGAATCCGCTGTACCGGCATCACCGCCCGGAGCTTTGAGATGACGCCGCAGGCTGCGGAACCGCTGCTTTCCGTGCGGCAGATGTATGCCGCTGATGCCCATGCCATCGCCCACGGTGTTTCCGGTGAGGTGTTGATGGAGGCGGCGGGTCGCGGCGCTGCGCTTGCAATCATGGACCGCTGGGCGACGATGCCCTGCGTTGTCCTGTGCGGCCCCGGGAACAACGGTGGCGACGGTTATGTCATCGCCCGGCATCTGGCGCGGGCTGGCTGGCCGGTACATGTCGTGGCGCTGGGCGATCGGGAAACCCTGAAAGGCGATGCCGCGATAATGGCCGGACGCTGGGATGGACCGGTGGAGCCCCTGCACGCGGAATGTCTGGGCAGTGCGGATCTGGTTGTCGATGCGCTGTTCGGTGCGGGGCTGACGCGTGCCCTTGATGGCGTCGCCGCGGAGCTGGCGCAGGCTGCCAGGGGCCGCATTGTCGTGGCGGTGGATGTGCCAAGCGGTGTCTCGGGCGACAATGGCCTGGCGGAGGGTGCCTGCTTCGATGCTGATCTGACTGTCACGTTTCACCTGCGCAAGCCTGGGCACCTGCTGATGCCTGGCCGCGCACACGCTGGTGAGGTGGTGGTGATCGATATCGGCATTCCTGAAACCGCTGTGGCGGAGATCGCACCCCGGTGCTGGGTCAATGCGCCGGAACTCTGGCGGCATTGCCTGCCTGTTCCGTCGGCTCAGGGCCACAAGTTCGGGCGCGGTCATGCACTGGTCGTGGGTGGCGGGATGCTCAGCAGCGGTGCCGCGCGGCTGTCGGCGATGTCCGCCTTGCGGGCCGGTGCCGGTCTGGTGACTGCCGTGCCGCCACGCAGCGCGTCGATGGTCTATGCCAACCATCTGACCGCAGTGATGCTGCAACCGGCAGACACACCGCAGGACTGGACGGGATTGCTGGAGGATCCGCGCCGCAATGCGGTGCTGGTCGGCCCGGGCAACGGGGTGAATGCCCGCACGCGGTCCTTTGCGCTGGCGGCTCTGGACCAGGATCGCGCGACCGTTCTGGACGCAGATGCGATCACCGTCTTTGCCGACGAGCCGAAGGCCCTGTTCCGGCGTATCACCGCGCCCTGCATCATGACCCCCCATGCGGGTGAGTTCGCCCGGCTGTTCAGGGTCACGGGCGACAAGCTGGCCGATGCCCGTGATGCCGCCCGGAACTCCGGTGCAACCATTGTCTCGAAGGGGCCGGACACAGTGATCGCGGCACCGGACGGACGCGCGGCCATCAACTGCAATGCGCCGCCGGACCTCGCGACCGCAGGCTCCGGGGACGTGCTTGCCGGCATCGCTGTCGGCCTGCTGGCCCAGGACGTTCCGCCGTTCGAGGCCGCCTGCATGGCGGTGTGGCTGCATGGCGCAGCGGCGGAGGTTGCAGGTCCCGGACTGATCGCAGAGGATCTGGCGCCGAACCTGCCTGCGGTCTGGCGGGTATTGCGGCGACTGGACTGAACCGCGCCGCGTGGCGGACGCATTGGCCGGAGGTGATCACGATGAACCGACCCACCGGAAACTTCTGGACCCGGACACTGTCCCGATTGCGGGACTGGCGCGGCGATGCGCTGGCCGGTGTCCGTCCCCTGTCGGTCAGTGCCAATCTGGCAGGTGATGATCTGGAGGTCATTTCGGCGCAGATCAACGCCTGTCTGGAGGGGCGGGGCGGTGCCGTATCCTCCCGCCTGCGGGCAGCGGAACTCGGTCGTGCCTACCTGAGCCTCGACAGCGACGGTCGCCTGCGCTTCTTCCAACTGCTGGCGGAGCGCTTCGACGTCGATGAGGCCGCAGTCGACAAGGCGGCGACGAGCCTTGGCGAAGCCGACAATGACGCTGATCGCATCAAGGCACGCCGTGCGCTGCGCCGGAACCTGGTGACCCCGCGTGTGGACCTGTTCCGGCAGTTCAACAGTCTGGACCGCGGTGTGAAGTTCCTGGTCGACATGCGTGCCGACCTGCTGCGCCTGCTGCGCGACCACCCGGAACTGCGCGGTGTGGAGGAGGACCTGCAGGACCTGCTGCGCGCCTGGTTCGATGTCGGGTTCCTGGAGATGGCGCAGATCACCTTCAACTCTCCGGCGTCATTGCTGGAGAAGCTGATCGCCTATGAGGCGGTGCACGAGATCCAGTCATGGGCAGATCTGAAGAACCGGCTGGACTCGGACCGGCGGTGCTTCTCGTTCGTCCATCCCAACATGCCGGATGAACCGCTGATCTTCGTGGAGGTGGCGCTGGTCAATGGCATTGCCGACAATGTCCACGATCTGCTGGACGAGATGGCGCCTGCGACCGATCCGGCGTCGGCGGATACGGCGATCTTCTATTCGATCTCCAACTGCCAGCGTGGCCTCGCGGGTGTGGGCTTTGGCGATTTCCTGATCAAGCGGGTGGTGGATCGCCTGTCCCAGCGCATGCCGAACGTGAAGACCTTTGCCACGCTGTCGCCGATCCCGGGGTTCCGGAAATGGATCGACCAGCAACTGGACGCGGATGCGGAGTTGCTTACGGACGCCCAGGCGCGACTGATCAAGGCAATCGCGCGCTCCGGTTCGACCAACGAGGCATTCCGCAAGCTGATCAGCGATCCGAAGTGGGTGAATGATCATGATATCGAAGGGGCACTGAAGGAGCCGCTGCTGGCGCTCTGTGCCCGGTATCTGGCAAGGGAGAAGGACAGCCGAGACCGACCTCTCGATCCGGTTGCGCGGTTCCACCTGAACAATGGTGCACGGATCGAACGGCTGAACTGGCTTGGCGACCGTTCCACGTCGGGCCTGCGCCAGTCTGCGGGGATGATGGTCAACTACCTCTACAACCTGGAGCATATCGAGCGGAACCATGAGGCCTATCGTGGCGAAGGCCGCATTGCCGCCGCCTCTTCGGTAACACGCCTGGCGAAGTGATCGGGTGGCGCGCGCAACTGGCGCGGACTCCCGGAAATGGCCTGTGTTTCGACGGCGCGAGCACTGGTGTGCGCTTGACGTGCCTCGCGCTCACGCGTATGGCTCCGCCGCGGCGATGAAGGCATAGGCGGCAGGAGATCGGCCACGGCGCGGTACGGCTCCGCAGGCGCGTGGTTCAAGCGGGCGTGGCGGAACTGGTAGACGCGCCAGGTTTAGGTCCTGGTGACGAAAGTCTTGGGGGTTCGAGTCCCTCCGCCCGCACCACCGCTGCACTTCGGGTTTGCCTGACCGGGTTCCGGTTTCGGCTTGCGCCAAAGGAGTGAGAAGATTTGACGCCCCGATCATCCGGACCGGGGCCGGGTACGTGGCCCGCATGACGGGCAGGCAGCACCATCGGGGTGCGGCATGGATAACAAGGGATAAGGTTTCGATGCAGATCGAACAGCTCTCGGCGGAAGGCCTGAAACGCGAGTTCAACATTGTTCTCTCCGCCGCTGAGGTCGAGGAACGGATGGGTGCCAAGCTGGGTGAGCTCGGCAAGCAGGTACAGATGAAGGGGTTCCGCCCCGGCAAGGTGCCGCCGCGGCTGATCCGTCAGCTTTATGGCAAGTCGGTGCTGGGCGAGGTGCTGGAGGAAGCGGTCAACGAAAGCAGCCAGAAGGCGCTGGAAGACAATGACCTGCGCCCTGCCTCGCAGCCGAAGATCGAGATCAAGAGCTTCGACGAAGGTGCCGATCTGGAATACACGATGGCCGTCGAGGTCATTCCCGAGTTCGAGATCACTGACCTGTCCGCGCTGGAAGTCGAGCGTCTGAAGGCCGAGGTCGACGAGGACAAGGTGACCGAGGCGCTGGAGCGTCTGGCCGCCGACCAGAAGAACTACGAGAAGATCGAGGAAGATCGCCCGGCCGCCGAAGGCGACCAGGCCCTGATCGACTTCCTGGGCAAGCTGGACGGTGAGCCTTTCGAAGGCGGTGCCGGCGAGGATGTGCCGCTGGTGCTGGGTTCCGGCCAGTTCATTCCGGGCTTCGAGGAGCAGCTGATCGGCAAGTCGGTCGGTTTCGAGGGCGACATCAATGTGACCTTCCCGGCGGAATACGGTGCCGAGCACCTTGCCGGCAAGGAAGCCGTGTTCGAGGTCAAGCTGAAGGAAATCCGCACGGCGGCTGAAGCGAAGATCGACGACGCGCTGGCCACCAATCTGGGTCTCGAGAACCTGGAAGCCCTGCAGCAGATCATGCGGGACCGCATTGCCGAAGAGTACAGCCAGGTTGCCCGCACCCGTCTGAAGCGGACCGTGCTGGACCTGTTGGCCGACCGTCACGATTTCGGTGTGCCGGAAGGCATGGTCGAGGAGGAATACGGTCAGATCGTTCGCCAGGCCAAGGCTGATGATGGCCAGGCTGATGACGCCGCGACCGAGGAAGCGCACGATCACGATCACGATCACGATCACGATCACGATCATGACCACGACCACGACCACGACC
>JARGNO010000020.1 GCA_029213165.1 Minwuia sp.
TTGACCCGAGAGCCCAGTCTCCCACGCCCGTGCGGCACCCCTGGGCGCCCGGATCAAGTCCGGGCACGACGCGGGTGGGGAGGCGGGTGGGGAGGGCGGGGACCGACAACCTGGTCGCTGGACAATCGCGAGGGTGCGCCGGATACTCCGCCCCATGTCCGCAGAACAGCAATTCGATACTGATGGCCGCTATGTCGCCCGTACCGGCGACCTGACCGTGCGCGTGAAACCCGTCTATCTGGCGAAGCAGTCGGAGCCGTCGAAGAGCCGCTATGTCTGGGCCTATGAGGTGACGATCGAGAATGACGGCGAGGATACGGTGCAGCTGCTGGACCGGTACTGGCACATCACTGACGGCAATGGCCGCGTCGAGGAAGTGGAAGGCCCCGGCGTCATCGGCAAGCAACCGATACTGAAACCGGGCCAGAGCTTCTCCTACGCCAGCGGCTGCCCGCTCGGCACGCCCAGCGGCATCATGGTGGGGCACTACGGCATGCTGTCCGGCACCGGCGTCCGGTTCCGCATCGCCATCCCGCCCTTCTCCCTCGACCTGCCCCGCCGCGACAGCCAACTGAACTGACTGATCCCGCATGGGTGACCCACGGGGCATATTCCTGATCAACGGCATCTTCGCGGTGATGCTGGCGGCCGCCATGCTGATTCCGGCTGCGGTCGATCTGGTGGCGGGAAACGCGGACTATCAGGTCTTCCTGGCCGCCTCCGCCGCCTCCGGCTTTCTGGGGGGCACCGTGGTGGCCTGCACCTGGCGGCGGGGCATAAGGCTCAGCCTGCGCGGGGCCTTCGTGCTGACCACCTCCGTCTGGCTGGTGCTGCCGACGCTGGCCGCCCTGCCCTTCGCACTGGCGGGGCTGGAGATGTCCTACACGGATGCCTTCTTCGAGGCCATGTCAGGCCTGACGACCACCGGCTCCACCGTCATCATCGGCCTGGACAATGCGCCGCCCGGCATCCTGATCTGGCGCTCCATCCTGCAATGGCTGGGGGGTGTCGGCATCATCGTCACCGCCATTGCCGTGCTGCCGCTGCTGCAGATCGGCGGCATGCAGCTGTTCCGCATGGAAAGCTCCGAGAGCTCCGACAAGGCCATGCCCCGGGCGGCGCAGATCGCCGGCGCGACCGCCGTGATCTATCTGGTGCTGACGCTGGTCTGCGCCATCCTGCTCTGGGGAACCGGCCTGGGTGCCTTCGACGCCATGGCCCATGCCATGACCACCGTGGCAACCGGCGGCTTCTCCACCCGCGATGCGTCAGTCGGGGGTTTCGCCAATCCGGGCATGGAGTGGATCATCATTGTCTTCATGGTGCTGGGCTCGCTGCCCTTCGTGCTTTACCTGCAGGCGGTGCGGGGGCGACCGATGGCACTGTGGCGCGACACCCAGGTACGCTGGTTCTTCCTGACCGTCGGAGGCCTGCTGGCTCTGGTGGCGCTGCTGACCGACCTGTTCTTTCAGGTCGAGCCGGTGGAGGGCGTGCGGCTGATGCTGTTCAACGTGATCTCGGTCATGACCGGCACCGGCTATGCCTCCGCCGATTACGGCGAGTGGGGACGCGCCGCGACGGAGGTGTTCTACTTCGCCATGTTCATCGGCGGCTGCGCCGGTTCCACCAGTTGCGGCATCAAGATCTTCCGCTTCCGGGTGATGTTCGAGAATGCGCGGGTTCAGATCCAGGAACTGATCCGGCCCAATTCGGTGCTGGTGCCACGCTTCAACGGACGGCCCATCGAGAGCCATGTGACCGACGCGGTGATGAGCTATTTCTTCCTGTTCGCGATGGTCTTCGGAATGCTCGCTTTCCTGCTGACGCTCACCGGTCTCGACATGACGACGGCGCTCTCCGGTGCGGCAACCGCAGTGGCGAACGTCGGCCCCGGACTGGGAGACATCATCGGCCCCAGCGGCAATTTCCAGCCCCTGCCCGACACCGCGAAATGGCTGCTGTCTGCCGGCATGCTGCTGGGCAGGCTGGAGCTGTTCACCGTGCTGGTGCTGTTCACACGCCGGTTCTGGGTGTCCTGAGCGGTTTCAGGCCCGGGGGGCCTGTGCCATCCCTCTCCCCCACCCACGCGACAAACCTTACCGTTGCGGCAAAGCGGTCTGCCATGTCACGTTTCCGCCAACAAGAAACGCGCGCCAGGAGGACACCGCACCATGGCAAACACCTATCCCGTCAGTGATGAATGGGCCGCAAGCGCCCACGTGGACAACGACACCTATCTGGCCATGTACAAGCGTTCGGTCGAGGACAACGAGGGCTTCTGGGCGGAGCACGGCAAGCGCATCACCTGGATGAAGGACTATTCCCAGGTGAAGGACGTTTCCTTCAACGCCGATGACCTGCACATCACGTGGTACGCGGACGGCGAACTGAACGCCTCCGCCAACTGCCTCGACCGCCATCTGGCGGAAAAGGGCGACCAGACCGCGATCATCTGGGAAGGCGACGAGCCTGACCAGGACGAAAGCATCACCTATCGCGACCTGCATGAACGGGTCTGTCGCCTTTCCAATGGCCTGAAGGCGCGCGGCGTGCAGAAGGGTGATCGGGTCACGATCTACATGCCGATGATCCCTGAGGCGGCGGTTGCGATGCTGGCCTGTGCCCGGATCGGCGCGGTGCATTCCGTCGTCTTCGGCGGATTCTCTCCCGACGCGCTGGCGGGGCGGATCGAGGATTGCGAATCCACCTGTGTGATCACGTCGGACGAGGGCGTGCGAGGCGGGCGCAAGATCCCGCTTAAGGCGAACACCGATGCGGCCATCGACGGGCGTGGGCTGGATGTGAAGACTGTTGTCGTGGTCAGGCGTACCGGGGGCGACGTGGCCTGGAACGACAGCCGCGACGTCTGGTACGATGAACTGACCGCAGCACAGTCCACCGACTGCCCGCCGGAGCCGATGAATGCGGAGGATCCGCTGTTCATCCTCTATACCTCCGGCTCGACCGGCAAGCCGAAGGGTGTCCTGCACACCACCGGTGGCTACATGGTCTACGCGTCCATGACCCACGAATACGTCTTCGACTACAAGCCGGGCGAGGTCTACTGGTGTACCGCAGACGTCGGCTGGGTAACCGGCCACAGCTATATCCTCTACGGTCCACTGGCCAATGGCGCGATCACGCTGATGTTCGAAGGCGTACCGAACTATCCCGACAATGGCCGTTTCTGGCAGGTCTGCGACAAGCACAACGTCAGCCTGTTCTACACCGCACCGACCGCCATCCGCGCGCTGATGGGCGCGGGGGACGCCCCCGTCAAGGCCGCCAGCCGCAAGTCGCTGCGCCTGCTCGGCTCGGTCGGGGAGCCGATCAATCCGGAGGCCTGGCAGTGGTATTACGACGTGGTCGGCGACGGTCGTTGCCCCATTGTCGATACCTGGTGGCAGACCGAGACCGGCGGCATCCTGATCACGCCGTTGCCCGGAGCCACAGCCCTGAAGCCCGGCTCAGCCACCCGCCCCTTCTTCGGCATCAAGCCCATTCTGGTTGACGAGAAGGGCACGGAGCTGGAGGGCGCGGCCAGCGGCAACCTCTGTATCACCGACAGTTGGCCGGGCCAGATGCGCACGGTCTATGGCGACCACGAACGCTTCATCCAGACCTATTTCTCCACCTATCCGGGTCGCTACTTCACCGGTGACGGGGCGAACCGGGACGAGGACGGCTATTTCTGGATCACGGGGCGTGTCGATGACGTGATCAACGTCTCAGGTCATCGCATGGGCACGGCGGAGGTCGAGAGCGCCCTGGTCGCCCACACCCATGTCGCCGAAGCCGCCGTTGTCGGCTATCCGCACGATGTGAAGGGTCAGGGCATCTATGCCTATGTCACCCTGAATTCGGGCGTCGAGAGCACAGACGCCCTGAAGAGGGAACTGGTGCAGTGGGTGCGCAAGGAAATCGGTCCCATTGCCAGCCCCGACAAGCTGCAATGGGCACCGGGGTTGCCGAAGACCCGCTCCGGCAAGATCATGCGCCGCATCCTGCGCAAGATCGCGGAGGACGACTTCGGCAGTCTCGGCGATACCTCGACCCTGGCGGAACCGGCCGTTGTCGATGACCTGATCGAGAACCGCCAGAACCGCAAGGGCTGACACGATGACCGCAGGCGCCCGTCATGGTCCGGCCATGTCGGGTGCCATGCCGGTCCGGATCGGGAACCCGTTTCAGCCAAACATGTCCTTCGTGATGGAGGCGTACCAGCCTTCGGCAAAGGCGGCTTCGTGGGCGCGGACATCCGGGCCGGCATCCATCGGGCTGAGGCCACCGGAGCCATCGACGCCGACGATCCCCGCTGCCGTGGAGCGGTAGACCTTGGCGACGGAGATTCCGTAGTCCGGGGCCACCAGGCTGTAGCAGGTATTGGCGAAGGAGCCGGAGACCGGTTCCTCGCCCGCCAGCGCCCGGACGATGTTGGCGGCGGCCACCTTGCCCTGACTGTTGGCGGAAAATCCCGACTTCGGCATCTGTCCGGCAACTGCGGCATCGCCGATGACATGAACGTCAGGGGTCATCTCCGACGCGAATGTCGATGGATCGACCGGACACCAGCCATCCGCATTGGCCAGCCCGGCATCGCGGGCAATGGCACCAGCCCATTGCGGCGGGATGATGTTGATCACGCCTGCGGTGTGCCGTGCCCCGAAGGCGGTCTCGATCCATCCTTCCGACGCATTCACACTGACGATGCGCCCGTCATCACTGGCGGGGACATGTTCGATCAGCCCCGGATAAAGCTGCGCCCAGGCCTGCCTGAACAGTGCCTGTTTCGAAAACCGGTCCTTGGCATCCAGGATCAGCACCTTCGACTTCGGTCGATTCCGTTTCAGCCAGTGCGCGATCAGGCTGGCCCGCTCATAGGGGCCGGGCGGGCAACGGAAGGGATTGGCCGGCGGAGCTATGATCACCACTTCGCCGTCGGCCATTGCCTCCAGTTGGCGCCGCAACAGCGCGGTCTGCGGACCCGCCTTCCAGGCATGGGGCAGCACCTCCGCCGCCGCAGCGTCATATCCGTCGAGTTCACCCCAGCGCATGTCGATACCGGGCGACAGCACGGCCTTCTCGAACCCGATTTCGCTGCCATCGGCAAGTCTCACGGTTCGGTTCGCCGCATCCAGCGCCACGGCCCGCTGATGCACGATCTCGACACCAGAATCTCCTGAAAGACGCTCATGGGTATGCGCGATATCCGAAAGCCGACGCAGACCACCCAGAACCAGATTGCTGAACGGACAGGTATGGAAGACCCGGTTCTGTTCGATCAGCACGACTGACAACGTCGGTGCGAACCGTTTCAGGTACCGGGCTGCGGTTGCGCCACCGAATCCACCACCGATGACAACCACATCCACCTTTCGGGCCGCATTCGCGCGCACCGGTCCAAGGGCCGCTGAAGCGGCAACTGCCGCACCTGCCCTGCCAAGGCCACGCCTGGAAATAGCTGGCATCATGCTATTTCCCCTTACCGAAGTGGGTGGCCAGCAACAGGATCTCTGCATCCGAGTAGCCGCTGGCAATCCGGTCCATCACAGTGGCCGGTCGCGTACCTTGCCGGAAGGCCTTCAAAGCCGCCTCGATCTCCGACGGCTTGAGCCGGTCAATGGAGGGAATGCTGCCGGGACTGACGCCATCCGGTCCGTGGCAGGCCGCACAGGAAAGTGCGAGAATCGTGCCCTCCGACGTGTCCCCGGCAACCGCCGGGGCGGCAACCGCTACCAGCAGGCAAGCCGCAGCCATCGCTCTCCGGCTCATCCTCTCCTCCCTCTTGTTTTCCACAGCCTAACACGGCAGAAGCACCGGACCGGCGATCAACTCCTGTTGAAAGCCGGTCTCGCTTCACCCACACGGTGGCTCAGATCGGTCCCGGGCGCCGTCAACGGGCTTGCGGCAGGCGAAGGACAATCGACAGGCCGCCATCCGGATTGCGCTCAGCCACTGCTGTTCCGCCCAGCGCCTCCATGTTGCGGCGCGTCAGCCAGAGGCCCAGACCATCATGGCCATCATCCGCCCCGCCGGTGTCGCGGATGGTGACGTGGCGGACAAAGATGAATTCAAGGCGATCTTCGGGCACGCCCGGGCCATTGTCGGAAATCCTCGCCTCGACCATGCCATCGGCGACGGGCCGGATGGCGATCGAGATATGGCCGTCCCGACCCAACAGGCCAAGAGCGTTCTCCAGGGGGTTCTCGATGGCGATGGTCAGCAGGTCACTGTTGCCGAAAACGTCGGTGCGGCCATCACTGTGAACAGTGATCGTTGCACCGGATTCCTCCGCAACCTCCGCAAACCCATCCACCACCTTTCCGATCAGCTGGGCCAGATCCAGACGCGTCTTGTCGGGCGAGATCAGGGCAGCCGTCGCCTCCTCGCTGCGGCGGATTGCACCGATCAGGCTGTCCAGACGCTCCACGGCCCGGTCAATCCGCTCGATCGACTGATGCGGCGCGGCCTTCGCATCAGGCAGGGCACGCCGAAGCGGCTCAAGTGCCTGCGCGATGACACCGACCGGTGTCTTCAGCGCGTGCGCATTCTCCTCCGCCGATGTCCGCAATTGATCGGCGGAGCGGCGCAGACTGCCCACCATGTCATCGAAACTGCGGGCGACACCATCCAGTTCCGGCAGTCGATTCAGGTCACGGAAACTGGACCTGCGACCGCCGCCCCGCCGCATCACACCCGCCAGGTCGGCAAACCGCTGCAGGTTGCGCCGGACAGACAGGAACAGGCCGAAGACGGCCACGACCATCAGCAGATAGATACCGGCGCTGACCAGCATCTCCGGGCTCTGCCAATAAGGCACCTCTGCCGGCGATCCCAGCCGCGCCACCTCCGCCTTCGTGGTCACAACCACCCAGCACCCCGCCGCATTGCTGACCGGCGTGACCGACGTGATGGCCCGGCGGCTGCCGGAAACAGTCTCATAGACAGAACCAGTGCGCCCGGCCCAGGCGCAGTTGCCTTCGAGTACGGAGAGCGCGCCTGTCGCCAGCAATCGCTGCTTCTCACTGTCGAAAGCATTCTCCGAGATCGTCGGCCAGGCCCCGACAAAGAAGAAACCACCGGTGTCACCCGCCGGCCGGAACAGCACCCGGATGCCGTTGGCGCTGCTGTCGAAGCGGGCGAGAACTTCCTGCAGCTCCGGCAGGCGCGCGGGATCGAGGGATGACTGGATTCCGCTGGCAATCAGGGCGCCTTGCTCGGCCACCGCCTGGCGCAGCAGGTTCCGTCGCTCGCCATCTGCCTGCTGCAGTTGCAGGTAGATGATCGCCGGTACGATGGCAAGAATCGCGGACAGGATGACGAGACGCATCCAGAGGGACCGCAGGAAACGGGACATCGGCCTAGACGACCCGGTCAGGCATCACGCAACTTGCGCCAGCGGTAGCCGAATCCCGGATAGTTCTCGATCTCGGCGAACTCCGGATCGATGGTCTCGAACTTGCGCCGGATACGCTTGATGATGCTGCGGACATTGGTTCGGAAGCCGTCATCACCGGAACCGGCGTGAAACCCTTCACCGCGTACAAGGTCATAGATTTCCCGATAGCGCATGTTGCGGCCGGCATTCTCGGCCAGGTGGCGCACCACGGCGAACTCGGAAATCGTCAGGTCAACCTCCTGCTCCTTCCAGAGCGTACGCGCGGAATCGGTATCCAGCAGCAGGTCACCGGCCCGATGCTCCGACGATGCCGCCTCACTCGACCCGCCGCTGCCACGCGATCCGCCGAGGATCAGTTCGATACGGCGCTTGAGTATGGAAAAGCTGCGCGATTTCTCGATGAAATCGACAGCACCACCAATAAGTGCAGCTTCCTCATAGATCTGGTCACTCAGGACCGTCAGGAAAATGACCGGCAGTTCGATGCCGTCAGCCCTGATCTGTTTCAGGACCTCGATCCCGTTCATTCGGGGCATCTTCCAGTCGAGCAGAATGAGCCCGGGCGTTCCTCCCGCCTCCAGCGCCTCGATCACGTCAGGGCCATCCGGAAATTCCTGCACGCTGAACCCGGCGTCCTCGAGGTTCTGGGCCACGGATTCGCGGAACAGATCGTCGTCATCCACCAGGAAGATACGAGGCTGTGGCTGTTCACCCATCCGCGACTTTCTCCGCTATCGGATCAGGACACCGTTCGTCCCTTCCGACCGTTGTATCGACCTCCAGCCCCGCTGTCTCGAAGGTCAGTGCCTTCAGCAGCTGGTTGTTCACGTCGCGAAACAGGAACAGCGCCAGACTGCAGCCAGAGAACCGGTATTCCCAGATCGTTGCGGGCGATTGTATCCGCACCTCGGAAGGCGAGCCCATCTGACGCAGCAATTCGTCGGCGTTCAGACCGACGAGCTCACCAAACGGTGGCTTCTCGGGCGGCTGCTCAGGCCCATCTGGGACATCGGCATTGTCACTGGCCCGGGCAGCCGACCCGGGGTCAACCAGATTGCCCCGGGCGATCGGGCGCGGGGGCGGCAGGGGCGGCACAGCCTGCTCGCGTGGTGCCAGGACAGCCAGACCGGGCGATGGCTCGGTCTGCGGACTCGTGGCACCACCGGCCAGGGACCGCTGCGCGCTCCCGGATTGCGGCGGCGGCAGCTGCTCACAGGCTGCCAAAAGGACAACAAGCGCCAGAGCTGTTGCGGACCCGAGCCAATTCATCCGGGCCAATCCCCCTACCGACAGTGGTGCATCATGGTACCCCGTTACGATCTGCAGGGGAATTCCGATACTTATCACGTTATGCGCTGGATCGATAACGTGTCCACTGTCACAGGCCGGGGCAGTCACTGGCCAACAGGGTCATGCGGGCCGCTTCGTGCGGGAAGGACAAACCGGACCTACAACGACGCACCAAATCTCCGGCCAGCCCGGCCAAAGCTGATGAGGCTCCCGAAGACCCGTGACCGGGCCTGCTGGTCGGCCACGGTATCGTCCAGCGATGCCGCACCACGGGCGAAGCCATTGCTGCGTCGGACAACACGCCTTGCCGCCATGGCCTGACGCATCAACGAACCGCTGGAGGCATTGATGCCCTGTGCACCACCTTGGACGTTCTGGCGTGCGAGGGTCCGAGCGAGTTGCTGTTGCCCGTCACGCGCGCTGCGCGCGAGGTCGAGACGGGTACGGGCGCGGGCCACCCGGCGGGTCGCTGAAGCAGCAGACGCCTGTTGTGCGGTGGAAAAGGCGGACAGCCCAAGTGCCACGCCTGCGGAAACCGGATCAGCCATTATTGTGTCACCTCTGCTGTGATCGAGAGAATACTTGCGGGTTCGGTCGACTTCCCCGTGACGCGGACGGTCGCACCGACATCGCCGCGCCCCCCACTCCACCCTAGCAACCGAACCGTGGCCAGTTTCGCCGCCGACTGGCCGGCACTGCCAAAGGCGGCCGTCCAGAACGTCCTGGGTTCGACATCCCGGCCATTGACCGCGAACCTGCCCGCCGTTCCGGTGCGAACCGTGGCACGCGCCAGACGATGCCTGTTGCCGATGAAGGTGCCATCCGTCAGTTCAGCCTCCAGCGGCATGGTCTCGACGGTCCAGTCAAACGGGAAGCCGACTTCGAGATTGCTCACAGCCTCCATTGTCGTGACGGTCCCATCGACCACTGTCGCGGTTCCAAGATCCAGTCCTTCGCTGAACATCTGCACTTCCGTACCCTCCAGGAAATCCAGACCATTCCAATCCGTCGACGGCAAGTCGCCAACCGGCGCCGCCAGAACCGATGAATCCAGACAGGAGTCCGGTTCCAGGCATTCGATGAAACTGCGTTTGCTGCCCGACAGCTCACGCGACACAACCACATAGATTCGTGCACCGACCGCAGCGATCGCCTTGACCAGGCCTCCACCACCCAGGCTGAGCCGGGTCCATCCGGCAATATTCTGCGCACGACGGGTGTTCAGGACCGCCACCGAGCCGTCGGAATTGGCGAGCATCAGATGGTTGGCACCATCCAGTTCCGTACCCTGACGCGCAGTCATGTCGACCGGCGCGTCGATCAGACCACCTGCCAGCAATCCCAGATCCTGTGGCACCAGGACCTGTCGCGCATCGTCGAACACCAGTTCGTTGCAGGTCGCGCGCACGGAATCGCTGGAGGAGCGGATGAACACGACAACGCCATCCAGTTCCACCGGACGTACCGGCGACGCGGGCAACTCGCTCTGGCGCCTGAAAAGGAAGTTGGCTGGTGTGACCGGTGTCTCCGCGCAGGCATAGACACCGCCGGAGGTCATGGCGAGGAAGTCATTGGAGACGAAGAGCTGCTCCACGGCGGCGATCTGGTCATTGTCCAGCGTCAGCTCGACGGCTTCGTCATCCAGCACATCTGCAGTCGTACCGAAGTCGAAGAACGATCCTGCGCGCGATCCCCAGATCGTCTGCGGCCGGGCCCTGTTCTGTCCGAAATAGAGCCGTCCCTGAAACAGGTTCACGGATCGGGGCCAGCCACGCTGATCCGACCATGTATCCTCTTCCACCGACCAGAGACCGGGTTCAACCGCGGTCGTCTCCTCTGGTGACTGAACTACAGTCCCCTCGACAACAGTTGCGCTTGTCTTCCCTGTCACGCGGATCAGGCCGCCATGCAGGCGGACCCAGAATGTCGGCGCGCCCGCCGACAGATCAATGGCCTCGAAATCGGTCCCGTCAGTAGATGTGATGGTTGCAGTGGCCCCCGAGATCGAGACGGATGCCGTGCCGAGCGTCAGGCCGCGAAAGTTGAACGTCGGCGTGTTGGTCAAGGCCAGGGCGCCAAGTACCCAGTCTTCATCCTCGCCGTCATGCTGACGCAGCAACCGACGCGGCGGATGATCGGGATGCACCAGGATCATGGTATCGAGGCTTTGGGTCCAGGAGACATCGGCCAGTTCTTCAGATGTGAAGAACCTGTCCGCGTCACCAGGAACTTCCGGATCGGGAACCAGGGACTGATTCAGGGCGCCATCCTGAAAGACGTCGATTCGCTGGTGCGAAAAGGCGATGAGATACGACTTGCCGAGCGCGAAGGTGAAACTGGCAAGACGAATGACCTCATCGCCTTCCGGCGGTTCGATCTCGGCGACATGGCGAAACCCGCCACGGGTCGCGACACCACCCTGGGCCATACCCAGAACGTTGGTCAGATCCCGGGCACCCGCGAAGTAGGCCCGCACATCACTGCGCGCCTCGACCGCAGGATCAAGCATCCCACTGGTGAAACTGAACTGCTGGAGTGCTGTGCGTCTCGGCATCGGCTCACCCCCTTACATCGACGAGCGGAAATCGCTCGATCGTCTGCGGCGTCTGCTGCTGCCCATCGATGGTTCTGGCGCGTGCGAACTCCAGCTCCGCCGCATTGGCGAGCATCTCGGTGCGGCCCGTGTTCTCGGTCAGCGGCAGGCAGAGCTCCGCCGCCAGCCGACAGATCAGCGCCTGATCGAAGAAGGCCGGAAAGGCACTCTCGTCGGGGCGGAAGATGTAGGTGAGCATCAGGGTATCGACGTTCGCATGCAGTCGCCGTTCATGAATCCGATAGGAGATGCCGCGCCCGCGTCCGGATTGGCCATGGCCGGCGGAAAGGACCCTGAGGAAGTCGCCCGGCAGGCTGAATGCATTGTCAAAATCGGCGCGTGGGCTCTCATCCAGTCGCCCAAGCTGAACCTGAGCGGTGGCAAAGGACCAGGGATGACCCGAAAGCAGGGAGTCCCGGCAAATTCCATAGAGAAGCGAGGCAATCTCTGCCTCGGAAGTGTTCTCCTCGAAACTGGTGATTGGTTGTGCGCCCACCTTGAGCAATGCACGGGCGCAAAGCTGCACGCTGTTGAGGGCCATTGGCGGCCTCCCCTGATTGAAGGATATGATTGGGAAGGGCACACGGCACCATTAGGTGCCGTGTGCCCCGACAGGTCAGCTTCCGTCGCTGCCGCCGATGGCGGTCAGGTCGGTAACGTCAACAGTCTCGCTGGCGTTCTGGTTGACGATGGCGATGCCATGCCCGTCCGTCGCGCGAACAAGGACCCAGTCATCGACCCTCAGCATGTCGCCAGCGCCGTTGAAATATCCGGCGGCAACTACATCGGCCTTCGCGTCATCGGTCGTGGCATAGCCCCAGATGGCGAAACCTGCGCCACCACCGGCCATGCGTTCGAGGTTCTCGATCTTCAGTGCCATAAGGTCACTCCAATCAGGATTCGGCGCAGGGAATCGTGACGACACCGGCGGCGTCGATCAGGACTGTGCCCTGGCTCATGTAATTGTTGACGAAGTGGGAAGCGTGATCGCCGTGCCAGGTAATGTCCGAAGTAACATCACTGCCGATGGCGTGGCCGACTGCGGTCTTGTGGTACCAGTGGCAGAGTCGGTTGCCCGACTCGTCCGCAGACAGTCCGGTATGCGGGAACCAGAGCGTGCCAAGCCAGGTCTTTGCCTGTGTGTGCTTCCAGGGAAGCTGCTCGGAACCGACATAGTCCGCATTTGCGAACTCTGGAATATCCAGCAGTTCCGACCACTGTCTCCAGCCGACAACGGCAAACCGTTCGCCATCATCGGGCACATCGGCCTCGCCCAGGATCTCGAAGGCTTCCAGGATCTTCGCCTTGGTCAGGCCCCCTGCCGTGGTCGGCGTGAGGTTGGTGGACTTGGCCAGCTCCGTGACAATCAGTTCATCGGTCTTGCGGCCCAGGGCATATGCCCCGGCATTGACCTGTACCTTCATCTCATCGGTGCCGGACTTGATCTGGTCCAGCCGGTCAACCCAGTCGCCGGCATAGAAGTCCTTCAGGAAGCACTCCACCGCCTCATGCGCCACGTTCATGGTCGGGACCAGGCCGTGCCGCGCCTTGACGGATGCAACACCCTTTCCGACCTTCTGGAACACAGTCGAGGAACCCTTGACGTTGTTCTGCGTGCGCACGGTTTCACGCAGCTTCGTCCCTTGTCGCTGGTAGGCGATATGGACATTCGTCGCATACTCGCGACGAAAACTCTCGTCGACGCTATTGCTCATCTTCAAACTCCGAGAATGTGTGAAATTCGCCGGGTCCGCGTCGGATAGGCCGGTCGATCCAGCCGCCAACGCGAACGTCGGCGGCCATTTGCCGGTGAACTGCCAAGGGTTGGCGATAGCGCCAGTGGGCCAGGGCAGAAGGGAACAGCAATGAATAGTGTATTTATACCGATATTTACCGAATTGCAAGCATTGACTGATCGAGCCTGCTTGTCGCACAGCACCACAGTCGCCAAGATGCCGGTCTGATCGCCACAGGAGCCCACCAGATGACCAGACCGTTCCCGAAGCATCCGCAGCTCTCTGGCAATTTTGCCCCGATGCTGATGGAGGGGGAGGCCAATGATCTGATCGTGCGCGGGGACCTGCCGACAGGCTTGAACGGTACGCTGTTCCGCATCGGCCCCAATCCGCAATATCCACCGCGTGACCGGAATCACCACTGGTTTGCGGGCGACGGGATGGTACACGGCTTCCGGTTTCGGGAGGGACGCGCCAGTTACCTCAACCGCTGGGTCAGGACGCCGAAGTTTCTGGCGGAACGCGCTGCGGGCCAGGCTCTTTTCGGTACTTTCGGCAACCCGATGACCACCGATCCGTCCGTGGTCGGTCAGGACTCAGGTCTGGCGAACACCAACATCGTGCATCACGCAGGGCGATTGCTGGCGCTGGAGGAGGCACATCCACCGTTCGAAATGGCACCCGACGACCTGGCATCGGTCGGCTATCACACTTACGCCGACCGCCTGACCGGCAACAAGATGACGGCGCATCCGAAGATTGATCCGGAAACCGGCGAAATGCTTTTCTTCGGCTATTCGACGGCCGGGTATTTCACGGATCAGATGACCTTTCATGTGGTGAACGCCGAGGGCGAGGTCACCCGCTCAGAGAGTTTCAGCACGCCCTATTCGGCCATGGTGCATGACTTCATTGTCACCCGCTCGCATGTCGTGTTTCCGGTCCTGCCGCTGACCGGCAGCCTGGAACGCGCGATGCAGGGCCAGTCCCCGTTTGCATGGGAGCCGGAAAAGCCCGGCTGGCTGGGCATCCTGCGGCGCGATGCGGGAATCGAGACGCTGAAGTGGATCGAGGTCCCGGCCTGCTATGTCTTCCATGTACTGAACGCATTCGACGACGGCGATGACATCGTGGCTGACGTCATGAAGTACGACGCTGCGCCGTTGTTTCCACATGCCGACGGTACGCCGGGCGATCCCGCAGCCGCCACGTCAACGCTCTGGCGCTGGACGTTGAACGGACCGGCGGGCAGCTTCTCCGAACACCAGCTGGACGACAGGCTTGGTGAGTTTCCCCGGATTGATGACCGCCGCGCCGGACTTTCCCATCGGCACGGGTGGATCGCGACGGTTGATCAGCGTCGGCCAGGAGATCGCGGCGTCTGGACCGAATATGTTCACCTGGACCTGCAGGAGGGGCGGCGGTCGATCTGGAGCGACGGCAACAGCACGCATCTGTCAGAGCCTGTTTTCGTCCCCGCCGCCGCTGATGCTGCTGCCGATGAAGGCTGGATTCTGGGCACGGCCTACAGAGCCACCGAGAACCGCAGCGATGTGCTGGTGTTTGCGGCGACCGACATGTCTCAGGGGCCCGTCGCCGTGATCGAGCTGCCGCATCGCGTGCCCCATGGCTTTCATGGCAACTGGGTCGATGCTGTGGCCTGAGCCTGATGATCGGGTGACCAGAGCAGGCTCACACCAGCTTCAGCCAAGCGTCGAGCGCAAGTCACCGGGCTTCCCCAGGTCATCAACCAGGGCCAGCAAGGCACGCCGTCCACTGGTGCGGGAGCGCCGGTTGCGAATCCGCGCCTTGTTCTGCTTTTCCAGCCGCCTGGCTTCCTCTTCCTCCCTGCGCGCCGCATTGTCCGCAGCCGAGGTATCCGCTCCACCACCGAGCATTGCCATAGGGGATTCTCCACTTCTCCCTGCACACACCCGACGTGTGCGCTCTTGGGTCAGAAGCAGTCTATTGCGTACTCTGAATTGCGTTCCCGACCTGTTTCACCAGCGCCCGAAGGCGTTGGACGTCGGCTGAGGAGGCCCGTGGCGCATCCTTGAGAAACGCTGCGTCCTGCTTCAGCTTGCCCAGCTTCTGCAACGTCATTCCTTCGGGCCGCATCGCCCGCACGTCGAACGAACCATCCGGCCAGAGGCGATAATCCAGATAACCCAGCATCGGCACCCCCGTACCGAGCCTCAGACCGGCCCGATAGGCCGTCGCAGGAGCCCAGACAAACCGGGTTCTGCCGATCCGCACATCCAGATACTTGTGCAGGTGACCGCTGGCGACAAAGCACACACGTCGGCGCAGCAGCAGCGACAGCAGGCGGGCGCGGGATCCGGCGGGAGCAATGATTTCCGCGGGCCTCCCGGCAACGATCTTCCGGGCAAAGAACATGGGCTTGTGCAGGAACACGCCGACCGGTCGCCCGTCAGCCGGTTCCAATACGCCCTCCAGCCACTGCAACTGAACCGCCTCCTCCGGCAGGCCCGTACCGAGCAGCTGGGAATTCAGACCGAGAAGTCGCCAGCCGGCCAGGTCGCGAACCCAGCGATCCGGCCCAAAACGGTCACGATACCGGTCAAGCCGTTCCTGTGTGACCGGCTGCGCCATCATCGCGAAACCGGGCTCCTCCCCCACATCGTGGTTACCGGGCAGGGACAGGACCGGCGCGCTGAACACCCGGTTGGCCGCCAATGCGAAGTCCAGATCCGGCACGCGTTCGACACCATTGACGGTAAGGTCACCGGTATGGACGACAAGATCTGGCCGCAGGCTGTTGATGCTCGCGGCCGCCGCAAGATAGTTGGCGACGAAAAACCCCTGCCGGTCGCTCAGATGCGTGTCCGATATCTGGATCAGACGAAAGGGCGACGTGTCAGGCCGCGACTCAGCCACGACCGCTCGGCCTGCCCGATAGCTGCCTCATGCATCGCGCATCATTCGAACAGATCAAAGATCTCCGCCAGTGCAGTTGTCTGACTGCCCTTGGTGGACGTCGGGACCAGGATCGGGGTCTTGATCCCGGCATCCCGCCAACGCTCCAGCCCCTCCAGGATGCGCGACTTCGGCCCGGCCATGGTCACGCTGTCCAGCCATTCGTTGCTCATCAGACTCGGGATACGGTCAGTTTCGCCGGCAGCAATCGCAGCCGCGATATCCGCCATTTCCTGCTCGAACCCGGCAGCGGCCCAGTACTTCTGGTAATTGGGAAGCTGGACGTAGCGGGACAGCGTCTTGCGATGCACGGCGCGGCCGGCATCGATATCGTCATCAATGGCTGTCGGGATCATGGCCGCCGTGAAGAAGTCATCCCCCGCTGATCCGGGGCGCGCAGCCAACTGCGAAGCAACCGTATCGCGGGGTCCATTCGCCCAGACAGCGCCGTTCCCGACCTCGACCGCGAGATCCAGCATCCTGTCGCGCAAGGTTGCCAGCACCAGCGGCGGAAGCTCACCGACTTCCTGTTCCGCCGCACGCATTTCGGCAACATAGGCCCGCATGTCCGTCACCGGCTTGCGTGTTCTCGGCACACCGTGCCTGTCCAGCGAGACCTCGTGACTGATGCCGAGCCCCATGCGAAAGCGCCCCCTGGAAACCTCGTGCAGGAAGGCTGCATTGTCGGCCAGCTGACGCGCGGTCTGGAAATAGATCGGCTGGATCGAGCTGCCCACGACCAGGCGCGTCGTCTCCTGCAGGATTGCCTGACAAAAGGGCAGGCAGGCCGAAACGCTGGTGACGAAGACACCCGCGAAATCACGGGCTTCGGTTTCCTTGGCAAACTCGATCATCCGGTCCCGGCGACCGGGCAACGCGGCGATGGCAAGTGCTGGTTTCTGCATGGTCGAACTGGTCCTCCCCAAGAACACGACCATGCCATCGTAGTTCATGGACGGCACTGCGAACAATCACCGGTGTGCTGGAGAAATCCGGAACTGCTTTCAGGATTACCGGTAATTGTACCGAAACCGGCCTGCCTTGGGGCAAAGCAGACACGCCTTGCATCGGGGCGCGACGCGCTACAGGGCCGCAACCTGATCGGAGCAGTGCAAGCATGACCGAACACATCAAGATCAACGACACGGTACCCCGGGCCGAGTATTCTGCGGATGGGTCGACAACGGCCTATCCCGCGCCATTTGCCTTTCTGAAGGCGGCAGACCTGAAGGTCTGGATCGGATCCAGCGAACAGGAACTCGACACAGACTATTCGGTGACGGGCGCTGGCACGACCGCGGGCGGCACCGTCACCTTTGCCAGCGCACCGCCGACCGGGCAGAGCGTTGTCATCAGCAGGCAGGCCATTGTCGCCAGAACGTCGGATTTTCTGCCGGGCGGCAGCCTGCGGGCCGACACACTGAACGACGAACTCGACCGACTGACACTTTCGCTGCAGGAGGCCGCGGCGGCGAGAAGCCGGGCCTTGCGCATCGCCGACCATGACGCGGACCCGGCACCCGGCGCACTGCCGTCGCGGGCCCTGCGTGCAGCGCGCGTGCTCGCCTTCGACGATCTGGGAGACCCGGTCGCAGGCCCGGTGAGCAGCACCCTGTCGGATATCGAGGGGGCTGTGACGAGCGTTGCCGACAATGCGGCGGCCGCGTCCGCAAGTGCGCTCTCGGCCGCGAACGATGCGGCCTCGGTCGCTGATATCGCCGCACTGGTACAGAACATTCCGGCGACCCTCTCCGCCACAGGTGACGGGGCGACAGTCTCCTTTTCCCTGTCGCAGGCTCCCGTGGATGACGCGGCGGTGCTGGTCAGCCTTGATGGCATTGTTCAGCACGGGTCTGCCTACACCACCTTCGGCACGACACTCAGCTTCACATCGGCACCGCCGGACGGTGTCTCTATTGAAATCCGGGACCTCTCCGCCACGGCAATCATCAATGCTGCCGAGGTCTCGGCCCTGGCGGCCCTCTCGTCCGCCATCGCTGCGGTTGCCGGGATCAGTTCGGACGTCGCATCCGTCGCAGCCAGCGGAAGCGATATCAGCGACGTGGCAGATGACCTGAACGGCGCGAATACCATTGGTGCCGCCATCACGGCAGCCAGCGCCGCAGCCGCATCGGAAACCAGTGCAGCGACAGACGCGACTTCTGCCAGTTCAAGTGCGTCGGCAGCGGCAACTTCGGAAGCAAATGCCGCTGCTGCGGAGTCCAATGCGGTCATCGCGCAGGCACTGGCGGAGACAGCCCAGTCAGCAGCTGAAACGGCAAGATCTGGCGCAGAGGTCGCAGAAACCGGTGCCGAAGCGGCAGAGACAAGCGCCGCCGGTTCAGCCAGTGCCGCAGCCTCCAGCGCATCAAGCGCCGCCAACGCTGTGTCCAACGCCATCATCGCTGCCGCGCGCGGGGCATTCCGCAGCCGTTTCGGCGAGATGCCGCCTGCCATTCTCGGCTTCGACCTGGGTGATACCAGCCTGCTGGCGCTGAACCGCGCGACGGTCGGTTTCAGGGATACGGACGGTGGCGGAGTGGAAAGCACCGCCATCGACGCCGTGCGCCTGACCCATGATCTCGAAACCGGCGAACCGCTGGGGCTGCTGCTGGAGCCGCAGCAGACAAATTACATGCAGTACAGCGATCTTCAGACAGGTGGAACCGGCGTCACCAACACGGCAGACAACGCAATAGGACCGGACGGAGAGACCACCGCGCGGACGATCTTTCAGACCTCGGACAGCGGCAGTCACTTCATGGGGAATGCGCTCAATACCCCCGGCATCGTTTCCGGCACACGATACGTTGTTGCCATGTACGTGAAGGACGTCGGGACGGCCGCAACGCAGCACCTGTTCTACAATTATGCCGCCCCGTTCGCCAGTCCCGGCGGCGACACCTTTGGCTGGTCCTGGGACTTTGCGACCGAAACCATCACGCCAAAGAAGAGCGACTCCACGACTGTCGATGTCGGCTTCTTCAAGCTGGCCGATGGCTGGTATCTGCTGTGGGCATCGAAGGTCGCCGTCGCCTCTGGCACAAGCGGTTTCATCCTTCAGTTCACGGATGGCCTCGGGGGCGCGACCTCCTTCACCGGCGATACAAATGCCGGAATCGCGGTCAAGGGGTGCCGTTGCGTGCCCATGTCATCCTTCGGCGGAATGCCGCCCAGCCGGATCGACAGCAACGGTTCGCAGGTGACCCGTTCCGCCGATCTGGCAAGTGTGGACCTGTCAGCCGTTTCCAGCTTCCGCCCCGATGGCTTCTCCCTTGTGGTGGAGGCCGAGGTCCGCGACAGCGATGGAGTCTTGCTGGCCATCGGCACCGGTTCATCGGAGGAGGTCGCCCTGGAAATGCAGGACGGCGATCTGCACCTGACCGGAGCGGACGGCCTGGGTCTGACCGCAGCCGGCGGGCTGACCCCTGGAAGCCGGATCACTGTCGCGCTGCGGGTGGCGACCGACGACGTTGCCGTCTCCGTTGATGGGGCAGTCGTGGTCACGGACACCGACCACACCATGAACGGAGACGCCGACACGATGCGGCTTGGCGCCAGTATCGATGGCACCAACGGACTGCCCTGCGCAATCCGGCAGGTTGCCATTTTCGGCTTACTCCCTGACGCGACCCTGGAGGCAATGAGCAATGTCTGAATTTGCGGATCACTATCTCAGGCTGGACGATGAGAACGCGGCCGTCCTGGCGCTGGGTGCTGCTGGAGTTAGCCTGACACCAACGCCCGATCAGGACATCGACATCGTGGGCATTGTCTGGAGCGAGCCTGTTCTCGACAGCAATGGCAACATCGTCACGCCCGCAACTCCCCTGACAGGCTGGCACATCAATATGCGGCTGCGAAACATGGATCTGCCCACCGAATTGCTGCCTTTCCGTCAGTTCCCGACTACCCCGTACCGGAGGTTTGCCTGATGAGCATCACCCAACCAGGACGAAACATGCTTTCCGGGATCGGCGATGCCGCAGAACGCTCCGTCGGAACCGGAGCGAGCGATCTTCCGGCTTTCTCTGATCTGCCGGAGCCGGTCATGGCGAGCCAGGCTGAAGCGGAAGCCGGGACCGACGCGACGAAGATGATGTCGCCACAGCGTGTCGCCCAGGCCGTCGTTGCCCTGGGTGGCGGTATCCGACGCGGCGGTGCCGGTGACACCTCCACGGGCAGCAGCGTGACGATCACCGATCTGGGCGGAGTGTCCGAACCGGACATGATCGATATCTGGCTGGATGCCGTCAGCGTCTCCGGCAGTGACAGCCTGCTGATCCAGATCGGTGACAGTGGGGGCGTGGCCTCCAGTGGCTATGTTTCGGCCAGCGGTCCTGCCGCCACGTCCGGACAGTTCACCACGAGCTCGAACGGGTTTGTCCTGTATCAGGCAGGCACCGGAGTCTGGCGTGGCGTGGTCCAGTTGCGCCGGACTGCGGGCAACAGCTGGGTCTGCGCCCACGCCATGCAGGCTTCCGATGGCGGTCTCGTCATCTCCGGCGGTGGCGGCAAGACGCTCTCCGGCCCGATTGACCGCATCAGCGTCACGCCTGCCGGGGCAAACACGCTGGCCGGTGGTCTGGTGCAATTGTTTGCAGGCAGGGCAGCATGATGAACGATGTGGAACTGGCGCGACTGGACGTCCGTCTCAGCGCACTCGAACGGAAACTTGACCGCATCGAGGATGATATTCGGGAGACCCGTGCAATCTTCAACCGGGGAAGGGGTGCGGTCTGGGTTCTGGGTGTTCTGGGTGTACTTGTCGGTCTGGGGCTCGGCTGGGCCGAGAAGATCCAGAAGCTGGTATCATGAAGATCTCGCATGTCTGGCTCAATGCTGCGCTGGCCTTCGGCTTCGGCCTGGCCGGCGCCATGACCCTGAGCAGCGTGAGCCGCGTCGAGAACGATATCGACCAGCTGGTCCAGGAAATGTCGCCGCCCGTGACCGTGCATGAGACACGCAAGGGCGGTTTCGACGGCAAGACCCTGTTCATCGACGTTCACGCCACCCGCCACCGCGATTGCCGGTTCTCCGTCTCCAATCAGTTCGAACTGGAAGGCGGCTCCGTGATCTCCCGCACCAATCCGAACCGCATCACGCTCGCCGGAGGAGAAACGTCGTGGTTGCGGATTCCGGTCACCGTTCCACCGGACGTGCCTGCCGGGCACTACCGTGTCCGGTCAACCGGCGAATACATCTGTCACGATGGCCGTGTCTTCGTCGTGCCAACCGGCTGGGTCGATGTCAGGTTCTAGGATGTTCAGGCGCCCGTCCGCCTGACCGACAGCGGGAGAAATCGCAAACGATGGTTGCCTGCCGGGCAGCCGATGTCACACTGGTCAGTTCAGGACAGTAGCTGGAGTGTGACCATGGCCGAGCACGATCTGATCATCCGCAATGCCAGGATCCATGATGGGCTCGGCAACGCCGGGTTCGTCGGGGACATGGCCGTTGACGACGGTCGGATAGCGGCCCTGGGGCAGGTCGCGGGCACCGGCCGGACGGAGGTCGATGCGGGCGGTCATGTGCTCATGCCCGGCATCATCGATGTCCACACACACTACGACGCACAACTGACCTGGGACTCCACGGCCTCCCCCTCGCCGGCGCTGGGCGTCACCACCGTCGTGATCGGCAATTGCGGTTTCGGAATTGCACCGGCCACACCGGAATCACGCAATACCTTGCTCGCCAACCTTTCGGTGGTGGAGGCCATGTCACTGGACAGCCTTCACGCCGGGGTCGACTGGTCGTTCGAGAGCTTTGGCGAATACCTTGATCTGATCGACCGCAAGCGCCCCTTCCCCAACGTCGCCGCACTGGCGTCCCATTCCGTCATGCGTACGGTCGTCATGGGGGCGGAAGGGTCAGAAAGGGCTGCAACGCCGGATGAACTGAAACAGATGCAGGACCTTCTGGCTGACGCCATGGCCTCCGGTGCCATCGGCATCGGCTCCTCGACTTTCGAGAACCATTTCGGTGCCGCCAACAAGCCCGTCCCCTCCCGTCTGGCCGGGAACGACGAGTTCCGGGCCTTTGCCGAGACCATGGGACAGGCAGGGGGCGGCATCATGATGGCGACCTGTGGCGACCGTACCGACATCCCCTTCCTGGGCGAACTTTCCGAGATATCCGGCGGCACGACGATCTATGCGCCGATGCTGCACTTCTCCAACCAGCCGGACCGGGCGATCGGCATTGCCCGCGCCTGTGCTGCGGAACGTGAGAAGGGGCGTTCGGTCTACGCCCAGTGCTCCTGCCAGCCGTTGTCTATGGATTTCACCCTCGCCTCCGCCTACCCCATGCTGACGATTGATGGCTGGCCGGAAAGTGCGCCGGTCTCCGCTCTGAAACAGGCCTTCGCTGACCCCGCGCGACGTCAGCGCATCCGGGATGCGCTGAAGGTGCCGTCAGGAACACGCATCTTCAACGGCCACTGGGACCGGGTCGAAGTGACCATCACGCAAGACCAGGCTAATGCATCGCTGGAGGGGCGCACGATTGCCGATATCGCCCGGGAGCGGGGAGAGGATCCGGTCGACTTCTTCTTCGACCTGGCCCTTGCGGAGGGGCTGGAGACCACATTCACCGCCAAGCTGCTGAATGTGGAAGAGGACGCGGTTGGCGAACTGCTGGCCATGCCCGGCAACCTGGTCAGCCTTTCCGATGCCGGGGCACACCATACGTTCTTCTGCGATGCCGGTTTCGGCATGCATTTCCTCGGCCACTGGGTTCGGGAACTGGGCGCTTTTAACCTGGCACAGGCAATCGTCAAACTGACTTCGGAGCCTGCCGCGATCTATGGCCTGGACGGGCGCGGCGTCCTCAAACCGGGCAATGCTGCCGACTTCATCCTGATCGACCCAGACACTGTCGGCATCAGCCGCACCCGACGCCTGAAGGATCTGCCCGCAGGCGGTGAGCGGCTGGTGCGCGATGCGCCCGGGCTGCTGGGTACCTGGGTGAACGGTGTCCAGATCTTCGACGGAAGAGACTATTGTCCCGTCACGGGGCCGGGCGCCGTCCTGCGCCGCAATCATCCAGCGCAGCGAGAGGCGGCCGAGTAGGGACTGTCGTACATGGACATTTCCGCTCTCATTGGCGAACTCGGCAACCGTGTCGATCAGATACTCGGCGGCGACGGCTCGCTGCTGGAACGCCTGCTGACGCCCTGGACCTTCTGGCAGGCGGCGATCCTGATCGGGATCCTGCTGCTCGCGCATGTCTTCTCCCGCGCACTCACCCCACTGTTCGCCGGCGTCGGCAGCGGGGGGGCGCCCCATCCGCTGACTGCAACGATCAACGCCATCATAAGTCGCCGGCGCGCGATCCTGCTGGCGCTGCTGCTCTGGCTTACAGTGCTGACATTGCGGGAAGTAACCTGGCCCAGCCGCTCATTCTACCTCGCCATCTGCGCCAATCTGGTCACGGCCTGGGTAATCATCTCCCTGCTGACACGCCTGGTACGCAACCGGCTGCTGGGCCGGACTCTGGCAATCGGCATCTGGGGCATCGCCGCGCTGAACATCACCGGCATCCTGCCTGTCGTGCTCGATGCACTGGAATCCGCGTCCTTCGGCATCGGGGAACGGCAGGTCTCCCTGCTGGCGATCGCCAACGGGCTGATCATGGCCTTCGTGCTGATATGGATCGCGATACTTGTCAGCCGGCTGGTGGAGCGGCGCATCTTCTCGACACCCGACCTTGCCCCCGCGACGCAGGTCCTGCTGTCGAAACTGTTCCGGATCGCCGTCCTGACCGGCGCCGTCGTGGTTGCCCTCGACCTCACGGGCATTGATCTCACGGCTCTGGCCGTCTTCTCGGGTGCAGTCGGCCTTGGTCTGGGTTTTGGTCTGCAGAAGGTGGTTTCCAACCTGATCAGCGGTTTCATCCTTCTGACGGACAAATCGATCAAGCCCGGCGATGTGATCTCACTGGGCGAAACGTTCGGCTGGATCAACAAGCTGAATGCCCGCTACGTCTCCGTCATTACCCGCGACGGGCGGGAGTTCCTGATCCCGAACGAGGAACTGATCACCAACCAGGTGATCAACTGGTCCTATTCGGACAAGAACATCCGTCTGGAGATCAAGTTCGGTGTCTCCTATGACAGCGATCCGCATCTGGTGCGCAGGATCGCGGTGGAGGCCGCAACGGACGTGGACAGGGTGCTGCAGGAACCGGCACCCGTGTGCCACCTGGTCGAGTTCGGGGATTCGTCCATCGACTTCGTGCTGCGGTTCTGGATCGTCGATCCGGCGGAAGGCGTGGTGAACATCAAGGGGAAGGTATTCCTGGCCCTCTGGGACACGCTGAAGGCCAACGATGTCAGGATCCCCTTTCCCCACCGGGAAGTCATCCTGCGGGAACCTTTCAGGGCTGCCAGCCCGCCCGAGACGTGATAGATCGCTGCCGGGAGCTGTCCGGTGACAGTGACTGTGCCGTCCGGCACAGGCCTGAACTGACGGCACATCAACGACCGCGCGCAGAGGGAGAGGCCTGTTCATGGCAACGAAGATCAACGCTGGCAATTTCTTTGAGGACTTTCGCGTCGGGCAGGATCTGCCACATGCCACGCCGCGGACTGTCACAACGGGTGATGTCGCCCTCTATACGGCCCTGTTCGGTGGACGTTACGCGTTGCAGTCTGCCGACACAGTTGCCCAGGCCCTCGGCCTGCCGCGCAGCCCCGTGGATGACTGGCTGGTGTTTCACATCGTGTTCGGCAAGACCGTTCCCGATGTCTCCCTGAACGCCGTCGCCAACCTGGGCTATGCACAGGGCCGTTTCCTGAAACCGGTCTATCCGGGTGACACGCTTTCCGCCCGCTCCACCGTCATTGGCCTGAAGGAGAATTCGAACGGCAAGACCGGGACGGTCTACGTCAATTCCGTAGGCATGAACCAGCATGGTGAGACCGTGCTCGACTATTGCCGCTGGGTCATGATCCGCAAGCGTGACGAGAATGCGCCGGCACCGGAACCCGTGGTGCCGGATCTGGCGAACAGGGTTGATCCGGCCAGCCTGCAGGCTCCGGCAATCAGCCTCGCCGGTCTGGATGACACCCTGACCGGCAGCCGCTGGCGGTTCGAGGACTATGCTGTGGGGGAACGGATCGATCACGTCGACGGCGTGACGATCGAGGAAGCCGAGCACATGATGGCGACGCGTCTCTACCAGAATACCGCCAAGGTGCATTTCAACCAGCATACGGAGGGTCAGGGGCGCTTCGGTCGTCGGCTGATCTATGGCGGGCACATCATCAGCCTGTCGCGTTCACTCGGTTTCAACGGTCTCGGGTCCGCCATGTGGGTGGCGGCCATCAACGGGGGTGCGCATACCGCACCGACATTTGCCGGGGACACGATCTACGCCTGGTCGGAAGTACTGGAGACGGCGGAATTGCCGGGCCGGGCTGACCTCGGGGCACTGCGTCTCAGGACCGTGGCCACGAAGAACCGCCCGTCCGGTGACTTCGCCGACAAGGGCGCGGACGGCAAGCGCGACCCGGATGTGGTGCTGGACCTGGATACCTGGGTTCTGGTGCCGCGCAGGGGCTGAATGCATGTCCGATGATCCGGCCACACTGGCCCGCACCCTGATCCGCAGCCAGCCGACCGCAACCCTGTCGACCGTCGCGGCGGAGGGGGGCTGGCCCTATGGCAGCCTGGTCCTGACCGCGACTGACATGTCCGGCCTGCCCATCCTGCTGATCTCCACTCTGGCGCAGCACACGAAGAACATCATTGCCGACAGCCGGGCATCACTGCTGTTCGATGGTACGGTCGGCCTGACCGAACGCCTGACCGGCGCACGGGTGACCGTTCTGGGCAAGATGCTACGCTGCGACTCCGATCCCATCATCCGCGCCCGTTTCCTGTCCCGTCACCCCTCTGCGGCCGGGTATGCCGACTTCGCCGATTTCGCCTTCTGGCGGCTGGATGTGGAGCGCGCGCACCAGGTGGCCGGTTTCGGGCGGATCAACTGGATCGAGGGACCGGACCTGCTGCCCGAATTCGGCGATATCGCAGAACTCTTGGCGGCGGAGGCTGATGTGATCGGCCACATGAACGCAGACCATTCGGACGCCGTGGCGCTCTACGCCAATGTCCTCTGCCAGCGTCCCGGCGTCGGCTGGCGTCTGACCGGCGTCGATCCCGAAGGAGCCGATATGGCCCGGCCAGGTGACCACTGCCGCCTCAGCTTCGACAGGCGTGTCTCATCGGCGGAGACGGCACGGATCGAACTAGTGCGGAAGGTGAAACAGGCCCGCGCGCAGATCAGTCGCGGATGATGCGATAACGCACGATACGGTTGTTGCCGGAATCGGATATCCATACGAGATCGCCGTGGATCTCCACGCCTTCCGGCGTGGTGAACGCACCGGGCCCCATGCCCGGCTTGCCTGTTCCGAGGGTCAGCAGCAGCCTGCCGTCGGCTGAGATGACCTTGACCTGATGGCTGTTCTTGTCTGCCGCGATGACTGTTCCGTCCGGCATCACATCCTGATAGCGCACACCGTTGAAGCTGAAGGCCGGACCTGACCATTCCTTCAGGATTTTCAGCTCCGGCGAGAGCAGCAACATGCGGTCGTTACCGGCATCTGACAGCCAGATATTGCCGTCCGGTGCCCATTCCAGATCATGCGGTGACCGCAGCCCCTCCAACTCACCCACGACCGCGCCGTCGCGATAGACCACCACATTGTGGGACCAGGCCCCCGCGACATAGACACGGCCGTCCGCGCCGACCAGCACCCCCTCCGGCCCGCGCACCCGCTCCGACAGTTCACCGACCAGTGTCCCAGCAGTGCCCTGAAGGTCGTAGATCGTGACCCGGTTGTTGTGGGTATCGGCGACATGGAGGCGGCCATCGGCGTCGAAGTCGATATCATGCGTGCCTGACTGATGATCGGCACCGAAACTGCCAACCACCGCCAGGCTGACCGGGTCGAGGAAGGCCACCCGGTTGTTGCCCAGGTCGGAGACCAGCAGATAGGCCTGACTGGCGTTCAGTTTCAGGTCATGCGGATTGCTCAGTACTGGTTCGCTCGCGGCCTCGAAACGCATCTCGAATGCCAGAACCGTTGCCGGGGTCAGGGCAGCAGAGAGCAGGATTGCACCTGCCGTGATGATGGAACGCATGGCGACCTCCGTTCATTCTCGGATGGTGCCGAGAACCTCGATCTTCCCATCCTTCGCGACGCGCATGAACAGCATTTCGCCCGAGGCGAGGTTCACACCTGTGAGAGCACGCACATTGGTCCGGTGACTGACGAGGACAAGCGGCCCGTCGCCGCGCCATTGCACCAGCCAGTCGCGCAGGTCACTGGTCTGCGGATCCCGGCGTTCTGGCCGCAGGAACACGGAATTCAGCGCCGGCAGATTTTCCACCTCGCCCAGGCCCAGCAACTCGGCCGTTTCCCAGCACCGGCACCAGGCGCTGGAATAGACCGTCGCCTGCGTGATGCCCGCGGCACGGATGCGGTCACCGATCCGGCGCGACTGATCGCGCCCGATATCATTGAGAATGCGCTGCGTCGTGCAGTCACTGACATCGAAACCCGCCGGATCGCCAATACCGGGTGCCATTGCGTGACGCATGAAGATGATGGCCTTGCCTTCACGCGCGGCCTGCCAGAGTGCGGCATCATCTGCTGCCTGCACACTGACCGGCAGCAACAGTCCGACGGCAAGCAACAGCCCTGCCAGGCGATTGAACAGGTTCATTCATGATCCTCCAGACCCTTGCGAGCGGCTTCGATTGCCTCTCTCAATACGGTCCGGTCGCCGATATGGTTTGCCAGCAGCAGGTTCAGCCGGGCGGAAAAGGCCAGCGCATCCTCCGTCGACAGCCGCTGCACCGCGTCGATCAGTTCCTGATAGAAGCCGTCCGGATCACTGATGCCCGGTTCGTGTTTCAGACCGCTCATCTACAATCCCCCGTGATCATCGACAGGGTGTCGAGGATGGTCGCCGGAACAGGTGCGCGCCAGCAGGCCATGACATGCTGGTCAGGGCGGACCAGAACCACGGCGTCGTCCTGCACGCCAAAGGCCGCGACGACGCCACCATCCATGTCGTGAAAGTCCCGGCCAGCATGCAACAGGCGCACGGCCAGGTCCGAATCCAGTGACAGGTCCGCGTTTGCTGGCCCGAAGCAGAGCAGCGTGAAACCGTCGCCCAGAACGTCCGTCAGGTGACTGACGCTTGCATCCCCGGGCACGGACAGCGGCAGCGCCGGAACCGGACTGCCCGGTCGCACGGCACCCTGTAGTTCGTCGGCACCGTTCAGGCTGCTCTCCTTCAGATGGGCCGGGACCGAGAGACGCCCCGAATTGACCAGGGCACGGGCAAAGGGAAAATCGCGCGCGAGGTCGAGGACCGCATTGCGATAGACCTCGGACACGGGCGTCTTCGGTGTGATGAAATCCGTCGCACGGGTCGAGTTCAGGATATTCTCCGCAGCCGCGAAACGCCGTTCCTCGTCATAGGTATCGAGCAACGTCACCCCTGCGCGCCCCTGTACCACCAGCGCCAGCTTCCAGCCGAGATTGTCGGCGTCCTGCACGCCGCCATTGCCGCCACGGGCACCAAAGGGGCTTACCTGATGTGCGGCATCCCCGATGAACAGGACCCGGTCATGGCGATAGCGGTCGATGGAACGGCACTGGAAGGTGTAGAGCGATTTCCACTCCAGTTCGAACGGCGTGTCGGGGCCGATCATGCGGCGGATGCGGGCGAAGACGTTCTCGTCGCGCAATTCCTCATCGCGGTCGACGTTCCAGCCAAGCTGGAAGTCGAGCCGCCAGACATTGTCGGACTGCCGGTGCATCAGGGCCGAAGCCTCCGGCCCCCATGGCGGATCGAAGTAGAACCGGCGAATTGCCGGCCCCTCGCGCTGCATGACGATATCGGCAATCAGAAAATGGTCCTCGAAGACCTGGCCCGAGAAGCTCAGTCCCATCTGCCTGCGGATGGTCGAGCGCACACCGTCCGCCGCAACCAGCCAGTCACAGGGTTGCGTATAGGTGCCGTCCGGTGTCTCCACCACCAGTCGGACACCATCCGACGTGGTCTCCAGCCCGGTCACGCGATGGCACCAGCGCAGGTCGATCAGTGGTTGCTGCACCGCCTGCTCGATCAGGAACTGCTCCACATAGTATTGCTGGATGTTGATGAAGGCAGGGAACTTCGAGCGCGGGTTTTCCTGCATGTTGAAGGCGTAGAGCTGTTCGTCGCGATAGAACACGTGGCCCTCGTTCCAGGTCACACCCTTTTCCATCATCGGTGCCGCGACCCCCATGCGGTCCCAGATCTCAAGGGTCCGCTTGGCCTGGCAAATGGCGCGGCTGCCGTCCGAAACCGTATTGTCCTCGTCCAGAACCACCGACGCGACGCCGCGCTGCGCCAGGTCAAGCGCCATGGTCAGGCCAACCTGCCCGCCACCGACGATGACCACCTGGGCCAGGGGTGCGACGCCTCCGGCGAAGGTCGGCGGATGGTAGGGATACTTGGGGTACTGATAGGTCGCCATGCGCCGGGCTCCCTCAGCCCTTCGGCCTGTTGTCGATGATGCGCTGGGCCTTGCCCATGGATCGTGCAACACCGCCCACGCCCAGCAGGTCGATCCGTGCTGACAGGCCGCACATGGACTTGATGCGCTGCGACAGGTGCTGTGCGGCTGCCTGGCAAGCGGCGCTGTCACCTGCAACGTCGGGTTTCGGTTCGACGCGGACGGTCAGTTCATCCAGGTTTGCTGGCCGGTCGACCAGCAACTGGTAATGCGGGCTCAGCCGGTCATCCTGCAGCAGCAGTTCCTCGATCTGGGTCGGGAACAGGTTGACGCCCCGGATGATCAGCATGTCGTCGGACCGTCCGGTGATCTTC
Source organism: Minwuia sp. (assembly GCA_029213165.1). Classification (GTDB taxonomy): domain Bacteria; phylum Pseudomonadota; class Alphaproteobacteria; order Minwuiales; family Minwuiaceae; genus Minwuia. The sequence continues at coordinate 29,851 of JARGNO010000020.1, forward strand.
TCGATCCGTCGATGGCTGCGTGCCGTGCCGGGCAGCAAGCGTGTCAGGTCCCGCGTCCGATACCGCACCATGGGCAGGGCCTGCTTCGTCATCGTGGTGATGACCAGTTCGCCGAACTCCCCGTCCGGCAGGACCTCACCGGTCTCCGGATTGATGATCTCCGGATAGAAGTGATCTTCCCAGATGTGCAGGCCATCCTTGGTTTCGAGGCATTCGATGGCGACACCTGGCCCCATGATCTCCGACAGGCCGAAGATGTCGACCGCCTGCATCCCGGCCCGCCCCTCGATCTCCGTGCGCATCTGTTCGGTCCAGGGTTCGGCCCCGAAGATTCCGATCTGCAGCGGGCTGGCCGCCGGGTCCAGACCCATGCGCGCCATCTCGTCGGCGATGGCCAGCATGTAGCTGGGCGTCACCATGATGACGCGCGCGCCGAAGTCATGGATCAACTGGACCTGCTTCTCGGTCTGTCCGCCGGACATGGGAACGACGGAACACCCCAGCCGCTCTGCCCCGTAATGCGCCCCAAGGCCACCCGTGAACAGGCCATAGCCATAGGCAACATGGACAATGTCACCGGGGCGCCCGCCCGCAGCACGGATCGACCGCGCCATCAGGTCGGCCCAATTGTCGATATCGGTCTGGGTATAGCCGACGACAGTGGGCTTGCCCGTGGTGCCGGAAGACGCGTGGATGCGCACGACCTTCTCCCGCGGCACCGCGAACATGCCAAAGGGATAATTGTCCCGCAGGTCGGTCTTCACCGTGAAGGGGAATTTCGCCAGATCGGAAAGCTGTTTCATGTCGTCGGGATGCACGCCGGCCGCATCAAAGGCGCTGCGGAAGTGCGGCACGTTCTCCCACGCATGGCGCAGGGACCATCGCAGCCGGTCGAGCTGCAGGGCCGACAGTTCGTCACGGCTCGCATTCTCGATCGGGTCCGGTTTGGCTCTCGGGTCAGTCATGGATTCACTTCTCCACTGCTCAGCGTGCCACCGGCATTTCGGGAACCAGTGTACCGCCGATGGTGGCGGAGTTCCCCCGGAAGACGGCAACCTTCTCGCCGCGCTGGTTCACGACAGTCACATCATAGATGCCGCTGCGTCGGCCCAGCGAGATCTCCTCCGCCGTCGCCGTCAGCACATCACCGGCACGGGTCGGGCGCAGGAACGTGACCTGCGCGGTCTGGGCGACGGCGCTCTGGTTGTGTGAATTGCAGGCATAGGCGAAGGCAGTGTCGGCAAGGGTGAAGGTCATGCCGCCGTGCCCCATGTCATGGCCATTCAGCATCTCGCGGCGCACCACCATGCGCAACACGGCCCGGCCCGGAGCCACCTCCACGACGTGAATGCCCAGCCGCCGCGCGGCACGATCGGAGGCCATCATGACCTCCGCCGCCGCCTCCGCGACACGTTGTGCGTCAACCGATGCCGCGTTGGCCACGATCAGCGTCCCTTGAAGTTGGCAGGGCGCTTTTCCAGGAAAGCGCTCACGCCTTCCGCGAAATCGGCCGTACCGCCCGCATCGCGCTGATACTCCCTTTCCCAGTCGAGCTGGGTGTCGAGGGAATGGGTGAAGGCGTTCTGGACGGCATTCCGGATCAGCCCCAGTCCACGGGTCGGCCCCTTCGCGAGTTTCTGCAGGACGGCTTCGCCCACCGTCGCCAGCGCATCGTCATCGACAGCCTTCCAGACCAATCCCCAGTCGGCGGCCTCGTCAGCGGAGATCTTCTCCCCCAGCAAGGCCATGCCCAGTGCACGGGCGCGACCGACCATGCGCGGCAGATACCAGGTGGATCCCGCATCCGGGACCAGACCGATGTTGCAGAAGGCCTGAAGGAAGCTGGCGGAACGGGCGGCAATGATGATGTCACAGGCCATGGCCAGGCTCATGCCCGCCCCGGCACAGGGGCCATTCACCAGTGCAACGATGGGCTTCTCGGATGACCGCATGGTCTGGATCATCGGGTTGTAGGCAATCTCCAGCGTCTTGCCGGCGTCGAACTCCGGATCGCCTGGCTTCGGCCCGGCGGAGGAAAGGTCCGCCCCGGCGCAGAAACCGCGCCCCGCGCCTGTGATGGCAATGGCCCGGACGGTGTCGTCCGCACAGGCCGCTTCAACGGCCGATGCGATCTCCAGCGGCATCAACCCGGCGAAGGCATTCAGGCGTTCCGGTCGGTTGAGGGTGATCCGTGCGACGTTGTCCTTCACGTCGTAGAGGATGTGCTTGAATTCCATGATGTGAACTCTCCTGTTCAGGCCGAAGCCCAGACCCTGACTCAGCGACCCCTGAAGGCCGGCTGGCGTTTTTCCATGAAGGCGGTGACACCTTCGGCAAAGTCGTGTGAGGCTCCGGCGGTGCGCTGCATCTCCCGCTCCTCCGCCAATTGTTCGTCCAGCGTCGCGGTCTCCGCATGACGCAGGGCCTGCTTGATCAGGTGATAGGCACGGGTCGGCCCCTTGGCCATCCGTCCTGCCAGTTCCCCCGCACGCTGCAGCAGCCTGTCATCATAGGTGCATTCCCAGATCAGCCCCTGACTGGCGGCGTCCGGCGCGGACAGCCGATCACCGGTCAGCGCCATGCCCAGCCCCCTGGCCCGTCCGCCATGATGCGGAAACAGCCATGATCCTCCGAGGTCGGGCACGATGCCGAGATTGGGACCGAACGTGAGCTGGAAATAGGCCGAACGGGCTGCGACGACGATATCGCAGGTCAGCGCCAGCGAAGCACCACCCCCCGCAGCCGGACCATTCACTGCCGCAATGACCGGTTTCGACAGACCGGTCAGCGCCCGCATCATCGGATTGAATTCCGACTCAATCACGCTTGCGACCGCTTCACCCGGATTTTGGTCACTGCCCGAAAGGCGTTTCAGCAGGCTGAGATCCGCACCGGAGCAGAAACCCCGTCCGGCGCCCGTCAGCACCACTGCGCGAACATCCCGGTCCCGCTCCGCCTTCTCGAAGCCATGCCACAGCGCCATCGTCAGACCACGGTCAAGCCCGTTCAGGACATCCGGCCGGTTCATCGTCAACCACGCCACGCCGTCCCGCGTTTCGAAAAGCAAGGGTTCCTGAGCCATCCAAATTCCTCCCTGCCCCGTATATGCCACGTGCAGGGGCATCTCGAACAGGGTTCCCGGCGCACGAACTGAAGAGGTTGAAACCATCCACCTGTCGGAACAGATGAATCGAATGGTCAATTCAGAGGAAGTCCTGGACCGCACCTTTGGTGCACTGTCGGACCGGACGCGGCGCGCGATCCTGCAGCGCCTGTCCCGCGGCGAGGCGACCGTGGGTGAACTGGCGGCCCCCTTCGACATGTCAATGCCGGCCATTACCAAGCATCTCAACGTTCTGGAACAGGCCGGTCTGATCCAGCGCCAGCGCGACGGACGAATGAAACGATGCAGCATGCGGCCGGAAGGGATGAAACCGGCCGAGGATTGGCTTGCCAAACAGATGGCGGCCCGGAACGACAGCCTCGACCGGGCCGCGACATCGTGAATGAAATATATTGCACAATTGCCGCCCATGATCGCGGATATTCTGCATGATATTGCAGTAAACTCCCCTGGCTGCTAAACAGGTCCTGCAACGAACAGAAGCGGGCAGGAAAGCTGTCGTCGTCTCCGACGAAAGCCGCTAGGCTCCGCCACGACAGGACAGGCGAAAGCAGAAAAGGGAGGCTTCGCAAGATGCTGAAACGCACGATCACGCTTGCCGCAGGTGCGGCAATGCTGGCCACGACGGCCATGGCTGCGGACCCGGTGAAGATCGGTTTCGTGACCACATTGTCCAAGGGTCCGGCGGTGCTGGGACGCGACATGCGCGACGCAGCCGATCTGGCCATGGAACACATCGGCGCCAGGATGGGCGGCCGCGATGTGGAGATCATCTACAAGGATGACGAGATCAATCCCGGCATCGGCAAGAAGGTGACCGACGAACTGGTCCAGAAGGACCGCGTCGACTTCGTGACCGGCTATATCTGGAGCCACGTTCTGCTGGCTTCCTACAAGTCCGTCATCGGCAATGGCCCGATGCTGATTTCCGCCAATGCGGGACCGTCCCAGATCGCGGGTGAACTCTGCAACGAGGATTTCTTCTCCACCTCCTGGCAGAACGACCAGACGCCGGAAGCCATGGGCGAGGTCCTGAACCAGCTCGGCATCAAGTCGATCTACGTCATGGCCCCGAACTATGCCGCCGGCAAGAACATGGTCGCGGGCGTTGAGCGGACCTACAAGGGCGAGATCCTGGGCAAGGACTTCACCAAGTGGCCGGACCAGATCGACTTCTCCGCTGAACTCGCCAAGGCCCGCGCGGCAAAGCCCGGCGCGGTCTTCGTGTTCTATCCCGGCGGCGCTGGCGTGCAGTTCCTGAAGCAGTACGCACAGGCCGGCCTGAAGGAAACCATCCCGCTGTACACCGTGTTCACGGTTGACGCGATCAGCCTGCCGGTGGTGAAGGACCTGGCCGTGGGCAGCCTGGCCACGCAGATGTGGTCGCCTGACCTGGACAATGCCGCGAACAAGAAGTTCGTCGATGGCTTCAAGGCCAAGTATGGCCGCTTCCCGTCGTTCTACGCCGCCCAGTCCTATGACGCGATCATGCTGATCAAGGCGGGCGTCGATGCCGTGAATGGTGACACGGCCAACAAGGCCGGTATGCGGGCTGCCATGAAGAAGGCTGACTTCGGCTCTGTCCGTGGTGACTTCACCTATGGCAACAACAACTTCCCGATCCAGAACTTCTATCTGCGGGAAGCGATCCAGAACGATGCCGGTGAGTACACCGTGAAGACGGTCAAGACCGTGTTCACCGCGTATCAGGACAGCTACCACAGCAAGTGCCCGATGCAGTAAGGGCGCTTCACCAGATGCCGGGTTCCGGGGAAGACGCCTTCCCCGGAACCTTGCGTCCGGTGGCCTTTGACGAGACGACATGAACTGGATCCTTCTGATAGAGCAGACCCTGAACGGCCTGCAACTCGGGTTGCTGCTGTTCCTGCTCGCCGCCGGATTGACGCTGGTCTTCGGCATCATGGATCTGGTGAACCTGGCGCACGGCTCGCTCTACATGGTCGGTGCCTATTTCGCGGCGACCTTCACGGCCTGGACCGGCTCCTTCGTATACGCCGTGGTGCTTACCCTGCCCGCGACATTGCTTGTCGGCGCGGTGGTGGAGATCGTCTGCCTTCGAAGCCTCTATGACCGCGATCATCTGGATCAGGTGCTGGCAACGTTCGGCCTGATCCTGTTCTTCAACGAGCTTGTCCGGCTGGTCTGGGGACCGGCGGGACTGAGTGTTCCCCTGCCCGAGTTCCTCTCCAGTTCCCTGGAACTGGCACCCGGCCTGATCTACCCGAGCTACCGACTGGCAATCATCATTGCCTCGCTGCTTGCTGCCTTCTTCCTCTACTGGCTGGTGGCGCGCACCCGTATCGGCATGCTGATCCGCGCCGGGGCATCCAACCGGGAAATGGTTGGCGCGCTGGGGGTCAATATCCGCTTCCTCTTCACCATTGTCTTCGGCCTCGGCGCCGCGCTCGCCGGACTGGCGGGCCTGATGGCCGCCCCGATCTCGACGGTGGAGATCGGCATGGGAGAGAACGTCCTGATCCTGGCCTTCGTGGTCATCGTGATCGGTGGCATAGGGTCCATTCGCGGGGCCTTCGTTTCCGCCCTTCTGATCGGCCTGATCGACACGGTGGGCCGCGCCTTCCTGCCTGACGTGATCGGCGGCTTCTTCGACGACGAGTTCGCGGATGCCGCCGCCCCGGCGCTGGCGTCCATGAGCATCTATCTGCTGATGGCGGTGATCCTGGCCTTCCGGCCGGAGGGCCTGTTCTCGGCCAGGAACGGCTGAGCCGATGCAGATGATACGTTTCGGTTTCATTGCCCTGGTCATGCTGGCGCTTGCCGCCGTGCCGGCCGTCGCCACTGCAATCGACGAACCGTTCTACATCTCCCTGTTCACGCGGATGCTGGTGCTGGCAATAGCGGCCAGTTCCCTGAATCTGGTGCTTGGCTATGGCGGGATGGTCAGCTTCGGCCATGCGGCCTATCTCGGCCTCGGCAGCTATGTCGTGGGCGTCGGCTTCTATCATGCAGCCAACGACGGCATGGATTGGGCCCTGAACGGCTGGCTGCATCTGGCGCTCACCATCATCATTCCGGGACTGGCGGCACTGCTGATCGGCGCGATCTCGCTGCGCACGCGCGGCGTCTATTTCATCATGATCACGTTGGCCTTCTCGCAGATGCTCTACTACTTCTTCATCGGGCTGGAGCGCTATGGAGGCGATGACGGACTCAGCCTCTGGTATCTGAGCGACTTCGGGTCAGTGATGGACCTGAACGATGACTCCCAGCTCTACTATCTGGCCTACGGACTGCTGGTGCTGGTGCTGTTCATCCTCTACCGGCTGGTGAACTCCCGCTTCGGCATGGTCGTGCGCGGCGCGAAGTCGAATGAGCGGCGACTGATGGCCGTGGGCTTTCCGACCTATCGCTATCGCCTGGTCGCCTTCGGCATTTCCGGCGCGATCTGTGGTGTTGCAGGCTTCCTGATGGCCAACCAGTCGGAGTTCGTCAGCACATCGGAAATGCACTGGGTCCATTCGGGCGACCTGATCGTCATGGTCGTGCTCGGCGGCATGGGCACGCTGTTCGGGCCGGTCCTTGGCGCCGTCGGCTTCCTGATGCTGGAGCAGTATCTGCCGGAACTGATGGAGGGCATCTGCCACATCATCGGCGGCAACAGCTGCGGCATTGCCGGGGAGTACTGGAAGATGGTCTTCGGTCCCCTGCTGATCCTGATCGTGCTGTTCGCACGCGGTGGTATCGACGGACTGCTGCAGGGCAAGGTGGGCCGCAATGTCTGAGGCACTGACCATCGAGGGACTGGTGAAGCAGTTCGGCGGCCTGACCGCGACCGACCACCTTTCCCTGTCCGTGACGGAAGGGGAGGTCCATGCCGTCATCGGACCCAATGGGGCCGGCAAGACCACCCTGATCGGCCAGTTGACGGGGGAGATCACGCCCAACGCCGGCACGATCCGCTTCGCAGGTCGGGATGTCACCGGCCTGCCGGTGCATCAACGCTCCATGCTTGGGCTCGCCCGGTCGTTTCAGATCACGAATGTGCTGGCCGACTTCACCGCGCGCGCCAACGTCGCCCTGGCCGTGCAGGCGCATCAGGGACATTCCTTCCGGTTCTGGCGCAAGGCTGCGACCGACCCCCGGCTGATCGGCCCGGCGGAGGAGTTTCTGGCGACGGTTGGCCTGGCGGATCGCGCCGACATCGCCGCATCCAGTCTCAGCCATGGGGAGCAGCGGCAGCTCGAGATCGCCATGGCCCTGGCGACACAGCCCGCGATGTTGCTGCTGGACGAGCCGATGGCCGGCATGGGGCCGGAGGACAGCGCCCGCATGGTGGAGATACTGAAACGTCTCAAGGGAGAGCTGACGATCCTGCTGGTGGAGCATGACATGGACGCCGTGTTCGCCCTTGCCGACCGCATCACGGTGCTGGTCTATGGCCGCGCGATCGCCACCGGCTCACCGGAGCAGATACGCAACGACCCGGATGTCCGCGCCGCCTATCTTGGCGAGGAGACCGGAGATGCTTGAAGTCTCCGGTCTGGAAACATCCTATGGCCAGAGCCAGGTGCTGTTCGGCATGGAGCTTTCCGTCGCTGCGGGCCAGGTCGTGACCCTGATGGGCCGCAACGGCATGGGCAAGACCACCACGGTCCGATCCATCATGGGTCTGACGAAGGGGCATGCCGGATCGATCAGGTTCGAGGGGACGGAAATTCGTGGCATGCCGTCCTATCGTGTCGCGAAGATGGGGTTGGGGCTGGTGCCGGAGGGGCGACAGATCTTTCCCAACCTGTCCGTTCGGGAGAACCTGGTCGCGACCGCCGACAACCGGTCGCCAGGCGCCGCACGCTGGACACTGGAAACCGTACTCGCCGCCTTCCCGCGTCTGTTGGAGCGTGCCGGGAACATGGGGAACCAGCTTTCGGGCGGAGAGCAGCAGATGCTTGCCGTCGCACGGGCGCTGATGACCAATCCACGCCTGCTGGTCCTGGATGAGGCGACCGAAGGCCTGGCGCCACTGATCCGGCAGGAAATCTGGTCGATCCTGAGCAGCCTGAAGTCGGAAGGTCAGGCCATTCTTGTCATCGACAAGAATGTTGCTGCGCTGAAGCGGCTCGCGGACCGGCACTATTTCATCGAGAAGGGGCGGGTCGCCTGGTCCGGCTCGACAGTCGAACTGAGTGCCGCCGCGGACATTGAACAACGCTATCTCGGTGTCTGAAACACCCTGCTCGACGATATTCACGATTTCTACATTGAATCCAGCCGAAACTGTCACAAAGCAAACAAGCAGGCAGCCGGCGGGGTAACTCCAAGATGTACGACCTGGACAGCGGTGCGGAAGCACGTCGCATCTCTGAGGCGGCCCTGCAATTGCTCGAAGCCTACGAAATTCCGGCAAATCCCGATTATTTTCGTCTGATGTACGACTATGTCTCCGGACGCGATCCGGTCGTCACGCGTCAGTTGGGCGATGCGGCAAGCGAAAGCAATGTGCGCTTCCGCCGTGTCGCCACCGACCTGCTGCTGCACCACTATGGTGAGGGCCGGACCCTGAACCTGCTGTCGGAAACCGGCGGCGCGCTGGGAGAGATCGTCAATCGCTCGGCTGGTCAACTGGCCGAGGCCGGGTCCGAGGCCAAGGACTTCAGTTCCGAACTCGGCGGCTTCGCGGACGGTCTGGGGGTGACTGACACAACGGTCAACATCGACAACCTGGTCGAACAGATGGTCACCTCGACGCGCCGGATGCAGGCGAAATGCGCCAAGCTGGAAACCGACCTCAGCCAGTCGAGCAACGAGATCAACAACCTGCGCAACAAGCTCGACGAGACACGCGCCGAGGCGCTGACCGACAAGCTGACGGGCATCTCCAACCGGGCAGGCTTCGACAAGGCACTGAGCACTGCGATCGTCGAGGCCCGAGACGAGAACGATCCCATGACCCTGGTCATGTGCGACATCGATCACTTCAAGAGCTTCAATGACAACTATGGCCACCAGGTCGGCGATCAGGTCCTGCGCCTGGTCGGCGGGATCCTGCGCAGCACGCTGAAGGGGCAGGACATTCCCTGCCGCTACGGCGGCGAGGAGTTCGCCATGATCCTGCCGCGCACCGAACTCCAGGGTGCCAGCAAGGTCGCGGAGGCGATCCGCACCGCAATCGAACGCAAGCGCATCGTCCGCAAGAGCACGGGCGAAGCCATTTCCCGGGTCACCATGTCGTTCGGTGTAGCCGAATACATCCCCGGCGAACCCGGCAGCGATCTGATCGAACGCGCCGACAATGCGCTCTATCTTGCCAAGAACGCAGGACGAAACCGTGTCTGCCTCGAGGAACCGGTGACCGCAAGCCCGGTGGCCGCTACCCGGCCCGCAATGGCCGCGACCGGTTGAGCCGGTGAGACAGAAGGCTTTACACGCCAAGCCATAAGCGTCTATTCAGCCCGACGATCATCTCATCGGAGAACGCCGCCCATGCCCAAACCCGAATGGGGTGCCAAGCACAGCTGCTCCAGCTGTGGCACCAAGTTCTACGACTTCAACAAGACGCCGCTGATCTGCCCCAAGTGCGGAACGGAGAACCAGCCCCTGGTGGTGTTCAAGCAGCGTCGCCCGGCACCGGCAGATCCGCCGAAGAAGCCGACCCCCGCCAAACCCGTCAAGGCCGTCAGTGATGACGAGGATGATGACGAGGGTCTGGAGGATGACGACGACGATACCCTTCTGGACGACGACGATGATGATGCCGACGTCTCGCTGTCGGACGACGACGAGGATGACGCGCCGGTGCCAGGCACTCCCGACGTTGACGAGGAAGGGGACGACGAGCCTGTAGACCTTGGCGACCCGGACATTGACGACGATGACGACGAACTGTCCGATGATGACGAGGATGACGACCCCAAGTAAGGTCTGACGGCATCTCTCGCGGAACTGCTGCAACAAGAAAGCCACCGCCCCGGGCCCGATCCGGCGCGGTGGCTTTCTGATTCCGGGCAGCAGCCGAACCCGACGCAATCAATTGACGTCATGCATTAGCTGACTACAGTTCAGTTATATCGGTTCTGCCTGCTGCGGAACGTCAGACAGTCATCGGGGGATATGCCGGAATGACCGCCATCGACCAGAGCACCCCGGCCCGGGCCGGAGAGGACGACCTTGCCCACCTGCCCGGTCACAAGGGCATGCCAGGGCTTGGCGACACGCTGAAGTTCCTGAAGGACCCCATGGGGCTTCAGCGGCAGAACTACAGCGACTATGGCGCAGTCTACAAGGGCAAGACGTTCATGCAGTGGAACGTCACCATGCTGGGTCCGGACGCGCTCGAAATGGTGCTGATGGACCGGGAGAAGAATTTCTCTTCCAGGCTCGGCTGGTCGCACATGCTGCGCCGCCTGTTCTCTGACGGACTCATGCTGCGCGACTTCGACGATCACCGTGCCCACCGCCGCATCATGCAGGTGGCGTTCAAGCCGGCACCGATGAAGGATTATTTGCTGCGCATGAACGGCGGCATCGAGGCCCGTCTGGATGAATGGTCGCTGAAGTCGGAGTTCAAGTTCTACCCGGCGATCAAGGAACTGACGCTCGACCTCGGGGCCAGCGTCTTCCTGGGACTGGACATGGGGCCTGAATCGCGGCGCATCAATCAGGCTTTCGTGGATGAAGTCGCGGCCTCGGTCTCCGTCGTGCGCCGCCCCGTGCCGGGCCTGGCGATGGCGCGCGGCGTGAAGGCGCGCAAGTTCCTGAATGAATTCTTCCGCGACCTGATTCCGGTACGGCGTGCAGGTAATGGTGACGACATGTTCACGCAGCTCTGCCAGGCGGAATCGGAGGACGGGCAGAAGCTGTCGGATCAGGAGATCATCGATCACCTGAACTTCCTGCTGATGGCCGCGCATGACACCACGACCAGCTCGCTGACCACCATGTTCTGGGCGCTGGCCGCGTTCCCGGAATGGCAGGAACGTATCCGGGCGGAGGTGGCGGAAATTGGCGGCACGCACCTGACCTATGACCGCATGGGTGAAATGGACTACGCGGAGCGCACGTTCAACGAGGCGCTGCGCTGCATGCCGCCGGTCCCCTTCATTCCGCGCCGCGTGATGCGCGATTTCGAGTTTCAGGGAAAGACCATTCCGGCGGGCACCAACGTCAGTGTCAGCCCTGGCTTCGTGCACATGATGCCGGAGCTGTGGACGGAACCGGAGAAGTTCGACCCCGACCGCTTCTCCGCCAACCGGGCAGAGCACCGCAATCACAAGTTCGCCTGGGCACCGTTCGGTGGCGGCGCGCACAAGTGCCTGGGAATGCATTTCGCCTACATGCAGGTAAAGGCATTCTCCTTCCAGTTCCTGCAGCGGTTCCGGGTCAGTGTCGAGCCGGGCTATGAGCCGGAATGGGCGCGCATCCCGATCCCGAAGCCGCTGGATGGCCTGCCGGTGAAGCTGGAACGGCTCCGGGACTGACGGCAGGTCCGCATTCCGGGTTGCCGTCGGCGGACCGGGAACACTACGGTTCAACCATGAATGACCATGTCATCGATCAGGGCTTCGATGCCTATACAGACAGCGATCACGCGGTCTGGCGGACACTTTTCGAGCGTCAGTCCAGGCTGCTGCCCGGTCGCGCCGCACCGGAATTTGTCGAGGGGCTGAAGGCGCTGGGCGTTGCCGCGGACGGCATCCCGGACTTCGGGACCCTGTCCGACATACTGGAGGCCGCCACCGGCTGGCGCATCGTCGCCGTCGCCGGGCTGGTTCCCGATGATGTCTTCTTCCGCCACCTGGCCAACCGCCGGTTCCCGGTCACCAACTGGATCCGCAAGCCGGAGCAACTGGACTACCTGCAGGAACCGGACGTGTTTCACGACTGCTTCGGTCACGTTCCCATGCTGTTCAACCCGGTCTTCGCCGACTACATGGCGGCCTATGGCCGGGGGGGCATGAAGGCGCTGAAGCTGGGCGCCCTGAAACTGCTGGCGCGGCTGTACTGGTACACGGTGGAATTCGGGCTGATCCGTACCGGTGAGGGGTTGCGCATCTATGGCGCGGGCATTGTCTCATCGCGGGGTGAAACCGTCTTCAGCCTGGAGGACGAAGCGCCGAACCGGCTCGCCTTTGACCTGCTGCGGATCATGCGCACCGACTACATCATCGACCACTATCAGCAGACCTATTTCGTCATCGATTCCTACGATCAGTTGTTCGACGCGACACGGCCCGATTTCACGCCCTACTATGAACGGCTGAAGCCCCTGTCGAGCCTGCAGCCAGATCAGGTCCTGCCATCCGACGAACGGGTCTGACGGGTGCACCCGATGGCCAGCAGGCGATCATGCCATGGAATGGACTGACGACGGCATCGTGCTGTCCTCGCGGCGTCTGGGGGAAGGCGGTGCGATCGTCAGCCTGCTGACGGAGTCCCAGGGCCGCCATGCCGGTCTGGTGCGCGGCGCCGGGTCGAAACGCCTGCGGGGCGTCATCATGCTCGGGAACACGGTCCATGCCACATGGCGGGCGCGGCTGGCCGACCATCTTGGCACCATGCGTGTCGAACCCGCGGTCAGTCGCACCAACAAGGTTCTGGACGATCCGGTACGCCTCGCCGCGCTTGCCAGTGCCGCAACGCTGCTCGAAGGCGGCTTGCCGGAGCGGGAGGCCCATCCGGTACTGTTCCGGGCGACCACGATCCTGTTCGACGCCATCGCCGCCGCCACCGACGACTGGGTGGAGGCCTATTTCGGCTGGGAGGTCGGACTGCTGTCGGAAATGGGTTTCGGGCTGGACCTGTCACGCTGTGCCGGGACAGGGGCAACGGCGGATCTGGGGTATGTCTCACCGAAATCCGCACGTGCCGTTTCGCTGACGGCGGGCCAGCCCTATGCGGAGAAGCTGCTGCCCCTGCCACGCTTTCTGGTGGGGGGTCGGGGGCGTGCGGTGGCGAATCACCCTGCCACCGACTGGGCCGATGCCGCCGAACTGACCGGTCACTTCCTGGAACGCCAGGTTTTCCCCCGCGAAGACGGGGGCTTGCCCGCCGCACGCGGTCGATTTGTTGAGTTGCTCTTGCGTCAGAACACTACATCTGGTGTGTTGGGCGACAGATTGCCGGACCCGCCTGAAGACGCATGACGCCTTGCGTCAGGCCCGGTCCCCCGACAAGGATATGCCTGCGCCATGAGTGAACTTTCCCCGCCCGACAAGGAAAACGTCACCCCGGTCCCGCTCAGCGATGCCTTGAGCGAGCGTTATCTGGCCTATGCGCTGTCCACCATCGTGTCACGGTCCCTTCCCGATGTGCGCGACGGCTTGAAACCCGTCCACCGGCGGCTGCTCTATGCCATGCGGTTGCTGCGCCTCGACCCGGACGCCGGCTTCAAGAAATGCGCCCGCATCGTCGGCGACGTGATGGGCAAGTTCCACCCGCATGGTGATCAGGCGATCTACGACGCGCTGGTGCGGCTGGCGCAGGATTTCGCCGTGCGCTACCCGCTGGTGGAAGGTCAGGGCAATTTCGGCAATGTGGATGGCGATAACGCCGCCGCCATGCGCTACACGGAGGCGCGTCTGACCCGCATCGCCGAGCGCCTGCTGGAAGGCATCGACGAGGATGCGGTCGACTTCCAGACCACCTACGATGGGGAGGAGAACGAGCCGCTTGTGCTGCCGGCCGCCTTCCCGAACCTGCTCGCCAATGGCGCGGCAGGCATCGCGGTGGGCATGGCCACCAACATTCCGCCCCATAACGCGACAGAGATCTGCGAGGCCCTGCTGTGGATGCTGGAGCGTCGCGCCGACATCCCGGAAGACGAGAGCCCGGAGGACCGCGAGAAGCGGGTGACCCGCTGGCATCGCAGCCTGATGAACCGGATGCCCGGCCCTGACTTCCCCACCGGCGGCGTCATCGTCACCGACCCAGCGGTGATCGCGGAGGCCTATCAGACCGGTCGCGGTGGCATCCGCCTGCGGGCGCGCTGGGAGAAGGAACCCACCAGCCACGGCATGTACCAGATCCGCGTGTTCGAACTGCCCTATCAGGTGCAGAAGGGCAAGCTGGTGGAGAAGATCGCGCAGCTGATCAACGACAAGAAGCTGATGGCGCTGGCCGATGTACGCGATGAATCGGCCGACGATATCCGCCTGATCCTCGAACCCCGGTCCCGTACCATCGACGCCGATGCCCTGATGGAGCAACTGTTCCGCCAGACCGATCTGGAAGTGCGTTTCAACCTGAACATGAACGCCCTGGACGCCAGCCGCACCCCGCGCGTCATGCCGCTGCACGACATGCTGCAGGGCTGGCTGGATCATCGCCACGTCGTATTGCAGCGCCGTACCCGGCACCGGCTGGCGAAGATCGCCGATCGGCTGGAAGTGCTGGGCGGTTATCTGGTCGCCTTCCTGAACCTGGACGAAGTCATCCGCATCATCCGGGAGAACGACCGCCCGAAAGAGATCCTGATGGATCGCTTCACGCTGACGGAACGCCAGGCCCAGGCGATCCTGGACATGCGGCTGCGCCAGTTGCGCAAGCTGGAGGAACTGGAGATCCGCCGCGAGCACGACGAACTGACCGCCGAGAAGGCCGAACTGGAAGACCTGCTGGGCGACGAGGTCAAGCGCTGGGCCCGGATCAGCGACGAAGTGGGCGCGCTGCGGACCGAACTGAAGAAGCAGCCTGAACTGGCCCGCCGCCGCACCGGCTTTGGTGACGAACCGTCGGAGGAACTGGCGCAGGCGGCGGCGGAGGTGCTGATCGAGCGGGAGCCGATCACCGTCATCTGCTCGGAGAAGGGCTGGATCCGCGCCGCCAGGGGCCACATCGACCTGACGACGGAGCTGAAATACAAGGACGGTGATCAGGGACGTTTCACCTTCCACGCGCAGACCACTGACAAGCTGCTGGTCTTCGCCACCGACGGGCGCATCTTCACGCTGGCTTGCGACAAGCTGCCAGGCGGGCGCGGCCATGGGGAGCCGGTACGCCTGATCATCGATCTGCCGAACGATCAGGAGATCGTGGATCTGCTGGTCCATACGCCGGGCCGGAAGCGGCTCATCGCCTCCTCCGCCGGACGCGGCTTCGTGGTGGCGGAGGATGATGTGCTCGCCCTGACCCGCAATGGCCGCCAGGTACTGAACCTCGGCAAGGGCGAGACCGCGCAGGCCTTCGTTCCCGTCACGGGCGACCATGTGGCCGTGATCGGCAAGAACCGGAAATTGCTGGTCTTCCCCCTCTCCGAAATGCCGGAGATGGGCCGTGGCAAGGGCGTCATGCTGCAGCGCTACAAGGATGGCGGCATGGCCGACGTGAAGACCTTCGCCGCCGACGACGGCCTCACCTGGACCGGCCCGTCAGGCCGCACGGGACGGGAGGAGGATTTCTCCGACTGGCTCGCCAAACGCGCCAGCGCCGGCCGCATGGCCCCGCGCGGTTTCAACAAGACGGGATTGTTCGCCTGACGGAGACCGGGCAGGAGCAGCGCCCCGCCCTCCGGCAGACGCTCTCTTCTGTCGAGCGGTTGTTGGTGAACCGCCGAACGTGGCGGTCTTCTGCAGTGAGGGCGAAACCCTCCGCCATGTCGGCAACTCACCCGGCGCGGGCTGCATTGTCATCACGCTGACAAGGGCCGAGGGCCCTGCTGGCCTGGATCAGAAGAAGTAGAACAGGGCATCGGGGTCGATATCCTCGAGACTGACTGACTTCAGTCGCAGTTCCTCGATCCGTCCTGAACCCCAATTCAATCTGGTGTGCTCGACCAGCAGGTCCTCACCATCCTGCGAGACGTTCAACTGATTCCGATGGAAGAATTCGTCGTCGAGCAGGATCTTCTCGCTACCGGCCTGAAAGTCAGTCAGGGTGACGCGTCCGATGTCCCGACCCTCGAAATGGAACTGGTCGATGCCTTCGCCGCCTTCCGCGATGGCGTTGCTGCCCTTCATGAGCAGGACATCATCGCCGGTTCCACCGAACAGGTGGTCATCCTCTCCTGAAGACATGATCCGGTCATCACCGGCATCGCCGTGAAGCTGATTGATGCCCCGACCACCCGCGACGCTGTCGTTCCCCTCACCTCCGAAGACGACATCGTTGCCTCCTTCGCTACCGATGCCGCCTGACAGGACATCATCCCCCTTGCCGCCATAGAGAGTGTCGTCGTCATCCCGTCCATTCATGTAGTCATTGCCATCATCACCATGGAGGATGTCGTTTCCGTAGCCACCATTGATGTTGTCCGCGCCATCCCCCCCGAAGACGTTGTCATCGGACGGGCCTGACGAGATCCGGTCACGTCCCGCGCCCCCATAGATCAGGTCATCAGCACGAGCCGGGTCGCTGTGCTGGTGCTCGTTGGGATTTCCGGTGTTGATGATGTCGTCTCCGGCTCCGCCAAAGATTGTCTCGGCACCGTTCCGCGCCATGATCCAGTCATCACCATCGCCGCCATCGACGAAGCTGCCGCGACCAAGGTGGTCGCGGCCGAGATAGGTTCCGGCCTTGATCAGGTCGTCCCCGGAGCCGCCGAACAAGGTGTCGTGTCCGTCATAGGCATTCAGGGTGTCATCGCCCTCGCGGCCTTCCAGCACATCAGCACCAGCCTTGCTCGTGAGGACGTCATCGCCGCCGTGACCAATCAGCGTGTCGTCCCCGTCAGTCGTGGTGAAATTGTCCTTTCCGTCACCACCCGACCGGAAGACGCCCGGGTTGGCCGACGGAACCGGATCGGCACCGCCACTGCCCCCACCTGCGGGAACCGGTTCCTGTGCGCCATCCAGCAGGGCATCACCAGCAGTGACCAGATCCTCGACCGTCACACCCTGAAGCCGGATCGCGGCGAAGACTTCACCGCTGCCGATTGTAAGCTCCACCAGCACATCACCGGCATGAGGTCCATCCTCGACGGTCGCGATCCGGTAGGTGTTTCCGCCAAGATCAAGACGGTCCGTTCCGGCGACGTAGTCAAGGATCAGATGCTGCGGACCGCTACCGGACCCGGCGTACAGACCGGCAGTCAGGGCTGCCACATGGAAGGTATCCGCGCCCAGGCCGCCGGAGACCATGTCCTGCGCGCTGCCATGGGCGAAGAACAGGTGGTCGTTGCCGGTTCCGCCCGAAAGCGTGTCCTGGCCTTCACCGCCGATGATCGTGTCGGAACCTTCATCGCCCGAAAGGCTGTCGTCACCGGTGCCGCCAATGATGCTGTCCGCACCATCACCACCCTCGACCCGATCATCACCTGCCAGGCCGAAGACGGTATCATCGCCAAGTCCGCCGAAGACCACATCACCGTCGTCAACGCTGTCATCAGACTGGGACGCCTGTTGGCCGTCGGCCATGACGAAGTCGTCACCATTTCCGGCCAGGATCGTGTCCGCGCCATATCCGGCGTCGATCCGATCATTCCCGTCGCCCGCGTCGATAAGATCCGCGTCGGATCCCAGACGGTCACGCCCGCCTTCCAGCGTGTCATTGCCCGCCCCACCGATCAGCGTGTCGTTGCCATTGTTGCCAATCAGCCGGTCATCGCCTTCTCCCCCTGACAGGGAGTCATTGCCATTGCCGCCGTTCATCCGGTCCGCACCGGCCTCGCCAATCAGCGTGTCATCCCCTATGCCACCGAAAAGACGGTCGGTATCATCGCCGCCTTCCAGCAGATCATCACCGCTCATGCCGAAGATCGAGTCCGCACCGCTGCTGCCCAGAAGTACGTCTTTGCCGGAATTGCCCTTGATCAGATCGTTGCCGAGACCGCCATCGACGGTGTCGGCACCCGCGTCCCCATGCAGCAGATCATCGCCATCGCCACCGGAGATCTCATCAGCCTCGGAACCGCCCTGAATGGTATCCTCGCCCGTGCCACCGGACAGCATGTCCGCGCCTCGTCCGCCAACGATCCGGTCATCGCCGTCGTCGCCGTCCAGCAGGTCATTGCCCGACTGGCCGAACAAACCGTCGTTGCCGGCTCCGCCCTGCCCCGCATCGTCACCGGCGCCACCGACGATACGGTCGTTCCCCTCTCCGCCCAGAAGGGTGTCGTCCCCATCATCACCTTTCAGTACGTCATCGCCCTGATATCCGAGCAGGCCGTCGTCACCATCGCCGCCGCGCATGTCGTCGCGTTCGCTGTTGCCGAACAGCGTGTCCTGCCCGGCGCCGCCATCGACCAGGCTGCGGCCGGCACCGACATCGACGTGATCATCGCCATCACCGGCCCGGATGGTGTCATTGCCATCTCCTCCGTAGAGCGTATCTGCCCCCTCCCCACCGCGCAGCGTATCGAGCCCCGCGCCACCGCTGAGCAGATCAGCGCCGTCACCGCCGGACAGGACGTCGCGTCCAGCAGCCCCAAGCACCGTGTCATCACCATCCTGACCGTTGAGCCGGTTCCTGCCACCGTCCGTGTTCAGCCAGTCATCCCCGGCACCGGCCCAGACCCTGTCATCGCCGCTGCCGCTCTCTATCGTGTCGGCACCGTCGCTGGTGCCGATGATATCTGCACCGCCACCGCCGAAGACCTGATCGTCGCCTTCACCACCCTCAATGCTGTCAGCCCCATCGCCCGCGCGGACCAGATCATCGCCGGTGCCGCCATCCAGGATATTGCCTTCATCACCACCGATCAGCGTGTCGTTGTCCGCGCCACCCGCCACGGTATCCCGACCCTCGTCAACCTGAACAAGGTCGTCACCTGCGCCGGCGTCAATCAGGTCATCACCACGCTGGCCCAGGATCGTGTCCGCACCGTCGCCACCGAACACCCGATCGTTGCCGTCGCCGGCCTGCAGCAGATCGTGCCCTGCACCACCTTCGACGGAATCATCCCCGGCGCGGGACAGGATCACATCATCGCCGTCGCCGCCGCGCAGCGTGTCACTGGCATCATTGGCGAAAAGCGTATCGGCACCGGTGCCGCCATCGACCAGGTTTGCGCCCGATCCGGCATCGATCACATCATCACCCGCGCCGCCAAGGACCACATCATCGAAGAAACCGGTCTGGATCCGGTCGTTGCCCGACCCCAGACGCAGATGAAACACCTCCACATCCAAGCCGATATCGAGACCGAGCGCGCTGGTGAAGAAAGGATGGAACACAAGGTCGGATGCCGTGCCGGAAAGATCGATCAGGGCGGTATCGATGCCAGCGCCACCACGCAGCACATCGCCCGTGTCGCCGCCAATCAGGGTGTCATTGCCTTCGCCCCCAAGCAGCGTATCGGCACCGGGACCGCCATCCAGCAGGTCGTCACCGGCCGTGCCCGAAATCAGATTGCTGCCCGCGTCGCCGACCAGAGGCGCGACAGCCTGGGTCAGTTCTCCGATACCAGATTCCCCTGCGGCCATTGCCCTGCTCCCACACCCTGAAACACCACCCGGCGGTTGCACCACCTGATGCGGCTGAAGCGCAACAAACAGGCCAGAGAGAGGGGCAAGGTGATCCATGCCAGACAGTTCGGACCTCAGGCAGGGTACTGCTCTGCCGTGCCGCAGACGCCCCGCAGTCCGACCGTCCGATAACGGGCAACATGATTAATATTCTGGAAGAACCGGGCTTTCTCGCAAGTTTCCGGAACCAGAACTCACCGTTTCAGGGGCGGATCTCCTGCGTGCCCGGTGATCGAAGCAGCAATCGATCCTGGTAAACACAACGAGTGCTTTGCGGTATCAGGGGGCTACACGTATTTGTGGACACCATGCCCAGACAATGTGCCAATATGGAACATTTCTGTTTGTGAAACATCTGGCCTGTGTGACAATCGGACAATGCTTCGGATAGTGGCAGGGTGCCTTGTCCGCTGCGGCCGGGCGATGACCACGATCACACTCAGGACAGGTGAGGCATGTTCGGCGGCACTTCGGAATCTCAGTGACAGATGACCATGTTCAGGCATCTCGCGGCGATACCGATCTCGACCTCGACGCCCCAGTTGAAGGCCAGGAAGTCGTCTTCGATACCGTCCGCAAAGATCACTCCCCCATCATTCATCCGGGACATGACGGTCAGCGATGCCGGCGCGTCAATCAAACCCGCATTGATCGAACATCCGGACGTGCGGCTTGGCCAGGGTTCACGTGCGAAGAAGGCTGCGGTCTGTGCATCCGGTTCAAATCTGAACTTCTGATCGGTTGCCGTCATGATCGAACGGGCCCAGCCGGTCAGTCCCGTGCCCGTGGCAACGATGATCCCGCTCGATGACTGGAACTCGGTCTGGCCATCGACCGTGATCGCATAGCGCGCGGACTGATGCGAGTGGTGTCCGACGAAAAGTTCGTTGAGCGCCATCAGCACCCTGCCCTCGCCGAGTTTCGCCTGGACCATGGTCCGCGCGACGAAATCGGCCTGTTCGCGCGACACATCCAGCAACAGGCGCGGCAGCATCGCGACATTGCCGGGCGTCAGGATACCTTCGGTCCGCTCCGGATCAGGACTCACGCCTATTACCGGCTGACCGTTCAGGTACTTTGCAAGATTCGCCACGAGCCCGTCCTGGCCCAGGGCAACAACGATGTCATTCTCGGCGAACAGGAAGCGGCTCAGGTCATCGCGCATGACGTGGGCGAAGGACCAGTCGGCGGGGACAGCGCGCTTGGCCGCCGCAAGCGCTGTCCCCTGGATCACATCGCGGGCTTCGACCTCCGCAATGTCCTGGCCGCGGCTCTGGAGGAAGAACTCCGCCTGCCCACGCGTCGCATGTGTATCCAGCAGCGCCGCATATTCGGTCGGCCGGGTCACGATCACGACGCGTGGGTTCAGGCTGCTCACTTCTTCATCACCTCTGCCGGGGCCAGCAACGTCCTCGCCTGACTGAACAGACCGGCCAGGGTGTCGGGCGAAACAGTGAGATTGTCGACCTGTTTCAACTTGGTTGCGAACTCCTGGGCCGCGAGGGCGAACAGGACCGTTGGCGAGACATCGGCGAATGCCGCAATCCGGGCCTTCTCCATGTCCGCTGAGGCCTGCTCGACTGCCCTGACCCGCTTGGCCTCGGCCTCGGCAGCGATGATCTTGGCCCCGGCTTCCGCTTCCGCGAGAATTCGGGAAGCTGCGGCCTGCGCCTCGGCCTCCGAGCGGGCGTTCTCATCTTCCCGCGCAATCAGGGCCTTTCTGCGGCTGGCAAGTTCGACCTTGTTGCTCAACTCGTTCTCGGCAATCGCGCGCTCCTTGTCCACGGCCAGTGCCCGGCGATTGAAGGTCGCCTCATCCGCCTTTTGCTGCAGGCTCTCGAACGTCGGGGCCTGCAAGGCGCGATAGAGTTCCGGGCTCGGGGTCAGACCGGCCACCCGTACATGCACGATCTCCAGCCCCATGCCCGTGAGGGTCGGATCATCGACAAACCCGCTGTTGATCGCGGCCTGCAGGGGGGCCAGCCCCGCCTCCAGCAATTGCCTGACGTCCATGTGTTTCAGGTAGGTGTCGGCGAACTGCCGAACGAGGCCAGTGAGAACGGACTGGATCTGATCCTGCGGCTTGCTGACATGGCCGCCGCCGCTCAGATCGATGGTGAAGTCTACCCGGCGGCTGAGGACTTCCGCATCCGTCACCCGCCAGAGCACCGAGCCCTGTACGGCAAGGTCCTGATAGTCGGACGATTGCCCGCGGATCATGAACGTCAGTTCACGGTCATCCATCGGCACCTCCGCGATGGAAGCACCATTGGGACCGAACCAGAATGCCAGTCCCCGTCCCGCACGCCGCACTTCACCGTTCCTGAAGTACTGGATGTGGCTGGACGCCTCCGACCGCAACTGGTTCAACAATCCGAATCTCCTGATCTGTGCCATGTCGTGTCCTCACTTTTCTTCCAAGAGTTCATAGAGTTCGGCGGGCCGATGGGCACCGGCCGGCGCGTAGTCTCCTGTGGCCTTGAGGAGGCCCCGACTGAGCAGTTTCCGGCGGAAAGCCGGCTTGGCCAGCGGGTGCCCCAGGATTGCCTCATGCACCGTCTGGACGTCACGCAGCGTGAAACGCCGGTGCAACAGCCCGAATGCGATCAGCGAATAGTCCAGCTTGCCGCGCAATCGCCTGACCAGATCACCCAGGATATCCGCATGATCGAAGGCCATGGACAGCGGTTGACCGGCTGCGTCCGTCAGTCTGGCCGGACCACCTTGTTCCCCCGGCCAGGTTGTATGGAGATGTGCAAGCATCTGGTCTGCCCCCGCAGCGACAGCGCCTTCCAGGCGGTCATGCGGGCAGAGCGCCAGATAGGCGACACTGATCACGCGACCGCGTGGATCCCGGTTCACTGCGCCATAGGTGGCAAGTTGTTCGAAGTGCGCATCCCGCACCCCTGTCTTCGCCACAAGTACCTGCTGCACCGTCTCATCAAGGCCGCGTTCGGCATCCACGACCCCGCCAGGCATTGCCCATCCCGGGACATCATCATCCGGGCGACGCAACAGCAGAACCCGCATTGCGCCATCGATCACGGTCAGGATCGCCAGATCGACGGCAACGGTCAGTCGGGTGGGTGAAGAAATTGATCGCATGGCCTCTTGTCTCTGTTATTTCCATTATGGATATATCCATTTTGAATATAACACAAGAGAAATCTTTCCCTGAGGTCGCGCGGTATCGGACCGGGATCACCTGTCGCCGTCAGGCATCAACCTCCCCCGTCATGCCGATGGTCCGAACCGCCGCCAGAAAGTGTTCGCGGAACCAGCGGTTGGCGGCGTCGAGATCGGCGCTGGCGTGCCAGTAGAGGTAGGTGTCATAGGCCGGGGTCTCGATGGGGAACGCCAGCAGTTCGTTGCCGAAATGGGTGTTCAGGGTCCGGGCATGGCTCTGCGGCATGGTCAGCACCAGGTCTGTCTGCCGCACCGCCTCGCAGGCACCGAGATAGTTCTGGCAGCGCATCCGGATGCGCCGTTTCAGGTTGCGGCGTGAGAGTTCGTATTCCTCCGCGCTCAGGCCCCGGCTGCGGGAGGAGACGACGATATGCTGCTGCGCCAGATAGCGATCCAGCGTCAGCGGCACCGTCGTCAGCGGATGACCCTGGCGCACCACCACCGACAGCCACTCACGCCCCAGCCGCGCCCTGCGGATGCTGTCGGTCAGCGGCAGTGGCACATCCACGCTGAGATCAATGCGACCGGAGGCCAGTTCGCGTTCGATGTCGCGCCGGTCAATGCGTACCACCACCAGGTCGATGCCGGGTGCGGAGGCCGCCAGTTCCACCATCAGCACCGGCAGGATCGCGGCCTGCATCGCCTCCCGCATCGCGATGGTGATCCGTTTGGTGGCCGTGGCGGGGTCGAAACCGTCTGGCCGGTCCAGTGTTTCCTCCAGCCCGTTCAGTGACTGCCGGACCTGTTCGATGATCCGGCGGGCCAGCGGGGTCGGGGCCATGGTGCGTCCGCTGCGCTGGAACAGCGGATCATCGAACAGGTCCCGCAGACGGCCGAGCGCGTGACTGACCGCCGGTTGTGACAGGTTCAGCCGCCGGCTCGCCGCCGTGATGCCCCCCTCGGCATAGATCGCTTCCATGACCACGAAGAGGTTGAGATCGACACGGGATAAATTCATCTGATTCATATTTTCGGATGCAAACAATGCATTTCACAGATGATACCGGCGGGGGCACCCTCCGCGCAACGGTTGCGGCCCATCTGACGATGGTGCTGCGCCGGATCAGCGCGCAAGGAGCGGAAACGATGAACTTCGAGCATTCGCAGAAGGTGCAGGACCTGCAGGCACGGTTGCAGGACTTCATGGCGACACAGGTGGAACCGAACGAGGCCCGCTATCAGTCAGAGGTGGCGGAGGGCGAACGCTGGAAGGTCATTCCGGTGATGGAGGAACTGAAGCAGGCGGCGCAGCAGGCCGGCCTGTGGAACCTGTTCCTGCCCGAGTCCGGACATGGCGCGGGCCTGACCAATCTGGAATATGCCCCGCTCTGCGAGATCATGGGCCGGGTGCACTGGGCGCCGGAGGTCTTCAACTGCGCCGCCCCCGACACCGGCAACATGGAAACGCTGGAGCGGTATGGCACGGAGGCGCAGCAGCGCCGCTGGATGGACCCGCTGCTGGCCGGCGAGATCCGTTCCTGCTTCGCGATGACGGAGCCTGCCGTGGCATCCTCCGACGCCACCAACATTGAATGCCGGATAGAGCGGCAGGGCGACACATACGTCATCAACGGCCGCAAGTGGTGGTCAACCGGTGCGCTGCATCCGAAGTGCGAACTGTTCATCGTCATGGGCAAGACCGACCCGGACAACCCGCAGCGCCACCGACAGCAGTCGATGATCCTGGTGCCGCGCGACACGCCCGGCATCAGCATCGTCCGCTGGCTGCCGACCTTCGGCTATGACGACGCGCCGCACGGTCATGCGGAGGTCGCCTTCGACAATGTCGTGGTTCCGGCGGAGAACATGCTGCTGGGTGAGGGTCGCGGCTTCGAGATCGCGCAGGGGCGGCTTGGCCCGGGGCGCATCCACCACGCCATGCGCGCCATCGGCCAGGCCGAGGTGGCGCTGGAGAGCATGTGCCGCCGCGTGAAGCAGCGCACCGCCTTCGGCAAGCCACTGGCGGAGCAGACCGTGACGCTGGAACGGATCGCGGAGGCCCGCATCGCCATCGACCAGTCCCGCCTGCTGGTGCTGAAGGCCGCCGACCGCATGGACAAGGTGGGCAACAAGGAAGCCGCCGCCGAGATCGCCATGATCAAGGTCGCCGCCCCCAACATGCTGCAACGCGTGATCGACTACTCCATCCAGGCCCATGGCGGGGCCGGCATGACCGACGACTTCGGCCACGGCTTCGCCGCCGCCAACGCCCGCGCCATGCGCATCTTCGACGGCCCCGACGAGGTTCACCGCAACCAGATCGGCCGCATCGAGTTGAAGAAGTACGCGTGAAGGCCATACCCGGTTGCCGACCGGCCCGCCGCCGCCCACAATGCGCGCGGCGGCGTGTTCGGGCGACGAAGCGGGAGATCGTGGCAAGTGGCAAGGGAACTGCTTTTCTCAGGTGACAACCGGAAACAGGAACTGCGGCAGCTGAAGCGCGCTTTTGACCGCATTGCAGGTACTGCCGCGGCCCTGCGACCAGGCGAACATCCGGCGGAACCGATGCATGCGGTCGCCCTGATCCACGCGGAACGTGGACGTGGCAAGACCCGCCTTGCCATGGAGCTCTATCGCTACCTGGCGGGAAGCTGCGATCCTGATGGCTACTGGCCCGACGATCCGGACATGCTGGCCGAGCCGGTTGCGGTGATGCCGGGGGCGGAGCGCAACAACTTCGCGGCGGAGATGCCTTTTCTCTGGTGGGGCATGGCGGTGGCCGACAGTCCCAATCCGGGCAACACGATCTTCGGCACCCTGGATGATCTACTGCCACATCTGACGGCGGCGCGGCTCGCCGGGCGTCGTCAGGCCAGCGCACGTACACTGGCGGCAGAGGCTGTCGATCTGGCCACCGATGTCGGGCTGGAAATGACCGAGATGGCCGTGGAGGTGACGGGTGAGGCGCTGGGCCTCGGCATGATCAAGCGGCTCGGACAGGGCATGTGGAACATAGGACAGATCGTCCGACGTCACACCAGTTCCGGCGCGGAGGAAAGTCTGAGTGCCGACAGTCAGGTCAAGTCGGTCGTCGATGCTGTGATGACTGACCTTTCGCGCCTGTTCGCCCCCCGATCAACGACATGGTGCGGCAAGCCGCTGGTGATTCTGGTCGATGACGCCCAGTTCGCGGACCGCGACCCGGCGATGGCGGCGTTTCTGGAACGGCTGATCGCCCGCTCGGATCAGGAACGCTGGCCGCTGATGTTGCTGATCACGCACTGGGACAAGGAGTTGCGCAACGTCCTTGCCGCAGACGGCACCCAGCAGCCGCGCAGTCATGTGGCCAACGTGCTGCGGCACGCGACAGACCCGCGGGAGGTGGATCCGGGCAGGTACGCAGGGCAACGGGGTGGATCGCTGCATGCCGACCACTATCTGGACGTTGATCTCGGTGCACCGGTCGATGATCTGCGTCCTGCCCTGAACGACAGGTACCCCGGCATCGAAGCGGGAACCGCCACGGAGATTCTGACCCGGGCAGACGGCAATCCGCGCATGCTGGAGCAGATCATGGCGCGGATGGAGCGCAAGCCCGTCTGGTTCGAGGGCGGCCAGACCGACAACGACCTGACCCCCGAGGGGCGATCCGCCATCCTGGCGCTGTCCGACCTGCCGCTGGAGGAGATCGTGCTGCAGCGGCTGCGGGACACGCCGGAGGATGTTCGCAGCGCACTGGTTCTGGCAAGTCTGCTGGGCAACCGGTTCGTGGTCGACCTCGTGGAACGGCTTTCACTGGACCGCCTGCAGCATCCGGCCCGGTCCAGCCTGGAGGAGGGAGAGTCCCGTTACCGGTTTCTGCGCAACGTGTCGGACCGTTCGCGCAATGACACCGCCGACTTTGCGGAGCGACTGTTCCATGAGGCTGCAACGGAATACCGCCGCAGCGGTCTGGCGCGCAAGGAGATCGCATCTCTGCCGTCCGACTCGGATCTGGCAGGCGCACTGGATTCCCTGCTGACCGGCCTGGTGCAGAGTCCCGACGTTTTCGCGTATCTGACCGAAGATGACCTGTCGATCGCCCTGTCCATCGCCGCAGACCGCATGGAAAGGCACGACCCGGCCAGCGCCGCGCTCGCACTCGCCCGGCTGGTCGGCGTCGAAGACCAAAGGGGCAACCCTGAGGGCGCCTACGTGGCCACGGACCGGTTCATCAGTATTGCAGAGCCGGACGGTGACCGGCTCACGAACATTCCTTCTTACCTGCTGGATCAGGTCGTCACGGCCCTGCTTCGCAGGGGCGATCGCCAGAACGCGGAGCGCCTCGTGCTGCTCATGCTTGACCGTGCCGGGGCGCAGGTGGAACGCGACCCCGAGAACACGGAGTGGCAGCGCGACCTGTCCATCAGTCACGACAGGGTCGGCGACATCCGCGTCGCGACAGGGGATCGCGAGGGGGCCCGCAAGGCTTTCGAAGCCGGGATGAGGATACATGAGGCTCTCGCCCGCCGCGACCCCGAGAACACGGAGTGGCAGCGCGACCTGATCGTGAGCCACGTCAAACTGGCTGGATCAGGTGCCGATCCTGCCCGCCACTACGCTGCGGCACTGGACATCGCAAGGACGCTCGCCAGTGATGACAGGCTCATGCCGGTCGATGACTGGATGATTCCGGAACTGGAGCGAAGACTTGCGGAACAGGAAGGCGACGATTAGTCCCCGACGGCTCTCATTCCCGGCCTGTCACGCCGCGACCGGAACCTTGTCCCCTCACCCCATCTCAGCCACCGCGGCGGCGAGTGCCAGCTGCTTCCTGGCCTGTTCGACGTGCAGGTTCTCGATCATGCGGCCGTCGACGGTGACGACGCCCTTGCCTTCGCGCTGGGCTTCCTCGAAGCCGGCGACGATGCGTCCGGCCATTTCGAGCTGGGCTTCGGTGGGGGAGAAGACGTCGTTGCAGGGGGCGACCTGGCTGGGGTGGATCAAGGTCTTGCCGTCGAAGCCCATTTCCAGGCCCTGCTGGCAGATGTCGCGGAACCCGTCCTCGTCCTTGATGTCATTGTAGACGCCGTCGAGGATCTGGATGCCGTAGGCGCGGGCGGCCAGCATGCAGATGCCGAGTGCTGTCACCATCGGCAGGCGCATCGGGGTGTGGTGCGCGCCGGTGTCCTTGGCGATGTCATTGGTGCCCATGACCCAGACGGCGACACGGTCGGAGGCCGCGCCGATGGACTGGGCGTTCAGGATGCCGATGGGGGTTTCCATCATGCACCACAGCGCCATGCCGGCCGGGGCACCGGCCTTGTCCATGGCGGCCACCAGAGCCTGCACGGTCGCCGCGTCATTGATCTTCGGCACCAGGATGGCGTCGGCACCGGATTTCGCGATGGCCGCCATGTCGTCGGCACCCCAGGGGGTGTCGAGACCGTTGATGCGCACGATCATCTCCCGCTTGCCATAGCCACCACCGGCCAGCGCATCACATATCTGCTGCCGCGCCGTGGCCTTGGCGTCCGGCGACACCGCATCCTCCAGGTCCAGGATGATGGCATCGGCGGCGATGGTCTTCGCCTTCTCCATCGCGCGGGTGTTGGACCCCGGCATGTAAAGGACACTGCGGCGGGGGCGGACGGATGCGGCCATGTTGTATCTCTCCCTCTTGCCTGCCGAACCGGCAGTACGATAACTGTGGCCGGACACTATAATTTCCTGACGGACCGACGCAACGAGAGGAACGGCATGGCGGTACTTTCCCTGTCCAGCCAGGTGGCGATGGGACACGTTGGCAACTCCGCCACGGCCTTCGCGCTGCGCCGCCTCGGCCATGTGGTCTGGGACGTGCCGACAACCGTGCTCAGTTTCCATCCCGGCCATGGCCGACCGGAGGGCAAGGCACTGGAATGCGGTACGGTATCCGCCATGATCCGCGCCATCATCGGGCGTTCGCGGCCCGACCTGATCTTCTCCGGTTATCTGGCGACCCCGACGAATGGCGAGATGCTGGCCCGTCAACTGGACAGCCTGCGGGAGGATGGAGCCT
>JARGNO010000106.1 GCA_029213165.1 Minwuia sp.
GCAACCGGTGGCCCTGAAGTTCTTCCGCGAAGAGTTCCTCCAGATAGCGGGCGGAACCTTCCTCGTCGTCCTCCCGCAGGCCGGCGTTGGCGAAGGCCTCCGGTGTCGTCTCGATGATCCAGGTCGCTGCCTCGCCGCGAAAGCGGTAGGCGTGGATCATCCAGTGGCCGTGCGCATTCTCCTTGAAATGAAAGGTGAAGGCCTTCAGCGGTGCGGTGGAACCCATCCAGCTGAACTTGTTGCGCTTCATCTCGATGGTTGGGCGGAATGCGGTTTCCCATTCGCGCCGGACAATGGAATTGGCCCCGTCGGCACCGACCAGCAGGTCACAGTTTCGCAGTTCCCCGAGATCGGAAATCTCGTTCTGGAACTCGATCTGCACCCCCAGGGATTCCGCGCGTTGTTGCAGGATATTCAGCAACTCGATTCGGCCGATGCCGCAGAACCCGTGACCGGTGGAGCGGATGACCTGCCCCCGGTAGTGGGTGTCGATCTCTTCCCAATAGGCGAAGCGTTCGATGATCTGGCTATAGCTTTCCGGGTCTGATTCCCGGAAGTGGGTCAAGGTCTCGTCGGAGAAGACGACGCCGAAACCGAAGGTATCGTCGGCGCGGTTGCGCTCATGTACCCGGATGTCGATATCCGCGCGTGCGCGCTTCAGCAGGATCGCCAGATAGAGCCCGGCCGGACCGCCGCCGACCACATTGATTTCCATTGCATGCCCTCTTCGCCACGGCTCGGGTGAGCGAAGATAGTTTAAGCTTGAAGTAAATCCGGCGCCAGTTCTCGCTGGCGCCGGATCCGCAGGTCAGAGGTTGCTGAACTTCTCATGTGCCTTCTGAATGCGCGCGGATTTCGGGTTCATCTGATAGGCCGTCCGGATATCGAACTTGGCCGCGTTCACCAGACCCAGGTCCGCCAGTGCCATCCCGCGATAGAGGTAGCCGTGGCTGTAGCCGGGACGGATATCCAGCAGCCTGTTGAAATCGGCCAATGCGTGGTCGAGGTTGCCAAGGGCACGATAGGCCTTGCCACGGTGCTTGAACGCGGTCGCATTCGCCGGTTCCAGACGGATGACATGATCGAACTGTGCGATGGCGTCCTGAATCCGACCGATTTCATGCAGGACCTTGCCCCGATTGTTCATGGCCAGCAAATAGTCCGGGTTGGCGATGATCGCGGCCTCGAAATCCTTCAGCGCGCGCTCCTTGTCGCCCAACCTCTGCCAGCTGAGGCCCCGGTTGTTCAGGGCGATGTGATAGTCGGCATCCATTGCAATGGCGCGACCATAGTCGGCGATCGCCTGATCCGTGCGACCCAGCTTGTAATGTGCCAAGCCACGGTTGTTGTATGCCCTGATGCGAAACTCGCGACTGAGGTCGCCGGCCGCCAGTGACTTGTCGTAAGTCGCAATGGCAACATGGTATTTACCGTCGTTCGCGGCTGAGAAAGCTTCCCTGAAGTCGTCGATCCCGCCTGCCAATGCAGGTGTCGACAAACCGACTACGGTGATGGCGAAGATTGCATTCCGGAACATTTCCTACCTCCAGCAGTGTGATGGAGGTCGAAACGCAATCGCCGTACCATGCTCGCGTCCGGATTATCCGCGCGCCGCCCGGTCGCCTTTTGATTGCTCTGGCAAGAATACGTGTGCTGTGCCCTGTTCACGATCTTGGCCGCTGTCGGCGATTTCCGTCAGCCAGGCGCGGATCGCGGCGCCGTGGGCAGGCGATTCGAACAGCAGGGCCGTGCCGTTGCCGCGATGGCTGACGATCGTTGCGCGGGCGTTGCGCAGGAACAGGCCGACACTGACCTCGACCGGGGTACCGGTCGGCACGCCCAGCGCCGGTTCGAAGAACAGGCCACCATCGGAAACATCGACAGCGATGCGCGAAAGAGCGTCCCCTCCGGCAATCTCGCGGACCTTGATCGGCAGGTTGACGGTGAAGCGCGCATGGGCGCGGCGCAACTCTGGCGGTGGGGAGAACAACATGTGGATCTGGCTGATGCGACGACGGACGGTCTGGAGCGTTGACATGTTCAGTGTTCCGGCAGATTGCGGGTTCGTTCAGGCAATCATCCATCGTTCAGATGAATCCCGGGTTAACCGCCGACAGTCAGCTCATCTGCGGATTGCCGGTGCGGCCCTCGGCCCGTGCAGTCAGCCAGTTGGCCAGCCGCCGACCTTCTTCGGGATCGGAGAATGCCACCGCGGTGCCTTCCGGCCGCTGGTCCGCGATGAGTGCGCTGACCCGACCGTTGAACTCATCAGTGCCAACAAGAACCTGCTCGCGAACCGATCCGTAGAGGTTCGGCGTGATCAGCATTCCGGTCTGTGAAACGTCAACGGCCAGGCACTGACGCTGCGGTTCGTCGCGAAAGCGCGTTACCGAGACCGGCAGCCGCACCATGCGCCGCGGGTAGCGCCGCCTTTCACGATCTGGTGGCGATGCGTCTCCGCCGCGCCACCAGATTCCTGATTTCTTGCCAATTGACCACATCATGACTGTCACTCAGCAATGATGATGCCAATCGGATCGCTGCGGTTTTTCGGACTGTTCCCGATACACCGGAAATGCGATGGCCATCACGCCCGTGCGGTGGGGCGGGACGTCACACGACCCCACCATGCGGTCAGGTTCTCCAGTTCCTCCGGGATCTTCAGGGCGACGCCCTTGCCCAGCAGGATGCCGCACTGCAGGGTGATGTCCGCCACGGTGTAGTCGTCACTGGCGACGAATTCCCGGCCTTTCAGGTGATTGTCGAAGATCGCCATGCTGGCCAGGGCGTTGGTCCTGCAGGTCTCACCCCAGCCCTTGTGCTGTTCCAGCCGACCGATCCAGAAGTCGCTGGTGTGCTGGAAGCACATGGCGACGGGCATCAGCACGTTCAGTTCTGCCCGCCGGTTCCACATCTCCACCTGAGCCTTTTCCAGCGGATTGCGCCCGAACATCGGTGGTTCCGGGTTCAGCTCCTCGAAATAGCGGCAGATCGCCATCGATTCGGTCAGGATGGTGCCGTCGTCCAGTTCCAGCGCAGGCATCTTCCCGAAGGGATTGATCTTCCTGTATTCCGGTTGCTCGTTCTCGCGCTTCATCATGTCGACCGGCTGACTGGGAACCTCGATTCCCTTCTCGGCCAGATAGATACGGACGCGACGCGGGTTCGATCCCGCAGCGAGGTCATAGAGTTTCATTGTTGCTTCTCCCCAGTTGAAAACAGTCGTCTGGACGTATCGCCCGTTGCGGATACGCCCGGTTCAGAGGCCTATTGCCCCTCCCGCCGCCAGCAGACCAGCAGCAGTATCAGCAGAGTGAGCAGAACCGCCAGCGGCGGCGCCAGAGGTGTCGTCTTCAGGCCGGTCACATCAAAGGCGCCATTGCGCAGCAGGCCCAGCCAGGTGCTGCCCGCTGTCTGGCGGCCCGGTTCCACACGCCGGATCTCGGGCTCGGCATGGCGCGCCAGTCTGATGATACCGCCGTTGGTGGCATCAACAAATGGACGCAGAAGACGGTCGGTTGATACCAGATCGGAGAATTCGACCGGATTGAGGTTGCCCAGGACGGCTATCGTGCTGCGGGTGCCATCCCCGATCCGGTAGAGACCGGCAACGGTCAACTCGATCCTGCCGAAGTCGATCCCATCGCGCCCGGCTGTCAGGTCCAGTCGGTGCTCCACGCCATCAGGACCGGTCACCGTGACGGGTGATTGATCTTCCGCAAGTGATCGTCGGGTGACCTTCAGCGTCGCACCATCGACATCTGCGCGCAGGCTTTCCTCCTCCAGCGCCGGTTCCTTCATCAGCCAGTGGGCCGTGCGCCGCATGACTTCGGCCTGTGGCCCGCCGCCTTCCAGGCCACGCGACCAGAGCCAGCCATGATCCGACATCACCTGGGCCACCCGGCCTTCACCGACCCGGTCAAGAATCAGCAGTGGCTTCTGCTGAGGTCCGTGCATCAGGATCTCGGCGTTTTCCACTGCAACGTCAACGGAGCGGAACCAGCGCCCCCAGGGCTGTTGCTGCGGACCGGGTTCCAGCCCGGCGGTAACGGGGTGACGCCGTCCGGTATCGGTCAGGGTGGGGCGAAACCCGACGGTCGTGACCTCGCCGGTGGGTTTGCCCGGCAGGATGCTGCGCAGGGGTGTCCTGTAGATGCTTGCAGGACCGGCAAAAGACGGTCCGGCAGCATTCAGCAGGGCGCCGCCTTCCTGCACATAGCGGGCAATGTTCTCCAGATAGGAGAAATGCAGCACGCCGCGCCGCCAGAAGCGGTCAAAGATGATCAGATCGAAGTCGTAGAGCTTGATCTCGAAGAGTTCCCGGATGGGGAAAGCGATCAGCGCCAGTTCGTGAATGGGGGTGGCATCCTGCTTCTGCGGCGGCCGCAGGATGGTGAAGTGGACCAGATCGACTGCCGGGTCGGCCTTCAGCAGGTTGCGCCAGGCGCGCTCTCCCGGATAGGGCTCGCCGGAGACCAGCAGTACCCGCAGGCGATCCCGAACGCCGTTGACGGTGATGGCGGCGCGGTTGTTCTCGTCTGTCAGTTCAGCCGGATCAGCCTCCACCTCGAACTCGATCAGGTTGCGTCCGCCATGATTGATCGGCACGGCCAGCACAGCCTCGCGCCCGACCGGCACGATCCGCGTTTCCAGTTCGACGCCGTCCCGGCGTATGCGGACACGGGCGATCCCGCCCTGCGCGCCTGCACCCTGGTCGTGGACGATGACTGAGGTCTCTGCGGTCTGGTCG
The DNA here is from genome assembly GCA_029213165.1 of Minwuia sp. Lineage (GTDB taxonomy): Bacteria > Pseudomonadota > Alphaproteobacteria > Minwuiales > Minwuiaceae > Minwuia. The sequence goes on from JARGNO010000106.1 coordinate 4,751, forward strand.
ACCACGGCAAATGTGGGGGCATTGACGATCTCGATCCGGCGATCCCGCTCCGCCGGAACACCGGTGAGCAGCAGGTGCAACGGACCGGGCAGCAGGTCAGGTGCCGGGCCCTCGGCAACATCGAACGCGGGCAGGTCATGCACCTGTCCATCGCTGATCAGGATGACCCCGGCGGTCCTTTCCACCGGAACCCCCTCCAGCCCCCTTCGGATCGCACTGGCCAGGTGGGTCCCATCCGCGGGACCACCGGCATCCGGCCCGGCCTCCACCACCCGTACCTCCAGCGCATCCTGGCGATCCAGTTCAGCCAGCACGGCGGCAAGGGCTGTCTCGGTCTGTGCCGTGCGGTCAGCGATGGACTGGCTGGTGCTGCGGTCAACGACGACCAGAACAACGTCATCATGGTAGCGCCGTTCCTCCTCCAGCAGGATCGGTCCACTCAGCACGCCGAACAGGATCAGCAGCAGCAGCAACCGGAATGGTGTGCCGCGCGCCTGTCGAAACAGGCCAAAGAGCGTGATGACGACAGCGAAGATCCCCAGCAAGATCAGCAAGGCCGACGGCACCAGTGGTTCGAACGCAACCTGCAGCCCGTCAATCATGGCTATTGCCCCAGCCGGTCGAGGATGGCGGGCAGATGCACCTGGTCGGACTTGTAGTTTCCTGTAAGGGCGTACATCACCAGATTGACACCGAAGCGATAGGCCATTTCCCGTTGCCTGCGTCCGCCGCCCTGCACGGGGGCGACCGGCCTGCCGTCGCGATCCAT
>JARGNO010000021.1 GCA_029213165.1 Minwuia sp.
ATGCCTTTGCTGCCGATGCCGCACTGCAGGATCGCCTGCTGGGGCTGTCATGAGGAACTGATGGAAAAGCTGGTGAACACAATCGAGCGGCTGGGCGGGGTCAACCTGTTGCCCGTTGCCCTCGCGGTCGTTGCCTTCGTACTGATCGGGAACCCGTCATCGTGGGTGACCCTGACGGTTGCGGGCCTGGCGATGGGCATGATGATCTTCCTGATGGCTTCCGGACTGTCCCTCGTGTTCGGCCTGATGAATGTCCTGAACTTCGGTCATTCCGCCTTCGTCAGTTTCGGGGCTTTCGTGGCCGCCAGCGTGCTTGCGAGCCTCAGCGGCTGGCTGTCAGGTGACAGCATCATGCTCGGTGCCCTGGCATTGTTCCTGGCGGTCACGGCGGCGCTGCTCTTCGGCCTGATTGCGGGGTGGTTCTTCGAGACAGTGATCATCCGGCCGGTCTACGAAGACCATCTGCGCCAGATCCTGATCACCATGGGGGCCCTGATCGTGTCGGAACAGATCATTCTGGCGGTCTGGGGCGGCACCCCGACTGCCGTGCCGCGACCGGATTTCCTGGAGGGCGCGCTGATCATCGGCGACATCTCCATCGAGATCTATCGCATCTTCGCCTTCGCGCTCGGGCTGGTAGTCTACATCGCCCTCTATGCCGTGCTGAACCGTACCCGCATCGGCCTGCTGATCCGCGCCGGGGTCGAGAGCCGGGAGATGGTGGAAGCTCTCGGGTTCCGCATCGATCGCCTGTTCATCGGCGTCTTCATGCTCGGCTCCGCACTTGCGGCCGTGGGCGGCGCCATGTGGGCCGGCTATGAGACACTGATCTCCCCTGCCCTGGGTGGGGAGATCATGATCATCGTCTTCATCGTCGTGATCATCGGAGGACTGGGCTCCATCGAAGGCACCCTGCTGGGCGCGATCATGGTCGGCCTGGTGGGCAACTATGTCGGTTTCCTGGCACCGAAACTGGCGCTGGCGTCGAACATGCTGCTGATGATGGCAATCCTGATGTGGCGGCCCAGCGGCCTCCGGCCTGCTGTGAAGTGAGGGTGCCGTGACCGCAACTGCAAACGCATCCACTGCCCGGCAGCGCACGAAGGGCGAGACCGCGATCAGGCTTGTCGTGCTCACCATTGCCGCGCTGCTGCTGTTCGCTCCGTTCCTGTTTCAGGATGTCCGTTCGCTGGAGGTGGCGGCCAAGCTGTGCATCTTCATCGTGCTGGTCGCCAGCTACGACCTGCTGATCGGCTATACCGGAATCGTCAGCTTCGCCCACACCATGTTCTTCGGCTTCGGCGCCTATGGAGTCGCCATCGTCCTGAAGCAGTGGGGCGCCGGTTGGGATGCGATCTTTGTCGGCAGCCTGGCAGGAATTGCTGTCTCACTTGCCGTTGCGGTGGTGATCGGACTCTTGTCGCTGCGAGTGAAGGCAATCTTCTTCGCCATGATCACGCTGGCTGCAGCGAGTGTCGCGCTCGTCCTCGCCTCCCAGCTCTCCGACTTCACGGGCGGAGAGGACGGCATGACCTTCCGCACGCCCTCCCTCTTCAAGACCGCGACCAAACTGCTGGTGGACGAGGACAACAAGGTCGTGCGCCTGTTCGGGGTGAAGCTGAACGGGAAACTGGCGGCCTACTACTTTGTCTTTCTTTCCTGCCTGACCCTGTTCGTGCTGATGCTGCGCCTCGTCGGTTCGCCGCTCGGCACGGTCCTGAAATCGATCCGGGAGAATGAAGCGCGTGCCGAGGCAATCGGCTATCGCGTGGTCGCATATCGCACCTTCGTCTTCTGCGCGGCGGCGGTCGCGGCATCACTTGCCGGGTCGATCTACGCTGTCTGGCTGAAGTACACCGGGCCGGACACGACGCTCAGCTTCTCGATCATGATCGATATCCTGCTGATGGTGGTGATCGGCGGCATGGGCACCATGTGGGGGGCCGTCATCGGCGCGGTACTGCTGGTGATGGCGCAGTACTACCTGCGCGACCTGATGGGCGTGGCGGCGGAGGCCACGTCCAACCTGCCTCTGATCCCCGACATCCTGAATCCGGATCGCTGGCTGTTCTGGCTTGGGATCATCTTCATCCTGCTGGTCTACTTCTTCCCTGCCGGGATCGCCGGTTCGATCATGAAACGCGGCGCGCCCAGGGCAACATCCGAGTAGCGGTCACGGGTGCGTTGCGCTGGACCGGCTTGACCGCACAATCCCCGACTTGCGACAGTCGCCGCCAGCAGCGTTGTTCTGCGACGCCGTGATCCTGGGGAGGATACGACAATGGGCGAACTGCCCGACTACGACGACCTGCCGGTACTGGAAGGTCTGGACATGCGCCATGCGTGGGATGTGCATGGGCGTGACGACGATCTCGGCTCCATCAACCTGCTGACGGCGGAGCGTGTGAAGGCTGCCGCTGGGCTGGTGCGGTCAGGGCAGATGGTGAACCTGTCGCTGCCGCTGGATGAACCGGACCCGCCACTGTTCGGACGCAAGGCGCTGCATCACGACATCTACGCGCTGGACCGCAACACCCTGGACGACAGCGTCGACTCCCTGTTCATGCAGGCATCCAGCCAGTGGGATGGCCTGCGTCATGTAAGGGCGCGGGAGCATGGGTATTACACCGGCATCGCCGACGGTTTCAAACCGGGCCGGGGCCGGTTGGGTATCGAGCATTGGGTGGAACACGGCATGACCGGCTGCGGTGTGCTGCTGGACGTCGCCGGATGGATGCGGGACACGGGGCGGGACTACGACCCGCTGTCACCACATCCCGTTTCAGCCGACGACCTGCGTGCCACCGCCGCGCATCAGGGGACGACCATCGGCACCGGCGACATGCTCTGCATCCGCTTCGGCTGGGTGGAGGCCTATCGCGCCCTCGCCCCGGCAGCGCGGCAGGACTACGCGACCTCCGTCCGCCATGCCGGGCTCGACGGTTCGGAGGACATGGCGCGCCAGCTCTGGAACTGGCACGTCGCGTCCATCACCTGTGACAATCCGGCGGTCGAGGTCGTGCCGGGTGACCCGAAGATCGGGTCGCTGCACCGACGCATGATCCCCCTGCTGGGGATGGCGTTCGGAGAGATGTTCGATTTCTCCGCACTTGCCCCGGCGCTGAAGGCACGCGGCGACTGGCACTTCATGATGACCGCGATACCACTCAACCTGCCGGGCGCCATCGGATCGCCAGCCAACGCGCTGGCAATCCTCTAGAACACAGACAACCAACGACTCAGAACGCCGGGGAGGCATCAGAATTGGAACTTGAGATAGACGTCGAGAATTTCCGCAACCGCCGCAACGACCAGCGCTGGAACCGCATGTCGGTCGGCGACATCTTCGAACGCGTGACGTGGAGCACCCCGGACAAGGAATGCCTGATCGCCACGCCCGACGCGACCGTTAACCCGAAGCACGCCCGCGTCACCTACCGTCAGGCGCATGAACTGGTGAACCGTGTCGCCAACGGGCTGCTGGCCCTGGGCCTGCCGGATGCGGCGCGGGTGGCCATGCTCTGCGACAACTCCATTGAGGCATGGCTGTCGAAGATCGCCATCGCCAAGGCCGGGCTGGTTGCCACGCCGATGAACGTGATGATGGCTCCCGACATCATCACTGACGGGTTGCAGCGGATGGAGGCCAGTTGCGCCATTGTCGATGCCGACCTGTGGAAGCGCATGGGCCATGCGTTCGAGGCGGCTGGCGTCACGCCGGTCATGTCCATCGGTGCGGGTCCGGACGAAGGGTACCCGTCCTTTGACGACTTCATCGCGGACCAGAGCATCGAGGATCCCGATGTCACGATCCATTCGGATGACATCTGGGAAGTCCTGTTCACCTCCGGCACGACGGCGAAGCCGAAAGCGGTGATGATCTCCCACACCTATGCCTACATGACCGGATACAATCACGTCCTGTCGATGACGCGGGGGCTGGACCACGAGAATGAACTGCGCGCAGGCACCTTCACCCCGATGACATTCCATATCGGTGACCTGCTGATGATGATTGCTCCATTGCTGGCAGGCGGCACGGTGGTCATGGGTCGCAAGCCTGAAGGGCACGCCATGGCCCAGGCCTGCACGAAGGAAGCTGTCACCAGCCTCTTTGGCGGCTCCCCGCAGTTCGTTGAGTCCCTCATCAAGGCTGTCGAGGACTCACCGACCGCCTATGACCTTTCCAACATGACGGTGATGTTCTACGGCTGGGCACCGCTGGCACCCGGTTCGCTGGCCAAGTTGCGGCGCATGACCGCTCCGAAGCTGAGCGTCTACGGGATCATCGGCCAGACCGAGTGCGTCGTCTGTCATTGCTTCCACATCAATCAGCACCGCGATACATACCTGCGCAATGCCCCGGCGGTGAACCATGTCGGGCTGCCCGTGCCGATGCTGGCATCCACCGTGATGGATGCCGACGGGAATGATCTGCGCGGCCAGCCGGGGGTCCAGGGTGAGGCGGTCTACCGTTCTCCCGCCATGTTCTCCGGCTATTACCGCGACCCGGATGCGACGCGGGAGGCGCTGAAGGACGGCTGGCTGCATTCAGGCGACAGCTTCGTCTTCGACGATCAGGGCCTGCGCATCATGGTTGACCGCTACAAGGACATCGTGAAATCAGGCGGCGAGAACGTCTCCAGCATCCGGGTGGAAGCGGTACTGCAGCAGCACCCTTCCGTCGCACGCGCCGCGGTCGTGGGTGTCCCCGACGACCGGTGGGGCGAAATGGTCACGGCCTGCGTCGTGGCCAAGCCCGGTGCCAAGCTGGACGAGGATGAGATCATCGCCTTCGCGCGGCAGCAACTGGCCGGATTCGAGACCCCGAAGCGGATTGTTCCGATGGAATCCTTCCCCGAAACGGTCGGTGGCAAGATCCTGAAGTACAAGCTGCGCGCGTCACTGGCGGAGGCGGGTTGAACCTCCGCACCACGCTGGCAACAGTTATTGCGGCGCGCGTGGGTCCGGTCAGGGAACCTCGAAGCCTTTCCTGACCGGCTCACGCGCCCAGATCCGGTCGTACCAGTCCTTCAGGTTGGGGAAGTCCTCCAGCTTCTGGCCGTGCCATTCGTGGCGGGCGATCCAGGGGAAGGAGGCAATGTCGGCAATGGTGTACTCACCCGCTGCCAGCCAGCCGTTTGCGGCCACCTGACGATCAAGCACGCCATAGAGCCGCGCGGTCTCGTTGGTGTAGCGGTCAACCGCATAGGGAATGGTTTCAGGCGCGAAACGGCGGAAATGATGTGCCTGCCCCAGCATCGGCCCCAGACCGCCCATCTGCCACATCAGCCACTGCATCGTGTCGGTGAACTTGCGCGGATCGGTCGGCAGGAACCTGCCCGTCTTCTGCGCCAGATAGATCAGGATCGCCCCGGTCTCGAAGACGCTGATCGGTTTGCCGTCAGGGCCATCTGAATCGACAATCGCCGGAATCTTGTTGTTCGGCGAGATCTTCAGGAAATCGGGTGCAAACTGCTCGTCCTTGGAGATGTTCACGGCGAACGCCTGATAGGGCAGTTCGCATTCCTCCAGCATCATCGAGACCTTGCGTCCGTTCGGTGTGCCCCATGTGTAGAGATCGATCATCACTCACTCCCCGTCATCTTGTTTTGTTTCATTCCATGCGGTCGCGGTCAGGGCCTGATCCAGGTCGGCCCTCAGATCCTCAAGTGCCTCGATCCCAACCGACAGGCGCAACAGGTCCTCCGGCGCCTGACTGGCCGGTCCCTCGACCGTGCGGCGGTGCTCCACCAGACTTTCCACCCCGCCCAGCGACGTGGCCCGGCGGAACAGCCGCAACTGCCCCTTCACGGCCCGCGCCCGCGCCTGCCCGCCACCTGTCCTGATCGACAGCATGGTGCCGAAGCCGCCGGCCATCTGCCGCGCGGCAACCGCATGTCCCGGATGGTCCGGCAGTCCGGGATAGAGGACAGCGGCCACGTCATCGCGGGCGTCGAGCCATTCGGCAAGGGCGGCGGCATTCTGCATCGCCCGCTCCATGCGGACAAACAGGGTCCGCATCCCCCGGGCCAGCAGCCAGGCCTCGAACGGCCCGATGACCGCCCCGGCCAGCCGCCGTTCCTCCTTCGCGCCGTGCCAGAGCGGGTCATCAACGTCACCTGTCACCAGCGCCCCTGCCAGAACGTCCGAATGGCCGTTCAGGGCCTTGGTGGCTGAATGCATGACGATATCCGCGCCCAGTTCCAGCGGGCGGGTCAGCACAGGCGTCGGGACGGTGTTGTCCACCGCCAGCGTGGCACCAGCCGCCTTGCAGGCCCGGGCCACCGCGGCGATATCGGTGACGGTCCAGAGCGGGTTGGAAGGCGTCTCCACCCAGACCAGCCGGGCAGGCTCTCGCGAGAGCGCCGCGACATAGTCAGCCGCATCATTCCCGACCAGTTCCAGACGAAGGCCGAAGCGCTCCGCAAATCCCTGCACCCAGACCTGCAGCGCGAAATACATCACCCTTGGCAGGATCACCCGGTCGCCATGGCGCAATGCCTTGAACAGTGAAGTGGCCGCCGCCATGCCGGACGCGAACAGCATGGCCTCCGCCCCGCGCTCCAGACGGCACAGCATTTCCTCCGCCACGTCGAAGGCCGGGTTATCATCCCGGCTGTAGACCGCGCCGCCGGGCAGGGACATGTCCGCGTCGCGTTCATAGGTGGTGGCGGGAAAGATCCCGGGGGCAAGCCCGCGCGAAGTGGCTTCGACGTGGCCCGCCGCCTGCGCGACCATGGTTTCCGGTGACTGCTGCTTTTTCATCTCTTCCCGTCGTCCCCTTTTCCGGGCCGCTTGGGTCAGGCCGCGCATTCGTGATATGGCGCAGGGTAGACGAGATTCCAGCGCCCTGTCAGAGACCATTTCCGGTCCTGCGCGCACCCCGGATGGAGACTGTTGAGAATGAGCATTGATCGTGACGCCCTGCTTGCCGCACTGGACGCCCTGGGTGGAGAGGATGAGCAGACCGTGCTGAGCGCGGCGCGCGCCGCTGCCGCCATGATGGATCAGGCCGCGCTGGAGTGGGAGGAGGTGCTGGTGGAGCGGCTGCCGGGCACTGCCGTCAGCAGCGCCCCCGCCATCGAGGTGGGCGAGGACGACGAGTCAATCCGCAAGGCTGTCGAGGCCATGCTGGCCCGCCCCTCCCTGCATGACGGCACGCGGGAGGATCTGGAGGATTTCCTGCGCGAACTGGAGGCAGGGGAGCTGGAGCAGGAGGACCGCACCTATATCACCGCCCTCTACCAGCGACTGCAGGACTGACCCGATGCCCTTTGCCAGCGTCCGGGATATCGACATCTATCACGAGGTCCGGGGCGATGGTCCGCGCGTCCTGTTCATCAGTGGCACCGGCAGCGACCTGCGCCGCAAACCCAACGTATTCGATGTGCCCGGGATCGACCGACTGACCCTCTGCGCCTACGATCATCGGCTGATGGGGCAGTCGACGATCACGGAACACGATCTGACGATGGAAGACTTCGCCGACGATGCGCTCGCCCTGCTGGATCACCTCGGCTGGGACGGTTGCGCGGTGGTCGGCATTTCCTTCGGTGGCATGGTGGCGCAGCATGTCGCGGCGAAGCTGGGTCCCCGACTGGAACGTCTGGTCTTGTGCTGCACCAGCCCCGGCGGAGAAGGCGGGTCGTCATTCCCGCTGCAGGAACTGGCCGGTCTGGATGCTGACGCCTATGCGGAGACCATGCTCTCCCTCGCCGACAATCGCCGCGATGCCGCCTGGCGTGCGGCCAACCCCGACAAGGCCGGACAACTGGTCGAGTATTATCAGACCAGCGCCCGCGCGAATCGCACCGACCCGGTCAGACGCGCGGCGCAGAACCGCCAGTTTGCCGCCCGCGCCGGTCATGATGCCTGGGACCTGTTGCCGACCATCACCGCACCGACGCTGATCTGTGGCGGCCGGTATGATGATATCGCCCCCGGCGCACGGGCACATGCAATGCTGGAACGACTGCCAGACGCGACCCTGCAGGAGTTCGACGGCGGACACCTGTTCTTCATGGAAGACCCGACCGCGTGGCCGACAATGATGGATTTCCTGCTGGCAGACTGATGCCGGGTCCAGACCCGCTCAGTCGCGCGCAGTCTTGACGTCCGTGCCGGAATACAGCGCGGCAAGCTGCCCCTTCATCGCGTGCTCGTGCGCGGCAAGGGCATTCTTGTCCAGGTCCAGCACGGGTGCCTGCTCCAGATCGAAATGACCGAACTGGTCGATGCCCCTTGCCAGCGTCGCATTGCGTGCTGCCTTCACCGGTTTCACATGGGCACCGATGTAGCGGATTGCGAAACCGATCCTGCGGTTCGCGGTCAGGTTCGGCTCTGAGCCATGCGCCAGCCGGATGTGATGCAGGGAGAATTCCCCGGCCTGGAGCGGCACCGAAACCGCATCCGACAGGTCCAGATCGCCATCGATCACCTGTCCCCTGGTCAGCAGGTTCTTCGGGTGGAACGTGTCGCTGTGCGCGATCTGCCCACCCAGGTGGCTGCCGGGCTTGAACTTCATCGCGCCGGATTCCACCGGCGCGTCGGACAGGGCCACCCAGGCCGTGACCACATCCGGTGGCTCAAGCCCCCAGTAGGTCGAATCCTGATGCCAGGAGACGAAACTCTCGTCGCCTGCTTCCTTGATGAAGAAATTCGTGCTCCAGCAAAGGATGTCCGGTCCCAGCACATCCTCGACGGCATCGAGAATGCGGGGATGCCGGATCAACTCGCTCGCCCAGGTGAACAGCAGATGGACCTTGTGGCGCATGTTGGCCTGGATCGGACCACCCGTTTCCGCCTCGTAACTCTCCAGCCGGTGGCGGTAGGCATCCGCGGTTTCCCGCGCAAAGGCGCGCAGGGGGAAGACGAACCCGTCGCGCTGATAGTCCGCGACCTGCTGTTCGCTCAGAAACCGCGTCATTGCTCTCGCGCTCCTCAAATCCGCAGTGCCGAACCTTATGCCCTCGCCCCGGCGCAGGTAAATGGTATTCAGACATGCCCGCCACCTGTCGTGTGGCGTTCCCATTGTTGCGGCAGGGTCGTAGGGTGCAAAAAAATTGTAGCTCAAATGTTGTAGCTCAGGGGGAGGCCGGTCATGGCATTTGAAGTCGAACTGTCGAAGTCCGAACAGGAACTGGTTGATGCGGCGCGGGTTTTCACCGCAGAACACGTCACCCCCAATGCCGGAACCTGGGAACGTGACCGCATCTATCCGCGCGATACACAGCTGGAGGCCGCGGCCCGTGGACTTGGCGGTGTGCTGGTGCCCAAGGCAGATGGTGGACAGGGCGCAAGCTTCAGCGCCGCATGCCGTGTCTTCGAGGAACTGGCCAACGGTTGCATGGCCTTCACCTTCAGCATGGTGGTCCACAACAATTTCGCGCTCAGCCTGGCCAGCAATGGCAGTGACGCGCTGAAGCGGAAATTCCTTCCCGACCTGATCGCCTGCCGCAAGATCGGCGCCTTTCTGCTGACGGAGCCAGGCATGGGTTCGGACGCCCAGGCCGTTGCCTGCATGGCCCGCCCCGATGGGGACGGCTGGATACTGGATGGCGAGAAGGCCTGGATTTCCAGCGCCAGTCACGCTGGCGTCCTGTCGATCTACGCACAGACCGATCCTTCGAAGGGCTGGCGCGGCATCATGTGTTTCATGATCGAGGCGGAGCGCGCGGGCGTGCATCGCGTCGGTCCCTATGCCATGGCGGGTGGCCATGCGCTGGGCACCGGCGGTTTCCGGTTCGAAGGCGTGCGCCTGTCACAGGATGACGTGCTGATCCCGCAGGAAGCCGCCTTCAAGGCCGCCATGGGTGGTATCGATTCCGCCCGCTTCTTCGTCGCCGCCATGTGTACGGGCATGCTGCGCGCCGCCCTGGCCCGAAGCCTGGAATATGTCGCGGAGCGTCCCGCCTTTGGCAAGACGGTCGGCGACTTTCAGGGCATCCAGTGGATGCTGGCCGATGTTGCGACGGATCTGGAGGCAACGCGGCTGCTGACCTACAGCGCCGCATCGCGCTGGGACGCGGGTCTGAATGCCAGCATGGAGGCCGCGCACGCCAAGAAGTTCGCCACCCGCGCCGCCCTGACCCGACTGGCCGACTGCATGCAGGTCATGGGGGCCAACGGCTTCATGGTGAACGAGGTCGCGGCCCGTCATTTCGCCTGCGCCAAGATGGCTCAGTACATGGATGGCACGACGGAGATCCAGAACGTCGTCATCGCACGCGGTTTGCAGCGATAGCCCTGCCGCCGGTCAGTCCGCGACTGGCTCACCCTCCGGCGAAACGTCGTCCGCGTCATCGGCTTCCGGTTCCGGCTCTGGTGGCGCAGGATGACGGCAGCCAACCACCCAGACGTCATAGACCGGGTGCTCCAGCGGATTCAGTGCCGGGCTGGAGGCAATCATCCAGCCTGTGAACAGGCGCACCGCAGCGCGGGAGTCCGGTTCCTCGTCAATCTCCAGAAAGGCGAAGGTCTCCGGCGGCTCCTCCGGCGGGCGGGTCCGGCAATAGCGGACGGTGACCGTCAGGGTGCCGAAGCGGATCGGCGCGTCAACCGGCACTTCCAGATCAACCGTACGGGCCGTGACCTTGTCGAGGGCGCGCAGGATCGCCACACGGCCGGTTGCCTCCTCTGACCGGGCAGCGTCAAAGGTCTCGCCCTGCCCTTCCGTGATCAACTGGGCCTGCACGGGTCCAGCCGGAACAGCCGTCAGGCCGAGCGCGAGGCCGAAAACCGCAATCTGACATAGTCTGCTGTCCATCGTCCCTCACTGTCACAAAGCACCGAACGCAGCAGGTCCACGACCTCCGCCCTCAGACTGGCCCGGTCCTGAGCAGGCACCGCCGCGAAGAAGCTGTCGGCGAATGTATCCATCCATCCGCCCACGTCGGTCGGCAAGGGTGTGGGCCGCGGGATGAGTTCCGCAGAATGCACCGCAAATCCGGCCTCGCGCAGCACGGCGCCGTATTCATCCGGCGTCGGGAAGTACCAGGGGCTCAGCGCGGCACCATCAACGCCATGCCGGGCGAGCACCGCGATCAGAGCCGTCCTGATTGCGGCGACATTTCCATGCCCGCCAAATTCGGCAACAAAACGACCGCCCGGTCGCAGCGCACGGTGAACGCCCGCGACAACCTCCGCCGGGCGCGTCATCCAGTGCAAAGCGGCATTGGAAAAGACGGCATCGAATTCATTGCTGAAGGCCAGTGCATGGCCATCGACCACACGTGCATCCAGGCCGCGCGCCCGCGCTGCCGCAATCATGTCGGGGCCAGCATCGACACCAATCACCTGACACCCCGCGGCGACCAGTTTCTCGGTCAGTACGCCATCGCCGCAGCCGAGATCGAGGATACGCTCACCGGGTTGCGGGGCCAGCAGGTCCAGTACCGGGGTGCCCAGTACTGCGACAAAGCCCGCATGTTGCTGATATCGATCCGGTTGCCAGTCCTGGCTCTCCCGGCTCACTGCTTGCTGCTTCCACCGGAATAGATCGCCTGCCCCACCAGATCCATGATGTTGACCGACCCCTGTGCGAAACGGAACGAGTCCCCCGCATTCAGATTGGCCTCATCACCGCCCGGCTCGATCGACAGGAAGGTGTCACCCAGCAGACCATCGGCCAGCACACGGATCGAGGAGTCCGCGGGAATCTTCACATCCGAGGCAATGTTGAGCCGGACCAGCGCCAGATAGGTTGGCGATTCAAGCTCGGTCGACTTCACCGATCCGATCTTGATCCCGCTCAGGCGCACGTCAGCACCGGTGATTACACCGTTCACCTTGTCGAACTTGGCAATGAGTTCATAGCCGGAGGCCGGCGCGATATCGGCCGTGCGATAGGCAAAGATCAGGAACATTGCCGCAATGGCTATCACCACGGCCCCGATCACGGTTTCGACGATATTGTTGGACATGCGTTTGTCTGCCCCCGCGTTCGGATGAATTGCCTGCCGGTTCAGCCCTCGGGCGACCAGGCCTCGTAGTCACCGGTCGCTGCGGCGCGCTTCGCCCCCTTGGTGACATGACCCGCCGGACGATAGGCGTGTGGCGTGCCGGTCAGATTCGGCTGGTGCAGCTTTTCCCACTCCCGCAGATCCGACGTCGACTGCGGCGCGGTATCGGTGGTGCGGTGCAGCCAGGCATTCCACTGCGGTGGCACCTTCGACCCCTCGACCATGCCCTTGTAGACGACCCAGCGACGCCCGGTTCCGCGACGGTCCTCATAGTAGCGATTGCCGAACTGGTCCTCGCCGACCAGCTTGCCGTTTCGCCAGGTGAAGAACCGTGTACCGATGTGTGCCATGTTCGCGACCGCTCCCTGCAGGGCTGACCGAGGAAATTCTGCGCCGGACTATGCCGAAACGGGCCTTGTCCGTCCAGTACCCAGCCACCCGCCCTGAGGCGGCCGCTTCAGGCGTCACCGGCTGGCGACGCGTGCGGCAGCACTGCGGTCGCGATCCAGTCCGCCAGCCGTGAACGCTGGACTTCATCCAGGTGCAGCGCCAGCTTGGTCCGGCGATAGAGCACGTCATCCGCGCAGGTGACCCATTCACGGTCGATCAGGTGCCGGATTTCTGCCTCGTAGATGCCTGCGCCGAAGTGGATTCCCAGCCCCTCCTCCTCCCCAGGCCGATCCAGGATCTCACGGGCCACGGTGCCGTAGAGACGCGCCAGCCGCAGGACGGTGGCGGGGTCGAGATAGGGGAAACCCGCCTGCAGTTCGGCAACAAAGGCGTCAAACCCGGTCACCGGAATGTCGCCGCCAGGCAGGGTTGCGCCAGCCGTCCAGGGTTTCGTTCTTGACCCCAGCAGATCGTCGATCTTCCCGACCACTTCCTCCGACAGACGACGGAATGTGGTGATCTTGCCACCGAAGACATTGACCAGCGGCGCACCGGCATCCCGGTCGGTGGTCAGCACGTAATCCCGCGTCGCCTCCTGCGCCTTGGAGGCACCATCGTCGTACAGCGGTCGGACGGCGGAGTAGGTCCAGACGATGTCATCGACAGCAACCGGCTTCCTGAAATAGGCACTGACCGCCCCGGTCAGGTAAGTCTTCTCCTCATCCGTGATCCGGATGTCAGCGGGATCGCCGCCATAGTCGCGATCCGTCGTGCCGATCAGGGTATATTCATTCTCGTAGGGTATCGCGAAGACAATCCGACCGTCGGCGTTCTGGAAGATGTAGCACCGGTCATGGTCGAACAGCCGGGGCACCACGATGTGACTGCCCTGGACAAGCCGGACATTGCGGGTGTTGTTGCGCCCGACCACGCCGCCGATGACATGATCCACCCAGGGGCCCGCCGCATTCACCACAACATCTGCCGTGACCGTGTGCTGCGCACCGCTGCGCTGGTCTTCCATCTCCACCAGCCACTTGCCGTCCCTGGCGCGGGCGGAGGTGACACGGGTGCGGGTGCGCACCACCGCGCCCCGGTCCGCCGCATCGCGGGCATTCAGCAGGACCAGCCGGGCATCATCGACCCAGCAGTCCGAATATTCGAAGCCCTTGACGAATTCGTCACGCAGCGGCGCGCCCAGCGGATCGGTCCGCAGGTCCAGCGTCCGGGTGGAGGGCAACAGCTTCCGCCCCCCCAGATTGTCGTAGAGAAACAGGCCAAGCCGCAGCATCCAGGCCGGGCGCAACCCACGATGATGCGGCAGCACGAACCGCAGCGGCCAGATGATCTGCGGTGCCATGGACCACAGCGTCTCCCGCTCCATCAGCGACTCTCGCACCAGCCGGAATTCGTAGTGTTCCAGATACCGCAGACCGCCATGGATCAGCTTGGTCGATCCGGAAGATGTGCCCTGCGCCAGATCGTTCATTTCTGCCAGCATGACCGTCCGGCCCCGTCCCACCGCGTCACGCGCAATGCCACAGCCGTTGATGCCGCCGCCAATGACGAAAATGTCGAAATGTTCCGTCATCAGCCTCTCATCCGCTCACGGCCAATGCGCTGTCGGCGATCCTCAACTGCACCTCATTGGCAGCGCATATCTCGCTTATCCCGGCTGTGGGAGCCTTGTCGGTTACAAAGACATCGATATCCGAAAGGTGGCCGATGCGCACAGGCGCCGTGCGCTGGAACTTCATGCTGTCGGCCACCAGGATCGTGCGGCGGGCGTGACGGATGATTGCCTGCGCCACGCGGACTTCGCGATAGTCGAAGTCCAGCAGGCTGCCGTCCTGATCGATGGCGGAGGCGCCGATCACCGCAAAATCCACCCGGAACTGGTTGATCAGGTCGATGGTCGCTTCGCCGACGATGCCGCCATCGGCATGGCGCACCAGCCCGCCGGCAATGATCACCTCCGCCGAAGGGGCCTCCCGCAGGATGTTCGCGACATTCAGGTTGTTGGTGATTGCCATGATTCCATCGTGCTGGCGCAGCGCGAAGGCCACCTGCTCCGTGGTCGTGCCGATGTTCAGCATGATGGATGACTTGTCGGGAATCAGTGCCGCAGCCGCGGCGCCGATGCGCTGCTTCGCCTCCGCCGCAAGGATCCGCCGCGAGTCATAGGCAAAGTTCGTCACATTCGAGGGATAGACCGCCCCGCCATGTACCCGCTGCAGCAGGCCGCGGTCACTGAGTTCGTTGATGTCCTTGCGGATCGTCTGTGGCGTGACCGCGAACTGCCCGGCCAGATCCTCAACGTCCACGCGCCCATGGGCGCGGGCGCGGCCGAGTATGTCCGTCTGGCGGGGCGATATGGCAGTAGCTTCGATTTCTTTCATTTTCTTTCGCAATAGCGAGACGCGGTTGCAGCATGAACAAGCAATGCGGGCAAACGGCTGTGATGCGGGCAATTTTCGTTCATTTGGGGCTCTTACCGCAACATGAAATTTCGTTCTGGTTCATATTGACTTTCGTTTTCCTTCGCTTGATGATCCCATTCATTAACCTAGGGAGGGTTGAATAATGAGAAGAAACTTGCTCGCCGCCGTCGCGGCAGGCGCCCTTTTCGCCTTCGCCGCACCAGCATCCGCTGGTATGGACGAAGCGAAGAAGTGGGTCGAGAGTGAATTCCAGCCATCTACCCTGTCGAAAGACGGGCAGATGACGGAGCTGGAATGGTTCATCAAGGCCGCCGAGCCTTTCAAGGGCATGGAGATCAACGTGCTGTCGGAGACCATTCCGACACACGAGTATGAATCCAAGGTCCTGACCAAGGCTTTCGAGGAAATCACCGGGATCAAGGTGAACCATCAGCTCCTGGGTGAAGGCGAGGTCGTGCAGGCGGTGCAGACGCAGATGCAGACCAACCGCAATCTCTATGATGCCTACATCAACGACTCGGACCTGATCGGCACCCATTCCCGGCTGCAGCTGGCGGTCAACCTGACCGACTGGATGGCGGGCGAAGGCAGTGACGTGACCCTGCCGACGCTGGATATCGACGATTTCATCGGCAAGTCGTTCACCACCGGCCCGGACGGCAAGCTGTATCAGTTGCCCGACCAGCAGTTCGCCAACCTGTACTGGTTCCGCAAGGACTGGTTCGACCGTGCGGACCTGCAGGCGAAGTTCAAGGACATGTACGGCTATGACCTGGGTGTTCCGGTCAACTGGTCGGCCTATGAGGACATTGCCGAATTCTTCTCCGTCCATGTGAAGGAGATCGACGGCGTCCGCATCTATGGCCACATGGACTACGGCAAGCGCGCGCCGGACCTGGGGTGGCGCATGACCGATGCCTGGCTGTCGATGGCCGGTGCAGGATCGAAGGGCCTGCCGAACGGACGCCCGATCGATGAATGGGGCATCCGCATGGAGGAAGGCTCCTGCAACCCGGCAGGCGCATCCGTCACGCGCGGTGGTGGGGCCAACGGCCCGGCGGCGGTCTACGCGATCCGCAAGTGGGATGAATGGCTGCGGAAGTACGCCCCTCCGGGTGCCGCGGACTATGACTTCTACCAGTCGCTTCCGGCCCTGAGCCAGGGCAACGTCGCCCAGCAGATCTTCTGGTACACGGCCTTCACCGCGTCCATGGTCGCGCCAAAGTCCGAGGGCAACAATACCGTCGATGATGCCGGCAAGCCGCTCTGGCGGATGGCCCCGTCGCCGCACGGTCCCTACTGGGAGAACGGCCAGAAGCTCGGCTATCAGGATGCCGGTTCCTGGACCCTGTTCAAGTCCACCCCGGTTGACCGCCGCAAGGCAGCCTGGCTCTACGCCCAGTTCGTGGTCTCCAAGACCGTGTCACTGAAGAAGAGCCATGTCGGTCTGACCATCATCCGCGACAGCGACATCCACCATCAGTCCTTCACGGACCGGGCGCCGAACCTCGGCGGTCTGGTGGAGTTCTATCGTTCCCCGGATCGGGTCAACTGGTCACCGACCGGTGTCAATGTTCCCGACTATCCGAAGCTGGCCCAGATCTGGTGGCAGCAGATCGGTGACGTGAACTCCGGTGCGTTCACGCCCCAGCAGGCGATGGATCGTCTGGCGGAGGAGATGGACATCACCATGTCCCGCATGGAACGGGCGGACAAGGCGAACAACACCTACGGTGGCTGTGGCCCGCGTCTGAACGCCGAGAAGGATGCCTCGGCATGGCTCGGCAAGGGTGGTGCCAAGGCAAAGCTCGCCAACGAGAAGCCGAAGGGCGAGACCATCGCCTATGACGAGCTGATCAAACGCTGGCAGGCCAACTGACCTGCCGCGTTCTGGAGAAGGGTTCCGTCGCGCCACCTCCCCGGCGTGGCGGGGCCCTTCTCCTTCTTTTCCCGAACGGTTTTCTTGAGTAATTTTCATCCATGGCCCTGGAACTGAAATCAGTCGCGAAACAGGTGGACGGGGAAGTTCATATTCACCCCACCGACCTGACGCTGGCTCCGGGCAGCTTCAATGTCCTGCTCGGCACGACACTCTCCGGCAAGACGACACTGATGCAGTTGATGGCCGGGCTGGAACGTCCGACGAGCGGCCAGATATGGTTCGACGGGCGCGATGTGACAGGCGTTTCCGTGCAGAAGCGCAATGTCTCCATGGTCTATCAGCAATTCATCAACTACCCGAACCTGAGCGTCTACGCCAATATCGCGAGTCCGCTGAAACTGGCCCGTATCGACAAGGCAGAGATCAACCGGCGCGTGATGGAGATGGCTGAACTGATGCGGCTGACCCCGATGCTGGACCGCCGCCCGTCGGAGCTTTCCGGCGGACAGCAGCAGCGCACCGCCATGGCCCGCGCGCTGGTCAAGGACGCCGACCTGGTGCTGCTGGACGAACCCCTGGCCAATCTGGATTTCAAGCTGCGCGAGGAACTGCGGGACGAACTGCCCCGCCTGTTTGCCGACCGCAACTGCATCGCCGTCTATGCGACCACCGAACCCATGGAGGCGCTGCTGTTCGGCGGCAATACCGCCACCCTGCATGAAGGCCGGGTGACCCAGTTCGGCCCGACAATGGAATCCTATCAGCACCCAAGGGATCTGATCAGCGCCCAGGTCTTCTCCGAGCCGCCGATGAATGCGGCGAAGGTGACCAAGCAGGGCGGCGAGTTCCTGCTGGGAGACAGCATTCGCTGGCAGGCCGATGCCTCGACCGTCGCACTGGCCGATGGCAGCTATCGGCTCGGCGTGCGGCCGCACCGGGTGACGATCCGCCCCGACGGCGCGCAGCCGGTTGCCATTCGCGGCCACGTGCGGATTGCGGAACTGAGCGGATCGGAAAGTACCGTTCACTTTGACCTGAGCGGCAATGACTGGGTGTCACTGTCCACGGGCGTGCATGACTTCGATATCGGGGCAGAGGCGGAGTTCCACATGGATGTCTCCCGCGCCATGTACTTCGACGATGCCGGTCACCTGGTAGGCGCCGCCGGCGGCAGGTCCGACTGAAATGGCACGCATCACCCTCGACAACCTGGGCCACGCCTACATGCCCAATCCGCAGGCCCCCGCCGACTGGGCACTGCAACAGCTTGATTTCGAGTTCGCGGATGGCGGTGCCTACGCCCTGCTGGGTCCCTCCGGCTGTGGCAAGACAACCCTGCTGAACATCATCTCCGGCCTGCTGGTGCCTTCGCGTGGTCGCGTGCTGTTCGACGGGGAGGACATGACCACCCGTGACCCCGCCGCCCGCAACATTGCGCAGGTATTCCAGTTTCCGGTGATCTACGACACCATGACGGTGCGCCAGAACCTGGCGTTTCCGCTGCGCAACCGTGGCGTCCCGGCGGCGGAGATCGATGCCCGCGTGCGCGAGATCGCGGAGATGACGGACCTGACCGAGATGCTGGACCAGCGCGCGTCGGGCCTGACCGCCGACGGCAAGCAGAAGATTTCGCTCGGACGCGGGCTGGTGCGCGATGATGTCAATGTCATCATGTTCGACGAACCGCTGACAGTCATCGATCCGCACCTGAAGTGGCAGTTGCGGTCGAAGCTGAAGGAACTGCACCGGCGTATCGACCGGACCATGATCTATGTCACCCATGACCAGATCGAGGCCCTGACCTTCGCCGACCGTGTCGTGCTGATGAAGGACGGCGGTGTGGTCCAGATCGGCACACCGGTCGAACTGTTCGAACGCCCCGCGCATACCTTCGTCGGTCACTTCATCGGTTCCCCGGGCATGAACCTGTTGCCCTGCATCATGGCGGGCGACAAGGCGATGATCGGCGACACCGCGGTGTCGGCGGCAAACGCGGCTGCCGTGAAACCCGGCGGATCACTGGAGATCGGCATCCGACCCGAATTCGTCAGTTTCGCCGACAAGGGTCTGCCGGTTCGGGTGACGCGGGTGATGAACGCCGGTCGCTATCGCATCGTCGAGACGGTCACCGGTTCGGGCGAGACCGTGAAGCTGCTGGCCAGCAACGAGGATGCGGTGCCTTCGGATGCCACACACCTGAGCTTCGATCCGGCCTTCACCCGGATCTACCGCAATGGCTGGCTGGCGGGGGAAGGACGCGACGCATGAGGAAAACCGTCAATCAGAAGGCCTGGTTCTTCATCCTGCCGGTGCTGGTGCTGGTTGCCTTCAACGCGATCCTGCCGCTGATGACCGTGGTCAACTATTCAGTGCAGGAAACCTTCGGGAACAATGAATTCTTCTGGGCCGGACTGATCTGGTTCGAGCAGGTGATCAGTTCGCCCCGGTTCCACGACTCGCTGATCCGGCAGTTGATCTTCACCTTCTCCATCCTGGCCATCGAGATCCCGCTGGGCGTCATCATTGCTCTCGCCATGCCCCGCAAGGGGATGTGGGTCTCGGTCTGTCTGGTGCTGATGGCGCTGCCGCTGCTGATCCCGTGGAATGTCGTCGGCGCGATGTGGAACATCTTCGCCCTGCCCGATATCGGGCTGATGGGATACACGCTGAACGCAATCGGGTTTGATTTCAATTTCACCCGCCAGATCGAGGACGCCTGGTTCACCCTGCTGCTGATGGATGTCTGGCACTGGACCTCGCTGGTGGTGCTGCTGGCCTATGCCGGGCTGGTATCCATACCCGACGCCTATTACCAGGCGGCGCGGATCGACGGGGCCAGTTCCTGGGCGATCTTCCGCTACATCCAGCTGCCGAAGATGAAGCGGGTCCTGACAATCGCGGTGCTGCTGCGTTTCATGGACTCCTTCAATATCTACACGGAGCCGTTCGTGCTCACCGGTGGCGGGCCCGGCAACTCCACCACCCTGCTGTCCATCGATCTGGTGAAGATCGCGCTGGGGCAGTTCGATCTGGGACCGGCGGCGGCCATGTCCCTGATCTATTTCCTGATCATCCTGCTGCTCAGCTGGGTGTTCTACACACTGATGATGCGGAACGAGGAGTGAGCAGATGCGAACCCGCTGGCTGATCCCGACGGTCTACATCATCTTCCTGATGCTGCCGATCTACTGGCTGCTGAACATGTCGTTCAAGACCACCAACGAGATCCTCGGTGGCCTGACACTGTGGCCGCAGACCTTCACGCTGGAAAACTACATCACCATCTTCTCCGACCCGACCTGGTACATGGGATATGTCAATTCCCTGATCTATGTGTCGCTGAACACGGTGATCTCGGTCGCGGTGGCCCTGCCTGCGGCCTATGCCTTCTCCCGTTACCGCTTCCTGGGTGACAAGCATGTCTTCTTCTGGCTGCTGACCAACCGCATGGCCCCGGCGGCCGTGTTCGCCCTGCCGTTCTTCCAGCTCTATTCAGCCGTCGGCCTGTTCGACACCCATCTGGCCGTGGCACTGGCGCACACGCTGTTCAACATCCCGCTGGCCGTCTGGATCCTGGAGGGGTTCATGTCCGGCGTGCCGAAGGAACTGGACGAGACCGCCTATATCGACGGCCATTCGTTCTGGAGCTTCTTCATCCGCATCTTCATGCCGACCATCGCCGCCGGTATCGGCGTCGCCATGTTCTTCTGCTTCATGTTCTCATGGGTGGAACTGCTGCTGGCCAAGACCCTGACGTCGGTGGAGGCCAAGCCGATTGCAGCCACGATGACCCGGACAGCCTCCACATCCGGCTATGAACTCGGACTGCTGGCTGCGGCAGGTGTGCTGACCATCGTACCGGGTGCCTTCGTGATCTATTTCGTCCGCAACTACATCGCCAAGGGCTTCGCCCTGGGCCGGGTCTGAGTGCAGCGGAGGGACTGACAGATGGGTCTTTCATGGATGGCCTGGACATGGCCGACCGCCGCCTTCTTCATCTTCGTCGCGGTGGCGATTTCCAGCATGGGCGTCTGGGAATACTTCGTGCCCGGCGGCGCGCCACGGCGCGGCATCTTCCGCATCGACACCACGCGGGGCGACCGGCTGTTCATCAGCCTGCTCGGCACCGCCTTCGTCCTGATCGCCTGGATGGCGCTGTTCGGCACGCCACTCTGGGGTGGTGTCGGCGTCGCTGTCGTCTGGGCGCTGTTCGTGTTCTGGAAGGTCTGAGCGGGGCTGTCCCTGTCAACAGGGTAGGGAACTGATGTTGCCGCTGTGACAGTCCGGAACCGCAGGGCAACTCCCCGAGCAGCTCAGTCCAGCCCCTTGATCAGCCGCTGCAGATAGCTCTGGCGTCCGGCGCGTTTCCGGATTTCCTCCGGGTCCGCGTCCTCCCGCTCTTCAAGCGCATTCTCCAGATAGTCGATCAGGGCGCGATAGACCTGGCGGCGGGGCTTGGAGATCTTGTCAACGAAGGTCTCGACCGACAGCCGGTCAATCAGCGCCTGCACCTCTGCCGGGTCGGAGCGCCAGGCCGTGCCGAGCAGGCTCTTGATGGTTTCCAGACGTTTCTCGGCCATCTCCTGATGCGCATCGTCACTCACCTGCATTCTCCCCTGCCGCCACGGCGATCAGCCGCTTATGATCCGATCAGTGATCAACACTGCGGATGGTGGATCGGCATGGCAAGCAGCAACTGGCAGAACTGGTCAGGGCATGTTCGCGCCACACCGACCGCCTTTGCCCGCCCGGGCGACCACGCGGCACTGTCGGCCTTGCTGGGCGAAAGCAGGGGCCGGGTGCGCGTCGTCGGTACGGGCCATACGTTCACGCCGCTGGCCGCGACGGACCAGACCCTTGTCAGTCTGGACGAGATGCAGGGGACGGTCCTGTCCTGCGATCCGTCAGCCGCCACGGCACGTCTTCAGGCAGGGGCCAGTCTGAATGCCCTGTCACGTGATCTGCAGGACCACGGCCTGGCCTTCAGGAACCTCGGCGACATCGATGCGCAGACCCTGGCCGGAGCCACCTCGACAGGCACCCATGGCACGGGTCCCGGCTTCCCCTGCCTTTCCGCCGAGATGCAGGAAATCACGCTGGTCACAGCGACCGGTGAGACGGTGACCGCCAGCACGGAGAATGGTGCCGACCTGCTGCATGCCGCACGCATCGCTCTGGGCAGCCTGGGAATCATCGTCGAGGCGGAGGTCTCCCTGCAGCCCGCCTACAGGCTGCACCGCCGCACCTTTACCCGCCCCCTGAAGGACACGCTGGCAGCCGCGATGGACAGTTGGGCCAGGCACCGCAACTTCGAATTCTTCTGCCTGCCGTTCTGTGACCATGCCTTCAACATCGTCCATGACGAGACCGATGCGCCGGATTCAGGGGCGAAGGACAACAGTGACAGCAATGCGGTGAAGCAGCTGAAACTGCTGCGCGACCTGCTCGGCTGGGCAACACCGCTCCGGCGTGCCCTGCTGAACCATGTGGCGAAGGGCCAGAAACCGGAAGATATCATCGGCCCGAGCTGGGCGATGCTGGCCAATGAGCGCAACAACCCCTTCAACGAGATGGAATACCACCTGCCGGTCGATCAGGGGCTGGAGGCACTGGAGGAAGTGCTTGCAGTGATCGAGCGGGAACGCCGCGACGTGTTCTTCCCGGTCGAATGCCGCATGACGGCAGGTGATGACGCCTGGCTCAGCCCGTTCCAGGGCGGCTCCCGCATTTCAGTCGCGGTTCACGCCTGGCACCTGGACCGCTTCGACTGGTTCTTCGAGCTGATCGAACCAATCTTCCGTCGCCGTGGCGGCCGCCCGCACTGGGGCAAGATGCATTCGCTCAAGGCCGATGACCTGCGCGCCCTCTATCCCGACTTCGACCGCTTCACCAGGTTGCGCCGTGAACTGGACCCGTCGGGCCGGTTCCTGAACCCCTATCTGGCCGACCTGTGGGGCGAACCATTCGACGCCTGAAACATCAGGCCGATAGCCTATTCGCCGAAGACCCGCGCGAAGATCGTGTCCACGTGTTTCAGGTGGTAGCCAAGGTCGAACATGGATTCCAGGGCGTCATCGCTCAGTGCCGCAGTGACCTCCGGGTCCGCCTTCAGCAGGGCCAGCAGATCGGCCTTGCCGTCCGCTTCCCAGACCTTCATGGCGTTGCGCTGTACCAGACGATAGGCGTCCTCGCGGCTGACCCCGGCCTGTGTCAGGGCGAGCAGCACGCGCTGTGAATGGATCAGGCCACCCAGCCGGTTCATGTTGGCCAGCATCCGCTCCGGATAGACCACCAGTTTCTCGACCACGCCCGACAGCCGTGCCAGCGCGAAGTCCAGGGTGACGGTGACATCGGGACCGATCATGCGCTCGACGGATGAATGCGAGATGTCGCGTTCATGCCAGAGGGCCACATTCTCCATCGCCGGGATGACCTGGGCGCGGACATAGCGGGCCAGCCCCGTCAAATTCTCCGTCAGCACCGGGTTACGCTTGTGCGGCATGGCGGAGGAGCCTTTCTGCCCCGGCGAGAAATACTCCTCGGCCTCCAGGACTTCCGTCCGTTGCAGGTGCCGGATTTCCGTCGCCAGCCGCTCGACCGAGGAGGCGATGACGCCCATGACGGCGAAGAACATGGCATGGCGGTCGCGCGGGATGACCTGCGTCGACACCGGCTCCACCGTCAGGCCCAGTTTCTCGGCCACATGCGCTTCGACGTTCGGGTCGATGTTGGCGAATGTGCCGACCGCACCGCTGATGGCGCAGGTCGCGACCTCGGCGCGCGCCTGCACCAGCCGCTCCCGGTTGCGCGCGAACTCGGCGTAGAAGGTTGCCAGCGTGACCCCGAAGGTCGTCGGTTCGGCGTGAATGCCATGGCTGCGCCCGACCTTGACGCTCATCCGGTGCTCCATCGCCCGCTTCTTCAGCGCCGCAAGCAACTGGTCCATGTCGGCCAGCAGGATGTCCGCCGCCTGCGTCATCTGCACGGCAAGGCAGGTGTCGAGTACATCGGAGGAGGTCATGCCCTGATGCACGAAACGCGCTTCGTCGCCCACGTGCTCGGCCAGGGATGTCAGGAAGGCGATGACGTCATGCTTCACTTCCCGCTCGATCTCGTCGATCCGGTCGACGTCGAAGCCGCCCCGTTCCCAGACCGCCTTCGCCGCATCTGCGGGCACGATACCATTGGCGACCTGGGCATCTGTCGCATGGGCCTCGATCTCGAACCAGATGCGGAAACGGTTCTCCGGCGACCAGATGTTCACCATGTCGGGGCGGGAATAGCGCGGGATCATGAGGCTCTCCGTGGCGGGGCGGCGGCGGGGTGGAGATGCCATCTAGCAGGGTGGCTTTGCCCCCTCAAGCATCGCGTTGTCGCGGGCCGGGGGATGAAATGGCCGCGACGCATCCCTATTTCACCTGAAACGGAACAATCGGGGAAAGAACGTGTTTGAAATTGGGTTCCTGGGCTGGATGGTCGTGGTGGGCATCCTGTTCGTGCTGCCGCTCTGGCGAATCTGTGACCGCGCCGGTCTCAGCCCGACAATCTCGCTCTACGCGCTGATCCCCTTCGCGGGATTGCCTCTGGCCCTGGGTTTCATTGCCTTCAAGACATGGCCCTCCGGCGAAGGCCGGGTCAATGGACCCTTTGACGAATTCGACCGGGTGAAGGACCGCATCTGATGGAACACCTGCTGCTGCCCGGTTCACCCGTGGTCTTCATCCTCGCATGGTTCGGCTGGCGCATCGCCTCCAAGGCCGGATACAGCGGTTTCTGGGGCCTGACGGCCATCATCCCACCGATCGGGCTGGTCGCGCTCTGGGTCCTGGCATCGCAGAGGGAATGGCCGCGCGACAATCAACCGGGCCAGGGCAACGGGAACGGCCGACGCCGAACCGCCAAACGCACGACAGCCACCACACCGGCAAACCGCGAACCCGGCGACCTCACGATTCGCCGCCCCGGTGGTCCTGTCGTCCCCTCGGACTGATCCGGCAATACCGACGATCAACAGGGCTGCCCTGCCCCAATAGACGATTGCGTTCCTCCGGCCTGACGCGCAAACCTGCGCCGGAGGGAGACGCATCACGTGGGCAAGGACAGAACCGAGATCACCGGTCTGGCGCTGGCGCTGCTGGCCGGAATCTTTCTGGGCAGCGCGGTTGCGGTTGCCCGCTTCGCATATGAAGGCGGGGCGAGCGGCATCGTCGTCGCCAGTGTCCGCAGTGCCCTGATGACCACGCTGATGGCCGGCTTCATCCTTTATCGCGGCGGCGGATTCGGCCTGCCAAGGAAGCTGGTGCCGCTGGCCATGTTCAACGGCGTGCTGATGTCGGCCATGACCTACGGCAACATCGGTGCGGTGGAGTTCATTTCGGTCGGACTTGCGGCACTGCTGTTCTTCACCTTCCCCGTCATCATCGCCGTCATCGTGACCGTGTTGCGGATCGAGCCAACCAGCCCGCTGAAGCTGTTTTCCATCGTCTTCGCCTTTGTCGGCCTGGCCCTGATGCTGGGCAGTTCGGTCGGCGACAGCGACTGGCGCGGTGTCGTGTTCTCACTTGTCGCCGCCTTCGCGACGGCGACAAATGCCGTGCTGGTGGCCCGCTTCTTCCGCGAAGTGAACGTGTTTCTGATGACGTTTCATTTCAGCTGGACCGCGCTTCTGGTTCTGATCCTGATCGGCATCTTCGTCGCTGACGTGCGCTTCCCGGAGACACCGGGGGGCTGGGGCGGCGTCTTCGGTGTTGCGGTACTGCAGGCATCGGCCATGCCCATGTACCTCTGGTCGATCTCCCACATCGGCGCGCTGAAGTCGGGCATGGCGACCAATATCCAGCCCCTTACCTCCATCGGTGAGGCCTGGGTGCTGTTCGATGAAGTGCTGGGCGCATTGCAGGCGCTGGGCGGCGTTCTGGTGCTGGGCAGCATCCTGCTCATGCAATGGGCGGACATGCGCCTGCGTCGGCGGTCGTTGACCTCGGCCCCCGTGCCGGATCAAATGCCGCCCACCAATGATGTCATGGATGGGGAGAGAGACAGATGAGTGACCTGACAATTCTGGGCCCGGCAGCGTCGCGCGCCATGCGCACGCTCTGGATGGCCGGTGAACTGGGGATCGAGTTCGAGCACAAGGCCGATATCAACTTCCGGGGCGGCGACTGCCGCAAGCCTGATTTTCTGGCCATCAATCGCGCCGGACGCGTGCCCGCGATCAAGGACAGTGACATCAGCATGGGCGAGTCCTGCGCCATCAACATCTATCTGGCGAAGAAGCACGGGAAGCTGATCCCGACCGATCTGGTGGGCGAGGCCAAGGTGCTGGAATGGTCGTTCTGGGTCATGACCGAAGTCGAGAAGCCGATGCTGAACTACCTGTTCCACGCGGCCATGCTGCCTGATGACCAGAAGGACCCGAAGGTCGTCGCCCAGTCGGTGAAGGATCTGGAGTGGCCGCTGGAAGTGCTGAACACCTATCTGGCCGACCACAAGTGGCTGGTGGGAGATGATTTCTCCGTGGCCGACCTGAACGTCGCGGCAGTACTCGCCTGGGGCAAGATGTCGAAGTACGACTTTTCCGCGGTTCCCAATGTCGCCGAGTTCATGGGCCGCTGCCTCGGCCGCCCCGCGGCGAAGGTGCGCTGATCCATGAAGCATCTGTTCGACATCACCGGCAAGGTTGCGGTCGTCACCGGTGGCTCCAAGGGCATCGGCAAGGCCATCGCGGAGGCACTCGCTGCCCATGGGGCGAAGGTGGTCGTGGCGAGCCGCAAGCTTGACGCCTGCCAGGCGGTCGTTGACGGCATCAAGGCAGATGGCGGTGACGGCACCGCGATCTCCTGCAACATCACGAACCGCGAGGACCTGGAGAAGCTGGTCCGGGAATCAGAAGCCGCCTACGGCCAGATCGACATCATGGTCGCCAACGCCGCCGTGAACCCCTTCATGGGATCAAATCTGGATATCCCGGATGACGCCTTCCAGAAGATCATGACCTGCAACGTGCAGTCGAACCTCTGGCTGGCGCAGATGGTGATTCCCGGAATGCAGGCGCGCAAGGACGGGGCGTTCATCATCGTCTCTTCCATCGGCGGACTGAAGGGGGACCGGTCGCTGGGTGCCTACGCGATCTCCAAGGCCGCGGACTTCCAGCTTGCCCGCAATCTGGCGGTGGAGTTCGGCAAGGACAACATCCGGGTCAACTGCATCGCACCGGGTCTGGTGAAGACTGACTTCGCCAAGGCGCTCTGGACCGATCCGGAGCGGTCGTCGAAGCGGCTGGCCGGAACCCCCATGGCGCGTCTGGGGGAGCCGGAAGACCTTGCAGGCATCGCAGTCTATCTCGCCGCACCAGCGGGGTCGTGGACCACGGGTCAGGTCTTCGTCGTCGACGGCGGCGTCATGGCGGGCGCTTCGGCCGGCTGATCGGTCGTCCCGCAGAACACGCGGGGACCAGTGGATTCCCCTTCCCCTTCACGGGGAAGCGGGTGACACACAGGCACGCGTCCGCTCTGTGCAATACTGACCGCACGGGCAAGGAATGCGGCAACGGACCATTGGGGAGAGAGAAATGGCTCTGGAAACAGAGAACAAGGGACCGCTGGCGGGCTATCGGGTCGTCGATCTGACACGCATTGTCCTGGGACCGCTGGCGTCGCAGATGCTGGGCGACCTGGGCGCGGATGTGATCAAGGTGGAGGAACCGGCCGGCGATCTGGCACGTGCCATCGGCACGACCCGCAATGCGGGCATGGCCAGTTGCTTCCTGAACTGCAACCGCAATAAGCGCTCCATCTGCCTGGACCTGAAACAGCCGGAGGGACTGGCCGCGATGCTGGACCTGGTGAAGACAGCCGATGTCTTCATCCACGCCCTGCGCCCGCAGGCGGTGCGGAAGCTGGGCATTGCCTACGAGGACCTGAAGGCCGTCAATCCGAACCTGGTCTATGTCGGGGCCTATGGCTTCTCCGAAAGCGGCCCCTATGGCCACAAGACAGCCTTCGATGACATCATCCAGGCGGCTTCGGGCGGGGCGTCCATCCAGGGCACGCTGCTGGACCAGCCGCGCTATGTCAGCTTCATCCAGGCCGACAAGACCTGCGGGTTGATGGCCTGCAACGCCGTCGTCGCAGCCCTGCTGCACCGGGAGCGTACCGGCGAGGGCCAGTTCGTCGAGGTGCCGATGTTCGAGACCATGGTCGGCATGAACATGGTGGAGCATCTGGACGGCGCGACCTTCGCCGATGCGGATGGACCCACCAAATACGTGCGGCTGATGACGCCCTGGCGCAAGCCCTACCCGTCGAAGGACGGCTGGGTCGCGATCCTGCCCTATGACAACCGGCAATGGGCCGTGGTGCTGGAGGCTGCGGGCCGCAGCGATCTGGTGGACCATCCGCATTTCAACAGCTTCGCCGCCCGGCAGACGCATATCGAGGAAGTCTATTCGACCCTGTCGGAACTGGCTGGCGCGCTGACCACCGACGAATGGCTGGCCCGGCTGGAACCGCACGGCATTCCCTGCACCCGCGTCAACACGCCGGAGGAACTGCTGGTCGATCCGCATCTGGACAAGGTCGGTTTCTGGCAGCGCTACGAACATCCCACCGAGGGCGAGTTGCGCACCATGAAGTTCCCGGTCAATTTCGAACGCAGCCCTGTCTCCGTCCGTCGCCACACCCCGCATCTGGGGGAACAGACGCGGGAGGTGCTGGGCGAACTCGGCTATGACGACGCCACGATCGAGAGCATGCTCGCCGCCGGTGCCGCGCGGGAAAAGAAGGAAGAGAAGGTCTGAGACGATGAAACTACTGGGACACGGATTCTACTGGCAGGACTGGTCGGTCGGCTGGGCCTTCAAGACACAGACACGCACCATTCGCGGCGAGGATGTGACCGGTTTCACCGGCATGGTCGGGATGACCGAGGAACTCTTCACCAGCGACTGGTATCTGGAGGAACACACGAACTTCACGGGACGCCTGGTGCCCGGCGCGCTGGTCATGTCGATGGCCGAGGGGCTGGTCATACCGGCGACCATCGCACGCACCGGTCTCGCCTTCCTCGGCTGCCAGGTCAACGTCACCGGTCCGACCTATGCCGGAGACACGATCCATGTCGAAGGTGTGGTGACCGAAATCAAGCAGGCCAGCAAGGGCAACCGCGCGCTGGTCCGCACCGACAACAAGGTGATCAACCAGAACGGCGATGTGGTCATGACCTATGACCCCCTGCGCATGATGAAGGGCGATCCGAAATTCGACTGAGCAGATGAGCGCACTTGGCCAGGCACTGCAGGATCTGTCATCGACCGAACGGGTGATCGTTGCCCTGGTCGGTGTCGTCTGCGTGCATGGCTTCGTGCGCGTGCTGCGCTATGCCAGCACCCATGCGATGCGCAGTCAGGTGGCCCGCCGCTCGACCAAGGCGGTGACGCTGATAAGCCTGATCTCCAGCAGCATCGTCTTTGCTCTCTACTTCGCCGCATTCGGTTTCGTGCTGACCGAATCCGGCGTGCCGCTGTCCACCTATGTTGCCAGCGCGTCGATCATTGGCCTGGCGGTCGCCTTCGGCTCGCAGGGCATCGTGCAGGATGTGGTCAGCGGCGTGACCATTGTCTTCACAGATCTGTTCGACATCGGCGACGTCATCGAAGTCAGTGGCCAGGTCGGCGTCGTCGAACGCTTCGGCATGCGTTTCACCGTGCTGCGCAACCCGCTGGGGGCGGAGGTCTTCGTGCCCAACCGCTCCATCGTCAATGTCATCTGCTACCCGCGTGGCTATATCCGCTGCTTCGTCGACTTTTCCCTGCCCGCGGACAACGAACTCGCGGCACGGATGGAGACAGAGGTTCGCCTGATGGCCGAAGCTGCAATCGAGCAGTATCCGGGCATCTTCCGCGCAGCGCCAGAGATCATGGACAGGCTCAGCACCAGGGCGGGGCGCAGCTTCCTGCGTCTCAAGTTCCGCATCTGGCCCGGTCGCGGCGCACCGCTGGAGGGGCCGTTCCGTCAGGAACTGATCCAGGCGGCGAAACGCATCCAGCCCGATTATGCCGACTGGATGGTGGCCGTGAATTTCGAGGTCGAGCGATATACCCCGCCACGCAGCCGCCGTGTGATGCAGGACTGAAGTCGGGTCCTGCCCCCCCAACGACGCCTTGCCTGACCCAGACCCGGGTACCCAGGCGGTGCCGCACGGGCATGGGAGGCTGGGCTCTCGGGTCAAGCCCGAGAGCTTCGTGAAGTGGGGGGTGTTGACGACCAACCATTCCCACCGCCACCCCACAGACGACGTACCCGGACTCGATCCGGGTACCCAGGCGGTGCCGCACGGACGTGGGAGCCTGGGATCTCGGGTCAAGCCCGAGAGCGTCGTGAGGTGGGGCCAGAGAGCGACACCTGCCACCGTTTCCCCGCCGACAATCCGCCTCCCGTGACGCGGCGCGGCAAGGGTTTGACAGCACTGGACTGATCAGTCTATTTATGGATCGATCAGTCCAGAGGAATGCAGAATGAATCTCGTTGACGGCCTGCCCGCCGAAGCACCACCCCGAGGAGGCCGAAAGGCCCCGACGCGGGAGCGGTTGATCCGGGCATTCACCCATCTGGTGCAGCAGCGCGGCTTTGCGGCAGTCGGCACCGCCGAAATCCTGGAGACCGCCGCCGCGCCGCGCGGATCGCTCTATCACCATTTCCCGACTGGCAAGTCCGGGCTGGCCGTGGCAGCGGTGGAGGAAATGGCGGAGGCGGTGACGGATGCCCTGCATCGCGCGGCGACAAGCAGGCGGACCTTGCACGTTCTGCTGCGCGGGATGGCCAGCGCACGCGCCGCCTGGCTGAAACGCACGGGCTGGTCGGAGGGACCACTGCTGACCGTCCTTTCCAACGAGGTCGTGCCGTACGAACCCGACATTGCCGAGGCCCTGAAAGTGACCAGCGCAGCGATCAACAGCGCGTTCACAGACCTGTTCATTGCCCGTGGATTCGCGCCGGACCATGCACGGCGCAACGCCCACACGGCCCGGTCGCTGCTGGACGGTGCGATGACGCTGTCACGCGCCGCACGGTCGACGGATGCCCTGCTGGAAGCGGGCGACTTCCTGGCCACCCGACTTGCCGATCCAGACAACAGAGGAGTCTGACATGACACTGGCCTCAACAAGCGATGTGCCGGAAGGCTTTCTTCCGCACTTCCGCAAGAGCCCGCTGACCGATCCCTGGGAGCCGCTCTGGTCGCGGGTTACCGACGATGCGGTCATCATCGGGCTGCGCGCAGGCGAACAGCACTGCAACGGTCGCGGTTTCGTGCATGGTGGCCTGATTTCCGCCCTCGCCGACAATGCACTTGGCCATTCCTGCCGCCAGCGGCGTACGGATGGTGCCAGCCTGGTGACCATCACCCTGAACCTGGAGTTCGTGCAGACAGCGCAGATCGGCCAGTGGCTCGAGTTTCGCCCGATCTTCATCAAGTCCGGCGGCAAGGTGGATATCGCCCAGGGACAGGTCACCGCCGATGGCGAACCCTGCGCCCTGGTCTCTGCCACCTTCCGTGTGCTGCAGGCGCGCAAGGCCGCCTGACCACGCACCCCGCAGGATTTCCAAAACCGCCGCGACCCCCTATCGTGGCCTTGCGCCACAGTGCGCATGTGGGGGGGGAATCGGATGAGCGGCAAATGGCGATCAGTGCTGCTGCTGGCACTGGCCGAAGTACTGACGCTGAGCGTCTGGTTCTCGGGCGCGGCGACCCTGCCCGCGATCCGGGCGGAGACGGAAATCACGTCGCTGCAGGCGTCGCTCTATACGTCGATGCTCAGTGTCGGCTTCGTTACCGGTACACTGATCAGCGCCATACTGGGCCTCGCTGACCGCTGGCGGCCGCAATACTTCTTCGGCGCATCGGCCGCGATAGCCTGCACGGCCAACGCCTCCCTGATCTGGATTGATCCGGCCTCCCCCCTGGTGCCCGTACTGCGTTTCTTCATCGGGGTCAGCATGGCCGGGCTCTACCCCGTCGGCATGAAGATGATCGCGACCTGGGCCAAGGCGGACATGGGGCTGCTGACCGGTCTGCTGGTCGGCGCCCTGACGCTCGGTTCCGGCGCACCGCATCTGGCGCAGGCGTTCCTCGCCGGGATCGATTGGCGGCTGACGCTGGGCGTGACAAGCGCGGCGGCACTGACCGGCGGTGTGCTGGTGCAGTTCATGGCGCTCGGCCCCAACGCCATGCGCCGCGCCGCCTTCAAGCCATCCGCAGTGCTGGAGGCCTGGCGCAACCGCGCCCTGCGCCTCGCCAACTTCGGCTATTTCGGCCACATGTGGGAACTCTACGCAGTCTGGGGCTGGATGGTCGTGTTCCTCAACGCCTCCTTCAGCCGCTGGTACGGGGCGGGCGACCCGCGTGTCGGGCTGAATGCGTCACTGCTGACATTCGGTGTACTGGGTGCCGGTGCCATCGGCGCGCTGCTGGGCGGCTGGCTGGCGGACCGGATCGGGCGTACGGCGGTCACCATGTCCGCCATGGGTCTCAGTGCCGGGTGCTGTCTGGTGGCGGGATTCCTGTTTGGCGGGCCACCGTGGATCCTGGCGCTGTTCTGCCTGTTCTGGGGCGTGGTGGTGATCGCCGATTCAGCGCAATTCTCCTCCAGCGTCATGGAACTGGCGGACCCGGAACGAGTCGGCACCATGGTCACGGCCCAGACCTGCATCGGTTTCCTGCTGACCCTGATTCCCATCCACATGCTGCCGGAAGTGGTGGCGCTGATTGGCTGGGAGTGGGCCTTCTGGACCATAGCCATCGGGCCGTTGCTGGGTTTCCTGGCCATGGCCAGACTGCGCGGGCACCCGGACGCGGTGAAGATCGCCGGGGGGCGGCGGTAGAGGGAACGGTCAGTCCGTCAGGGAATAGGTCCGGTCATTGCCGAGCGATGGCACCGACTGCCGCGACGTGGCGACCTTGGTCAGGTCGATCTCGGCGGTGACATAGCCGGTATCGGTGCCGGCATCGGCCAGCACCTCGCCCCAGGGATCGACGATCAGGGAATGGCCATAGGTCTCCCGGCCACCGTCGTGGGCACCGGTCTGGGCGGCGGCAATGACGAAGCACCCGTTCTCGATGGCGCGCGCCCGCAGCAGCACATGCCAGTGCGCCTTGCCGGTCTCCGCCGTGAAGGCCGATGGCATGGTCAGCACTTCCGCCCCCGCCTTGGCGAGATCGCGATAGAGGTGCGGAAAGCGCATGTCATAGCAGATGGTCATGCCGAGTTTCATGGCCACGTCCGCGGTGACCGGCACATCGATGACGTTGACCCGTTCGCCCGGCTGGTAGGCGCGCGATTCCATGAACTTCTGACCGGAGGGCAGTTCAACGTCGAACATGTGGATCTTGTCGTAGCGGTTGGCGATGGTGCCGTCCGGCGCGATCAGGAAAGACCGGTTGGCGAGGCGCTCCCCCTCCCCCTTCAGCGCCAGGGAGCCGATGTTGATCCAGACGCCCAGACGCGCCGCCAGATCCCGATAGGCCTTCAGCGACGGGTCATCTGCCTCCGCATGGGTATTGGCCATGGTGTCCTGACGGCGGCGGTAGATGAAATTGCTCACCTCCGGCGTCTGGATGTAGCTGGCGCCTTCGGCGGCGGCCTGCTCGATCCATCCGGTGCAGGCGCTCAGGTTGGCTTCCCAGTCGGTGCCGGTGTTCGGCTGGATGCAGGCGGCGCGGAACCTGACGCTCACGCCGCACCCTGCAGCAAGGGATCAAGCCGCCCGGCCTGCTCCAGCGCCTCCATGTCGTCGAAACCGCCGACATGGGTCTCGCCGATGAATATCTGCGGCACGGTGCGACGCCCCGAACGCTGGATCATCTCTTCCTTCTTGCCCGCCGTGAACATCACGTCGATCTCCTCATAGCTCACGCCCTTGCGGTCCAGCAGCTTCTTGGCGCGGTAGCAATAGGGGCAGAGGCCAGTGGTGTAGAGGACAACGTTGCTCATGGTGCGGCTCTCCTTCATCAGGGCCATCGGTCGAATGTCCGCCGGGACCCGTTTGGCTTATTTCGACTGGATATAGGTCGCGTGTCCAGTCCGGACAACGCGGGCGATGCCCAGCACCGTGATCTCCGCCGCACCCGCGCGTCTCAGCACCCGGGCACATTCGGAAATGGTGGCACCGGTCGTGATCACATCATCGACCAGCACCACATGGGCACCGGAAACACGGCCCCTGTGCGCCGGATTGACGGCAAAGGCACCACGCAGGTTGCGGCGCCGCGCCGAACCACTCAACCCGCCCTGGGTCCGGGTCGGGCGCGTGCGCAGCAACAGGTCCGGGACACCCGGCACCCCGGCGCTCCTGGCCAGCAGGTCGGCCACCAGGGTTGCCTGATTGTAGCGGCGGCGCAGCAGCCGCCGGGGATGCAGCGGCACGCCTGTCACCATGTCCGCCTGCGCCAGCCACGGCTGTCCAATGCGGACCACCAGCCGGGCAAGCCCCACCGCACGGTCAGCGCGGTCACCATGCTTGAAACCCAGCAGGGCATCGCGGATACGATCATCATAGCGTGCGGCGGCGCGGGCGCGGGTGAAGGGTGGCGGATCGGCAGCGCAGGCGGCACAGATCCGATCCGGCGCACCTGCAAACTCGAACGGCAGGCCACAGATGGCACACAGCGGATCGGCGATCAGGTCGATCTGGCTGAAACAGCGCGGGCACAGCCGCCCCGGTTCCGCCACCTGCCGGTCACAGGCCAGACACTGCGGCGGCAACAGCAGGTCGAGCGCCCTTCGCGCCCACCGCCTCGCCCCTGCCCGGATCATCACCTGGTCCATCCGCGGATTGTCGGTCAGGGTCACGACGGTTGCAACGCACCACGCGCGGCGGCATATGCTGCATGCCATGAGCACGGTTCCCGAAGGCATGGACGTCTTTGATCGCGCATTGCACCGGCGGCACCGGATGCGGGCAGCGCGGGACTTCGATGATCATGCCTTCCTGTTTCAGGAAGTTGCCACGCGATTGGCAGACCGCCTGCTGGATGTGGACCGGACCTTCGCACGGGCGCTGGTGGTCGGCGGACGCGGTGGACTTGCGCCGGAACTCGTGGGCGCAGGACGCAAGGTCGAAAGCGCGGTCACGATGGACCTGGCGGCCGCATTTGCCGCGCCCGGACCGGCGCTGGTCGGCGATGAGGAATTCCTGCCGATTGCCGAAGCGTCGGTCGACCTGGTCTTCAGCGTGCTGTCGCTGCACTGGGTCAATGACCTGCCCGGGGCGCTGGTACAGCTGCGCCGGGCCCTGAAACCCGACGGACTGCTGCTGGTCGCGATCCTGGGTGGCGACACACTGTTCGAGTTGCGTCAGTCGCTGATGGAGGCCGAACTGGAGGTGGAGAATGGTGTCAGCCCACGGGTTTCACCGTTTGCCGATATCCGCGATGCTGGGGCGCTGTTGCAGCGTGCCGGTTTCGCGCTGCCTGTCACGGACAGCGACACGATCACGGTAAGCTATGGCAACCCCTTCCGTCTGCTGCAGGATCTGCGTGGCATGGGGGAGCAGAACGTGGTGCATCAGCGCCGCCATTCGTTCCTGCGCCGTGAAACCCTGCTGCGGGCGATGACGCTCTATGCGGAGAAATTCGCCGGTTCCGACGGGCGCGTCCCGGCAACGTTTCAGGTCATCCAGATGACCGGCTGGACTCCTGACGCCTCGCAACAGCAACCCCTGAGGCCAGGCAGTGCAGCGGCGCGGCTGGCGGAGGCACTGGGTGACAAGGAGACCAAGCTTTGAACGTGAAACGGATCGTCGCGAACATCGCGACCGACAGTCCTGATGATGCGACAGCGTTCTACGGCGATCTGCTGGGAATGGTGAAGGTCATGGATCAGGGCTGGATCAGCACCTTCGCCACTGCGCATGGTTCAGCGCAACAGGTCAGCTTCGCAACCGAGGGAGGCTCCGGCACTCAGGTTCCGGACCTGTCGATCGAAGTGGATGATCTGGAGGCTACGCACCAGCGCATGGTCGATGCGGGCATGAAGATCGAATATGGCCCTGTCACCGAACCATGGGGCGTCAGGCGGTTCCATGTCCGCGACCCTTTCGGCAGGCTGCTCAACATCCTGTCACACGCCGATTGAGCCAGCGCGCGCGTCGTCAGTCGGCGCCCCGCGAATCCAGCCTGACTTCCCGCGCCAGCAGACCCTTCTGACTGCGCTGAACCATCACCCGCAAGGTTTCTCCGGGCTGCACCACAGTCATACCGACGCGGCGCAGGGTCTCGATGTGAATGAAGACATCCGGCTCATCCTCGCTGATGCTGAGGAAACCGTAGCCGCGGATGCGATTGAACCACTTGACCGTCGCAACATGCTCCTCCAGCGGAGAATCATCGTTCGCGCCTGACCTGCCCGTCCGGTCTGAAGCGCCTGGATCCACAGCGGGCCGGTCCCCGACCGCCGCAACAGCGGCATTGCCAGCCTGCATCTGCTGTGGCGTCTGATCAACGGTTTCGCGATTGGCCGGACGAACCTGCAGCACGGTCTGCGCCTGCAACCCACGCGGTCCTTCCGTGGCCTCGCACCATATTTCCGCCCCTTCATCAATGAAGGAGAGTCCCGCCTTGCGCAGGCATGACAGATGCAGGAACACGTCCCGTCCGTCCGATGCCGTGACGAAGCCGTAACCCTTTACGTAATTGAACCACTTGAGGTGACCGCGCACTTCCAACGCAACAGCATCTTCCGTGCGGTCACCTGCCTCAATCCCCCACATCGCGCGTCCATCTGTCTGTTACGCTTTTCTTTCAGGCTAACAGTCCGATGCCGTTGCGACAAACAATACCGTGATCGCCATCACGCCATGGCTCCGCTGTTGCGTGATCGCCCGTCGTCAAGCTAGGTTGCGGCTAACGAAACGTCGGGCCGGTAACAAGACGTCAGGAGGGGCATTCGTGGGTCGAGCGCTGGGATTGCTGGTCTTTCTGGCCGCGACATGGCTCCTGTTGTCGGGCATCTACGATCATTCCCTGCTCCTCTGGCTGGGCGCGGCTTCCTGCCTGCTGTGTGTGCTGATCGCCTGGCGCATGGACGTGGTGGATCACGAAGGCACGCCACTGGAACTGGGCTGGCGGATCATCGCCTACTGGCCGTGGCTGTTCATCGAGATCGTGAAGGCGAATATCGACGTCATTCGCCGCCTGCTCCGCGCAGATCCGGACATCTCACCCACCCTTGTCCGCTCCCGGACAATGCAGCGCACGGACCTGGGTCGGGTCATCTATGCCAACTCGATCACCCTGACTCCGGGGACCCTGTCCATCGACATCGATGACGGCAAGGGCATCCTGGTGCATGCGCTGTCGCTGGAGGGGGCTGAGGGCGTGCTGAGTGATGACATGAACCGGCGCTGTGCCGGGCTGGAGAGTGACCGGCTGCATCGCCGCGCGCAGGAGGACCAGACGCCATGATCTACGGGGTCGCCGCATTGGGGCTGCTCGTCGCGATGCTGTTCGCCATCATCCGCGCCCTGCTGGGTCCCACCCTGATGGACCGTGTCATGGCCGCGAACATGTTCGGCACCAAGACCGTGCTGCTGCTGGCCGTTCTCGGCTATCTGGCGGGAAGGCCGGAGTTCCTGGACCTGGCCCTTGTCTACGCCCTGATGAACTTCATCAGCATCATCGCCGTGCTGAAGTACTTCCGTTATCGCGACCTCGGCCAGTCCCGGGTACGTTCGTGATGGACTGGCCTGTCATCGTATCCGGCGTGCTGGTGATATCCGGCGCATTGCTGACGATTGTCGGTGCTTACGGCACCCTGCGCCTTCCCGACATCTACACCCGCCTGCACGCGGCCAGCATCACCGACACGCTGGCGACCTTTCTGATTCTGGCTGGACTGGCCGTGCCGTCGCTGGTCGCCGGGGAATGGCTGATTGCGGTCAAGCTGTTGTTCGTACTGATATTCCTCTGGTTCACCAGCCCAATTGCTTCCTATTCGATCGGTCACGCGGCTTTCTTCACGGCGCAGAAGCCAAGGCTGGACCATGACCTCACCGATGGTGAGGGAGGCACGGCATGAGCATCGGAGACTGGGAAGCCCTGATCAATGTCGCCCTGCTGGGTCTGCTGCTGGTGGTGACCTTTGGCATCATCCGGCTGCGCAACCTGTTTGGCGTCGTGATGCTGGCCGGCATCTACAGCCTGTTGATGGCAATGGTCTTCACCCTGCTGGATGCGGTTGATGTGGCGTTCACGGAGGCTGCGGTGGGTGCCGGTGTCTCCACCATCCTGTCGCTGGGCACCCTGGCGCTGATCGACAGCCGACGGGAGAAGATCCCCTTCCGGTTCCAGTTCACCCCGTTGCTGGTTGCACTGGTCACCGGCGGTGTCCTGCTGTGGGGCATGCAGGACATGCCCGCCGTCGGCGCGGCGGACGCGCCGAACCAGGTGCATGTTGCGCCCTATTACATCCAGCAGACGCCCGTTGATATCGACGTGCCGAATATCGTGACCGCCGTCCTCGCCAGCTATCGTGGCTTTGATACGCTCGGCGAGGTCACGGTGATCTTCACCGCCGGGATCGGTGTGATGATGCTGCTGTCGTCGATGCCGGTCATCGGGGCACGGCGGCGCAGAAGGCGCGATGACGACGGACCGGAGGACGACGCCTGATGATCGAGCATCTGGTCCCGCGCATCCTCGCCAAACTGCTGATACCGTTCATTCTCCTGTTCGGACTCTATGTCCAGTTCCATGGCGATTTCGGCCCCGGTGGCGGCTTTCAGGCCGGTGTGATCTTTGCCGCCGGCATCAT
This sequence comes from Minwuia sp., assembly GCA_029213165.1. Classification (GTDB taxonomy): domain Bacteria; phylum Pseudomonadota; class Alphaproteobacteria; order Minwuiales; family Minwuiaceae; genus Minwuia. The sequence goes on from JARGNO010000021.1 coordinate 38,482, forward strand.
TCTCTACGCGCTGATCTACGGCCTCGACCGCGCCCGCAGCGTCGTCACGCCGGGCCTGGTGTCATTTCTGGTCGCACTCGGCCTGCTGATCTATGCCGGTGTCGGCGTTGCCACCATGCTGCTGGGTGCCGAGTTCCTGAACTATGGCGCACTGGACAGCCATGACCCGGTGCATGGCCAGCATCTTGGAATCCTGATCATCGAATTCGGGGTTGGTACGACCGTTGCCGCCGTCATGATCACGATCTTCTACCAGTTCGCCGGACGCCTGAAGATCACACGCGAGCTGGAGGCGGATGACGAGGATGACGCGGATGAGGAACAGGTCACGGAGTCGCCGCGATGATGGAGTGGCTCGGTCAGTTCAATTACTACGTCTTCGCGATCCTGATGACGGCCGGAATCTATATCGCGATGAGCCGCGGCAATCTGGTGAAGAAGGTCGTCGGCCTGAACATCTTCCAGGCCAGTGTCTTCCTGCTCTACATCAGTTCCGGCAAGATCTGGGGCGGCACCGCGCCGATCCTGGGGGATGGTCTGACCCAACCCATTTCCAATCCGCTGCCGCATGTCCTGATCCTGACCGCCATTGTCGTAGGCGTCGCCACGACCTCCATCGGTCTGGCCCTGATCGTGCGCATCAAGGAAGCCTATGACACCGTCGAGGAAGACGAGATTGCCGAGGCCGAGGCCCTCTACGAGGAAGAACTGATGCGGGCGGAAGAGGCATGAGCACCGCCGCCAATGCCGGTTTCAGCCTGCTGGCAAACCTGCCCGCCCTGCAGGTCGTGGTGCCGATGGTCGCCGCCCCGATCTGCACCTTCCTGCGGTTCCGCAACGGACCCTGGGCCTTTGCCCTGCTGGTCAGCGCCGCCACGTTCTGGATTGCCGCGACACTGCTGATGCAGGTGCTGAGCGGTGGCGTGATCTCCTACGAGATGGGTGGCTGGGCACCCCCCGTCGGCATCGAATACCGGGTCGACGAGATCAATGCCTTCGTGCTGCTGATCGTCAGCGGCATATCGCTGATCGCCCTGCCCTACGCCCTGCGGTCGGTGGAGCGGGAAGTACCGCGCGACAAGCATCACCTGTTCTATGCGGCCTGGCTGTTGTGCCTTTGCGGAATGCTGGGCATCACCATCACCGGCGATGCCTTCAACATCTTTGTCTTCCTGGAGATTTCCTCCCTCTCCACCTACATGCTGCTCGCCTCCGGTCGGGATCCACGGGCACTGACTGCCGCGTTCCAGTACCTGGTGCTGGGGACCCTTGGCGCGACTTTCATCCTGATCGGCGTCGGACTGCTGTACATCATGACCGGCACCCTCAACATCGCCGATCTCGCGGATCGTCTCGGACCGGTCTCCGACACCACTTCCGTCCGGGCCGCCGCCGCATTCCTGACAGTCGGCATCGCACTGAAGTTCGCGCTGTTCCCCGCGCATTTCTGGCTGCCGAACGGTTATACCTACAGCCCCAGCGCCGTCGGCGTGTTCCTGTCGGCAACGGCAACCAAGGTCTCGATCTACGTTCTGTTGCGGTTCCAGTTCACCGTCTTCGGTGACATTCCGGCATTTGCGGAGCTGGATTTCGCGACCCTGCTGCTGCCCTTCGCGGTCGTGGCGTTCCTTGTCGGTTCGACCGTCGCGATCTTCCAGACAGACCTGAAACGCCTGCTTGCCTGGTCGTCCATCGCGCAGATCGGCTACATGGTCGCCGGTATCGGTCTTGGCGGTGTCGACGGCCTGACCGCCGGTATCGTGCATCTGTTCAACCATGCGATCACCAAGGCGGCGCTGTTCATGGCCGCAGGCGCGATCTTCCTGCGCGTCGGCTCGATGCATATCGACAAGCTGGCCGGGATCGGCAAGACCATGCCACTGACCACGCTGGCCTTCGTGCTGGCGGGCCTCAGCTTGATCGGTGTACCGACCACCGTCGGCTTCATATCCAAGTGGTACCTGATCCTGGCGGCACTGCAGCACGGCGCGATCGGCTACGCGATCGCGGCACTTGTGCTGGCCAGTTCGCTGCTTGCCGTGATCTATGTCTGGCGCATCGTGGAAGTGGCCTATTTCCGTGAACCTGCGACGGACCGGGAGGTCGCGGAAGCCCCACTGTCGATGCTGCTGCCGCTGTGGGCGCTGACCATCGGCTGCTTCTACTTCGGGCTGGAAACCGGTTACTCCGTTGATATTGCCCGTGCCGCCGCGCAGTCGCTGCTGGGGATCACGCCATGAGCATCGAGACCCATATCCAGCTTGCCCTGCTGATCCCAATCATCGGACTGGTCGGCATTGTCCTGACCGGGCGCAGTCCGAACCTGCGGGAGGCGGTGACACTGATCACCGCGACGGCGAACGCGATCAATGTCTGGTCGATCTTTCCCGCGATCCAGGCAGGTGCCCGCCCCTCCGTGACCCTGTTCGAACTGCTGCCGGGCCTGACCATCAACTTCACGGTGGAACCGCTGGGGATGATGTTCGCCGCCATCGCATCGACGCTGTGGATCGTCAATTCGATCTATTCCATCGGCTACATGCGCGGCAACAAGGAGACCAACCAGACCAGGTTCTATGCCTGTTTCGCCCTGTCGATCAGCGCTGCCATCGGCATAGCCTTCGCGGGCAACCTTCTGACGCTGTTCATCTTCTACGAGATACTGACCCTTTCGACCTATCCGCTGGTCACCCACAAGGGCAATGAGGACGCAAAGCGCGGTGGCCGGACCTATCTGGGCATCCTGATCGCCACCTCAATCGGCCTGCAACTGCCTGCGATCATCTGGACCTGGAACCTGACCGGGACACTGGACTTCGTGCCGGGCGGGACCCTGGCAGGCAAGGTACAGGGGCTGTCTGCGGGACTGTTGCTGGCGCTGTACATGTATGGTGTCGGCAAGGCGGCGCTGATGCCGATCCACAAGTGGCTGCCGGCGGCCATGGTTGCGCCTACGCCGGTATCCGCACTGCTGCATGCGGTGGCGGTGGTGAAGGCCGGTGTCTTCACCGTCATCAAGATCATTGTCTATGTCTTCGGGCTGGAGCTGATCAGCACGGAGAGCGCGACCAACTGGCTGATCTATGTTGCGGCGATCACCCTGACACTGGCCAGCCTGATCGCCATGAACCAGGACAACCTGAAGCGGCGACTGGCCTACTCGACCATCAGTCAGCTTTCCTATGTCATCCTGGGCGCGGCACTTGGCACGGCGATGGGTGTCGTCGGCGGCGGCATGCACATCGCGATGCATGCGGCGGGCAAGATCACCCTGTTCTTCTGCGCCGGCGCGATCTACGTGGCGCTGCACAAGACCGAGATATCCGACATGAAGGGCATCGGCCGGATCATGCCGGTGACCATGTTCTGTTTCATGATCGGCGCGCTGTCGGTCATCGGCATTCCGCCACTGGGCGGGTCATGGTCGAAGTTCCTGCTGATGGTCGGTGCCGCCGACGCGGGATTCCAGTTCATCATCGGTGTGCTGATCCTCAGTTCACTGCTGAATGTCGCCTATCTGATGCCGATCCCGCTGCGTGGCTTCTTGCTGAAGCCAGCAGGAGCGGGTGACGGGCCGGTGCGGGTTCAGGAGGCTCCTCTGGCCTGTGTGATCGCCATCTGCATCACGGCGACACTGACATTCGTGCTGTTCTTCCTGGCGCAGGACATCTTCGACTTCCTGCTGCCCATCACCGTTGCGGGAGGGGGCCAATGAGCGCGTCACCCGAATTTCGTGAACCGGAGAGATACGCCCTCGACCGCCCGGCGGTGGTGCGGCGCATCTATCACGTGCTGATCGTCGTCTGCGTGCTGCTGGGGCTGGCGGATGTCGCGGACCTGATCTGGCACATCTATCACAAGCACGGAATCTATGACGTCGAGTACCTGCCCAACTTCTACGGGTTCTACGGCCTGCTGGGCTGCATCTTCCTGGTGCTGTCGGCAAAGCAACTGCGCAAGGTCGTGATGCGGGACGAGGATTATTACGACGATGATGTGGACTGAGCTGCCGCCAGGACTGATCCTGCTGCTCGGTGGCGTCCTCGCCGCCGTGCTGCCTCACCATGGCCGCAAGGCCCTGATGCTGGTGTTGCCGTTCGTCGGCTTCTGGCAGCTGATCGACGTGCCGAACGGCGACCATGCGGTCGTGACCCTGTTCGGGGCGGAACTGGTCGGCAGCCGCATCGACAGCCTGTCGCTGGTCTGGGGCTACATCTTCTACATCGCCGCGCTGATCGCCGGAATCTTCCACCTGCATGTGCGTGACCGGATGCAGGACGTGGCGGCGCTGACCTACATGGGCTCCGCAGTCGGCGCGATCTTCGCCGGTGACCTGATCAGCCTGTTCATCTACTGGGAACTGACGGCGGTCACTTCCGTCTTCCTGATCTTCGCCAACCGCACCAACGCCAGTTTCCGCGCCGGTATCCGCTATCTGATCGTGCAGATCGCATCCGGCGTGCTGCTGTTGGGCGGGTTGATCATCCATTGGCGCGGCACGGGATCGGTGGAGTTCGGGAACCTCGGCCTGGATGCGCCGGGGGGGCTGCTGATCTTCCTTGGCTTCGGTATCAAGGCCGCCTTCCCGCTGCTGCACAACTGGCTGCAGGATTCCTATCCGCAGGCCACTGTGACCGGCACGGTCTTCCTGTCATCCTTCACCACCAAGATGGCGATCTACACCCTGGCGCGGGGCTTCCCCGGGCAGGAGGAACTGATCTGGATCGGCGCCGCCATGACGGCCTTCCCGATCTTCTATGCGGTGATCGAGAACGACCTGCGCAAGGTGCTGGCCTACAGCCTGAACAACCAGCTCGGCTACATGGTCGTCGGTGTCGGCATCGGCACGGAACTGGCGCTGAATGGTGCTGCCGCCCATGCCTTCACGCATATCCTCTACAAGGGGCTGCTGTTCATGTCGATGGGCGCGGTCCTGTACCGCGTCGGTACCATCAAGGGCTCGGAGCTTGGTGGCCTCTACAAGTCGATGCCGTGGACTGCCGGATTCTGCATCGTCGGCGCGGCCTCCATCTCCGCCTTCCCGCTGTTCTCCGGCTTCATCTCCAAGTCGCTGATCATCACTGCGGCGGCCGAGGAAGGCTACTGGTTCGTCTGGCTGATCCTGCTGTTCGCCTCCGCCGGTGTGTTCCACCATTCGGGCATCAAGATCCCCTATTTCGCTTTCTTCGCCTGGCCACATCAGGCGCAGAAGACCTGCCGGGAAGCCCCCCTGAACATGTTGCTGGCCATGGGTATCGCGGCCGTGTTCTGCGTCGGCATCGGCGTCTTCCCCAGCTATCTCTACGCCATCCTGCCCTATCAGACTGACTTCGTGCCCTACACCGGATCGCACGTGGTGACACAGTTGCAACTGCTGCTGTTCTCCGCCCTCGCCTTCGCCTGGCTGATGCGGACGGGGCTGTACCCGCCGGAACTGAAATCCACGGTACTGGACTTCGACTGGGTCTATCGCCGCGCCCTGCACCGGGTCTGGCGCGCGACCGTGGAATGGGGCAGCGAAACCTCAGGCGCGCTGACTGGCGGCATGCGGGGCTGGGTGAACAATGTCATCGGCGTTGCCGGTCGTCTCGGCCGCCCCGGCGGGCTGGTCAGCCAGACATCGAAGCCCGGCACGGGCGTGCTCTGGCTCACCGCGATGCTGGGCCTCTACCTGCTGGTCTTCGGTCTCTGACGCCCATCCCGACAATCGCTCACAGGGTGTCGAGACCGTCCAGGATCGTCTTCGCACTCTCACGGTAGGCGGCACGCGTTTCCGGCTTCATCCGGTCCCAGGTGCTGTGCACCGGCTTCAGGCGCGGGTTGCTGCGCAAGGTCTCTCCGTTGCGCGCCAGAAAGTCCCAGTAGAGTGGGTTGAAGGGACAGGCCCCCGCCCCGGACTTCCGTTTCACATCATAGCTGCAATCCCCGCAGTGGTCCGACATGCGGTTGATATAGCTGCCACTGGCCGCATAGGGCTTGGAACCGAGCAGGCCACCATCCGCGAACTGGCTCATGCCCAGTGTGTTCGGCAGTTCAACCCATTCGAAGGCATCGGCGTAGACCGACAGATACCACTCATGCACCTGGCGCGGGTTGATCCCGGACAGCAGGGCAAAGGTGCCCGTGACCATCAGGCGCTGGATATGATGCGCATAGGCCTGACGTTTCGTCTGGTCGACCACGGCCCGCACGCACGCCATGCCCGTGTCACCGGTCCAGTAGAACGCAGGCAGGTCCCGGTCTGCCTGGAGATGGTTCATCCCCGCATAGTCCGGCATCTTCAGCCAGTAGATGCCGCGCACATATTCCCGCCACCCGATGATCTGGCGAATGAAACCCTCCGCCGCATTCAGGGGCACATCCCCGTCCTGCCAGGCCTTCTCCACCCTTTGGCAGAGGTCGAGCGGGTCAAGCAGGCCAATGTTGATATAGGGGGAGAGCACGGAGTGATACAGGAAGTCCTCCCCCCGCAGCATGGCATCCTGAAAGTCGCCGAAGCGGGGCAAGGCCTCGGCCAGGAAGTGGTCGCGGGCCTGTTCGGCCTTCGCCCGGGTAACGGCGAACCAGAACGGCTGCAGGTCGCCGAAGCCTTCGGGAAAGCGGTCAGCAACAAGGTCCAGCACGGCACGTGTCGTGTCGTCGGGACGGGACTGGCGCGGGCGGGGCATGAAAAGGTCCGTGCCTGCGGGCTTGCGATTCTCCTGGTCGAAATTCCATCGCCCGCCGACCGGCTTGTCGCCATCCATCAGCAGACCCGTCTTCCGTCGCATCTCCCGATAGAAATATTCCATGCGGAGTTGCTTGCGGCCCTCGGCCCAGTCGGCGAACGCCTCTCGCGAACACAGAAAGCGATTGTCGGCCAGAACATCGACCGGCAGGCCAAGCGTGTCCGGCCAGCCTTCCACCATGCGTGAAACACGCCATTCGCCCGGTTCGGTCAGACAGATCCGATCCGGCGCATGACGCTCCACGGCGCGCCTGACCTCCCCCGTGAAGCTGCCGCTGTTGCCACTGTCGTCCAGCCGCACGTAATCGACCTGCCAGCCCGCGGCGGTCAGTTCGGTCGCGAAGTGGCGCATGGCAGAGAGGATGAAGGCGATCTTCTTGCGATGATGGGGAACGTAGGTCGTCTCCTCCGCCACCTCGACCATCAGCACCACATCCCGCGCCCTGTCCGCCGCCGCCAGGGCAGGCAGGCGGGGGGTGAGCTGGTCGCCCATGATCAGGATCAGATTCTTCTTGGCCATGAAACACCCTTCCCGGATTGCTGCCCTGATACGTCGGTCAGGATTGTGCGGGTCACTCCGGCAAAGGCCGGGTTGGCATTTCCGTCTGGCCGGGACAACAATGCCTCTCTCATCGACAGATTCAGAAAGCTCTGCCATGCAACTGCCCGACGGAATCCGCACCCGAGACCTGCCGGGCATCAATGGCCTCGACATGCGGGTGCTGGAGGCGGGTGATCCCGCAGACCCGCTGATCCTGCTGCTGCACGGCTTTCCGGAACTGGCCTACAGCTGGCGCAAGGTCATGCTGCCGCTCGCGGCACTGGGCTATCACGTCGTTGCCCCGGACCAACGCGGTTACGGTGGCACGACCGGCTGGGATGACCGCTATGATGGTGACGTCCGCAGCTTCCGCATGATGAACCTGGCGCGGGATATCGTCTGTCTCGTGGCGGCACTGGAGCGCATGCATGTTGCCGCCCTTGTCGGCCATGACTTCGGCTCCCCTGTTGCGGCGCATTGTGCCCTGCTGCGACCGGACATCTTCCGCGCCGTCGCCCTGATGAGTGCGCCCTATGGCGGCCCACCGGCACCCGACCGGGGCCAGGCGAAGCCGGACCTGGCAGCTGCGCTGGCTGCACTTGATCGCCCCCGCAAGCACTACCAGTGGTATTATTCGGAGCCTCAGGCGGACCGTGACATGCGGGACGCGCCACAGGGACTGCATGACTTCCTGCGCGCCTACTATCACGCCAAGAGTGCCGACTGGCCCGGCAATCGCCCCTTTCCCCTGACCGGCTGGACCGCCACGGAACTGGCGCGACTGCCGACCTATTACGTCATGGATCATGCCGCGACGATGCCCGAGACGGTTGCGCCGGAGATGCCGACACCGGCACAGGTCGCGGGATGTGACTGGCTGCCTGACCACGAACTTGCCGTCTATGCCGAGACCTATGCCCGCACCGGCTTTCAGGGTGGACTGAACTGGTACCGCTGCGCCATTGACCCGGACATTGGTGGCGAGATGGAACTGTTTCACGGACGCACCATCGACGTTCCCAGCACCTTCATCGCCGGCGCTTCCGACTGGGGTATCCAGCAATCTCCTGGCGCACTGGATGCGATGCAGGGCCCGTGCGTGACCAGCGATTTCCGGGGTCTGCACCTGATTGATGGTGCCGGGCACTGGGTGCAGCAGGAACAGCCCATTGCGGTTGTCGATGCCCTGGCCGGTTTCCTGGGCGGCCTGAAGCCATGAAACTCAATGGCCCCTGGAACCGCACAAGGATCGACGCTTTCCTGACCTCGACAACCGTCCCGATGCGCCTGGCGGCAATCACCGGATCAGGCCGCCCGATGCTCGTCTCCGTCTGGTTTTCCTGGGAAGCCGACGCCCTCTGGTGCGCATCCCCGATGCAGGCCGACATCGTCCGTGCGCTGCGCCACAACAGCGCCTGCGCCTTCGAGGTATCGGTCGAGGCCCCGCCCTACTACGGCGTACGGGGACAGGGACAGGCCGAGATCCTGCCCGACGGCAAGGACCAGCTGCGCGACCTGATCATCCGCTACGGCGGCGATCCCGAAAGCGACTTCGCGAAGTGGTTGCTGGGCCGGAAGGTCGAGGAGGCAACCCTGCGCATCACACCGGACCGACTGAGCACATGGGATTTCCGGAAACGGATGGGTGACGCGTTCGACTGACCGCGTTCACCATCCATTCACCATGTTGCGCCGCACAATTGTCGCAGGCCTGTGTCGCGTGTTGACCAGCGAATGTCGCCGCCTAATATCCGCGGCGGGTCACGCCCCCCCAACGGGGCGCTTCGTTCTGGAAGGAACGCCATCATGAAGAAGCCAGAAGTGCGCCCTGCGGCGCCTCAATTCTCGTCCGGTCCCTGCGCAAAGCGCCCCGGATGGTCCCCTGAAATCTACGCCAATGCTCCGGTGGGTCGATCCCATCGTGCGGCCATCGGCAAGGCGAGACTGAAGGAAGTGCTGGATCGCAGCCGCGCGATCCTGGGCCTGCCTGACGATTATCGCATTGCCATCGTTCCCGGCTCCGACACCGGCGCGGTCGAGATGGCCATGTGGTCGCTGCTGGGCGAACGCCCTGTTGACATGCTGGCCTGGGAAAGCTTCGGCGCAGGCTGGGTGACCGATGTTGTGAAGCAGCTTCGCCTGGACGACGCCCGCGTCATCGAAGCGCCCTATGGGGAGATTGTCGATTTCGCCGAAGTCGATTTCGACCATGACGTTGTCTTCACCTGGAACGGCACGACCTCGGGTGTGCGGGTCCCCAACGGCGATGGGATTCCCGCCGACCGCAAGGGCCTGACCATCTGCGACGCCACTTCCGCCGCCTTTGCCATGGACCTGCCGTGGGACAAGCTGGATGTGGTCACCTGGTCCTGGCAGAAGGTGCTGGGCGGTGAGGCCGCGCACGGAATGCTGGTGCTGAGCCCGCGTGCTGTGGAGCGGCTGGAAAGTCACACTCCTGCCTGGCCGATGCCGAAGATCTTCCGCCTGACCAAGGGCGGCAAGATCAATGAGGGGATCTTCAAGGGGGAGACCATCAACACCCCGTCGATGATCGCCGTGGAAGACCAGATCGATGCCCTGCGCTGGGCCGAATCCGTTGGCGGCCTGTCCGGGCTGATCGCGCGGGCGGATGCCAACACGAAAGCCATTGCCGAATGGGTCGCGGCGTCTGATTGGGCCGCCTTCCTGGCGAAGGACCCGGCGACGCGGTCAACCACCTCGGTCTGCCTGGCCATCACCGATGGCTGGTTCACCGGGCAGGACGAGAAGGCACAGGCCGCGATCGCCAAGAGCATCGCCACCCTGCTGGAAGACGAAGGCGTGGCACTGGACATCAACGGCTACCGCGATGCCCCGGCAGGCCTTCGGATCTGGTGCGGTGCGACCATCGAAACCTCCGACGTGCAGGCACTGCTGCCCTGGCTCGACTGGGCCTGGCAGCAGGTCCGCGCCGAAGCCTCCTGACGCGGCCCTGCCCGCTTCCTTTCCAAATCACGTGTACAGCTTTCCCCGCCAGCGCGCGGGGAAGACGGAGACAATTCAATGCCCAAGGTCCTGATTTCAGACAAGATGAGCCCCCTCGCCGCGGAAACGTTCAAGCGCATGGGGGTCGACTATGACGAGAAGACCGGCCTCAGCCCGGAAGAGCTGAAGGCGATCATCGGCGACTATGACGGCCTCGCCATCCGCTCCGCAACCAAGGTGACGGCCGACATTCTCTCGGCGGCAACCAACCTGAAGGTCATCGGTCGTGCCGGTATCGGTGTCGACAATGTGGACATTCCCGCCGCCACGGCCGCAGGTGTCTGTGTCATGAACACGCCGTTCGGCAATTCCATCACCACCGCCGAACATGCCATCGCCATGATGTTCGCGCTGGCCCGGCAGATCCCGCAGGCCAATGCCTCTACCCATGAGGGCAAGTGGGAGAAGTCGAAGTTCATGGGTGTCGAGCTGACCGGCAAGACGCTGGGCATCATCGGCTGTGGCAACATCGGTGCCATCGCGGCCAGCCGCGCGCTGGGCCTGCGCATGAAGGTGGTCGCCGCCGATCCGTTCCTCAGCCCCGAGCGTGCGGCTGAAATCGGTGTCGAGAAGGTGGAACTGGACGAGCTCTATGCCCGCGCCGACTTCATCACCATGCATACGCCGATGACCGACCAGACCCGCAACATGATCAATGCCGAGAGCCTGGCAAAGATGAAGGACGGCGTGCGCATCATCAATTGCGCCCGTGGCGGCCTGATCGTGGAACAGGACCTGAAGGATGCGCTGGACTCGGGCAAGGTCGCGGGTGCGGCCCTGGACGTGTTCCAGACCGAACCGGCAAAGGAAAACATCCTGTTCAACCATCCGAATGTGGTGACGACCCCGCATCTGGGCGCCAGCACGACGGAAGCGCAGGTCAATGTGGCACTGCAGGTTGCGGAGCAGATGGCAGACTTCCTGGTTCATGGCGCGGTCACGAACGCCCTCAACATGGCCTCGGTCACCGCAGAGGAAGCCCCGAAGCTGCGTCCCTACATGCAGTTGGCCGAGCAGCTGGGCGCCTTCATGGGCCAGACGGTGCGCACCGGCATCAAGTCGATCCGCATCGCCTATCAGGGCCATGTCGCGACGCTGAACGTGAAGCCACTGTCGGCCATCGTCATCCAGGGTCTGCTGGCCCCGCTGCTGGACTCGGTCAACATGGTCAATGCGCCGGTGCTGGCCAAGGACCGCAACATCCGCATTGTCGAGGAGCGCGACGAGAACCCGGGTGACTACCAGACCGCCATCCGCGTCTTCGTGGAAACCGGGCATGGCATCCGCTGCATCGGCGGCACCCTGTTTGCGGGTGAAAAGCCGCGCGTCGTCGAGATTGACAATATCGCCATGGAGGCGGAGATCGGCGCCAACATGCTGTACCTGCGCAACCACGACAAACCCGGTTTCATCGGCCAGTTGGGCACCCTTCTGGGTGAGGCCGGCGTCAATATCGGCACCTTCCACTTGGGCCGTTCCAGCGCAGGCGGCGACGCACTGGCTTTCATCGAAGTCGATGGACCGGTGCCGGAGAAGGTATTGGGCCAGATCCGCGAACTGAAGGACTACGTGCTGCGGGCCGATTCGCTGAGCTTCTGAGGCGGCCGCCCCTGCAAGACATCCACCAAAGCGCCCGTCGGGGGATTGCCCCGGCGGGCGCTGCGTGTTGGACTGCGGACAGCAACCAAACCACGCGGAGCCGCAGCAAGATGATCGTCGAACAGATCTGGACCGGAAACAACTATCGGAACTTCAACTACCTGATCGTCTGCCCGGAAACCGGTGAGGCCATGGCCATTGATCCGCTGGACCACGAGAAATGTCTGGCGAAGGCGAAGCAGATGGGCTGGCAGATCACCCAGGTCCTGAACACGCATGAACACGGCGACCACACCGGCGGCAACCGCCAGGTCATTGCCGCCACCGGCGCGAAGCTGCTGGCCCACGCCAACGCCAAGGACAGCATTCGCGGCATTGATCGCGGGTTGGTGGCGGGTGACGTCATCAAGGTCGGCAAGACGGTGGAGATCGAGGCGCTGGACACCCCCGGCCATACCATGTGCCACATCTGCCTGAAGACCCACACCGACCAGCCGTCGCTGTTCAGCGGCGACACACTGTTCAATGCCGGTGCCGGCAATTGCCACAATGGCGGCCATCCGGAACAGATGTACGAGACCTTCGCGAAGCAACTCGACACCCTGCCCGACGACACCCTGCTCTATCCGGGCCATGAATATCTGATCGGCAACCTGAAATTCACGCTGGACCGGGAACCCGACAATGCCCGCGCGAAGGAACTGCTGGCAGAAGTCGAGAACCAGGACCCCGATCAGGCCCTGGTCACGACCATGGGACAGGAAAAGGAGGTCAATACCTTCTTCCGCCTGCGCAGCCGCTCGGTGATCGAGGAACTGCGCAAGAGCTTCCCCGACCTGCCCGACGACCCGACCCCGCGCGAGGTCTTCCTGAAGCTGCGCGAACTGCGCAACAGCTGGTAGGTTACTGCCGGAAGCTTCGGCATCAAGACTGGCCGCAGCGAACTATGAAAGCAGGACCCCTTCCTGCAATAGATCGTGAATGGACATGTACGACGGCTGAAGCTAAGCAGTTCAACCATGAGACTGGTCTTGCTTATCGTTGCATTCGCGTTCCCGGTGATCTTCGGCACTGCTGAGATCGGCCAATCTGCTGTGCCTGCAAGCCCGGAACAGCAAGTGCTGTTCGCTTCCGGTGCTGATATGGGCTTCGTCGAATGCACAGCTTGCGAACATGGCGAGTTGTCACAAATGTCATGTAGTGAGTTGTGCGCCACCTTTCACATGATCACGGTTTCGGATCCTGAGCAGACTGCCCCCTCAACCTATCGACTCGCCTACCTTGATACCGCCGACACCGCGAGCACGCGCCAGACGCGTCCGGAACCATTCCCTCCGAAAGTGATCATCCTGGACTGATTCCGGTCAGACCGGCTTTCATTCACACATGGCTGATCGCGCCATGGTGACAGGATGAACATCGGCACCCCGTCCATGCGTCGGCTGGTGCCACACTTCAGGAAATCCTCTCAAGATGCTCTATGCAAATAGTGTGGCGTTATCGCGCCGCAAGCTTCTGTCGGTTCTCATGACCAGCATGGGAATGGGGCTCATGCCCGCGTCCCTGGGAGCAGCCCCCCGCAACAGGCCGGTCCGTGAGTTTCACCTGCGCGCAGCCGCGAACAGGGCCGTTCCCGACGCACGACTCTCTGGTCCGACTGATGTCTGGACGTACAACAACAGTGTCCCCGGCCCGGAACTGCGCGTTCGTCAGGGTGACCGGGTTCGCGTGCGGGTAACCAATGGTCTAGCAGAGCCTACCACCGTCCACTGGCATGGCGTTCGGGTGCCTAACGCAATGGATGGTGTCCCCCACGTTACCCAGGCCCCCATCCCACCAGACGGGAATTTTGTCTATGAGTTTGATGCCGTCGATGCCGGCACCTACTGGTATCATCCGCACTATCGCAGCTACGAACAGGTCGGTCGCGGCCTGTATGGACCGCTGATAGTCGAAGAACCGGATCCAGTCCGCGCAGACCGCGACCTCACTTGGATACTGGATGACTGGCGACTGGGACCGGATGGCCTGATCCGTGACGATTTCGGCAACCGGCACGACATGGCCCACAACGGAAGGGTCGGAAACACCGTCACGATCAACGGCCGCCCGCCAGCCGGCCTTTCGGTTCGTGGTGGGGAGCGTATTCGCCTTCGACTGGTAAATGCCGCCAACGCGCGGATATTCTCCTTGGATTTTGAAGGACACGCGCCAACCATCATTGCTCTCGACGGCCAACCCGTCAGTCCGCACTCACCGAAGGACGGGCTGGTTCTTCTTGGTCCGGCCATGCGGGCAGATATCATCCTGGACATGCACGGTGAACCCGGTAGCCGTTTCGCAATCACGGACCGATTCTACAGAGGCCTAGAATACCAGCTTTCCGAATTCAACTATGCGTCCACTCCACTCAGGTCAGAAGCACCGGACTGGAAAATGGATCTTCCGCCGAACCCGATCCCCGAACCATTGACAAGGGGGGCCAGCAGACACGAGGTCGTCTTCAATGGCGGAATGATGGGCAGAGGCATGGGAGCCGGAAACTCCGGTGGCATGATGAACATGATGAGGCGTTCAGGAATCTGGTCCGTCAACGGCATGTCCGTAGAGGGGCATTTCATGGAGCCCTTCCTGATGCTGGATCGAGACCGCAGCCATGTGATTTCCATGACAAACGCAACTGCCTGGCACCATCCGATTCATCTGCACGGCCATTCGTTCAGGGTCTTGTCACGAGACGGTATTCCAACGCGACACCAGGAATGGCAGGACACCGTGATGATGGCTCCACGAGAGAAGATCGACATCGCGCTGGTCGCCGACAATCCCGGCGACTGGATGTTTCACTGCCACATTCTCGAACATCAGGCCGCGGGAATGATGGGCGTCATTCGTGTCAACTGAACTGACTCAAGGGAGAACCCATTATGCGTAGACTGCTTTCACTGGTTCTGGCGACGCTGCTGATCTCGGCAGCCTTTCCTGCATTCGCGAAGGATCACTCTGTCGAAGCCACGCTCTTCAAGAACCCTCAGTGCGGGTGCTGCGAGAACTATGCGACCTACCTGCGGGAGAACGGTTTCACAGTCGTCGTCAAGCCGACGCACGAGCTTGCACAGATGAGCAGAATGGCCGGAATCCCCGAGGAGTTCCAAGGCTGCCACATCTCGATGATAGATGGCTACGTCGTAAGCGGTCACGTTCCGGTTGCAAGTATTTTGAGGTTGCTCAATGACCAACCGAAGATCGTGGGCATCACGCTGCCGGGGATGCCGCAGGGGTCTCCGGGTATGTCAGGGATCAAGTCAGGGCCATTTACAATCTTCGAAATCGGGTCCCCTTCGCCACAGGTCTATGAGATCGACTGACGCTGCAAGCCGCCGACCTGACTGGACCGGGATTCCGTTTCGTCAATCATCACGATTGCAATGGAGTCCGGTATTTCATCAGATGGCGACGCACAGCATCATTCGGGGCCAACTCGATAGCGAGATCGATAGCCGCATTGGCGGCTGTCGATCGTCCGAGATCGCGCAGGTAGCGGGCACGGGTGGCGTGAAACAGGTGATAATCCTGCAGTGCAGCACCTTCAGGCACCGCCGCCAGTCCCGCAGCCGGGCCTGAGACCTGTGCCACGGCAACCGAGCGGTTCAGGGCCACGACAGGGTCGTTCGACATGACGACAAGCTGATCATAGTAGGCGAGGATCGACGGCCAGTCGGTGTCAGGCCAGTGCGTCGCCCGAGCATGTTCCGCCGCGATGCCTGCAAGCAGATGCCAGGCTGTCGGCGCGGCATTGCCTCGTGACTTTTCCAGATAGCGCAGACCGCTGCTGATCAGACGCCTGTCCCAAAGTCCCCTGTCCTGGAATTCCAGATCCACCAGATCACCATGAAACTGCCTGGCGGGCAATCTTGCGGTCAGCAGATGGAACAACGCCGCCAGGGCCAGCACTTCAGGTGCCGCTGTCCTTGAATGCCCCGTCAGCAGGATGCACAGCCGGGTTGCCTCGACACACAGTTCTTCCCTGATCCAGCGGATCTGGTCATTGCCACCGTATCCGCCATTGAACAGCAGATAGAGGGTGTTGAGAACCGGATGCAATCGCTCGGCGACATCACCACCCGGCAGCGCCGTTATCTCGACTGAGCCCAGCTTGCGCAGTCGGGCCTTGCCCCGCGAGATCCGCTGCGCCGCAGTTGCTTCGTCCAGCAACAGCGCGGCCGCGATTTCCCGTGTGCTGAAACCGCAGGCCAGCCGCAAGGTCAGTGGAACCGATGTCTCCGGGCCGTTGACCGGATCGCAGCAGAGAAACAGCAGACGCAGTTCCTCGTCCGCAACCAGCAGATCGACTGGTAACCGGCCATCACCGACGTCGCAGAGCAACGCGTCGGATTCTGTACGGCCCGAACGGCGCATCCGGTCCAGGGCCAACCGCTCCGCCACGCGCCAGAGCCATCCAGCCGGATTGTCGGGAATGCCCTTCCACGGCCATGTCCGGCAGGCGCGCAACAGCGATTCCTGTACGATATCCTCCACATCATCGACCGCCGCAGGGCCAAACCGGCCAAGCAGAATTGCTGTCATGCGGCCCGACTCCCGGCGAAACAACTGGTCAGCCAGTTTCTCCACCGCAGAGTCGGGAACGCCGGTCATGATCAGTCCATGGTCTGAATCTGGCGGATCTCGATGGGCTTGCCGCGTTCGGCATGGGGACAGCCGCGTGCAATGGCTTCTGCGGCCGCATAGTCATCGGCGATGATCAGGAAATAGCCGCCAATCACGTCCTTGGTCTCGCTGTATGGTCCGTCTGAAACGATCATCCCCTGCCCCGGTGCACCGCTGCGGATGATCCGTCCCGGATCGTCCATCAGCTTCTCTCCACCAGTCAAATGTCCGGATTCCCGCCATTTCTGGCTCCAGGTCCGGTAGCGCGCGATGATGTCCTGCATCTCGGCTGCTGACAGTTCCGCATCGTCCTTCGCATCATCGTGCAGCAGCAACATGAACTGACCCATTTCCCGGTCTCCCTGTCTCTGTTCCTTGAATGCTACGGGCGATCATCGCCCGCTTCACCCCAAGAGACGTTCCGGAATCGCGTTTCTCGACACGTCAGCGAGAAAAAAAGTCTCACCCCGCCGCGATCTGCCGGGCGATGACCAGGCGTTGCACGTCGGACGTGCCTTCATAGATCTGGCAGACGCGGACGTCGCGGTAGATGCGTTCCACCTCGTAGTCGGCGACGTAGCCATAGCCACCGTGGATCTGGATCGCATCGGTGCAGACCTGTTCGGCCATTTCGGAGGCGAAGAGCTTCACCATCGATGCTTCCGACAGGCAGGGTTCGCCCCGCTGTTTCAGGTCAGCCGCATGGAACAGCATCTGGGTCGCCACTTCGATCCGGGTCTTCATGTCCGCCAGCCGGAATCCGACCGCCTGATGCTCGACGATGGTCTTGCCGAAGGCGGTTCTTTCCCGCGCATAATCGACCGCCTTCTCATATGCGGCGCGGGCCATGCCGATGGACTGCCCGGCGATGCCGATCCGGCCCGTTTCCAGGTTCGCCAAGGCGATGCGATAGCCCTGACCTTCTTCCCCAACCAGGTTCTCCAGCGGGACCTCACAATCCTCGAAGGCGATCTGACAGGTGTCGGAGCACCGCTGACCAAGCTTCTGCTCCTTCGACGCCACCCGGTAACCGGGCGTGTCCGTTGGCACCAGAAAGGCCGAGATACCTCTCGACCCCTTCTCCGGATCAGTCACCGCGAAGACCAGCGCCACGCCGCCGATGGAGCCGGAGGTGATGAACTGCTTCACGCCATTGAGTACCCAGCGATCCCCCTTCCGCACCGCGCGGGTGCGCAGGTTGGAGGCGTCGGAGCCCGCCTGCGGCTCTGTCAGGCAGAAAGCCCCGATGATCTCGCCGGAGGCCTGCGGCCGCAGCCACTGCTCCCGCTGTCTGTCGTTGCCATAGCGCATCAGCGCGGCGCAGCAGGGGGAATTGTTGACGCTCATGACCGTGGATACCGCGCCATCCGCAGCAGCCACTTCCATCAGGGCCAGCACATAGGACGTCATGTCGGCCCCTGCACCGCCCCATTGCTCCGGCACTGTCATGCCCATCAGGCCGAGGTTGCCCATCTGCCGCAGCAGGTCCAGCGGCGGCTCACCCGTGCGATCCCGTTCCATGGCACCGGGGGCGAGCTCCCCTTGCGCAAAGGCACGCGCGGCATCACGGATCATGGTCTGGTCTTCGTTCAGTTGCATGGGTTCAGGCCTCCTGCAATGCCCGCGCGGCGGCGCTGCCTGCCGCACGGCCGAAGACCGCGCCGGACATCAGGCCGGTGCCGCCCGGATAGTTGTGATAGAAGATGCCGCCGACCAGTTCACCCGCCGCATAGAGGCCAGGGATCGGTCGATGGTCGGTATCAACCACCTGTGCCTCGTCGGTCACGCGCAATCCACCGAAGGTGAAGGTGATGCCACAGGTCACCGCATAGGCCTCGAACGGGCCTTCATCCCGCGTGTTGGCCCAATTGGTCTTGGGCAGTGACAGGCCGCTGGTACCACGTCCGTCC
>JARGNO010000022.1:0-35721 GCA_029213165.1 Minwuia sp.
AATCGGGGTCTGCGCCGATGATGCAACGAATATCGCCGACCTGTCCGCCGCCGCACGCCAGGCGGATGTCGGGCTGGATGTCTATCTGGAGATCGATGTGGGCATGGGACGCTGTGGCGTACCCGCTGACGCGGCGGCCGTGGCGCTGTGCCGCCAGATCAGTGACTCGCCGGGGCTGCGGTTCGCCGGGATCCAGGCCTATCACGGCAAGGCTCAGCACATCCGGGGCGCGGGGGAGCGGGCGGGCGCGATCCGCCACGCCGCCGGTGCCGTGCAGACGATGCTCGACCTCCTGCAAGCAGCGGGCATTGCCTGTCCGACGGTGACAGGTGCGGGCACCGGCACAGCGCCACATGAAGCCGGATCCGGCCTCTGGACGGAACTCCAGGCCGGATCCTATGCCTTCATGGACGCGGATTATGCCCGGAATCTGGGACCGGACGGCTCACCGGACAGCCGTTTCGAACACAGCCTGTTCCTGCTGACCACGATCATGAGCACGGCCCGTGCCGGTACCGCGATCTGCGATGTCGGTCTGAAATCCACCAGCTTCGAATCCGGTCTGCCGCTGGTCATGGACCAGCCCGGCGCGACCTATGCCGGGCCATCGGACGAACACGGCACCCTGCGTCTCGACCCGGGCACCCGGCTTGCGCTGGGCCGGAAACTGCGTCTGGTGCCGGGGCACTGCGACCCCACAATCAACCTGCACGACTGGTATGTCGGCTATCGCGGTGACGTGGTGGAACGGATCTGGCCCGTTTCCGCACGTGGCGCATTCTTCTGACGGAGGCTTTCCATGCCCGCACAGCCCGCGATCCTGACCGTCGCACCGAACGGCGCACGCCGCACGACCGGGGATCACGCCGCCCTGCCCGTATTGCCCGCGACACTTGCCGGGACCGCACGTGCCTGCCGCAATGCCGGTGCCGCGATGATCCACCTGCATGTCCGCGACTCGGGCCAGCGCCACAGCCTCGACCCCGGCCTCTATCGTCAGGCGATCACTGCGATCCGCGCCGCCGTCGGCGATGACCTGATCGTGCAGGCCACCAGCGAGGCGGCGGGCATCTATCAGGCACCGGCCCAACTTGCGGCCATGCGCGAACTCGCCCCGGAAGCCGTATCGCTCGGCCTCAGGGAGTTCGTGCCCGATGACACGGACGCGGCGGCGGTGGATGCCTTCGCGCGATTCCTCACGTTTGCCGACGAACAGCGGATCATGGTGCAGCACATCCTTTATGACGACACCGACGTTCAGCGCTTCCAGCGCCTGCGGCAGCGGAAGGCCATTCCACAGGGACAACCGAACGTGCTCTTCGTCCTTGGCCGCTACAGCAAGGATCAGCAGTCGGAACCTGCCGATATCGATCCGTTTCTGGCGGCCATGCAGGCCACGCCCGATCACGCCGGCTGGCTCTGGTCGGTCTGTGCCTTCGGCGCGCAGGAAAGCGCATGTGCGGCACGGGCGCTGGAACTCTCCGGCCATGCCAGGGTGGGGTTCGAGAACAACATGCAGCTGGCCGATGGCAGCATTGCACCTGACAATGCCGCCCTTGTCCGACAGGCCGCGGAAGCCGCCGGAACCCTGGGTCGCCCGCTCGCCGACCCGGCGACCGCCCGACGGCTGATGCGGGGCGACGCCTGAGACCGGACCTTCAAACGCGAAGCCACGTGACCATATGGACGCCAGTGACTTGAGTTCATTGTCCATGGAGGCAACCGCCATGAATCGCATTCGCAAAACGATGATCGCCGCCCTGACCTCGGCCAGTGTTCTCGCTGCCGGTTCTGCGGCACTTGCCAGCGAGACCGGCAAGCAGACCCGCGAGGAACTGCGGGAAGCATGGTCGGCAGTCCAGAACTACTCCGTCGAGAAGAAGGATCAGGCCGTCGAGAAGGCCGAGGAACTGATCGATGCCCTTGATGAGCGGATCGAGACCCTGAGTGACGAGGCAGCGGATGCCTCGGGTGATGCCCGCGAAGCCCTGGATCAGCGGGTTGCGGAACTGAAGGAGCTGCGCGAGGACGCTGCCGGGAAGCTGGAGGAAATGCGTGAAGGTTCAGCCGACCGCTGGGACCGCCTGAAGGCATCCTTCAGTGACGCGGTCGATGCCTTTCAGGAACGCTGGAACGAGGCCACCGAGTAGGCATCGGAAGTCCTCAGACCACTAGATCCCGCAGGATTGCAATCTCCCCACCCTGATCATTGCGGGCGGCGGTGCTGTCGGCCAGATGAACACTGACGATGATCTGGTCGACGGCATCTCCGGTCGTCGTGAAGGGCACGAACAGGTTGTCCGATGCATGCCAGGTGTCGGCGAACAGCACCTGTGAACGTGTCTGCACCGGTGCGCGTTCCCGGACCACGGACCTGTAGGGAGCAATCATCCGCGACCGCTCCGTGCCGTAGAGGTCGCCGTCGAGCATCAGCCACGTGGCATTGCGGCCTGCGATTTCCACTATCTGGCTGCCGACCAGCCGATAGCGGAAGGCCGTTCCATCCTGCAACACATCGACGACCGCGAGGGAAGGCAGGATCGAAACCAGGTCCATCGGGCTGAAAGTCTGCCGGTGCGGAATTCGCCCGTCCGACGAGGTGCGAAGACTCTGCCAGAGATCCAGCAAGGCGAGGCCATCCGCTTCGAAATCGAGCGATGGGACCTGTCGCCAGTACGGATCGATCTCCGCCAGGATCAGTGTTTCCTGCCCACGAGGAACTTCAGTCCCTCTGGTCCCACATCCTCCACATGCTCGCAGCCCGCATCCATGACCACGATGTCGCCGGGACCATAATTGCGTTCCTCCCCGTTGAAGGTCAGCTTGATGCCGCCTTCAACGACCATGGCCCGGACAGCGAATTCATGGGCATGGGCGTCGTTGTGACAGCCTGGTTCAAGTGACTTGACCCCAGCGTTCTCATATCCATCCCGGGCCAGTCCGGCCTCGAATTCCGCTGTATCCACCATGTTCTCGACACCTCCAGTCATGCGTAGGGAACCGCAACCTTGCCGATCTTCTCCCGCGAGATGATCATCTTCTGGATCTGGGCAGTTCCATCCCCGATTTGCAAGCCCATGATATCACGCAGCCGCTGCTGGTGTGGCAGGTCCATCGCGTAACCCATGTGGCCATGCAGCAGCAGGCACTGGTGCGCGGTCTCGAATGCCACCTGGGGCGCGAACCACTTGCACATTGCCGCTTCTGCCGTGTGGGGCAGGCCCTGGTCACGCAACCAGAGCGTCTGATAGCAGAGCAGTTCGGCAGCCCGCATCTTCGTCTCCGCCTCTGCCAGAGGCTGGGTCACCCCCTGATACTTCGCGATCGGATTGCCGAAGGCCTGGCGCTGCTGCACCCATTCCCAGGTTTCCTCCAGCGAGGCGCGGGCACAACCCAGCACCTGCAGGCCGATCAGAGCCCGCGAATAGTCGAAACCGGCCATGACTTCCCTGAAGCCCGCTCCCTCTGCGCCGAGACGCATGTGATCTTCGATCCGCACGTCATCGAAGAAGACGGAGCCGCGACCGACCACCCGCGCGCCGGCATCATCGAACTTCGATGTCGAAACCCCCTTCGCATCCATCGGCACCAGGAAGGCAGTGACACCACGGGCACCGTCATCGGTGCCACTGGTCCGTGCCGCGACGATGATCCAGTCCGCCTGCGTGGCACAGGATATGGAGGTCTTTTCACCGTTCAGGACGTAGCCCTCGTTGGTCCGTTCCGCCTTGCAGATCAGGTTTGCTGCGTCTGATCCGCCACGCGGCTCCGTCAACCCCAGCGCGATCATGCTGTCACCCCGACAGACCGGCGGCAGGACCCTGCGCCGGACTTCCTGATCAGCATGACGCGCCACGATGTCTCCCAGCAGGGAGGCGAGCAGCAACGCGTAGGCAACATTCATGTCCCCGACAGACACCTCATGCATCAGCAGGCCCGCGGTCACGGCATCGACGCCGGAGCCACCGAACTCGACCGGCAGGTCGGCACCCAGCAGTCCAATCTCGCCCATCGACGCCAGCAAACCCGCCTCGAACCCGTCCTGGCTCTCACGCGACTGGTAGCGGGGTGCCAGGTGATCGGCACTGAACCGCCGCGCGGTGTCCCGGAACGCTTCCTGTTCCTCGGTAAATCCAAACTGCATCCTGAAGACCCTCCCCGGTCACATGCTCACTTGCATTGAAGATAGAGTGACGCTCCGCCATGCTGTCCGCAACACCATGAAAACGCGGCCCCATCAATGCGCCTGACACGACCGAAGGAATTGACCGAGACCCTGGACCTGCTGGCCACCCGGGACTGGCACGTGCTGGCCGGGGGCACCGACCTGTTTCCGGCGCATGTGGAGCGACCCTTCAGCCGTCCGCTGCTCGACATTTCCGGCATCCCGGACCTGCGCGGCGTCACGCGTACCGACACGGGCTGGCGGATCGGGGCCACGGCCACCTGGACAGATATCGTGCGTGCCGACGACCTGCCCCCCGCCTTTGACGCGCTGAAGGCCGCCGCGCGGGAAGTCGGATCGATACAGATCCAGAACGCTGCCACCGTAGCCGGCAACCTGTGCAACGCCTCACCCGCCGCTGATGGCGTGCCGCCACTGCTGATCCTGGATACGGTGGTCGAACTGGCCTCCGCGGCACGCGGGCACCGAACAATGCCGCTGCAGGACTTCATTCAGGGCAATCGCCAGACGGTACTGCAGCCCGATGAGATGATGGTGGCACTGCACATCCCGGCGGCCAGCGCGGCGGGGCGCAGCAGTTTCGTGAAGCTGGGCAGCCGCCGCTACCTTGTCATCTCCATCGCCATGGTCGCGGCGCGACTGGCAGACGGCGACGCTGCCGTCGCTGTCGGTTCCTGTTCGGTGGTGGCCCGTCGCTTGGCCAGTCTGGAACGCGCCCTGATCGCGCGGGACACTGGCGAGCCATGGGAGAAATGCGTGGAACCGGAGCACTTCGCCGATCTGAAACCCATTGATGACGTGCGGGCCAGCGCAGGATACCGCCGCGACGCCGCCCGGACCTGCACGATCCGCGCGCTGGCGGAGATCGCGTCATGAGCATGGGTGCGGAACTGGCCGGGCATGTCGAAGGCATTCGTTTCACGGTCAATGACCAACCTGTGGAGGCGCTCTCAGATCCCGCAACCCGACTGACGTCCGTCCTGCGGGAGGAACTTGCCCTGAAGGGCACGAAGGTCGGTTGCGACGCCGGTGACTGCGGGGCCTGCACCGTGCTGATCGACGGCGCGCCGGTCTGCGCCTGCATGACCGCCGTTGCGCAGGTTGCGGGCCGGTCCGTCACCACCGTGGAGGGGCTGGCGCGCGATGGCACCATGAGCCGTCTGCAGCGCAGCTTCCTGGATCATGGCGCGGCGCAGTGCGGCATCTGCACACCGGGGATGCTGGTCGCAGCTACGGCCTTGCTGAATGCGGTGAAACAGCCGAGCGAGACGCAGGTCCAGGACGCTCTGGGCGGTGTGTTGTGCCGCTGTACCGGCTACCGCCGCATCATCGATGCCGTCATGGATGCCGGGACGCGGATCGAAAGCCGCGGCAAGGGTGTCGGCGCTGCCATCCCAAGGCTCGACGGCGTGCCGAAGGTGCTGGGGACGGACCGGTTCGGTGATGATGTGTCGCCGCATGATGCCCTGCTGGTGCGGGTGATCCGCAGCCCGTTTCATCGGGCGCGTTTCGGGATTGGCGATCTGGATGCCTTCGTTGCCGCGACCCCGGGTCTGGTCGCCGCGTTCACGGCCCGCGACATTCCGGGACAGAACCTCTTCGGTGTCATCCCCCCCTTTGCGGACCAGCCGGTCTTCGCACATGGCGGTGAAACACGTTTCAGGGGCGAAGCGGTGGCGGCTCTGGTCGGTGAACGCGAGGCGCTGCAGGATCTCGATCTTGCGGCAGTTCCGGTTTCATGGACCGAACTCGACCCCACCATGACCACGGAGACCGCGAAGACGAGCGAACCGATGCACCAGAGCCGGCCCGGCAATGTGCTGGTGGAAGGCTTCGTGGCGCGCGGTGACATCGATGCTGCCCTGACCGGCGCAGCGCATGTCGTCGGGGACAGTTTCACCACCGCCTTTGTCGAACATGGCTATATCGAGCCGGAGGCGGGCACGGCCTTCATTCGCGACGACGGACGCATCGAGATCCAGGCCTGCACCCAGGCGCCGCACATGGACCGGGAAGCCGTCGCAGCCATCATGGGCGTGCCGGAGGACCAGATTGTCGTTACGCCGACTGCCGTGGGTGGCGGGTTCGGGTCCAAGATCGACGTCTCGATCCAGCCGATCCTGGCGCTGGCGGCCCGTATCACCGGCAGGCCCTGCCGAATCTGCTACACACGCCCCGAATCCATGCGATCCACCACCAAGCGCCATCCGGCCCGCATGACGGTGAACGTCGGCGCGGATGCACAGGGCAAGCTGATGGGGCTGCGGTTCGAGGGCGACTTCGACACCGGGGCCTATGCGTCATGGGGACCGACCGTTGCCAATCGGGTGCCCGTTCATGCCTCCGGCCCCTACAATATTCCGGCCTATCGCGCCCGTGCCGTCGCCCTGCACACCAATGGCCCCGTCTCCGGTGCTTTCCGGGGTTTTGGCGTGCCACAGGCAGCCATCGCGCAGGAGACCCTGTTTGACCGGCTGGCGGATGCCTGCGGCATCGACCGGCTCGAATTTCGCCTGAGGAACGCGCTGCTTGACGGCCAGCCAACGGTCACCGGCCAGCACTTCGATACCGGTGTCGGCATTCATGCCTGCCTCACCGCGCTGCAGGAACCTTGGGCGCGGGCCAGGACTGCGGCAGCGCAATGGAACAGGGACAATCCGGCCTCCCCGCTGCGGCGCGGTGTTGGCCTCGGCACCTGCTGGTACGGCTGCGGCAATACTTCCCTGCCCAACCCCTCCACCATCAAGGCGGGGCTGCGGGTGGACGGGACCGTCCGGCTGCACCAGGGCGCGGTGGATATCGGCCAGGGATCGAACACCGTCATCACCCAGATCTTCGCGGAGGCGCTGGGGGTCGCGGCCACCGATGTGGAGATGTTTGTCGGCAATTCGGATGTCACACCGGATGCCGGAAAGACCTCCGCCTCCCGCCAGACCTTCGTCTCCGGCAAGGCCGCGATGCTGGCCGGTCTGGCGCTGCGGGAGGCGCTGCTGCGCCACGGCAATGTCAGCGACGCGGCGGAAATCACCCTGACCGGCGGCAAGGTCGTACTGCGCGATGGCGGCGCGGAACGCAGGCTTGATCCCGCGACACTGCCCGTCGACGCGGAAGGCTTCGTGTTCCGTGTGGCGGAAACCTACGATCCGCCTACGGCACCTCTGGACGAGAACGGTCAGGGGGAACCTTACGCGCTCTATGGCTATGGGGCGCAGATGGTGGAACTGGAAGTGGACAGCGAACTGGGGACCGTGAAACTGCGCCACATCACGGCGGCACATGATGTGGGCCGCGCGATCAATCCGCAGCTTGTCCAGGGCCAGATCGAGGGCGGCATCGCCCAGGGCGTCGGCATGGCGCTGATGGAGGACTATCAGCCCGGTCGGACGGAGAACCTGCACGACTACCTGATCCCGACCATCGGCGACATACCGGAAATCGAATCGATCATCATCGAGGTGCCGGATGCCGAAGGCCCCTATGGCGCAAAGGGTCTGGGCGAGCACGTGCTGATCCCGACCGCGCCCGCCATCCTGAACGCCATCCGCGACGCCACCGGGGCCATCGTGACCACCACCCCCGCCACCCCCGACCGCATCCTCACCGCCATCCGGGCCGCACGGAGGACCGCAAATGACTGACGTGGTGCGCAAGGACGGGAAGATCAGGTGTGATGCCTGTCCGGTGATGTGTTTCATCGCGGAGGGACGCTCCGGGGCCTGTGACCGTTATGCGGTGGAGGATGGGGAATTGATCCGCGTCGATCCACTGACCGTGGTGCAGCGCGTGCGGGACGCGGAGGGTCGTCTGGTGCCGTTTCTGGACGGGGCGGAAGATTGGGACGGCGAGCTGGTCCGCCCTGGCGACAGCTTCATCACTGCTGTCGGCGCGGGCACGACCTATCCCGACTACAAGCCAGCCCCCTTCATCGTCAGTCAGGATGTCGAGGGGATCGACATGGTGACCATCGTGACGGAGGGAATCTTCAGCTACTGCGGTGCCAAGGTGAAGATCGACACTGACCGCCATCTGGGACCGGAACGCAATCTGGTGCGGGTGGACGGGGAACCCGTCGGGCACGTCACGACAGGCGAATATGGCTCCCAGATGCTGTCGCTGGGCGGCGTGCATCACCTGACCGGCGGCGGCAAGAAGGAAGGCCGCGTCACATGCAGCACCCTGATGGACCTGTGCAACGGCAAGGCCGTCGACATGACTGTCGACGGCGGCGTGGAAATCACGGTTCAGGCCGGACAGCCACCCGTCGTCAATGGCACGCGGGAGAACCGGATGCGCGTCGGCTGCGGCTCCGCCACCATCGGCATGTTCGCGACCCAGTGGCAAGGGCTGGTGGACGAGGTGGTGGTGGTCGATGACCACATCACCGGCGTCGTCTCGGAGCATCAGGCGGGCAAGGTGCTCGACTGGCCCGACACGGGCATCCGCATCATGGGCCGCCGCTCCACCCCCGGCCGCTATTTCCAGGTGGCGGAGCCGGGCACCGGCTGGGGTGGCACCAATGTTTCCGACCCGCTGACGATCCTGGGAGCCTGGGACCCGAAGAAGGCGCGCCCGGGCCTGACCATGATGATGGTCTCCACAACCGGAGAGCAATTTGGCTACTACGTCCTGGACGACGATCTGAAGCCGGTGGAGCATGACCTGCCCGACAGCCTGCGCCCGTCGGTCGAATTGATCGCGGAGAACTGCGAGCCGGCCCTCTGCTCGGTGCTGTTCATGGGCGGCGCGGGCGGTTCCCTGCGTGCGGGTGTCACCCGCAATCCGGTGCGGCTGACGCGATCGGTGGCTGACGCGGTCACCAATGTGACCTGTGGTGGCGCGCCGGTCTATCGCTGGCCCGGTGGCGGCATCACCGTGATGGCGGATGTCAGCCGGATGCCCAGCAATTCCTTCGGATATGTTCCGACCCCGGCCATCGTGGCTCCTATCGAGTTCACCATGTCGCGCGACGACTATCTGGCGCTCGGCGGTCATGGCGACCATGTGAAGGACCTCGCCGAGGTGCTGGGCAAGGATGGTCAGCGCCGGGTGGCGCACCGTCAGGGCAATCCCTGGCCTGCGGGCCAGCGCAGGCGGGACGACTGATGGCGCCGGGTCCACAGGTTGCCCTGCTGTCTGACGGCAGACGGCTGCACCTGCAGCATGGACCCATTGATCTTGTCATCGACGCCGACGGCCCTGCGCCATCGGTGCGCACTGCCTGGCAGACTGCTGAGGAACGGTTTCGCGATGTGCTTGCGGTGCTGGTGGAGGAACTGCCGGCCCTGCGCCGGCCGTGTCCCGGGACAGGCGTGGCCCTGAACGGCCCCGTCGCACGGCGGATGGCCGCCGCCGTCCAGCCCCATGCCGCGACCTTCGTGACACCGATGGCCGCCGTTGCCGGAGCCGTTGCGGACGAAATCTGCGCTGCGATCCTGGCCGCCGCGCCGCATCTGCGGCGTCTGCATGTCAACAACGGCGGCGATATCGCGCTCTGGCTGGCGGAGGAGCAATCCGTCGTCAGCGGCATTGCCGGACCCCCGCCACGGCTGCGGATCATCGACCGGGTGCTGATCGGCGCGGATGACCGGATTGGCGGCATCGCCAGCAGCAGCCGTCACGGGCGATCCCTGTCACTGGGCATCGCGGACAATGTGACCGTCCTCGCGCGCAGCGCCGCCATGGCTGATGTGGCGGCAACGCTGATCGCCAATGCCGTGGACACCGGTCCGCACCCCAAAGTCAGACGCTGTCCGGCAACCGACATCGACCCCGACAGTGATCTTGGAACACGGCAGGTCACGGTCGCGGTCGGCAGGCTGTCAGCAGTCGATGTACGGCAGGCGCTGGACCGGGGCATGGCGCAGGCAGAACAGATGCGTGCCGCTGGTCTGCTGGATGCGGCCCTGCTGATGCTGCAGGATGAAACACGGCAGGTTGGCCGCCTGAAACGGCCTGGAGGTGACCATGGAATATGTCCGGAACCACTGGTACGTGGCGGGCTTCGCGTCGGAGTTCGGTGAGGGTTTCACCACTGCGACGATCCTGGAAGACGAGATCGTGCTCTATCGCAGCAGCGATGGCACGGTCGTGGCGCTGGAGGATCGATGCCCGCATCGCGCCCTGCCACTGTCCATGGGCAAGCGGATCGGCGACCAGGTGCAGTGCGGCTATCACGGACTGACCTTCGGCACCGACGGACACTGCGTTCGGGTGCCGGGACAGCGCAGCATTCCGCCCCAGGCCTGGGTGCGCCGCTATCCCACCCATGAGCGGCACGGCATCGTCTGGATCTGGATGGGCGCGGAGGATGCGGCGGACCCGTCGCTGGTCTTCGACATGCCGGAGTTCACCGATACCGGCTGGGCGGCGCATCAGGGGGAGGCACTGGAGTTCGAGAGCAATTACCTGAACGTGGCCGACAACCTCTGTGATCCGGCGCATGTCAGCTTTGTCCACCCCACGACCCTGGGCAATCCGGACAGCGAGGATGTGCCGGTCCGCGCGCGCCGCAAGGGCCGGATGGTCGAGATCTCGCGCTGGATCCGCGACAGCGCACCCATCGGATTCTTCCAGGCCTATGGCGGTTTCAGCGGCAATGTGGACCGCTGGCACTACTACTACCTGCATGCCCCCTGCATCGCCGCCATCGACTTCGGCAGCGCCGACACGGCTCTGGCCCTGCCCGAGGAGCGGCGCGGCGAGGGCATCCAGATCCATGCATTGCATTTCATGACCCCGGTCAATGCCACCCGGACCATCGACCGCTGGATGCACCTGCGCAACACGGCAGTGGACGACCCGGCAGCCGGTGAACGGATCAGCGACCTGTTGCGCAAGGCCTTCGCGGAGGACAAGGCGATCCTGGAGGCCGTCCAGCGCAAGGAACTGCAACCCCGCGACCGCCCTCCGGTCCGCATCGCCATCGACGCCGGTGCAAATCACTACCGCCGCATCGTCGCGGAGATGCTCGCCGCCGAGCAGGAGGTTGCGACGGCGGCTGAGTAGGTCTTGCACCCCATGGGAGTTGCACCGCCGACACAAGGTAGGCTCGCGGATCAAGTCCGCGAGCGCCGTGATGGGGGAGAAGGTGGTGACTGACCTGCCCCTCACACCCACACAGTCGGCGTGCCCGGGCTTGACCCGGGTACCTATGGTGCGGCGCAGACGGCTCCTGACAGGCCACCCGATTCACGACCGGGTTTGCTGTGGGTGGAGGTGGCGAGGAACCACGTGTCCTGCGCTTCCCGCACGCCTCCAGCGCGATCAGGCGCTTTCGCGCAACGCGGCGGCTTCGGCCAGGTCGACGGAGACAAGCTGGCTGACGCCGCGTTCCGCCATGGTGACGCCGAACAGGCGATCCATGCGCGCCATGGTGATCGGGTTGTGGGTGATCACCAGGAACCGGGTACCACCACGACCGGCCAGATCTTCCAGCAGCAGCATCAGACGTTCGACATTGGCGTCATCCAGCGGCGCGTCGATCTCGTCCAGGACGCAGATCGGGGCCGGATTGGTCAGGAATACCGCGAACAGCAGCGCTGTGGCGGTCAGCGCCTGCTCGCCGCCCGACAGCAGCGTCAGGATCTGCATCCGCTTGCCCGGCGGGCTGGCCATGATCTCCAGCCCGGCCAGCAGTGGATCATCTGCCTCCGTCAGCGCCAGCCGCGCTTCGCCGCCACCGAACACCCGCTTGAACAACACGGTGAAATGGTCGTTGACGGTCTCGAAAGCCTCCAGCAAGCGCGCCCGTGCTTCGCGGTTGATGGCGCTGATCCCCTGTCGCAACCGGTGGATCGCGGCCTCGAGGTCAGTGCGTTCGCTGGTCAGGGTCTCGATCTTCTCCTCGACCTCCTGCGCCTCGATCTCCGCACGCAGGTTGACCGGGCCCATGTTCTCGCGCTCACGTTTCAGCCTCTCGTGGCTGCGCTCGGCATCCGGAAGCTCCGGCAGTTCGGTATCGTCCTCCAACCCGCCGGCTTCAAGCACCTTCGCGGGCGGACACTCCATCGACTCGCGTATGTCGCGGGTCAGCCGCTGCAACTCCGCCTGCCCCATCTCGACGGCAGCTTCCTTGCGGACATGATCCTCCCGCGCGGTCTGCAGGGCGGTCTGGATCGCGCGCAGTTCGCGGTCGGCTTCCGACAGCAGGCCCTCTGCCTCCGACAGGCGTTTCACGGCGGCGGACCGGGCCGCCTCCGCTTCCCCGATCCGACCCACCAGATCGGCGCGCTGCGTCGTGATCGTATCCGGACGACGGGCTATGTCGGCCAGCGCCTGCCTTGCGGCGGACTGGCGCTCCCCGAGTTCGGCCACGGCAGACGCCGCTTCCGTGGCGCGGTTGGTCCAATCGGCGGTTTCGCGGGCGATCTCCTCCCGCCGACGCAGGCGGAAACGCCGTTCCCGCTCCAGCCGCTCCTGCGCCTGTCGCGCCGTGTCCAGTCCGGCGCGGGCTGCCTCCACCGACTGCCGCGCCGCCGTCTGCGCCTGTTCGGCATTTTCGGTCCGGGGCAGGATGGCGAACTCCCGTGTCAGGCTCTCGACGGCCTCCACAGCCGCCTCCCCGTCACGGCGCAGGCTTTCCAGTGCCGCCACGAGCCGTTCCCGCTTCTGGCGTTCGCCATCCGCCTGACGCCGCATGGCGGACAGCGCCTGACCAGCCTTGGCAATCTGCTGTTCGGCCTCCGCCCGGCGCGCCCGGCAGGCGCGCTCGCCCCCGATCACACGGGCCACCGACTCCCGCGCCTTCGCGACGGCCTGCTCCAATTCCTGCATCTGGCGACGGGCCGGTTCGACCTGGCCCTGCACGGCCTTCAGCCGGTTCTGCTGCTCCAGCCTGATCGCACCTGCGGCCTGCTTGCCCGCCCGGCGCACGAAACCGTCCCAGCGCCAGAGATCTCCCTGTCGCGACACCAGCCGCTGTCCAGGTTTCAGGTCAGCCGCAATGCGGTCACCGGCATGACGGTCGGCCACCACGCCCACGGCGTTCAGCCGCCGGGCCAGTGCCGTGGGCCCGGTCACATGGGCCGAAAGCGGTTCGGCGCCATCGGGCAGCTCACCGGCCAGGTCTGCGGGTTCGACAGCCAGCCAGTGCGCCGGGGCATCGGTCTCCAACGCGGCCTGGGCGCCATCCCCGAGTGCGGCGGCGAAGGCCGTCTCCAGCCCCGGAGTCACCTGCACCTGGTCCAGCACCGGCCGGTGCGTGGTCTTCGCATCCCGCGCCAGCAACCGGGTCAGGGTGTTCAGTTCTGTCTCGAGCGCGGCGAGTGTCGACTTCGCGCCGCGTTCGGCCTCGATTGCCGCAGTCAGTTCTTCCTCGGCCACCGCCCGCGCCTGCTCCGCCTTCGCGATCTCTCCGGCGATGCCGTCGATCACCTGCCGTGCCGCGGCCTCCTGCGTCTCGGCGGCAGCAATGCGGTCGCCAAGACCCTGATCCCCGGTACGGGTCAAGTCCTGCTCGGCAGCTCTTGTGCGGCGTTGCAACTCATCGCGCCGCGCTGTTTCCTCCGACACCCGGCGACCAAGGGCCTGGCGGCGGGCGCGCAGGTCGGCAAGCTGCTCCGTCGCGGCAGACAGCGCCGCCTCGGCTTCCGTCACCACCGCCTTCCGGACAGTCACGTCCTGCTCGGCGGCTTGTTTCAGATCGTCCTGACCGGCGGAGGCTTCATCCAGCCGGGCGGTCTCCGCGGCCAGTGTTCCGACCCGTTCTGCGGCTTCGGCCTGACGACGTGTTTCACGTTCCAGATCCCGGTCGAACTGAACCAGGCGTTCCTTCAGCTCGGTGATGGTCTGCCTGACCCGCGCCTCTTCCTGATCCAGCGACTCGCGCGCAACCAGCAAGCGCTGCAAGGCGGCGGCGGCCTCCGCCTCCGCCTTGCGCAGCGGCTCGATCCGGGCCATTGCGTCGGCCTGCAGGGTGCTGGCGGCTGCTGCGGCGCGCGTCGCCTCGGTCACCGCTGCCTCGGCATCGTCCTTCACCGCACGGGCCTTGTTCAGCGCCGCCAGCGCCGCCGTGTAGCGCAGGTGATGGATGATCGCCTCCGTCCGGCGGATCTGGTCCGACAGGTTGCGGTAACGGCTGGCCTGCCGTGCCTGGCGTTTGAGCGCCGCGAGTTGCGTGTCCAACTGCCCGGTCACATCGTCCAGCCGTTCCAGATTGGTTTCCGCCCCGCGCAGCCGAAGCTCAGCCTCATGCCGCCGCGAGTGCAGGCCGGTGATCCCAGCCGCTTCCTCCAGCAACAGCCGCCGTTCCGACGGCTTGGCACCGATCAGGGCCCCGACCCGGCCCTGGCTGACAATCGCGGTGGAGCGGGCTCCGGTCGCCAGGTCGGCAAACAGCAACTGCACGTCACGCGCCCGGACGTGGCCACCGTTCAGCTTGTAGTCGGAGCCGGACTCGCGGGTGATCTTGCGGCTGACCGTGATCTCCGGCGCATCGCTCCAGGCAGCGGGCACCGGACTTCCCGCCGGGTTCTCCAGCGTCAGTTGGACCTCGGCGTGGTTGCGGGCGGGGCGGGTGGCGGAACCTGCGAAGATGACGTCATCCATCTCCCCGCCGCGCATGTTCTTGGGCGAGGTCTCGCCCATGACCCAGCGCAGTGCTTCCACCAGGTTCGACTTGCCGCAACCGTTCGGTCCCACCACACCGGTCATGCCGGGCGCGATGGTCAACTCCGTCGCCTCGACGAAGGACTTGAAACCGGTCAGCCGAAGCCTGTTGAACTGCACTGCTGCTGCGCCACCCCTGTCCTGGCCCTAGAGGGCGCTCTCGATCCGTTCCGACAGCGCCTCGAAATCAAGGCCGCCGTCGAACTTCTCGCCGTTGACATAGACACTGGGTGTGCCGCTCACCTTCATCCGCTGATGCCCGTCCAGGCGGGTCGCCAGGATCATGTCCACCAGCGACTCGTCGGCCATGCAGGCGTCGAAGGCTTCCGCCGAAACACCGCCCAGCAGTCCGATCTGGCGCAGGGCAGCAGTCGGGTCGCTGGCGCTTGTCCAGCTCGGCTGCTGCTGGAACAGCAGGTCGACGAAGCCAAAGAACTTCTGCTCCCCACCGCAGCGCGCCAGCATCGAAGCCTGCAGCGCATAGCGATCCAGCGGGAATTCACGGAACACGAAGCGGACCTTGCCCGTATCGACGAATTCCTGCTTCAGCTTCGGATAGATCTCCTCGTGGAACCGGCGGCAATGCGGGCAGGTCATGGAGGCATATTCAATCACCTCGACAGGTGCATCGGGATCGCCGAGAACCATGTCACCCTTCGGGTAATCCGCTGCCCACGCAGCCCCCGGCAGCAACAGGCCACCAAATGCCAGCCCCGAAGCCACGCCACCGGTGACCAGCAGCCTCCGGCGCGAAATATTTCCGTCGTGGCTCGTGTCTTGAGTCTTGGATAGTGTCATTGCCTGCTCTTACCCACTAGATGTTGAGAAATCATACTGCCGCCCGCACGCAGCCTCAATCCAAAAAGGGCCGAGACTGCCAACCTGCCAGCTTGATCCAGAATAGGGCCAGATCATGGCGATTGGTGATCGGAGTCAGTCACTTCGCGGTGTTGTCACCGGTCGTGAAGATCGCCGCCCCCAGCCTGTGCAGGGCCTTGCGGGCTTCCGGATCAGTGATATCCGCCGTCGCGCGGTCCAGTTCTGACCGCTCCGATTCGGTCAGCGGACGCAGTACACGCGACGGTTTCTGCTGCCGGGGCTGGATCGCGACCTGACGCAGGCGGATACCTGTGACCGCCCGCCAGCCGAAGAAGCGGTTCACCCGCTCGATCAGCAGCGGCTCCAGATGCTGGATCTCCGTGGCCCAGCCCGGCGCGACGCTGAGGTGCAGCACCGCGCCATCGGTGGCGGCGGCGCGTTCCTGTCCCTCCACCACGCGGGGCCAGTTCAGCCGCTCCGGTCGACACTGGTCAGCGAGCGAGGCACCGACAATTTCCGGCCAGCGCAGGACGATGTCGGTCTGGGCGAAGCCCCGCTTGCGAAACATCGGCGACAGGATCGCGGCTACATCCTCACCCGCGCGGCGGAACCCGCCCTTGCCTCGGCGCGGTCCACTGCCTAATGCTTCTGCCTTGCTGTCGGTGCCCGCCGCCGGTCGCTTCGCTGTCACCTGCCCCTCCCGGAGCCATGCCTGATACCCGTCGCATCATAGCCGACCTGCTGGCCCACTACGACAGCCACCGTCGCCGCCTGCCCTGGCGCGCAGATCCCGGCGTGCGGCCCGATCCCTATCACGTCTGGCTGAGCGAGATCATGCTGCAGCAGACCACCGTGCAGACCGTGATCCCCTATTTCGAACATTTCCTGACCCGCTGGCCGACCGTCGCCGACCTGGCCGCAGCGGAACAGGACGCCGTGATGCATGCCTGGCAGGGTCTCGGCTATTACAGCCGGGCGCGCAACCTGCTGAAATGCGCCAGGGTCGTGGTCGGGGAACACGCAGGCCGGTTCCCGGAAACGGAGGCAGGTCTGCGCACCCTGCCCGGTGTCGGCCCCTATACTGCCGCCGCCATCGCCGCCATCGCATTTGACCAGCCGACCATGCCCGTGGATGGCAATATCGAGCGGGTGAGCGCGCGGCTGTTTGCGGTCACGGAGGCCATGCCGACCGCGAAGCCGCAGCTGAAGCGCCTGGCGGCGACCATGATTGCCACCCATCGACCCGGCGACATGGCGCAGGCACTGATGGATCACGGGGCGACGATCTGCACCCCGCGCAGCCCCGCCTGCGGGCGCTGCCCCATCGCGGATGAGTGCCTTGCACACGCAGGCGGCATTGCCGCCGATCTGCCACGCAAGGCACCGAAGAAGGCGAAACCGACGCGACACGCCGTCTTCTTCTGGCTGACGCGGGCGGAGGACGGTGCCGTGCTGTTTCAGCGCCGACCCGACAGGGGACTGCTCGGCGGCATGGTGATGCCGCCCTCCACCGACTGGCGTGATGAACAGGCCTGGGAAACCGCTGAAACCGAGAGACAGGCACCCGTGGCAACCGACTGGAAGCCGCTCAACGGCGCGGTCAGCCACACCTTCACCCACTTCCATTTCCAGATGCAGGTCTGGGTCGGCCACCTGCGCAGCGGCCGGGGCTTCGACAGCGCGGACGACATCTGGTCCCCGCCGGACCAGCTCGACCGGCTGGCCCTGCCCACTGTCGCGAAGAAGGTCTGCCGCCATGCGCTGTCGGGTGGCACGCTTGTCTGAGCGGCCTCATGACAGCGACCTCTGGGTCTTCGGATACGGCAGTCTGATGTGGCGACCCGGCTTCGATCATCTGGACCGGCAGCGGGCGCTGCTGCGGGGCCGCCATCGCAGGCTCTGTGTCTGGTCATGGCACCATCGCGGCAGCCAGGCCAGCCCGGGGCTGGTAATGGGACTGGACCGGGGCGGGGCCTGTGTCGGCATCGCCTATCGCGTCGCCGCCGCCAATGCGCAACACGTGCGTGACTATCTGGACGCGCGGGAGCGGGTGACACCGGTCTATCTCGCCACGGACGTGCAGTTGCGACTTGCGGACGGCCGGGCGGTAACCGCCCTGACCTACACGGTGGACCGCACCAATCCGCAGTATGCCGGTCGGCTGGATCTCGAAACCGCGGTGACCACGGTGCGCGGCGCCTCCGGCCACAGTGGCCGCAACCCGGATTATGTGCGCGAGACGGCGGCGCATCTGAGGGAAATAGGTGTATACGACCCATTCATGCAGGCGGTGGACGCTGCGCTGCCGCCCGAGGACCCGTCATGATCACGCTCTGGATTCCCGTCACCATTGCCGCCGCCTTCCTGCAGAACCTTCGCTCCGCACTGCAGAAGGCCATCAAGGGCAGGCTCTCCACGGCGGGCGCGGCCTATTCGCGCTTCATCTACGCCCTGCCGCTGGCGCTGCTCTATGTCTGGGGCCTGCACGACATTGGTGGCTTCGGCCTGCCACAGCCGAACGGCCTGTTCCTGCTCTATTGCGCGCTGGGCGGCCTGTCACAGATCCTGTTCACGGTGACGCTGCTCTGGATGTTCTCCTTCCGCAGCTTTGCCGTCGGCACGACATTCTCGAAGCTGGAGGTCGTGCTGATTGCCTTCCTGGGCGCGATCCTGCTGGGGGACACGGTGGGGCCGCTTGCGGCGGTCGCGATCGGTGTCGGCGCAGCCGGCACGGTGCTGCTGTCGCTGACCGAGACCCGCCTGACCCTTGGCAGCCTCTGGCGCGGCATGGGAGAGAAGGCGACGGCCATCGGCCTGTTGAGTGCTGTCCTGCTTGGCGCATCCGTGGTGTTCTATCGTGGCGCGGCGCTGGCCCTGGATGGCCCCGAGTTCGTCATGGCAGCAGCCTATGCCCTGGCCATCTCGCTGGCGATGCAGACGGTGATGATGGGCGCATGGTTCCTGGTCTTCGACCGTGCCGAACTGGGGCGGGTGCTGAAGGAATGGCGACGCGCCGCCCCGGTCGGGCTGGTGGGCATGGCCTGCTCCGTCTGCTGGTTCACCGCCTTCACCCTGCAGAACGCAGCCTATGTGCGCGCGCTGGGACAGGTGGAGCTGGTCTTCACCTTCATTGCCGGCGTGTTCTGGTTCCGTGAGAAGGTCGCGAAGATCGAGGTCGCGGGAATCCTGCTGATCGTCTCCGCCATCCTGCTGATCCTGCTGGCAGAGGCGTGAGGAGACACTCGACGGGGCATCGTGGTCGTCACCTCCGCTCACATCCCGTGACAAGGCGCTTGCCGCCGCGTTAGATAGCCACTGCCTCACAACGAACCCGGAGCAAGGGTCATGATCCCGAACCAGTTCCCCAGCCTGAACTTCCACCTCGGCGAGACGGCGGACATGATCCGCGACACGGTCTCCAGCTTCTCGGCGGACCGGATTGCGCCGCGGGCAGCCGACATTGACCGCGACAATGCCTTTCCCCGTGACCTCTGGCCGGAAATGGGTGAACTGGGACTGCTCGGCATGACCGTGGAGGAGGAATACGGCGGCAGCGGCCTCGGTTACCTGGAGCATGTCATCGCGATGGAGGAGATCAGCCGCGCCTCCGGTTCGGTGGGTCTCTCCTACGGCGCGCACTCCAACCTCTGCGTCAACCAGATCCGCCTGAACGGCACGGAGGCCCAGCGGCAGAAGTACCTGCCGAAGCTGGTCTCCGGTGAGCATCTGGGCGCGCTTGCCATGTCGGAACCCGGCGCCGGATCGGACGTGGTGAGCCTGAAACTGAAGGCGGAGAAGAAGGGCGACCGCTATGTCCTGAACGGCAACAAGTTCTGGATCACCAATGGCCCGACCGCCGACACGCTGGTGGTCTATGGCCGGACTGACCCGGATGCCGGGCCGCGCGGCATCACCGCCTTCATCATCGAGAAGGGGATGAAGGGTTTCTCCACGGCGCAGAAGCTCGACAAGCTGGGTATGCGCGGATCGGACACCGGGGAGCTGGTGTTCGAGGATTGCGAGGTGCCGGAGGAGAATATCCTGGGCGGACTGGGTCAGGGCGCGCGCGTGCTGATGTCCGGCCTGGACTATGAACGCGCCGTGCTGGCGGGCGGACCGCTGGGCATCATGCAGTCCTGCATGGATGTCGTGATGCCCTATGTGCATGAGCGCAAGCAGTTCGGCACCCCCATCGGCGAATTCCAGCTGATGCAGGGCAAGATTGCCGACATGTACACCACCATGAACGCCTGCCGCGCCTACGTCTATTCGGTGGCCGGAGCCTGCGACCGGGGGGAGGTCACACGCTATGACGCCGCCGGGTGCATCCTCTATGCGGCGGAGAAGGCAACCTGGATGGCGCTGGAGGCGATCCAGGCGCTGGGCGGCAATGGCTACATCAACGAATACCCGACCGGCCGTTACCTGCGGGACGCCAAGCTCTACGAGATCGGGGCCGGTACGTCCGAGATACGGCGGATGCTGATCGGGCGCGAACTGTTCCAGAAGAGCGCCTGAGCCATGCGCATTGCCGTGATGGGGGCGGGGGCGCTCGGGTGTTACTACGGGGCCCGGCTGCAGCGCATGGGTGCGGACGTGACCTATATCGCGCGGGCACGGACGGTCGGCGTGCTGCAACAGACCGGCCTGACCGTGGACATGATGCAGGAGACACTGCATCTGCCCGATGTCAGCGCCACCACGGATCCGTCTTCGGTCGGCCCCGTGGATGTCGTCATCTTCGCCACCAAGCTCTATGACGTGGACGATGCGGCCCGTGCCATGGCCCCGCTGATCGGGCCCCGGACGCATGTGCTGTCACTGCAGAACGGGGTCTATACGGAGGAACTGCTGGCCGAGCTGTATGGTGCGGACCATGTCTGGGGCGGGCAGTCGATGCTGCCCGCGCAGGTCGTCGCACCGGGCCATGTCCGCCAGATCGCCAACATCGACCGGCTGGAATTCGGGCGGCTGGACAACGTGCAGGATGCCGCCATCACCGCTTTCCGCGCGAGACTGGAGCAAGCCGGTGTCTGGGCGCTGCTGGCCGAGAACACGCTGGAGAGCCTCTGGCGAAAGTTCGTCATGGTCGGATCCTATGCCGCCGTCAGCACCCTGGTGCGCGCCCGGCTGGGCAAGGTCAGGGCCTGCCCCGAAAGCTGGCAGCTCTATCGCGAACTGATGCAGGAAGCCTTCGCGGTCGGGCAGGCCAAGGGCGCAGGCATGGCCGAGGGGCTGGTGGACCAGCACTGGGCTGACGGCCTGAAACGCGACCCGGAGGTCGAGACCTCCATGCAGTTCGACCGCGAACGCGGCGCGCGGCTGGAACTCGACTGGTTCTCCGGCTACATCGTCCGCGAGGGCGAGCGCCTCGGCATTCCCACCCCCTGCCACCGCGTCGCCTGGATGGCCCTGAAGCCCTGGGCTGACGGCGGCTGAGGGGAGCGGCGCGTTTCCGGCGGATCACCCCTTCCCGAACGCCTTGATCC
Source organism: Minwuia sp. (assembly GCA_029213165.1). Classification (GTDB taxonomy): domain Bacteria; phylum Pseudomonadota; class Alphaproteobacteria; order Minwuiales; family Minwuiaceae; genus Minwuia. Next base: position 21,100 of record JARGNO010000022.1, read on the forward strand.
TTTCGGCCACTTCCGGGCTGCGGCCCGGGCTGTTGCGTCGTTCGAATTCCAGTGCGCCCCAGTGGCCATGATTCTGGCCCTGGTTGACCAGCATCTTGTCGGCGCGGAGCGTGAACCAGGAATTCTCCAGGAAGGATCGTGCCATCGCGGTGACGTGATCCAGCAGTTCCGCGTCGGGCACACATTCCAGCGCCAGGCCAATGGCCACGGCCTCCGCGCCCGAGACCGGCGCGCCGGAATACATCATCTGCTTCGCCCGCTGCACACCCACCCGCTGTGGCAGGCGGCGGCTCATGCCCCATTTGGGTGACATGCCCCACTTGCCGTGGGTGTCGCAGAACTTCGCTGATTCTCCGGCCACGATCAGGTCAGCCGAAAGCGCCAGTTCCAGCGCGCCGGTATAGCAATGGCCCTGCACGGCGCAGATCACCGGCTGCGGCAGGTTCTCGATCAGGTCGATGGTGGAGGACTGGAAGGTCGGTACGGGCGGCACATCGCCGGACTGGATCGCCTTCAGGTCATTGCCGGCGGAGAAAGACCGCCCCTCCCCCCGCAGGATCACCACACCGATCTCGTCCTGCTGTTCATTCAGCGCCTGCACATGCGCGTCCAGTTCCACGAACAGGCTGGGCGACAGCGCGTTCAGCGCCTCCGGCCGGTTCAGGCTGAGCACCGCCAGTCCGTTGTCATCCCGTCGGGTCACCAGTGCCATGATCCATCCTCCCCATCATCAGCAGGTGATATTGAAGGCTGCCGGGAGTCTCCTGTCCACAGGTGAACAGCCATGTCCGTCGCACAGGGGACCGATACCGACGCTTTCGGAAGCGTGGCCGACGGTACGGAAATGTGAGAGAAACATGGGAACACCGCGAAAGAACAGGCAACGGGCCGCAAGATGGGTGACGCAATCGCAGAAGCCTTCCGTCTGATTGCCGTCGGCGATGCCGCGCTTTGGGAGATTGTTTCCCTGTCCCTGCGCGTCAGCCTGACGGCGGTGGCGCTTGCCTGCCTGCTCGGCCTGCCGCTGGGTGCGCTGCTGGCCATCGCGCGGTTTCCGGGGCGCAGTGTGCTGATCGTGGCCACCAATTCCCTGATGGGCCTGCCACCGGTGCTGGCCGGACTGCTGGTCTATCTGCTGCTGTCGCGGGCCGGGCCGCTGGGGCCGCTGGAACTGCTCTATACGCCCACCGCCATGATCATTGCCCAGACCGTGCTGGTGACACCGATCATTGTCGCCCTGTCGCGGCAGGTGATCGCCGACATGCACCAGGAATATGACGAACAGCTGCGCAGCATGGGGATCACCACCACCGGCGCGGTGCTGACCCTGCTATACGACGCGCGGCTTTCGTTGCTGACCGTGGCGCTGGCCGGGTTCGGACGCGCGGCGGCAGAGGTGGGCGCGGTGATGATGGTCGGCGGCAACATCAACCACGTCACCCGCGTCATGACGACAACCATCGCGCTGGAAACATCCAAGGGCAATCTGGCGATCGCGGTCGGCCTGGGTCTGGTGCTGATGCTGATCGCGCTGACCGTCAACGGCGCACTGATGGCCCTGCGCGGAACACAGGGGGTGGCGCGGCATGTCTGAGACAATCGCCACCTCCGACCGCCGCGCGCTGGCTCCGACACTAGGTCCGGCGCGGGGGCCGGATTCGGTCCTGCCCGTGGCCATGGACGGGGTTGGCTACACCGTCGACGGCACCACCCTGCTGGAAGATGTCTCGCTGCGCATCCGGCCCGGTCGGCTGACCGCGATCATGGGGGCGAACGGGGCAGGCAAGACGCTCTGCCTGCGTCTGATCCAGGGGCTGCTGCATCCAACGGCCGGCACGCTCAGCCATGCGTCCGGCCCGGTGTCGCTCGCTGGTCGGCGTCGCATCGCAACCGTGTTCCAGCGCCCGGTGCTGCTGCGCCGTTCCGTCGCCGCCAACCTGCGCCACGCACTCAAGATCTATGGGGTGCCGCGGGTGGAGCGTGCGGCAATGCTGTCGGATCTGCTCGACCTGGCGGGGCTGCGCGCGCTGGCCCACCGCTCCGCCCGCGTGCTTTCCTCCGGTGAGCAGCAAAGGCTGTCCATCGTGCGCGCACTTGCGGCAGACCCCGACCTGCTGCTGCTGGACGAACCGACGGCCAACCTGGATCCCTATGCTACCCGCATGATCGAGACCCTGATCCGACAGGCAGAGGCGCGCGGGGCCACCGTGGTCCTGGTCACCCATGATGTCGGGCAGGCGCGGCGGCTGGCCGACGACGTGATCTTCCTGAACCGGGGCCGGGTCACGGAACAGACCCCGGCAGGCACATTCTTCGACCGCCCGCAGACCGCGGAAGCCGCCGCCTATCTGGCCGGGCGGCTGTTGCTGTGATCGGGCGCGCGCTGCTGGTGCTGGGCCTTGCCCTGCTGGCGCCGCTGGCGGTGGCAGATGAGCGTTTCATCGTTGTCCAGTCCACCACATCGACCGACAACTCCGGTCTCTACGAATGGCTGCTGCCACAGTTCACCGCGGAGAGCGGGATCGGGGTGAGGGTTGTCGCCGTTGGCACCGGTCAGGCGCTGCGCAATGCCCGCAACGGCGATGGCGACGTGCTGATCGTCCATGCCCGCGCGGCGGAGGAAGCCTTCGTGGCGGAAGGGCACGGTGTGAAACGCCACGACCTGATGGTGAACGACTTCGTCATCGTCGGTCCCCGTGCCGATCCTGCCGGACTGCTGGAATCAGGCGGCGTGAACGACGCGCTGAAACGCATCGCGGAGGCGAGCGTGATCTTCGTTTCGCGCGGCGATGATTCAGGGACCCACAAGAAGGAACTGGCGCTCTGGCGCGCGGCCGGACTTGATCCCGCAAGTGGCGACGGCGGCTGGTATCGTGAAAGCGGCTCAGGCATGGGCGCGACCCTGAACATCGCCATCGGCATGGATGCCCATACCCTGACCGACCGCGCCACCTGGGTCAGCTTCGGCAACAAGGGGGATCACCTGGTCCTGGTGGAAGGCGACACGGCGCTGCAAAATCCCTATGGCGTCATCCTGGTGAACCCTGAAACCCATCCGGGCGTCAGGGCCAGGGATGGCCAGATCTTCATCGACTGGCTGCTGTCGCCCAAGGGTCAGGCCGCGATTTCCGGTTTCCGGGTGTATGGACAGCAACTGTTCTTCCCGAACGCCCGCAGGACCAACTGATACAATCGGAAACGTCATAGGGCTTTTCAGTTACAGGCCTGCATGGCTGGATGACGGGATCAGGACCATTCGGGGAGACGGGACATGAAATGGCTGCTGCCACCGCTGCTGACGCTGATCCTGCTGATCGCGCAGGTGCTGCTCTCGGTGCTCATGCCTGTGCCGGGCATGTTCGGCCCCGGCGCAAGTGAGGTCGGCTATCTGCTGATCGTGGCCGGGGTCCTGCTGATCATCTGGGGTGCGGGACATTTCAGGAAGGTCAGGACCAACATCAACACCTTCCGTGATCCGGACGTGCTCGTCACGGGTGGACCTTTCCGCTTCACCCGTAACCCGATGTACCTCGGGTTCTTCCTGATCCTGTTCGGTGCCGCCGTCGCCTATGACGCCGCAGCGGCCCTGCTGCCGGTCGCCGCGTTCTTCGCCGCCGCCAACTGGTGGTACATCCCCTACGAGGAGCGGGCGGCGGAGACCGCGCTTGGCGAGGCCTATGCCGAATACCGCAGCCGGGTGCGCCGCTGGCTGTAGGTCAGCTCGCTTCGCGGCGTTCCGACTTCTTGCGCTCGTGACGATCCAGATAGCGCTTGCGGATGCGCACGTGGTTCGGCGTCACTTCCACCAGTTCATCGTCATCGATATACGCGATGGCCTGTTCCAGGGTCATGCGGCGCGGCGTTGTCAGGGTCACGGCGTCATCCTTGCCGGAGGCGCGGACGTTCGACAGCTTCTTGCCCTTCAGCGGATTGACTTCCAGGTCGTTGGGACGCGCGTGCTCCCCGATGACCATGCCGTCATAGATGTCCTCACCCGAGCCGATGAACATGAAACCACGCTCTTCCAGGTTCCACAGCGCATAGGCCACCGACTTGCCGGTCTCCAGGCTGATCAGCACACCGCTGCGGCGCCCCTGGATCGGGCCGCGCCACGGCTGGAAGTCATGGAACACCCGGTTCATGATGCCGGTGCCGCGCGTGTCGGTCAGGAATTCACCGTGATAGCCGATCAGGCCACGCGACGGGGCATGGAAGGTGATGCGGGTCTTGCCGGTGCCGGAAGGCACCATGTCCGTCATCTCCGCCTTGCGGGCCGCCATCTTCTCGACGACGACACCTGCGTATTCCTCATCCACATCGACGACCACTTCCTCGATGGGTTCCAGTCGCTCACCTGACGGGCCGGTCTGGAACAGCACACGGGGCCGCGAGATCGAAAGCTCGAAACCTTCGCGTCGCATGGTCTCGATCAGCACGCCGAGCTGAAGCTCGCCACGGCCCGCGACCTCGAAGGCGTCCTTGTCCGCCGTCTCCGTGATGCGAATGGCGACATTGCCCTCCGCTTCCTGCAGCAGGCGCTGCCGGATCACGCGGCTCTGTACCTTTGAACCATCACGCCCCGCCAGCGGCGAATCATTGATGCCGAAGGTCACGGCCAGGGTCGGCGGGTCGACGGGGCGGGCATCGATGGGTTCGGTCACACCGATGTCCGCCAGCGTGTCGGAGACACCGGCCTGCGTCACACCTGCAATGGCGATGATGTCGCCGGCCGAGGCTTCATCGATCGGTTTCCGTTCCAGACCCTCGAACGCCAGCAGCTTGGTGACGCGCAGGTTCTCGACGGTCTTGCCGTCCCGGCTGAGCGCCTTGATGTTGGTATTGGTGCGGATGCGTCCGTCATGCACCAGTCCGGTCAGCGTGCGGCCCAGGAACGGATCGGAATCCAGCAGGCTGGCCAGCATGCGGAAAGGCTTCTCCGGATCGCCGGTCGGCGCCGGAACATGATCCACGATCATCTCGAACAGGGGTTTCAGGTCACCACCGCGATTCTCGGGATCGTCAGATGCCCAGCCTTCCCGGCCCGAGGCATAGAGCATGGGAAAATCAAGCTGCGCATCGTCCGCGCCAAGCGCGTCGAACAGTTCGAAGACTTCCTCATGCACCTCATCGGGGCGGCCATCGGGACGGTCGATCTTGTTCACCACCACGATGGGGCGCAGGCCGAGTGCCAGCGCCTTGCCGGTGACGAACTTGGTCTGGGGCATCGGCCCCTCCGCCGCGTCGACCAGCAGGATGACGCCATCCACCATGTTCAGGATACGCTCCACCTCGCCGCCGAAGTCGGCATGGCCGGGCGTATCAACGATGTTGATGCGGTGGTCGCCGTACTGGACGGAGGTACACTTGGCCAGGATCGTGATCCCGCGCTCCCGCTCCAGATCGTTCGAATCCATGGCACGTTCGGCAAGCTGCTGATGCGAACGTACGGTTCCAGACTGGCGGAAAAGCTGATCCACCAGTGTTGTCTTGCCATGGTCGACATGGGCGATGATGGCAATGTTGCGGCGCGAAATGACTGTCATGGCGCGGGGTATACAGTGTCCGCGACTTCGCTACAACAAGAGCCTCGTCGATTTTGTTGCATTGCAGCATATTCGCCATGCCTGCCAATGCTCTGGACGAAGGCCCTGACATTGCGCATATCCAGCACCATGGATAGGCCGCGACGCAGTCTCTGGACGGATTTCCTGGCGCTGACCGGCGCAATTGGCCTGTCCGTGCTGGCGGTGGTGTTCCTGTTCTGGCTCTCGGCAGCGCCCGATGATTACAGCGGACGCATGATCGTCCGGTTCGGCGACAAGCCCCCGACGCAGGAGGCTGTGCAGCGGATCATCGCCAGCGGCGCGACGCCTGTCCGTGCCATGCCATTCATCAGTGCCTGGGTCGTGCGCGCGGATGCAGGCAGTGTCCCGGTCCTGAAGGCGCAGGGGGCATGGCTCACCATCCGTGATCTGGGCTTCGACGCCGCTTTTGCCGGTTGCCTGGGCGCCGCCAGCGGCCCGGCCCGCGCCCCCTTCGGCCCGTCAGGCAGATAGAGGGCCCAGTCGCCGCAGCAATTGCCGAAGCGGTTCCGGGCGATTCGTCACCAGCCTGCACAACGAAAAACGCCGCCGGATCACGATCCGACGGCGTTCCCGAATTTCGCTGTCCGTGACTGGATCAGTGCAGATGCTTGCCCAACTCGTCGATCGAGCTGTCGATCAGCGCCGCGCCGCTCTCACCCTGCATGTCTTCCTTCAGGATGCCGGTTGCCGCGGCAATGGCGATCTCCACCGCGCGTGCCCGAACCTCGTCAAGCGCCTGCTGCTCGGCCTGGGCGATCTTCTGCTCGGCCTGCTGACGACGACGCTCCAGCGAGGCCTCCAGATCAGCGCGTGCCTTCTCGCCGACCCGCACCGCTTCCTCGCGGGCATGGGCGACAATGCGGTCCGCTTCCTTGAGGGCATCTTCTGCCTTGCGCTGATATTCCGCATAGAGGGACTGGGCCTCTTCGCGCAGGCGCTTGGCCTCCTCCAGTTCAGCTCGGATGCGGTCTGAACGCGCATCAAGCTGTGCCGTGATCTTGCCCGGAAGCTTGAGGTAGATAACGAGTGCGATGAACAGGATGAAGGCGAGAGCGACCCAGACGGTCGGATCCTCGAAAAACCCCTCAGCGTGCTCCGCACCCTCAGTTGCAGCCATCGCGGCACTGATGAACATCAGCGACCCTCCCCGACCGTACCAACTGCGGAGGCGACACGATCCTGATCGGCCTTGCCGGTCAGACGCTCCAGCACGGCCGCAGTGGCCTGCTTGGCAACCTCATCCAGGGAACCCAGTGCCGACTCGCGCTGTTCCGCGATCCGGCTCTCGGCTTCCGCCTGACGCTTCGACAGGTCGGCGTCAATCTCCTGACGACGCTTGTCTGTTTCGGCAGCCATCTCGGCCTTCATCTCGCCGATGATCCCCTGCGCACTTGCACGGGCTGCGGCGAGGCGGGATTCATACTCGGCCATGGCCTTGTCAGCATCGGCCTTGAGTTCTTCCGCCTTGTCCAGATCACCGCGAATCCGCGCCTCGCGATCCTCCAGTATCCCGCCAATCCGGGGGATGACCACCCGGGACATGATGAGATAAAGGACCACGAAGGTGATCGCGAGCCAGATAAGCTGCGAAGCAAAGGTTTCTGCTGCTAGCTGCGGCATGACCGATTACGCCTCGTTCATTGGTACACTTGCCCCGGACAGCCCAGCGGCTGCCCGGTATCCTGTCTTTGATTCCGAAAGGCTCCCCACCAGGGGAGCGCAGATCAGAATGCGAACAGGATCAGGAACGCGATAACCAGCGCGAACAGCGCAACGGCTTCCGTCAGGGCGAAGCCCAGCAGGACGTTGCCGAACACGCGGTTGGCGGCGCCGGGATTGCGCAGGGCACCCGCGACGAAGTTGCCGAAGATGTTGCCGATACCGACGCCAACACCTGCGAGCGCGATGGTGGCCAGACCGGCACCGATCAGCTTTGCGGCTTCTGCTTCCATTGTACTAACCCTCTTCGTTCCAGATTGAGGTTGATGCGAATTGTTGTTTCAGTTCCGGGCTGCCAGATCAATGCCCAGGATGCAGGGCGTCATGCAGATACAGGCAGCTCAGGATGGTAAAGACGTAGGCCTGCAGCATCGCGATACCGATCTCCAGACCGGTCAGCGCCACCAGGAAGGCCAGCGGGGCCCAGCCCGCGACGAAACCCAGCGAGATCACGAAGCCGCCGAAGACCTTCAGCATCGTATGGCCGGCCATCATGTTGGCGAACAGACGCAGGCTGAGGCTGATCGGGCGCACGAAGTACGAGATGATCTCGATCGGCACCAGGATGAACAGCAGCGGGATCGGCACGCCGGACGGCACGAACAGGCGAATGAAACCCAGCCCGTTCTTGGCAAAACCGATGATGGTGACCCCAATGAAGACGACCAGCGCCATGCCGAAGGTGACGATGATGTGGCTCGTCGGCGTGAAGCTGTAGGGGATCATGCCCAGCAGGTTGCAGAACAGGATGAAGAAGAACAGCGTGAACAGGAACGGGAAGTACGGCTTGCCGCCGGAACCCGCATTGTCACGTATCATGTTGGCAATGAACTCGTAGGACAGTTCCGCCAGGGACTGCAGCCGACCCGGCACCATGGCGCGTCCGCGCATGCCCATGGTGAGCAGCAACGTCGCCGCCGCGATGGCGATGACCATCCACAGGGCCGAATTGGTGAATGAGATATCGACGCCGCCCGCATTCAGCGGAATGAGCTGCTTGATCTCGAACTGCTCAAGAGGGCTGTGACCGCCTGCTGCCACTTTATCTGTCCTCTGTTCCTTCGGCCTCCGCGGAGATGTTCCGCGCGACCCGATACACATTTCTTATACCAACCGTGCCGCCGAGCAACAGCCCGACGATCAGGAAGGCCGGTCGGGTTCCCGACCACTCGTCTATCCAATAACCAACGAAACCGCAAAACAGAAAGGCAGCAACAAGTTCCGCCGAAATCCGCCAGGCCATGCCGTCAGCCCTTGATCTTTCCCGACGTTCCAGCCGCGCCTGGTCCCGGCCATCCGGCCCGGACTGTCGCGCGGCCTTCAATCGGGCCTCCAGCGCGTCCCTGCGATCCTTATCGCCGGCGCGCCGCCCATCAGGGTTCTCGACCATGCTTCGCACCTTCCGACACATTCACATCCGAAGGATAGCACCCCGATACATGGAGTGTCCCGCAAACCGGGAAATCATGGCCCCCGCCTCAAACCCGGTCAGACCGGACCCTGTCAGGCACTTTCCACCGGGCCCCTCGTACTCAACGCACTGCGAACCGGCCCCGGTGGAAGGCGGGCGAAACCTAAGCTCCCGAGCCAGATACGGTCAACGCGAGCCTAACGGACCAAATGACGCACCGCCGCCGACCCCGCTGACAGAGGGCAACCGCGCCTTGCTTGACAAGGAATGCCGCGCATCTGACCCTGCCGCCAAGCCACAGTCACGGACTGTCAGGGGAGCACCGAAATGGCCGCCGAGATCCGCAAGATCGCCGTCTTCATCGAGGAGATTCATCAGGAAATGGGGCAGACCATCAATCCGCCAACCCGAAAGGCGGCAGCGGTCGCGGTCATCGCCAACCCGCTCGCGGGCCGGTTTCAGGAGGATCTGGAGCCGCTGATGGTCATCGGGGAGGAACTGGGCGGTCTGCTGGGGCAGCGCTGTGTCGCGGCGCTGGGCATCACCCCGGCGCAGGCAGAAAGCTATGGCAAGGCCGCACTCGTCGGCGTCGATGGCGAACTGGAGCACGCGGCGGCGATCCTGCACCCGCGCCTGGGCAAGCCCCTGCGCGCGGCGGTCGAGAAAGGTGCCGCCCTGGTGCCTTCATCAAAGAAGCGCGGTGGCCCCGGTCAGGTGCTCGACGTGCCCCTGGGCCACAAGGACGCCGCCTATGTCCGCAGCCATTTCGACGGCATGGAGGTGACGCTGTCCGATGCGCCGCGCGCCAACGAGATTCTCGTGGCCGTCGCGGTCACCGACAGCGGCCGTCCCCTGCCCCGCGTCGGCGGGCTGACGGCAGCGGAGGCCGAAGGCAGGGACGGGCTGCGCTGAACGGTTTGGGCAGGCGATTTTTCCGACGTTCGGGACGGTCCAGAGAAAACACCTGAAACCCATATCTCGTGGCTCGATTTTTTGTTCACGCCTGATATGGTGCCGCATCCTGTATCTGCGGTCCGAATCGATGAATGACATGACTGATCTCTTTGCCCCTGCGGCCAGTGCGCCAAGCGGCAATGACTATTCTGCCAAGGACATCCGGGTGCTGGAGGGGCTTGAGCCTGTCCGCCAGCGCCCCGGCATGTATATCGGCGGCACCGATGACCGCGCGCTGCATCATCTGGCCGCCGAGGTGCTGGACAATTCGATGGACGAGGCCGTTGCCGGCCACGCCACCCGGATCGAGGTATCGCTGGACATCGACGGCTGCCTGACCATCGACGACAACGGGCGCGGCATTCCGGTCGATCCGCATCCAAAGTTCCCGGAGAAGTCGGCGCTGGAAGTCATCCTGACGACGCTGCATTCCGGCGGAAAGTTCGAACAGGGTGCCTATCAGACCGCCGGCGGCCTGCATGGTGTCGGTGTCTCCGTCGTCAACGCCCTGTCCGATGACATGGTGGTGGAGGTGGCGCGGGACCGGAAGCTGTTCCGGCAGTCGTTCTCACGCGGGCTGCCGCAGGGGCCGCTCGAAGCCCTGGGGCCGGTGCAGAACCGCCGCGGCACCCGTATCCGTTTTCACCCGGACGCGGAGATCTTCGGGGACAAGGCGGTGCTGAAGGCATCGCGGCTGTATCGCATGGCGCGATCCAAGGCCTATCTGTTTCCGGGCGTGGAGATTCGCTGGCGGGTCGATCCGGCGCTTGCCACCGATGACACTCCGGCGGAGGCAGTGCTGCATTTCCCTGGCGGTCTGGCCGACTTCCTGGTCGCCACGCTGGGGGATCAGACGGTCGTCGCGCCGGAGGCCTTCGCCGGTCGCGTCGAACTGCCCGACAACCGGGGCCGGGTCGAGTGGGCCCTGCAGTGGCTGGAGTATGGCGACGGCTGGACCAGTTCCTATTGCAACACCATTCCGACCCCGCTGGGTGGCAGTCACGAGAACGGCTTTCGCTCTGCCATTTCCCGCGGGCTGAAGGCCTATGGCGAACTGACGGCCAACAAGCGTGCGGCGCAGGTCACCGCCGACGACGCCCTTGCCGGAACCACCGGCCTGCTGTCGGTCTTCATTCCAGACCCGCAGTTCCAGGGCCAGACCAAGGAAAAGCTGGCGACACCGGAGGCGGCGCGACTGGTCGAGGCCACGGTGAAGGATCATTTCGATCATTTCCTGTCCGCCGCGCCAAAGGTGGCCGAACGGCTGCTGGAGAACGCCATCGACCGGGCGGAGGAGCGGCTGCGCCGGCGCAAGGAAAAGGAAGTCGGGCGCAAGACCGCGACCCGCAAGCTGCGCCTGCCGGGCAAGCTGGCCGATTGCAGCGCCCGCGAACGCGAAGACACCGAACTGTTCATCGTGGAGGGTGATTCGGCAGGCGGCTCCGCCAAGTCCGCCCGCAAGCGCGAGACCCAGGCAGTGCTGCCGCTGCGTGGCAAGATCCTGAACGTCATGAGTGCCGGCGCCGACAAGCTGGCCCAGAACCAGGAACTCGCCGACCTCAGTCTGGCACTCGGCTGTGGCACCGGCAGCCGCTTCAACGAGGATGACCTGCGCTATGGCAAGGTCATCATCATGACCGACGCCGACGTCGACGGGGCACACATCGCTGCGCTGCTGATGACCTTCTTCTTCCAGGAGATGCCGGGGCTGGTCGATCTCGGGCGGCTCTATCTCGCCTGCCCGCCACTCTATCGCCTCAGCCAGGGCGGCAAGACGATCTACGCCATTGATGACGCCCACCGCGAACAGCTGATGGCCGACGAGTTCAGCGGACGCGGCAAGGTGGAGGTCAGCCGCTTCAAGGGTCTGGGCGAAATGCCGCCGCAACAGTTGCGTGACACCACCATGAACCCGGCCAAGCGCAAGCTGCTGCGCGTCGACATCCCGGCGGAAGCCCGGGCCGACACCATCAACCTGGTCGAACGGTTGATGGGCCGCAAGCCGGAGAAGCGCCTGGAGTTCATCCAGCAGAACGCCCGCTTCGTGCAGGACGTGGATATCTGAGGGCCGCGCAAGCGACACGACGCTCCCCCGGGCCTGACCCGGATGCGCAACGGTCCCTGCCCAGACGTGGAAGAGCGGGCTTCCGGTTCGGACCCGAGAGCTTCGTGGGAGATGTGGCCGCGCCCGCGACGCAGCCCTACATCCGTCCGACGCCGAAGCTGTTGGACTGCAGCGGACGGCGGTCGCCTTCGCGACAGATGTCGAGGCACATGCCCAGCAGACGGCGGCTGTCGCGAGGGTCGATCAGGCCGTCATCGAACAGCCGGGCGGTGTTGTAGAGCGCCTGGCTTTCCTTGTCGAACTGGTTGACGATGCCATCGTACATCTTGGTGATCATGGCGTGGTCCGGCTCCACGCCCTTCCGCTTCGCCCCCTGTTCCGCCACGATCTTCAGCACCGTCGCTGCCTGTTCACCCCCCATCACCGACATGCGGTAGTTCGGCCAGCCGAAGATGAAGCGCGGGCTGTAGGCGCGGCCGCACATGGCGTAGTTTCCGGCACCGAAACTGGCACCGACCATCAGCGTGATCTTCGGCACCCGCACGTTGGAGACGGCCTGGATCATCTTGGAGCCATGCTTGACCATGCCGCCGCGCTCCGATTCAGTGCCGACGATGAAGCCGGTGGTGTCGTGCAGGAAGACAATCGGCGTATCCGCCTGATCACAGAGCTGCATGAACTGCGCGGCCTTGGTGGCACCGGCATTGTCGATCGGGCCGTTGTTGCCGATGATGCCGACAGCCATTCCCATGACCTCCGCGAAGCCGCAGACGGTCGCCGAGCCATAGTTGCTCTTGAAGTCGACGAAGTCCGAGCCGTCCACCAGCCGCGCGATCAGTTCCCGCGCGTCGTAGGGTCGGCGATAGTCGGCCGGCACCAGCCCGCAGATCTCGTCCGGATCATACAGCGGCTCGCGCCAGGTCCGCGCAGGCTCCGGCGGCAGGCGGTCGTTCCAGCGCAGCTTGCCCATCACGTCGCGGGCCATGCGGATGCCGTCGGCATCATCCTCCGCCATGAACTCCGACACGCCGGAGACCAGGCTGTGCATCTCCGCGCCGCCCAGGTCCTCGTCCGTCGCGACCTCGCCGGTGGCGGCATAGAGCAGCGGCGGCCCGGCCAGAAAGACACGGCTGCGCCCCTTCACCATGATCGTGTAGTCGGACATGCCGGGGACATAGGCCCCGCCTGCGGTCGATGAGCCATGCACCACCGCGATCTGCGGAATACCCATCGCCGACATGCGCGCCTGGTTGTAGAAGCCACGCCCGCCCTCGACGAAGATGTCGGACTGGTACTTCAGGTTGGCGCCGCCCGATTCGATCAGGTTGATCTTGGGCAGCTTGTTCTCGTGACAGATTTCCTGCACCCGCAGGTTCTTCTTCAGCCCCATCGGCGCGATGGTGCCGCCCTTGATGCCGCTGTCGGAGGCCGAAATCATGCAGCGGATGCCCTGCACATAGCCGATACCGGCAATGGCACCGCCGCCCATGACACTCTTCGAGCCATCGTCGTCATGCATCCCAAGTCCGGCCAGCGTCGAAAGTTCCAGAAAGGGCGAGCCCTTGTCGAGCAACTGGTCGATGCGCGCCCTGGGCGGCAACTGCCCCCGGGAGCGGAAGACTTCGGCCTTTGCGTTCGATGTGTCGCGCACCTTCTGTTCCAGCGCGCGTACCGCCGCGATCATGCCCAGCATGTCGGCACGGTTGGCCTTGAAGCTGTCACTGTTCGTCGAGATCTGAGATTGCAGAACGGCCAAGATTCCCTCCCCGGATTGGCTGTCCGGGCAGGCTACAGGCTGTTGCGCCCGGATTGAAGTACCCGTTCCGTCGCCGGGGTCACGCCCGGCGCATGGCCGCGGTCAGCAGCCCCGCACCAATCATCACCGATCCACCCACCCGGTTGATCCAGCGCAGTGTGGATACCCGGGTGATATGACGACGCACCGATCCGGCAATCCAGGCATAGGCCGCCGCGTTCAGGACCGCGAGCAGCAGGAAGGTTCCGCCCAGGATCAGGAACTGCGGCAGTGCTGCGGCAGCCGGATCCATGAACTGCGGCACGAAGGCAATGAAGAAGACGATGCCTTTCGGATTCAGCGCCGTCACGATCCAGGCCTGCCGGATCAGCTGACGGCCCGAGGAAGGTTCCACCGCCACGAGTGCCGCCGGATCAGGCCGTGCCCGCAGCAGACCGATGCCGAGCCAGATCAGATAGGCCGCACCGACAAACTTCAGCGCCGTGAACAGGGTCGCGGATGCGGCGAGCACCGCGCCCAGACCGGCGAAGGAGACAACCATCGCCGTGACATCACCCAGCCCGACGCCGATCACCGATTTCATGGCCGCCGGTCGTCCCCGCGACAATGCATTGGCCACCACCAGCATGACCGTCGGTCCCGGCAGGACGACCAGCAGGGCGGAAGCGAAGACAAATGCGAGATAGATTTCGAGGGACATGGAACCGACCTCCGACGCAGTGAACTGACGTCAGTCATCCCTGCCCGGACGGGGACGTCAAGCCCCCCGAAGGGTCCGGCGACGGTCCGTCAGTTCCTGGCCATCTGGCGCAGGCCGATCTCGTCCATCTGGATCTGTTCGCGGCGATTGGCGGCACGGCGGCGCTCCGCCTGCTTGCGCTCGATCAGGTTCTCGTAGCGCTTGGTCTCACGGAAGGCTTCTGCCACCACATCCCGCAGTGCGTCGATCTGGGCATCCACTTCCTGCATGGAGGCGGTGAGGGTTTCCTGCTGCCGGCGGGCCGCATTGACGAAGGCTCCGATGGTGGTGCCAGCCAGCGGGTCACTGACCGTCGCCGCCTTCTCCGCCGCAATGCGGTCGTCGATGCGGTCACAGCGCGCCTGCAGGTCGTCGCGCATGGCGTGCAGTTCA
>JARGNO010000022.1:35731-56554 GCA_029213165.1 Minwuia sp.
TCTCGTGCCGACGGCGATCCAGTTCCAGCTTCGACACCTGCAGCAACTTGTCCAGCGTGCTCATGCCGCCAGGCCTCCCTGTTCAAGCAATCCGGCGAGTTGTTCGAACCCGTCATGCAGATCGGCGCGATCCTCCTGCCTTTGCGACAGGAAGGATTCGAGTGCCGGGTTGTAGGCAATGGCCTGATCGATGCGCGGGTCGGACCCCCGCCGATAGGCACCGATGCGGATCATCTCCCCCATCTCCTCGTAGGCGGCGAGCAGGTCACGGGCCTTGGACACCACCTCGCGCTGCTCCGGTGTCTGGCAGGCGGGCATGGTGCGGGAGATGGATTTCAGGATGTTGATGGCCGGATAGCGCCCGCGTTCCGCGATCTGGCGTTCCAGCACGATGTGGCCATCCAGAATGCCGCGCACCGCGTCGGCGATGGGCTCATCGTGGTCACCGCCCTCCACAAGTACGGTGAACAGCGCCGTGATTGCCGCGCCGCCGATGCCCGGACCGGCACGCTCCAGCAACTGCGGCAGTTCGGCAAAGACGGACGGCGTATAGCCCTTGGAGGCAGGCGGTTCCCCGGCGGACAGCCCGATTTCCCGCTGTGCCATGGCGAAACGGGTGATGCTGTCGATCATGCAGAGCACTTCCTGCCCCTGATCGCGGAAGTATTCCGAAAGGGTCAGTGTCAGATGCGCGGCCTGGCGGCGCATCAGTGCCGGTTCGTCAGAGGTGGAGACCACAACCACAGTTCGGGCCATGCCCTCCGGTCCCAGATTGTCCTCGATGAATTCCTTCACCTCGCGGCCACGCTCCCCCACCAGACCAACGACCGCGACATCGCTTTCCGTGTAGCGGGCCAGCATCGACAGCATGACGGACTTGCCCACACCGGACCCCGCGAAGATGCCCATGCGCTGCCCGCGACAGGTGGTCAGGAAGGTGTTCATGGCCCGGATGCCGAGGTCCAAGGGCGCACCGACCCGGTCGCGCAGATGGGCGGAGGGCGGACGGGCACGCAGGAAATAGTTCTCCTGGCCCTGCACCAGGGGCGGGCCGCCATCGATCGGGCGTCCCATCGCATCGACGACACGACCAAGCCAGGATGCATCGGGGCGAATGCAGGGCTGCTCCGGGCCAACTATGGCCTTGCAGCCGACACCGACACCCTCGAGCTGTCCGAAAGGCATGGCGAGCGCATGGTCACCCCGGAAACCGACGACCTCCGCCTCCACGCGACGGCCGTCTCGGGTCTCCAGCAGGATGCGACCGCCGACGGAAAGCCGCCAGGCGATCCCGGCGACTTCGACCATCAGGCCCTGTACCGCGGCGACGCGGCCATACTCCTGCCGTGCGGGGATCTGTTCGAGTTCGGTCAGCAGTGTGCGCAAGGGAAATTCACCGGAAAGTGTCGTTGCTCAAGCTCGACACGCAGGCTGACGCAACAGCCTTAATTTCCGGTGAACATGACCCTCGGATTCAGAGAATGAATTTCGAAAGATCCGCGTTCTGGGCGAGATCACCGATCCGGTCCCGCACGTAGGCATCGTCGACTTCCACGGTCTCACCAGCCTTGTCGCTGGCCGTGAAACTGATCTCCTCCAGCACCTTTTCCAGGATCGTGTGCAGCCGACGGGCGCCGATGTTCTCGACACTCTCGTTCACCTTCACGGCCAGATCGGCCAGCGCATCAATGGCGTCATCGCCAAAGGTCAGCGTCACGTCCTCCGTGCCCAGCAACGCCGTGTACTGGCGGATCAGGCTCGCCTCCGTCTCCGTCAGGATGCGCTTGAAATCCGACTTGGTGAGCGGCTGCAACTCGACACGGATCGGCAGGCGGCCCTGCAGTTCGGGCAGCAGGTCCGACGGCTTCGCCACATGGAACGCACCGGAGGCGATGAACAGGATATGGTCGGTCTTCACCGCGCCATGCTTGGTGGACACCGTCGTGCCTTCGATAAGCGGCAGCAGGTCGCGCTGCACCCCTTCCCGGCTGACATCCGCACCCTGACGGTCGGAGCGCGCGGTGATCTTGTCGATCTCGTCCAGGAAGACAATGCCATTGTCCTCCACGCGCCTGATCGCGTCCTGCACCACATCCTCGTCATCCAGCAGCTTGTCGGATTCCTCCGCGATCAGCACTTCGTGGCTGTCGCCAACGGTCATGCGGCGCGGCTTGCCCTTGCCGCCCCCCATCGCCTTGCCAAGGATATCATTGAGATTCATCATGCCCATCTGCGCGCCCGGCTGGCCCGGAATGTCGAAGGTCGGCAAGCTGAAACCGCCGCCTGCGTCGCGTAGTTGCAGTTCGATCTCCTTGTCATCCAGATCACCGCTGCGCAGCTTCTGGCGGAACTTCTCCCGCGTTTCACGGCTGGCGCCATCGCCGACCAGCGCGTCCAGCACACGCTCTTCCGCCGCCTGCTCCGCGCGGGCACGGACTTCCTTGCGCTTGCGTTCGCGAACCATGGTGATGGCGGTTTCCAGCAGGTCCCGGACGATCTGTTCCACGTCGCGACCGACATAACCGACTTCCGTGAACTTCGTGGCCTCCACCTTCAGGAACGGCGCATGAGCCAGCTTGGCCAGCCGTCGGGAAATCTCGGTCTTGCCGACACCGGTCGGACCGATCATCAGGATGTTCTTCGGCAGCACCTCATCACGCAGGTCGTCGGGCAACTGCTGACGACGCCAGCGATTGCGCAGTGCCACAGCGACGGCGCGCTTCGCGTCGTTCTGACCAATGATGAAGCGGTCCAGTTCGTGGACGATCTCGCGCGGGCTGAAATCACTCATGGGGGTCAGGCACTCTCGATGATGACGTTTTCAGGGGTGTAGACGCAGATATCGGCAGCAACCTTCATGGCGCGGCGGGCAATCGCCTCCGCATCCATGTCGTCGCGATCGATCAGCGCCCGTGCTGCGGCCAGCGCATAATTGCCGCCGGAACCGATACCGATCAGCCCGTCCTCCGGCTCCAGCACATCGCCGGTGCCGGTCAGGACCAGCGATGTCTCCGCATCGGCCACGGCCATCATGGCCTCCAGCCGCCGGAGATAGCGATCCGTGCGCCAGTCCTTGGCAAGTTCCACCGCGGCACGGGTCAACTGGCCGGGATGCTGCTCCAGCTTCGCCTCAAGCCGTTCGAACAGGGTGAAGGCATCGGCGGTGGCCCCCGCAAATCCGGCCACGATATCGCCCTTGCCCAACCTGCGGACCTTGCGCGCATTGGCCTTGATGACGGTCTGGCCAAGCGTGACCTGGCCGTCACCGGCAATGACGACCTTGCCGCCCTTGCGCACGGAAAGAATGGTTGTGCCGTGCCAGGTGGCCGACTGTTCCTGATCCATGATTGCTCCCGGATAGAGGACGAATGTGCGGGCAGCCATCAGGGCTGCCCGCCACCATGTATATTGTCTGCCGCAGCGATCAAGGCGGCGACACCGACGCCGGTTCAGGCGGGGGTGCTGGCGCCTGTCTCGCCCGGCGGGTTGGTGAAGGCCGCGAATGACGGACTGTTCCAGACCTGGCGGTACTGCTGCAGCGCCCAGGTGACACTCGGGAACGCCAGCTCGCCCCACGGAATCTCATCCCAGGTGAAATAGCGGACCTCCAGCGATTCCGGGCCCGGTTTCACCGCCTCCGCATTCATCTCCGCGCAATAGATCAGCTGCACCTGCGAGATACGGGGAATGTTGTAGACCGCCAGCAGGCTGCCGATGCGGATATCGGCATGGGCTTCCTCCATGGCTTCGCGCGCGGCACCCTGCTCCGAGCTCTCCCGCTCTTCCATGAAGCCTGCAGGGATGGTCCAGAACCCGTGGCGCGGTTCGATGGCGCGGCGGCAAAGCAGTATCCGGTCGTCCAGACGGCAGACCGCGCCGACAACGATCTTCGGGTTCACATAGTGTACCCAGCCGCAATCACCGCAAACCATGCGCTCCCGGTTGTCGCCTTCCGGAACCTGGGTCGAGAACTGATCAGCACCCGGCAGATGGCTGGGAATGGTCAATGTAGATGTCTCCTGCTTCGCATCATCTGACTTTGCGGTGAAGCACCCCGGCATTTCAAGCATGATGGTCAGAATTGACCACGTCCCAAACCGGCACACCGGGAAGGAGATGAATCAAATTGGAACACACGCCCTGTCCGAAAACAGGGCATACATGTACTACGCGGCGCTCAGGGCCATTGAAACAAAAGGGTTTATTACCCACACGGGTGTGGATCGCAAATTGCTTCGAGAAGTCTGTTCGGTGCTTGTCACCACGTGATTTTGGCGCCGCAGCATTCCCTCATCGGCCGACCGCGTCTGTCGGCGGCCGACACTCAACGGAGGCTCCCCCCTGGGGATGCCTCCGTTTTTTCTTTCCGGACGGACGCTTTCTCTCAGCCCTCGTCGAGGCGCTGGATCTGGGCGCTGACATTGCCGTGCGCCTCCGATCCGGGCTGCAACTGTCCCAGCAGGCGCTGCCACTTCTGCCGCGCCGCATCGTTGCGACCGGCCTCCGCGTCCGCACGTCCCAGGAACCAGAGTGCATCCGGATTCTCTGCATCCAGCGCGAGAACGGCCTCGAACTGCTCGATCGCCGTGGCGGGCATCGGTCCCGGCCCGACCTGGGCCAGATAGGCCTGACCCAGGGCCAGTCGCGCCTGAACATCGTTCGGGTTCAGGCGAACGATGTTGCTGTAGGCATCCGCTGCCCCGGCCTGATCACCCAGCACGCCATAGGCCCGCGCCAGGCGGTTCCAGCCTTCGGCGTCGTCAGGGTTGTCCGCCATGCGGTCGGCAAGGCGCTGCACCATGCCGCGAATCATTTCCTGACGGTCACCCGCTGACATTTCTGCCGCCGCCCGCATCTGCTCCGCATCAGGCCCTCTGGTGCCCGCAATCGGGCCAGCGGCAGGCGGTGTCGATGGTGCGGCCGCGACTGGCGCGGATTGCTGTGCTGCAGGTGCCGACGCAACCGGCGCAGAAGACGCTGCCGATGGTGCTGCGGGCAGGGTCGGCAACGGATCGGGCAGACTGACCTCCAGATCGCGGGCCACTTCCTCCAGCCGGGCACGCACCGCCGGCATCCAGGGTGCATCCGCCGGACTCTGCGCGGCCAGCGCCAGCCAGCCGTCATAGGCGCCCTTCAGATTGCCCGCCTGACCCATGGCCAGCGCCAGATAGAACTGCGCGCCGGGATGGCCCGGATCGATCTCAAGGGCCCGGCGGAAGGCACCCTGCGCCCGCTCCGTCACCACGCCCTGGCTGGCGAAGATTATGGTCTCGCCCAGTTGCATCTGCGCATTGGCGTCGCCGAAGCCTTCCGGCAGCGCGGCGGCGCGGGCATAAGCCTCCACCGCCTTGTCGTAGGCTTCCATGACGCCATAGGACCGGCCCAGCAGCATCCAGCCATCGAAGTCTGTCGGGTCGTTCGCCAGCCTGTCCGACAGGCTCCCGACCATCTTCTCGATGGACGCCAGACCTTCCTGACTTGCCGCCGCATCTCCACCACCTGCCTGCGCAACCTGCGCCCTGCCGGGAATGGCACCCCGGTCGGCCAGCGGCTGAGATGGCAGGTTGGGCGACCCCAGCGTCATGTAGAGCGCTGCTGCGGCGGCGGGCAGCGCAATGGCCACGATCGCGCCAACGACGAGGCGGCTGTTGCCACCATCCTGTGCGGCGGCCTCGGCATCACGACCGGTCTGGATCATGCGGCGCTGGATCTCGACCCGCGCCGCCTCCGCTTCCGGTCCGGAAATGACGCCGCGTTCCGCGTCCGCATCCAGTTCGTCCAGCTGTCGCCGATAGACGGAAAGGTCGAAGTCGCCGCGACGCGCGCCAGCATTGCCCCCCCGGATCAGGGGACGCAGCAGATAGGCGGACACGGCGAAAGTGATCAGGCCAACAGCAATCCAGAGGTTCATCTATGCTCAGCCCTGCTCTCGCATCAGTCGTTCAAGTTCGGCCTTCTCGGTATCCGAAAGCCCGGTCTGTCCCTGCATTCCGGCACGTGTCGAACGCCGCATCCGGATGAAGATCAGTCCGACCCCGACCAGCAGGATCACGCCACCGCCCGCCCACAGCAGGATCGTCTTGCGATTCAGCGGCGGGTCCAGCAGCACCCAGTCGCCATAGCGATCGATGAAGTACTGGCGCACCGTGTCGTTGTCATCCCCGGCTGCGATCCGTTCGCGCACGATGGCCCGCATGTCGCCGGCCAGGTCGGCGTGGCTTTCGGAGATCGCCTGGTTCTGGCAGACGAGACAGCGGAAATCCCGCATCAGTTCCTGCGCCCGCGCCTCCTCCTTCGGATCGGCGAGTGGCTTTTCCTGAAAGATGGCGAAGGCAGGCAGGCTGAGGATCAGCAGCACCATGCCGACCAGCGTCGCAAGGGTGGAACGGGTCACTTCTGCATCTCCGCGATCAGGGGCAGCAGTTCCTTCTGCAGGATCTGCGGTGTGATCGGCCCGGTGATCTTGCGCACGATCACGCCCTCGCCATTGACGATGAAGGTCTCCGGCACGCCATAGACACCGAAATCAATGCCGACACGTCCGTTCAGGTCAGAGCCGATCCGGTCGTAGGGATCACCGAAATTGCGCAACCAGTTCAGCGCCGCCTGCGGCTGATCCTTGTAGTTCAGGCCATGGATCGGGACCGTGCCATTGCGTTTCAGTTCCATCAGCAGCGGATGCTCCACCCGGCAGGCCACGCACCAGGAGGCAAAGACATTGACCAGTTGCACCGGCTGGGTCAGATCGCTGCTGGCGAGGCCATTGTCCTTGCCGGGCAGCGGTGCCAGGTCGAAGGCTGGTGCAGGCTTGTTGATCAGGACCGAATAGATCTCCGACGGGTCCAGCGACAGGCCGCGGAACAGGAACACACCAATGACCACAAAGGCGGCAACCGGCAGCAGGGCGAACAGCAGTCCCGTGCGTGAACGACGACGCGTAGGTGCCTCACCTGCGGTATCGGTATTGTCCGTCATCTCCGGCTCCCCGCTCAATCGCCCGCACCGGCGGCGGCGAGCGCCCCGCTGTCGCGATCACGGCCTGCTGTGTCCGCCTGCTTCCTGGCAGGTGCACCGATCCGATGGCGACGGTCACTGAGCGAGATCATCCCGCCGATCATCATTGCCAGTGTGCCGAGCCAGATCCAGATCACCATCGGCTTGTAGTACAGCCGCACGGCGTAGCCACCCTGGCCATCCCCTTCCCCCACCACGGTGTAGAGGTCACCCGCAAGCGTGGTGCGGATCGCGGCCTCCGTCGTTTCCATCGGTGGATTGGTGAAGGTCCGTGCCTCCGGCTGCAGGATCGTCACGGGCTGGCCGTTGCGGGTCACCGCAAAGGTTCCGGCCAGCGCGGAGTAGTTCGGACCGGGCAGGCGTTCCGCACCGACGAAGGTCAGTTCGAAGTCGCTGACGGTCTGCACGTCACCGGGACGCATGAACACCTGCTTCTCTTCCTGCCAGGCCTCCGACGCGGTGATGCCGAAGACGGTCAGGGCCACGCCCAGATGCGCCATCGACATGCCGTAGGATGCGCGCGGCAGCCCGGTGGCACGGCGCCAGCTGTCCACGATGTCCCAGCGGAACAGCCGCACCCGCTCCGCCCACTCGCGGACCACGCCCAGCGCCAGCCAGGCCACCAGCGCGAAGCCGAGCACCGCCAGGGGCATCACGTTCCAGGCGTACCAGGCCATGCCCAGTCCGACGAGCACGGCAATCGCGGCAACGAACTTCAGCCGCCCCATGACCCCGGCCAGGTCGCCCCGTTTCCAGGCCAGCATCGGCCCGATGGCCAGCGCGGCGATCAGCGGCGTCATCAGGGGTACGAAGACCGCGTTGAAGTAAGGCGGGCCAACGGACACCTTTTCCTCCGCCACCGCGTCGAGGAACAGCGGATAAAGCGTTCCCAGCAGCACGGTGAAGCAGGCGGTGGAGAGCAGCAGGTTGTTGAGCACCAGCGTGCCCTCCCGGCTGATCGGCCGGAACAGCCCGCCACCCTTCAGCGATGGCGCACGGATGGCATAGAGCGTCAGCGAACCACCGACAACGAAGACCAGGAAGGCGAGGATGAAGACACCACGCGCCGGGTCGGAGGCAAAGGCATGTACCGAGTTCAGCACGCCGGAGCGGACCAGGAACGTCCCCAGCAGCGACAGCGAGAAGGCCAGGATCGCCAGCAGCACGGTCCAGCTCTTCAGCGCGTCCCGCTTCTCGACCACGATGGAGGAATGCAGCAGCGCCGTCGCAGCCAGCCAGGGCATGAAGGACGCATTCTCTACCGGATCCCAGAACCACCAGCCGCCCCAGCCAAGCTCGTAGTAGGCCCAGTAGCTGCCGAGCGCGATGCCGGCAGTCAGGCAGCACCAGGCGGCAAGGGTCCAGGGCCGGACCCAGCGGGCCCAGGCGGGATCGACGCGGCCTTCGATCAGGGCGGCGACCGCGAAGGAGAAGGCCACCGACAGACCGACATAGCCGAGGTAGAGGAACGGCGGATGGATCGCCAGCGCCGGGTCCTGCAACAGCGGGTTCAGTCCCGCGCCCTCGAACGGTGCCGGATCAAGCCGGGCAAAGGGATTGGAGGTGAACAGGATGAAGGCCAGGAAGCCGACACCGATCATCGCCTGCACCGACAGCACCCGCGCCTGCAGGGTCGGCGGCAGGTTCTGGCCGAATTGTGCCACGGCGGCACCGAACAGGGTCAGGATCAGGATCCAGAGCAGCAGCGAGCCCTCGTGATTCCCCCAGACACCGCTGATCTTGTAGATCAACGGCTTCAGCGAATGGCTGTTCTCGAAGACATTCACCACCGAGAAGTCGGAGGCGATGAAACTTGTCATCAGGCAGCCGAAGGCGAACAGCACCAGCAGGAACTGCGCCCGCGCCGCCACCGGGGCAACCCCCATCCAGGCGGCATCGCGGCGATAGGCACCGATCTGCGGCACGATGGCCTGCACCGTCGCGACCAGAATGGCCAGCACCAGGGCATATTGGCCGAGTTCGGGGGCCATCAGCTGTCTCCGCCTTCAGGTTTGAAATGCCCGGATTTCTTCAGGGCGTCAGCCACTTCCGGGGGCATGTAGTTCTCGTCGTGCTTGGCCAGGACTTCCTGAGCCTCGAACGTGCCGCCTGCGTTCAGGGTACCCAGCGCAATGACGCCCTGCCCCTCGCGGAACAGGTCCGGCAGGATCTTGTTGTAGGAAATGGTGAGGGAATTCGCCCCGTCGGTCACGCGGAAGGTGGTGACGATCCCCGCGCTGCTGACCGATCCATCCTCGACCAGTCCGCCAACCCGGAACCGCTTGCCTTCCGGAAAGCCTTCATCCGCCACCTGCGACGGGCTGCGGAAGACGTCCAGTTCCTCGTTCAGCGCGAACAGCGCGAACCCGATGGCGGCCCCGATGAACACCAGGCCGGTGATGACGATCAGAAGTCGCTGACGTTTTGGCCTCATTCGGCATCTGCCTTTCTGCGGCGACGACGGGGGCTGAGTTGCTCGATGGCCTGGACCTCACGCGCGGCGGCGCGGGCGGCGGCAATGCTCTGGACCAGCAGGCCGATCATCAGTACCGCACCGACACCCCAGGATGTCCAGACGAAGAAGCCGTAGCCCCCCATGGAAAGAAATTCACTCATGCCGCCCCCAGTTCATTCCGCCGCCTGCATCGCCGCGTGCCTGTCGGCCTGGGCGAGGCGCAGCATCCGGGTCCGGCGCAGGTGAATCTCGGCGCGAACCCGGTAGATCAGCACCGTCAGATAATAGGCACCGAAGCCAACGATCATCAGCAATAGTGGCCAAAGTAGGGAGGCATGGATTTTCGGCCCCGACATGGTGATCAGGCTGGCCGGCTGGTGCAGCGTGTTCCACCACTCGACGGAGAACTTGATCACCGGCAGGTTGATCGCGCCGACCAGCGCCAGGATCGCGGCGGCACGGGCGGCCTTTGTCTGGTCATCGAAGGCCTGCCAGAGCGCCATGTAGCCGAGATAGATGAACAGCATGATCAGCATGGAGGTCAGGCGCGCATCCCAGACCCACCAGGTGCCCCACATGGGCTTGCCCCAGAGCGATCCGGTCAGCAGGCAGATGAAGCAGAACGTGGCGCCGATGGGGGCGCTGGCCTTGGCGATCAGGTCCGCCACGGCATGACGCCAGATCAGCGCGATACCGCTGGAGATCGCCATGCCGGCATAGACGCCCATCGCCATCATCGCGGCCGGCACATGGATGAACATGATCCGCACCGTATCGCCCTGCTGGTAATCCGGCGGCGCGAAGAACAGCCCCCACACCAGTCCCGCGCCCAGACAGAGCGCGGCGACGGCTGCGCTGAACGGCAGCACGGCGGCGGCGAGGCGCAGAAAGCGGGTCGGATTGGCAAACCTGTGCATGTCGCTCCTCAAACTGGGGCGAAAACCGCGAATTCCAAGGTGACGGTCGTCGCAGTACTGCTCTGATTTCTCACAGGAACCTAGTCCAAGGCAAGTTTCAGTGCCCACGCTGCGGCGATCGGCGCGATCACGATTGCGCCAGACAGTATCGCCGACAGAAAAAGCATGTGGGCGGAATAGGAAAAACCCTGTGCCGCAGCCTCTGCCGCACTGACGCCAAAGATCAGCACCGGGATGTAGAGCGGTGTGACGATCAGGGTCAGCAGCACCCCGCCACGCCGGACGCCCACCGTCAGCGCCGCGCCGATGGCGCCGATCAGGCTGAGGATCGGCGTGCCCAGCAGCATGGCTGCGATCAGGGCGCCATAGGCATCCGGCGAAAGCTGCATCAGCAGGCCCAGCAGCGGCGCGGCCAGCGTCAGCGGCAGACCCGTCGTCAGCCAGTGGGCGATGGTCTTGGCCAGCACCACCAGCGACAGCGGCAAGGGCAGCAGGGCAAGCTGGTCAAGGCTGCCATCCTCCAGATCGGCCTGGAACATGCGGTCCAGCGACAGCAGCACCGACAGCAGGGCCGCCACCCAGATGGTTCCGGCGGCGATTCGCTCCAGCGTCTCGGGTGCCGGGCCGACCCCCAGCGGAAACAGGCTGACCACCAGCACGAAGAAGGTGATGGACAGCAGGCTGCCGCCACCCTGTTTCCGGGCCAGCAGCAGGTCGCGGCGGATCAGCATCAGGAAAATGCGGCTCACCACGCGTCCTCCATGCCGTCATCCATATCCGCATCAGCCGGTGGCACGATCTCCAGCACGTCGCCCGCTTCTCCAGGCAGGTCGGCATGGGTGGCGGCGATGACCATGCCGCCCGCATTCCGGTGCGCATCGACCACGCGGCCCAGTTGCGTGATCGCGCCGACATCCAGCGCCGTCAGCGGCTCATCCAGCAGCCAGAGCCGCGCAGGGGTCATCCGCAACCGTGCGAGCGAGACCCGGCGACGCTGGCCCGCCGACATGTAACGCACGGGCAGGTCAGCCAGTTCGGCAATGCCGAAGCTCTCCAGGGCCGCGACCGCATCCCGGTCAGAGGTGCCACGCAGACGCGCGAAGAGGTCGAGATTCTCGGTGGCCGTCAGCGCCGTCTTCAGGCCGTCCTGATGCCCGGCATAGATCAGGTCGGCCAGAAACCCCTCCCGATCCAGGCCCACCTCCGCACCGTTCCAGAGCAGGCTGCCCGTGAAGGGCGCGACAAGGCCCGCGATCATGCGAATCAGGGTCGATTTGCCGGCGCCGTTGCGCCCGGTGAGCTTCAGCAGTCCACCGCGTTCCAGTGCGAAGCCGATACCGGCGAAGATCAGCCGCTCCCCCCTGAGCGCGGCCAGATTCCGGCCATGCAGCACCGGCGCGTCAACCATCGGCGATCAGACCACGCGGCGGCGGGTCATTTCCGCGCCGACACTCTCCACATCGCCGAAGACGTCCAGTTTCTCGATCCCCAGGGTAGCCTCGATGACACGCGGATCCTCGACCACCATCTCCAGCACCGCATCGCCCAGCGTTTCCACCAGGTCGATGTGTCCGCGATCCACGATGTCCTTGATGTTGTTGATCAGGTCCTCGTAGGACACCACGCCGTCGATGCCGGGGGTGTCCACGTCGCGCAGGGTCTCGACCTCCAGGTTGAGCCGCACCCGCTGCTTCCGCCCGATCTCATGGTCATGAATCCCGATCTCCATGGCCAGAACCAGATCGCGCACGAAGATCCTGTAACTGTCCGACACGGTTCGTCCTCCGGCAACGGGTTGCGCAGGTGAGGTAGCCACCCCACCGCCGTACCGTCAAGCGACACTTGCCCCGGCGCGTGCCGAACAGTACAGGTCACGCATGACCGATGAAACGCCCTGCCGCCTCTACCTGATCACGCCGCCGCAACTCGACCCGGATGCGTTCGCCGACATACTGGCCGCCGCACTGGACGGGGGCGATGTCGCCTGCCTGCAGCTGCGGCTGAAGGATGTGGACGACGACACCGTCCGCCGCGCCATCGAACGGCTGATGCCGGTGGCGCAGGCGCGCGACGTCGCCTTCATCGTCAATGACCGCCCCGACCTGGCCGCCGAGTTCGATGCCGACGGAGTGCATGTGGGGGGCGAGGACGCGCCCTACGGGACCGCGCGGGCAACGGTGGGCAGCAACGCCATCGTCGGCGTCAGCTGCTACGATTCGCGCCAGCTGGCCATGGAGGCCGCGGATGGCGGGGCCGACTATGTCGCCTTCGGTGCCTTCTTCCCCACCACCACCAAGGTGCCGAAGTCACAGGCAACCGTGGAGATGCTGGAGATCTGGTCCGCCATGACCACCGTCCCCTGCGTCGCCATCGGCGGCATCACGGTGGCCAACTGCCCCCCCCTGATCGCCGCCGGCGCCGACTTCCTGGCCGTCGTCAACGGCGTCTGGAACCACCCGGACGGCCCCGCGGAGGCTGTGGCGGCGTTCAATCGGGTGTTCGAGAGGGCCGCGGGAAGCTAGATGTTCAATCACTCCCGCCATTTAGGGATGTACCAACAAGAAACGCAGGATCGTCTACGACGAGCGGCGCTATCGCGAGCGCCATCTGATCGAAAATGCATTCAATCGCATCAAAGACTTTCGGCGTGTGCACGACCGCTACGACAAATTGGCCAGAAACTTCTTATTCGCTGTCGCAACCGCCATCCTCGTCCTATTCTGCCTATGATTGAGTTTCAGCCCTAGACTTTGCGCGGGCCGATACTGGGCGTGGGAGCCGATCAGACAACGCAGATGCGGCCTTTGTAGTCTACTGTGAAAAAAAATTTGAGGACAAAATATGCAGCCACTAACCACCGAGAAATTGCGCGAAAAAGCTGCCGCCTTTGCATTCATTGAAAGTAAATACGATGAACCTTCATTGTATGGCGTCACCGATGGAAAGGCTGTTGGCACATATCTAGAGCACAAATTCAGATCTTATCTTGTTGAAAATTTCCAATTTCAAACTGGTAACTCTGCCTCAGGAATCGATTTTCCAAGTTTGGAAATCGACATGAAGGTTACAAGTATTAAGCAACCTCAATCGTCATGTCCCTTTAAATCTGCTCGTCAAAAAATATTTGGATTAGGATATAGCTTGTTGATTTTTGCATATGAAAAATTTGACGATCACGCTGCTCGAACGGGGCGACTAGATATCAAGCACACGATATACGTGGAGAAAGAGAGAACCGCTGATTTTCAGATGACGCGAGGCATACGCGAAATACTTGAGCGCGATGGCAACAAAGACGACCTAATCGCCTTCTTTATGGACCGAAATCTTCCTGTCGAGGAAATAGAAGCTGGAAGTATCGCCGAGGCGATTCTCCAAGACAAGCCTTTGCAGGGTTATCTTACTATATCGAATGCACTCCAGTGGCGACTTCAATACACGCGCGTTATCAACGAGGCTGGCGCAGTCGAAGGTATCTATAGGGTGGCATGATGGCACAGACGAAAGAGGCGAAAACTTGGGAGTTTGGCGACTTCCAAACCCCCACTAGTCTGGCTGAACAGGCTATTGCTCACCTGAGAGAGGTTGACCCTGGGTTCCGTCCGAGAACCATCATTGAACCGACCTGTGGAGTCGGTGCGTTCCTTCTCGCTGCTGCAGACGCATACCCTGAAGCCGAGCGACTCGTGGGCCTAGAAATCGAAGCTGAGTATCTGAACGCTGTTCGGTCCAAGGTCGCGACACGAAGGGATGCTCACCGCTTCGAACTTCGAGAAGCTGACTTCTTCAAAACCGATTGGGATAGCTTTCTTGCCGATCTTCCCAAACCTGTTCTGGTTGTTGGGAACCCACCATGGGTTACAAACGCCGACATTGGCCGTTTGAAGGGAAGTAACCTCCCAGAGAAATCGAACTTCCAAAAATATACGGGACTCGAAGCCGTGACGGGCAAAGCAAACTTCGATATCTCGGAGTGGATACTTATCCAGAACCTTCGATGGATTAGTGAGCACAACGGCTGTCTGGCGATGCTCTGCAAGACCGCTGTTGCGCGTAAGATCCTGCGTCACGCATGGAAAGAAGGCGTTCCGACGACTGGCAGCCGCATGGTGCAAATCGACGCGATGAAGAACTTCTCGGCGGCAGTGGACGCGTGTTTCTTCTCGGTCAAAACCAACGGACGGCAGACTTCAACCATTTGCGAAATCTTTGCCGATTTTGAGGGAACCAAAGCTACCAATATCTTCGGCTACCATGAAGGCATGATGCTTTCCCATGTTGATGCGTTCAACGAACACAAAGGCTTCCTCGGCAAAGACAAACACTACACATGGAGGTCGGGTTTGAAGCACGACAACAGCAAGGTAATGGAGCTTCGGAAAACTCACGACGGCCTGAAAAACGGACATGGCGACCTTGTTGAAATAGAGGATCTTTGCACTTTCCCGCTTCTAAAAAGCTCTGATCTGGGCAACCGAAGGATTACGGCAACTCGGCTAGAGGTCATCGTAACCCAAAGAAAAGTCGGACAACCAACCGGCTACATTCAGAGTGATGCCCCGCTCACATGGCGGTATCTGGAAAGCCACGCCGCGGCATTAGATGGTCGTAGAAGCTCCATCTACCGTAACAAGCCGAGGTTCTCGATTTTTGGTGTTGGCGATTACACTTTTACCGATTGGAAGGTAGCGATTTCGGGCTTCTACAAGCGCCTAGAGTTTCAAATCGTAGGCCCCATAGAAGGGAAGCCTGTTGTGTTTGACGACACCGTGTATTTCCTAAGTGCAAAGAGCAAATCTGAGGCAATATTCTTGGCCGAACTGCTGAACTCGCAGCCATGCCAAGATTTTCTAGAGTCGATGGTGTTCTGGTCTGACAAGAGGCCCATCACAGTTGAACTCCTAAAGCGTGTCGACCTCGAACGTGTCGCTGACAGTCTCGGTCGCGGCACAGAGTATCGGAGATTCACACAAAGCGAAACCGCCACCACTGCTTCTCACGCAGAGAAACCTCAAGTCGCGTATTCGGTCTAAGTGCTTAGTCCGCAGTGTGATGGAATGACGCTATCGCAGGTGGAGCGAGGCGCACTATGGGACGTCTCGCACTGGCAGGCACCGGTCAGTCGCTGCTCCAAGGTTGCCTCCCTACTCCACCGTCACCGACTTCGCCAGGTTGCGGGGCTGGTCGACGTCCGTGCCCTTCAGGACGGCG
Source organism: Minwuia sp. (assembly GCA_029213165.1). GTDB lineage: Bacteria > Pseudomonadota > Alphaproteobacteria > Minwuiales > Minwuiaceae > Minwuia. The sequence continues at coordinate 51,329 of JARGNO010000022.1, forward strand.
ACGTGGTAGGCGAGCAACTGCACCGGGATCGAGTAGAGGATCGGGGCGACGAAGGGATCGGCCAGGGGCAGTTCGACGGTGTGGGCGGCGTCGCCGCCGACTTCCGCCAGGCCCTTGGCGTCGGACAGGAAGACCACGCGCCCGCCACGGGCCATGACTTCGCGCATGTTGGAGATGGTCTTGTCGAACCACTTGTCCGACGGCGCGATGACGATGACAGGCACCAGTTCGTCGATCAGGGCGATGGGGCCATGCTTCATCTCGCCGGAGGCATAGCCTTCCGCGTGGATGTAGGAGATCTCCTTCAGCTTCAGCGCCCCCTCCAGCGCGATGGGGTAGCCCGGTCCGCGTCCGAGGTAGAGCACGTCACGGGCCTCGAAGATGTTCTGCGCCAGTTCGCGGATCATGTCGTCGTGGTTCAGCACCTCCGACACCATGGCCGGCACATGGGCGATGGCCGCTGAAAGGCGATCCTCCTCCGCCTCGTCAATGGCACCGCGGGCGCGGGCGGTGGCGATCACCAGGCAGGCGAGTGTCGCAAGCTGGCAGGTGAAGGCCTTGGTGGAGGCCACGCCGATCTCCGGCCCCGCCAGGGTCGGCAGCACCAGATCAGCCTCCCGCGCGATGGAGCTTTCCGGCACATTGACGATGGCCGCGATGTGCTGGCCGTTGGCCTTGGCGTAGTGCAGCGCCGCCAGGGTATCGGCGGTCTCGCCCGACTGGCTGATGAAGATGGCCAGCCCGCCCTCCGGCAATGGTGCCTCCCGATAGCGGAACTCGGAGGCCACATCGACCTCGACGGAAAGCCGCGCCACGCTCTCGAACCAGTATTTCGCCACCATGGCGGCATAGAAGGAGGTGCCGCAGGCAATGATCGTCACCTTGGTCACGGCGGCCATGTCAAAGGGCATCGGCGGCATGTGGATCTCACCGGATGCCGGGTTGAGATAGCTGTGCAGGGTGTCGCCGATCACGGCCGGCTGTTCGAAGATCTCCTTCATCATGAAGTGGCGATGGTTGCCCTTGCCGATCATCGCGCCGGAGATGGCGGACTGCTTGATCTCCCGCTTCACCGCCTTGTCGTCGGCGTCATAGAACGCGCCGCCCTCGCGGTTCAGGACAACGTAGTCGCCTTCCTCCAGATAGCTGATGCGGTTGGTCATCGGGGCCAGTGCCATGGCGTCGGAGCCGAGGAACATCTCCCCGTCGCCATAGCCCACGGCCAGCGGGCTGCCGCGCCGCGCACCGATCATCAGCCCCTCGTGCCCGGCGAAGATGATGGCCAGCGCAAAGGCCCCCTCCAGCCGCTTCAGCGCGCGTGCGACGGCCTGCTGCGGGTCATCGCCATCATTCAGGTGACGGGTGATCAGATGGGCCACGATCTCCGTATCGGTCTCCGAGGCAAAGACGGAACCGGAGGCCTTCAGTTCCGCCGCCAGTTCGCGGTAGTTCTCGATGATGCCATTGTGGACCAGCGCCACCCTGTCGGTGGCATGGGGATGGGCATTGGTCTCGTTCGGCACGCCATGGGTGGCCCAGCGGGTGTGGCCGATGCCGATGACGCCATCCAGCGGATGGGCGCGCACCACGTTCTCAAGGTTGACCAGCTTGCCTTCTGCCCGGCGACGGTCGATGCCGCCATCGATCAGGGTCGCGATACCCGCCGAGTCATAGCCCCGGTATTCGAGACGGCGCAGCCCCTCGACCAGACGTCCCGCGACTTCGGCACTGCCGACAACACCAACGATTCCACACATGAGCCTGTCCCTCAGTTCTTCTTCTGCGCGGCCTTGGCAGCGGCTTGTCTGACACGGAAATCTGCGGCCCAGCCGCCCTTGGTCACCGGCTTCGCACGGGTCACGACCAGTGCATCGTCGGCGATGTCCTTCGCGATGGTCGAGCCGGCACCGACGATGGCGCCCTTGCCGATCTTCACCGGCGCGACCAGCGCACTGTTGGAGCCGATGAAGGCCCCGGCACCGATATCGGTGTGATACTTCATGAACCCGTCGTAGTTGCAGGTGATCGTGCCCGCACCGATATTGGCACCGGCACCGACACGGGCATCGCCGATATAGGTCAGGTGATTGACCTTGGCCCCGTCCTCGATCACCGCCTTCTTGACCTCGACGAAGTTGCCGATCTTCGCGCCGGTGCGCACATCCGCGCCGGGGCGCAGGCGGGCGTAGGGGCCGATGTCGGCCTTCGTCGCCACATCGGCGCCTTCCAGATGGCTGAACGACTTGATGCGGACATTGTCGGCGACCGTCACACCGGGGCCGAAGACCACATGCGGTTCGATCACCACGTCGCGGCCCAGCACGGTATCGGTGGAGAACCAGATGGTTTCCGGCGCGATCAGGGTGGCACCATTGGCCATCGCCGCCTGCCGCAGACGGCGTTGCGCCACGGCCTCCGCCTCCGCCAGCTTCAGCCGGCTGTCGACGCCCATCACCTCTTCCTCGTCGCCTTCGACGACCACACAGGTGCGCCCGTCGCCGCGGGCGATGGCGACAACATCGGTCAGGTAGAACTCGTTCTGGGCATTGTTGCTGTCGATCCGTTCCAGCAGCGACAGGGCCACGCGCCCGTCCAGCCCCATGATCCCGGCATTGCAGAGCGTGATCTGCTTCTGCGCCGCCGTGCAGTCCTTGAACTCGACAATGGCTTCCAGCTGGCCGTCGCCGGAGGTCACGAGCCGACCATAGGCCGCCGGATCGTCCGGGCGGAAGCCCAGCACGGCAACGGCCGGATCGTCCGCACCTTCCATGGCATCGATCATGGCCTGGATGGTCGCCGTGGTCAGCAGCGGCGTGTCACCGAACAGCACCAGCACGGTGCCGTCGAAATCCTGAAGCGTCTCCCGCGCGGCCAGCACGGCATCGCCTGTGCCCCGCGCCGGGCTCTGGATCGCCGTCTCGGCAGGGGCGACGGCGGCGGCAACATCATCGTAGCCGGGTGCGACGACAGCCGTGGTCCGCTGAGGCTTCAGCGGTGCCAGCGCATCCAGGATGTGATTGATCATCGGCTTGCCCGCAACACGGTGCAGCACTTTCGGCATGTCGGATTTCATCCGCGTGCCCTTGCCCGCAGCCAGCACGATGGCCGCCAGAGGTTTCGATCCCATTCCCGCATTCCCTCAATCAGTGCACTCACACGTTCAGCGCGCGTTGACAGTTGCACAGTGTCACGGCCCTCAACAATTCAAACGATGTTTCAGAGGGTTGCAGACTCCGTGCCGCACCTGATGTAAACCGCGCCCGGTAAAGAATGTACTTGCAGGGGCGGGGTGGAGTGAAATGACAGCAGACACGATTGTCTTCGATCTGGATGGCACACTGATCGACACCGCACCGGATCTCTATGGCACCGTCCGCTGGCTGCTGCGGCACGAGGGGCGCGCCGATATTTCCTTCGACAGGGTCAAGGACCTGATCGGCGATGGCGCGGGACCCATGATCCAGGGCAGCTTCTCCGATACCGGAAGCCTGCCGGAAGGCGCGGCCTACGAGCGTTTGATGGGCCTTTTCCTTGATTACTACGGGGAACATCTGGCGGACCGGAGCGAGCCATATCCCGGCGCCATCTCGGCGGTGCTGCGCTGCAAGGCCCGCGGCGCGAAAGTCGCCGTCTGCACCAACAAGCGCTTCGGCTTCGCGGACCGGTTGCTCGACCTGCTGGGGGTGAAACACCATTTCGACGCGATCACCGGATCCGACACCTTCGCATTCCGCAAACCGGACGGGCGGCACCTGCTGGAAACCATCCGCGTCGCCGGGGGTGATGCAGAACGGGCCATCATGGTGGGTGATTCTGCAACGGATGTCGGTGCAGCCCGCAACGCCGGTGTACCGGTCGTCGCCGTGACGTTCGGCTATGGCCGGGGTTCGGCGCATGATCTGGGCGCGGACGCTGTGATCGATCATTTCGACCAACTGGATGCCGCAATTGCCCGGTTGAGGCCTGTCGGCGCCTGACCTAGTCTGCGGCGCAGGAATTTCTGCGATGCGGGAGGATGCGCGCAATGGACGTTGGTCTGATACTCGGCACGGGTGATGCCCACTACCGAATTGACATGGAGATGGTCAAGGCGGCGGAGGCGATGGGTTATGACTCGGTCTGGACGTCGGAGGCCTGGGGCGCGGATGCCATTTCCTCGGCCTCCTGGATCCTCAGCCAGACATCGAAGATCAAGGTCGGCACCGGCATCTGCCAGATGCAGGCACGTTCGCCCGCACTGATGAGCACCACCTCGCTGACCCTGCAGGCCCTGTCCGGCGGACGTTTCATCCTCGGCCTCGGCCCGTCCGGCCCGCAGGTGATCGAGGGCTGGCACGGCGTGCCCTATGGCAAGCCGCTGGAACTGATCCGCGAATATGTCTCGATCATGCGCAAGGTGATCGCGCGGGAGCAGCCGGTGACGCATGAGGGCACGCATTACCAGCTGCCCTACACCGGTCCCGGTGCCACCGGTCTCGGCAAGCCGCTGAAGACCATCCTGCGGCCGGAGCATCCGCTGAAGATCTATTCCGCCTCCATCTCCCCGGGCGGCATCCGCACCGCAGCCGAGATCTGCGACGGCGTCATCCCGGTCTACATGGACCCGTCGAATTATGACGCCATCGGCACCTACATCGATCAGGGCTTCGGCAAGACCGATGGCAAGAGCCTGCAGAACTTCGACATCTGCCCCTTCGTCACCGTCGTCGTGAATGACGACATCGAGGCGGCGCGACGTCCGGTGAAGGAGAACATGGGCTTCTACATCGGCGGCATGGGCGCGAAGAAGAAGAACTACTACGCCGAGTACGCCACCCGTCTCGGCTATGGCGAGGCCGCCTCCGCCATCCAGGACGCCTTCCTGGCCGGTCGCCGGGCCGAGGCCTTCTCCATGGTCCCCGACGAACTGGTGGACAAGGTGGCGCTGGTCGGCCCTGCCGGCCACATCCGCGAACAGCTCGCCGCCTGGAAGCAGGCCGGCAAGGAGCGCAAGGTCAGCGCCATGCTCTGCCGCGCCACCTCGAAGGAAGCCCTGGAGATTCTCGCGAAGGAACTGTTCTAGGACTTTCCATCAAATGATGGAATCGCACCGGCCCGCTCCCCCACCCGCCCCCCACGGGATCATGCTGAATGGGTGGCCGGTTGTGGGAGCGGGCCGGTGCCGCAATCAAACAGTGGAACGATCCAGGACGGAACTGGGCCGTTGGTGGTGTCCCCCGGCCCCGC
>JARGNO010000023.1:0-12993 GCA_029213165.1 Minwuia sp.
GACAGGTTGCCACCGCGGCACCTGCCGCGACGGCTTCTGCCGCCGAGGGGGCGACACGGGTGCTGTTTCAGGGCGCCGCGGAGGATGTCGATCCGACAGGCCGGGCGGCGATCCGCAGCATTGCCGAGCGCCTGAAGGGCACCAGTGACCGGATCCAGATCCGGGCCTATGCCGACAGCGATACGGAGACTGAAGGCTGGAAACGGCGGCTGTCGTTACGCCGTGGCAACAACGTCCGTCTGGCCCTGCTGGACGAAGGTGTCCAGAGCTTCCGGATTCTGCTGCGGGCCCTGGGGGCGCCGACCGATGGCGGCCCGGGCAATCGCGTCGATCTCATCGTTGAAAGCAGGTAGCGTATGATCCAGCCCTCTGTCTATCTGACGCGGATCGCGATCTTTCTGGTCATTGTCACCGGTGTCGTGGCGGCGCTGCATGAAGCCCTGCTTGGCATCTTCATGACCAATCCGGTGCTGAACGGATTGATCCTGGGTGTGCTGCTGATTGGTGTGATCTACGTCATCCGTCAGGTCCTGCTGCTGCGTCCCGCCGTGCGCTGGGTGGAATCTTTCCGCCGCAATGACCCCAGCCTGTCGATCCAGACAGCCCCGTCGATGCTTTCGCCGCTGGCCACGATGCTGCAGGAGAAGAAGGGACGGGTCAGCCTGTCCACCATGTCGCTGCGTTCCCTGCTCGACTCGATCAGCTCCCGGCTGGATGAGTCACGCGATATCTCGCGTTACCTGATCGGGACATTGGTGATCCTGGGCCTGCTGGGTACCTTCTGGGGCCTGATCGACGCAATCACCTCCGTTGGCAGTTCCGTGCGTGGACTGACGGTGGAGAGTGATGATGTTGGCGATATCTTCGAAGCGCTGAAACTCGCGATCCTGCAGCCGATGGACGGCATGGGCACGGCTTTCTCGTCGTCCCTTTTCGGCCTAGCCGGATCCGTCGTGCTCGGTTTCATCGAACTGCAGGCCAGCCAGTCCCAGAACCGGTTCTACAACGACCTGGAGGAATGGCTGTCCAGCTTCACGCGCCTGTCCAGTGGTGCCGTTGGTGGTATCGCGGAGGGCGAGGGGTCCGTGCCGGTCTATGTGCAGGCCCTGCTGGAGCAGACGGCGGACAGCCTGGAGAACCTGCAGCGGATCATGGCGCGGTCGGAGGAGTCGCGGGTGTCGGGCAACCAGACCCTGCTGCAGCTTTCCGAACGGCTCGCCAGCCTGACCGACCAGATGCGCACGGAACGTGACCTGATGGTGAAACTGGCCGAAGGTCAGATGGAGCTGAAACCGATCCTGCAACGCATCGCCGTGGCGACGGAGCAGGGACCGGGTGACAGCGCCGCGGACACGCACCTGCGCAACATCGATGTCTATGTGACGCGCCTGCTGGAGGAAACGGTGAGCGGGCGCCAGCAGACGGTCGATGAACTCCGCTCGGAGATCAAGGTGCTGACCCGGACCATAGCGGCGATCGCCGACGAAGGCCGCTGATGCCCCGGCACCGCAGGCAACGCGCGGAGAACAACATCTGGCCGGGCTTCGTCGATGCCCTGTCGGCACTGTTGCTGACCTTCATCTTCATGATGGTGATCTACACCCTGGCGCAATTCGTGCTGAGCTATTCGATCTCGGGGAAGGATGAAGCCCTGTCCCGGCTGACGGCCGAGCTCTCTGAACTGCAGTCATTGCTGTCCAGTGAGCGGAGTGCCAACGAGGACCTGCGGGAGAATGTCTCCCAGCTCTCCGCCGCCTTGAACGAATCGACGGCGGCGCGTGATCTCCTGACCCTGCAGATTGCCGACCTGCAACGCCGGGCCTCCGATGCTGAACGCCGGCTGGACGAACGCCCCGAATTTTCGGAGGCGGACCGGGCGGAGATGGAGGCGCGGATCGCGGAACTGCTGGCGCGGGAGGCGGCCCTGGCCCGTCGTCGCGACGAATCCGACAGCGCCCGCGCCCGCTCAGATCAGGAACTCAACGAACTTCAGGCGCTTTACTTCGAGGCACAGGACAGGATCACCGAACTGGAGAACCGGGTGCTGGAGCGGCAGGGCGAGATTGCCGATCTGAACGCCGATCTGACGGCGGCCCGCAACCGGCTCACCACGACACTGGCTGAACTTGACCGGACACGTGAGAGCCTTGATCAGGAGCGTGATGCGCGTCAGCAGGGCGAGGCCGAACTGACCGAGGAACAGCGCATATCGGAAGCGGCCCGCCGACAGGTGAACCTGCTGAACCTGCAACTCGCCGACCTGCGCAAGCAACTGGCGCAGATTCAGGCGTTGCTGGATGAGTTCGAGGTCAAGGATGCCGAGAACAAGGCGACCATCGCCGATCTGGGGCGGCGGTTGAACCGGGCACTGGCGGCACAGGTCGAGAAGCTGTCGCGTTATCGTTCGGAATTCTTCGGGCGGCTGCGGGAAGTCTTGCGCGGGCAACAGGGCATTCGCATCGTCGGCGACCGTTTCGTGTTTCAGTCCGAGGTCCTGTTCGGTTCCGGCAGTGCGGAAATGGGTGTGGCTGGCCGAATCCAGCTCACCAAGCTGGCGGAGACACTGATTGATATCTCCCGCAAGATACCCGATGACATCAACTGGATCCTGCGGGTCGATGGCCATACCGACAGTGTGCCGATCAGCACACCCCGCTTCCCGTCGAACTGGGAATTGTCAGCGGCGCGCGCCATCGCGGTTTCGAAATATCTGATCCTGCAGGGGCTTCCGGCTGATCGTCTGGCCCCGACCGGCTTCGGCGAGTTCCATCCGATAGAGGCGGGTGACAGCGAATTGGCGCGGCGTCGGAACCGCCGCATCGAACTGAAGCTGACTGAACGGTAAACCGTCGCGTCTGCCTGAGAATCGGCCCGGCCGCCGGAGATTCGCCGGGTGGCCGGGCCGACAGGTATCGTATCAGAGGTTACCCAGAACCGCTTCTGCGCCGGAGACGGACATCTCGCCCGGGTTCTCCTCGACGGCGAGGTGCGAGACCTTGCCATTGTCGACGACCATGGCGAAACGGGTGGCGCGCTTGCCCAGACCACGTGCGGAGAGATCAAGCTCCAGGCCCAGCTTCGCGGTGTAGTCGCCGACACCGTCGGCCAGCATCATGACCTTGTCGCCCACACCCTGGTCCTTGCCCCATGCGCCCATGACGAAGACGTCGTTGACCGACAGGCAGGCCACGGTATCCACGCCCTTCGCGCTCAGCGCCTCGGCATTCGAGACATAGCTTGGGACATGCTTGGCAGAGCAGGTCGGGGTGAAGGCGCCAGGCACCGCGAACAGCACGACCTTCTTGCCGCTGAACAGTTCATCGGTGGTGATCGGTGCGGGGCCTTCTGCGGTCATGCGCATCAGCATGCCCTCGGGCACGGTATCTCCAACCTGGATTGTCATCTTGCGTCTCCTTGAGTGGTCACGATGGTGTTCTTGAACGGGGCGCAGGATGGCGCAACGCGCCTGCGGTTGCAAAGCTGAAGTGCGCGGCAGCAGCGGCGACTCCCGCAATCGGGCAGGCACATTGGTCCTGTGGGCCGGTCAAGGGGTGGAAAGGATGATCCCTGACGCCTCGATTGCCGGGCCTTTGCCGTGCAAGGTGACAGTGATTTCGCTGCCGGGCATGGCAGCGAGTGCACGGTCACTGCCATCGACCGGCACGGCGCATCGGATATGCCCGGTCGCGGTCGTGTCACAGTCCTCCTCGCCGAAGACCACATCCCGGTTGCCCTCGATGATGATCGCCGGCGTTGCGATTTCGACCGGCGGCGAGAGGTCCAGCAGAAGAAGCGCACGATCCGTTCCGCCAGCCCGCGAGAGCCGTGCCGTACGAAGTGCATCTGGCACCCTGGCCGGTGTGGCAGCCAGCGACGCCGCGATTGCAACGCCATGTCGGTTCTGTTGAAGATCACCCTTCGGCAATTCCAGCCAAAGTTCGGCTTCGACGGGCACGCAGATGTCGGCGCAGGCAGCATAGCTGAGTCTCAACCTGACCGTTGTCAGACGCTCCCGGTCACGGCTGTCCAGGTTCACGGGAAGCACCAGCCGGTCCGCATAGCCGTATGTCCGCAGCCCCCAGAACTCGAAGGTCTCCGGCAGTGGCCAGGAAATGGCCCCGGGGGTGACGCCGTCGCTGTCGTTCCAGTCCGTGACAGGTGGATACCCTGCATCACCCGGACTGCGCCAATAGACTTTCCACTTCGGGCTGATGACGAATTCCAGCGCAATCATTTCCTGACCATGCGCTGTCCTGCCTGCAATGAGCCTGACCTCCGCCTCCGGGATACCTTGCCAGGCGGAGGCGCTCTGGGCGCTCAGGGCGTGATGCCCCCAGAAGGGCAGCAGGACAACTGCCAGCAGCAGGCCTGCCGGGGAAGGCCATCTGCTCCGGCGAAGGGCATCGCGGGTCTGGTGTCCGTGATTCATGCGAGGGCTACCTGTTCTGATCCTGCACCGCAGACTTGCACCTGATGCAGTCATTGGCCCATGACAATGCAAACAACAATGCGTGTGAGCGTCTTTTTTCGCTCCGGCGGGTCAGGGCCGCTTGACCGCGACCCGCGCCGCCGGTAAAGACGCCGTCACCATGGCGGGTGTAGCTCAGTCGGTTAGAGCGCCAGATTGTGGCTCTGGAGGTCGCCGGTTCAATTCCGGTCACTCGCCCCATTTTTTCCCGGATACGCGCCCCGGTTGCGGTCAGCCGGTGCAAGAATGGGCGCATGGTTGCGGCCTCGGCAGAACGGAATTTGTGCAGGGCCGCCGCCTCCCGTACCCGCTCCCGCGCGGTTCGGTGTCCCATCGGATGTGGCGGGGAAGGCTTGTGACCTTCATGTCGGATGTGTTAACTCTCGTTAGGGTCGTGGGTCGGTTGGTCAAGCGGACAACGGGAATCCGACACGTATGAATGTGCTTGCTGAGAGGTCGACACGATCCGATCCTGCCACACGTGGCATGGGCATGCGTCGGCGTTGGCATTCCAGGCTTATCCAGTCCTTTCCGATCCAGCTGCTCGCCGGGCTTCTTGTGGCGGTGATACTTCCGGCGCTGGTGCGCTGGGACATCGGGCTGGTGACGGAAATCAATCCCGGACAGTATCCATCCGTTATCGGAACCTCGATCGCATTCGGCTTCGGACTGCTGCTTCTCAGGCGTTTCAGCCGGTTCCCGGGCGTTCAGGGGTCTGGCTACATCGTGCCATGTTTCCTGTTCACATTCGGCCTGCTGGTTCTGGTCATGTTCTTCTGGCGCATCGGTTTTGCGCGCAGTCAGATCCTCGGCAGCTTCGGCATGTCGATCATCTGGTGCTATATCGTCTGGTACGTGAACAGGCTGCGCAGCGCGCCGGAACTGGCAGTGGCGCCGTTCGGCAGTTATCAGAGCCTCATGTCGATTTCCGGTGGTGTCCGGCTGCATGTCCTGGAGGCGCCGACGCTATCCGGCGTCAGGGCCGATGCCGTGGTGGCCGATCTGCGGTCCGAGTTTCCGCCGGAATGGGAGCGCTTCCTGGCAGCTTGCGCCCTTGACGGAACGCCGGTCTACCACATGAAGCAGGTCAGCGAATCGCTGACCGGTCGCGTCAGGATCGAACATCTCTCGGAGAACACGCTGGGTGCCCTCATTCCCTCACCGGAGTATGTGGCAATCAAGCGGATCCTGGAATCAGGTACGGTTCTCATCGCCTCTCCGGTCCTCCTCCTGATTGCCGCGATCATCGGGGTCATGATCCGTCTGGACAGCAAGGGACCGGTCATCTTCCGTCAGGTCCGGATGGGTTATCGTGGCAAGACATTCACGATGCTCAAGTTCAGGACGATGCGCGATGTCCCGGAAGGACCCAAGTTCACGCAGGCCCTTGATCCACGTGTGACGCGGGTGGGGCGCCTGCTGCGCCGATACCGGCTGGATGAGCTCCCGCAGATGGTCAATATCCTTTGGGGCGAAATGAGCCTCATCGGGCCACGGCCGGAATCGGTGGAACTCTCCGAGTGGTATGACCGCGAAATTCCTCATTACAGCTACCGTCACATCGTCCGGCCGGGAATCACAGGCTGGGCGCAGGTGCAACAGGGCTTTGCGGCAGAGGTCGAGGATGTCACGGACAAGTTGCATTACGACTTCTACTACATCACGCATTTCACGCCCTGGCTGGATCTTCTCATAGTTCTCAAGACCATACATGTGATGGTGACCGGGCGCGGTTCCCGGTGACGGAACGTGCCATGCGGTCAGTGCTTTCGTTGGCCGGTTGGGGCCATTGCCCGCAGCAGCGCTCTCACCCTGCGCTGTTTCTGCAACATTCGGACGAAACAACCATGTCTCGTTCCGGGCGCATCCGATGTCTTCAGGATGCCGGATGTTTCAGTTGAACAAGAAATCTCAGTAATATTTTGATCTCAAAGGGAAAAGATGAATTCACGATCAAGGGAATGGCGCATCGGCAGGGACCGGGAGGCCCGTTGGCTGGGGGGCAGTTTTACGTTGACCCGTTTGCGGGCCGCCGATAAGTTTCACTCAACTCATATCAGGAGACTTGAGATGCGTCAGTTTTTGGTTTCGTTCGCACTGCTGCTCGGTCTGGTTGTCGCCGCACCACAGATGGCTTTTTCACAGACTGCGGAGCAGGGGCGTGCTGCGCTCCTCGCTGAGCTTGAGGCTCTGGGGGTATCGGAGGCAGATGCGTCGCCGGAGGATCTGGCTGATGCGGCTGCCGCGGCCATTGCTTCCAATCCGGCCCTGGCATCGGTGGTTGTTGGGGCTGCGGTCGCCAGTCAGCCTGCGTCAGCTGCCGTGATCGTCGGTGCGATCGTGGCGTCCCCGGTTCTTCCTGCGTCAGTGTCGGCCGGAACAGTTGCCGCTGCAGCGGCTGTTGTCGTTCCGGAGCAGTCAGCACAGATCGTCGTGGCTGCCGCGACTTCGTCCGGGGCATCGATCGAATCGATCGTTTCTGACGTTGCCGCCGCTACTGGACAGGACGAGGCTGACCTCGCTGCAGCTGCCAATGAGGTGAGTGACGGTGATGCCGAGCCCATCAATGATGGCGGTGAAGACGAGAGTTCAAGCGCCTGAGAGTGACGGTTTGCGGTTTCGCCGCTTGGATAGTGTTTGCGCCAGCCCGAAGGTTCGGGTTCCCGGCGAGAGTTCGAAGTTCGGATAAGTCCGAGGGGGCTGATTGAGATGAAAATTGTTTGGGGAAGTCTGGCCGCGGTTGCTGCGCTCAGTATTGCTGGTGCAGCCCATGCGCAGTCGAAAGAGTACCAGCCGAACGGGGCGCGAGTGGGTAGTTTCACGATCTTTCCGTCCCTGACGGTTGGCCTCGAGTACACCGACAACGCTTTCCTGGAGGATACGAATACGGAGGATGACACGATCGCCCGTGTTCGTCCGGGTATCCTTGCTCGGTCGAATCTCAAGCGGCATGAGATCGTTGCAGCCGTCAATGGCAACATGGCGTTCCATAGCAACAACAGCGACGACAACACCTACGATTACAATGCGCGTCTCGGCGGCACGATCGAAGCCTCGCGTGCGCTGCGTATCCTGCCTGAAGTGTCCTATCGGGCCGGGTCGGAGCCGCGTGGTGACGACAATGTCAACGGGCTTGCCGCGGAACCTTCTACCTTTGACGTGATGGCGGGCAAGGCAAAGGCAATATACAAGGCCGGACGCGTCACGCTTGAAGGTGGTGCCGGTGCTCAGTATTCCGATTTCAACGATATCGAGATCACGGGTGGCGGCAAGGTGGCCCAGGATGATCGCGACCGTTTGCGTATCAATACCGAAGCCAAGATCGGGTATGAGTTCCGGTCCAAGACGGACGTGTTCGTCAGCGGTACATATTCGATGATTGACTTTGACAATGTTGATCCGACGGTGGGGCAGAAGCGGGACTCCGACATCGTCACTGTCACGGCGGGCATCTCGCATCGTCCGACCGCAAGGACGGAAGCCACGATCGGTGCTGGCTACATCACGCAGAATTTCGATAACAACGCTTTCGGTTCGGTCGATGGCTTTGCGGTGAATGGTGTTCTCGCTTGGGAATTGACCAAGCTCACCACAATCACTGGCCGGGTTGAACGCCGTATCGACCAGACCACGGATGCGAACTCGTCGTCGGAACTCGTCTGGAGTGGTCGTCTTGGTGTCCGCCATCAGCTCCGCCGCAACGTGGTCATTGGTGGCGGTGTCGGCTACTCGAACCGTCTCTTTGAAGGTGGCGCAAGCAACCGTGAAGATGACCGGTATGAGGCGCGCGCCCAGGCAGACTACTACATCAATCGGAATTTTTCCGTTGGTGCCCAGTATCGGTTTGCCCGTCGTGTATCCAATCTGGCAGGCAGCGGCTTCTCCGAGAATCGTGTGCAGGCGACTGTTACCGCCCGCTTCTGATCCGGCTGAAAAGGGCTGTTCCGAGAGTCGGGACAGCCCTTTTGGCTTTTCTGGAGCCGTAGAAGCGATATGAAATGGAAGGAGGCAATTCACAGATGCGTTGCGTAGTTTGGATTCGGCGCAGTTTTCTGAGTTGCCTGTTTCTGGCTCTTTCCATGTTATCGACTGCGGCACTGGCACAGTCCGGCTTGCAGTACAAACTTGGCCCTGGTGACAATCTCAGGGTCATTGTCTTTGGAGAGGAGGATCTCTCCGGAGAGTTCGAGGTTGATGGTGGCGGTCGGATATCGATGCCGTTGATCGGTGTCGTGGATCTGCAGGACCGTTCGCTTCGGGAGGCAGAGGCGCAGATCGTCGCAATGCTGCTGGATGGCTATCTCCGGAATCCCAAGGTCAGTATCGACGTCCTCAACTACCGGCCATTCTATATCCTCGGCGAAGTCAATGAACCTGGCAGCTATCCGTATCGCGCCGGAATGACGGTGCTGAATGCCGTTGTGCTCGCCGGTGGATATACGCCCAGGGCAGACGAAGATGACATCACGATCCAGCGTGGCCCTGAAGCTGCCGATCCGGATGGCGATGGAAAACCTGTCAAGCCAACCACGGTCGTTCTTCCCGGAGATATTGTCCGGGTGAAGGAGCGTTTCTTCTGATCTCCTCGTAGCGCATGATCACCCAGAATATAACCGGTACAGTCCGCAGAATTCGCAGGAATTACCTGGGATTTTGGCTTTATGCTGCGCAACTGACCTTCAGTTCCGACCCAGCGTATCCGTCACCATTCAATCCGATCCGTGCGCTGCAAAACGCTCTGAATGAAGCATCCAGCCCCGACTGGGAAGGGTTTGCATGACCGCGATCGGTGCGATCCTGCGATCGCTCATTCTGGGTCCCGAAAGGGAGAGCGGGCGAGGTCCGGAGAGTTCAGGGTCCGCGGCACCGGAACTCCCATCCAATCGCGTCATTTATGCAATCGGTGACGTTCACGGTCGCGCTGATTGCCTGCACCGCCTCATCCAGCTCATTCAGGCGGACATCAAAGCATCGGCCGCTATCGAGCCCTTGCTTGTTCTTCTTGGCGACTATGTCGACCGGGGCGACCAAAGCAACGCGGTTGTCGAGCTTTGTGCCGACATCGCCTCCCTATGGGATCATGAGGCCGTCTTTCTGCGTGGCAATCATGAAGATGCAATGCTGACGTTCCTCTCGGACCCTGTCGGCGGGGCCGCCTGGTTGCGATTCGGCGGATTGTCGACACTCATGAGTTATGGTGTGCCAAATGTGGCCGAGACCATGCCGGAAGGTCGCCTGAAGGAGGCGTCAGCAACACTTGCCAGGAACCTGCCGGACCACCACCGCAGCTTCCTTGAGAGCACCCGGCTGACCCATATGGAGGGCAATGTGTACTTCTGTCACGCTGGTGTCGATCCCGGGGTCGACGTCGGCAATCAGTCGCCGAGGACGCTGATGTGGGGGGATGGCGCGGATACACCTGGCCGTGACTACCCGCATATCGTGGTGCATGGGCATGTGGTGGTCGATGAACCGGTCGTGCGCAACCGCGAGATCAATGTGGATACCGGAGCCTATTTTTCGGGGCATCTCACCTGTGTGCGTATCGCGGATCGCAGTATTGCGTTTCTGCAGACCTGATCATACACAAAGCATCCGCATTTCTGGTTCCCGGTCGGTGGCGTCGGTCACAGTCAGGCCTTGAATTGCTGGACTCGTGCGGTGCCGAGGCATATTTTGTTAAGTGTTCTATCAGGGGATCAGAAGCATGAGAAAGCTGGCTGGCTTCATTGCGGGCACGATCATTGCGCTGGCGGTATCTTCCGCCGCACAGGCTGAGCGCCGCGTCGCACTCATCATCGGAAATGCGGATTACACCAAGGCGCCTGACCTCAGGAACCCTGTGAATGATGCGCGTTCGATGGCGAAGCGGCTGAAGGAGCTCGGTTTCGAACTCAGCGGCGGTTCGCATCACGAGAATGTCACACGGGTTGAGATGGCACGACTGGTTCGCCGTTTCAGTTCCGAGGTGGGTCGTGACGATACGGCTTTCATCTTCTACGCGGGTCATGGGATCGGCGCCCATGGGACGAACTGGATGGTTCCGACCGATGATGCCGATATTCAGACCGCGCTCGACCTCCCCGACTTCGCGATTTCCGTGAGTTCGCTGATGGAGCGGCTGGAGCGCAGGCAGGGTGGCACAAACATCGTCATGCTCGACGCATGCCGGGACAATCCTCTGCCGAGTGATACCCGGTCGTCAGGCGCAACACGTGGACTCGGTCGCATGGCGGCCCCGAACGGTACCTTCATCGCCTACGCGGCTGATCCTGGACAGGTGGCGTTTGACGGTGAAGGCAACAACGGCCTGTTCACTGAATCACTGATGCGCGCGCTGGAGAAGCCTGATCGCCCGCTCTACGAGATATTGCGCGCTGTCCGCCGTGACGTCCGCCGGAAGGCCTCGGGTGCCCAGACACCCTGGACGGAAGAGTCGCTCAATGACGAGTTCTTCTTCGTTCAGCCGCGAGAGGAAGCTCCGGTACGCGTCGCGGCGCTTCAGCCCCAGACACAGCCTGTGGCTCCGCCGCCCGCTGCTGCGCCGCAGACCAGTGGCTGGCTGACCGCGGCACCCGAGCCTGCACAGCAGCCTGTCGCGGTACAGCCTGCCCAGCCGGTCGTGACAGCCCCGCCCGCATTGCAGTCCCTGGAAAGTGTCGCGCCGTCCCAGCCGGTTGTTGCCATGGTTTCCCCCGCACGCACGACCGGCCAGTCAGCGACCTCCGTGGCGCCTGCGCCGGAGCCCGCTGTCGTTGCCGCGCCCCCCGCCACGCCGGAACCGGTTCGCGTGGCCGCAGCAACTGTTGCGCCGCCGGCGACCTCGGCGCCGGCCGCACCCCGCATCGATTCAGCGTTGTTGGCATCGACGGTGGGTGAAATGGTTGCAATCAATCCGGCCCCCTTCCAGGTCATGCAGGCCTCTGGCGAAGCCGGTACGACCGTTCGCATCGCGCATCGCTTCGCCCTGGGCAAGTTCGAGGTCACCTACGATATGTGGGACGCCTGCGTCGATGAAGGCGGTTGCCTGGGATACCGCCCGGCCGACGATGGCGAAGGCCGGGGCGAGCGCCCGGTGATGAATGTGGAGTGGAAACACACCCAGGCCTTCCTCGAATGGGCCAACCGCCGCCTTGGCCTCGCCGGACAGCCTGACGCGCTTCGCCTTCCGACAGAAGCGGAGTGGGAGTATGCCGCGCGCGCAGGCTCATCCTCGACCTTCTATTTCGGTGATGAGCAGGACGAGATCTGCCGCCACGCCAATGTGATGGACTACTACGGTGGCCGGTACTTCCCGATTTTCCCGGCTGTGGATTGCGATGACGACTATGTTCGCCCCGCGCCGGTCGGCTCCTACGCGCCGAACGGTTTCGGCCTGCATGACATGATCGGCAATGTTTCCGAATGGACGCAGGATTGCTGGTCCCGCAAGTATGGCCAGATCGCTTCGGATGGCAGTGCTCATGTCGCGCAGCGCTGTGACTATCACGTCACCCGCGGCGGATCGTGGATGGTCACACCGAAGAACATGGGTGAACGCGCCCGGGGCTACAAGGGAACCGAGAATCTGGGCTTCCGCGTCGCTCGTACGCTGCCCTGATATCTGACCGTTCAGGGGTCGGATCATTGCGACATGATCCGACCCCTTTTCTGTCTCCGATCATGAGCCCGATTCTCTGCATTGACGCCTTTCGGTGTGCGGACCGGCTGCGGTGGCTTCAAGATGTTTAGGTTTCTGCGTCACCGTCTTGCCCTGACGATCATTGTCACCCTGTTCATGCTGGCAGCGACGGAGATGGCCTTCCGCGCTGTCCCGGGCCTGAGCCTGATGGATCAGCGGCTGAACGATTTCCTGCTGGTCAATTCGGTTCGGGTTGATCCGGAAACCAGGCCCGCGGTGGCGATTGTCACCTTCACGGAAACAACCCTGGCCGCCCTGCCTTACCGATCACCGCTGGACCGAGAGTTCCTTGCCAGTCTGCTTGATGGACTGGCAAAGGTCGGCGTACGTTCTGTCGGGTTCGATATCCTTTTCGACCAGGCAACCGAACCCGAAAAGGACCAACGCCTGATCGATGCCATCAGGCGGTTCCCGGGACCGGTCATTGTCGCCTGGGCTGACTCGCGCGCCGGTTTGATAGAGGCCCAGTCAGCCTGGCTTGAACAGTTCATCGCGCGCAGCGGTGCCATTCCCGGGTTTGCCAATGTCACGATCGAAACGGACGGTCTGGTCCGCCGCTACGACCTCGCCCTGCCGGGGACTGATATTCCGAGTCTTCCCGGGGCGATGCTGAAAGCCAACGGCTATGGGTTTCCGGCGGCCAGGTCGGCCCTGATCAGCTGGCGTACGCCGGCTGATACCAGTTCCCAGGCCTTTCCCGTGCTGGCCAGTCAGGGGGTTCTTGCCATTTCCAGGGTCCGTCCGGCTGCGCTGAAACCGGCCCTGGAGGGTCGGCTGGTGCTGGTTGGTGCCGACCTGCCGCAACAGGATCGCCACCGCACCAGTCTGTCGGCGTCGCTGAATC
>JARGNO010000023.1:13018-55697 GCA_029213165.1 Minwuia sp.
GCGGTTCCGGTGCTGACGGCCGGTGTCGAAATTCATGCCAATATCATTGATCAGATTGTCCATGGGCGTTCCGTGCCGGAAGCAGGCGATACCCAACGCTGGCTGATCATCATCCTTGTCGCGTTCCTTGGCGCGCTGCTTGGCGTTCTCGAGATGTCGATGGCAGTGCGCCTTCTTGGCGTGATCGTGCTGGCAGGCGGATATGGTTTCCTTGTCTGGTACTCGGCGATCAGCAACTGGCCCCTGCTTCCCGCCTCCCGTCCGGTGGCGATCCTGGTCATGGCGTTCGTGGCGACGACGACACTCCGTGCCTATATCGCGCGCCGCGACGGGCGCTTCATCCGTGATGCCTTCTCCCAATATCTGGCACCGGCACTGGTCGATGAACTGACCCGACACCCCGAACGGCTGAAGGTGGGGGGCGAGCGGAAGGAGATGAGCTTCCTGTTCTCCGACATCGCCGGTTTCACGGGACTCAGCGAGCGTCTGGAACCGGAACGTCTGTCGAGCCTGCTGAACGGATACCTCGACGGCATGAGCGAGATCGTGCTGAAGCATGGCGGCACGATCGACAAGTTCATCGGAGATGCTGTGGTGGCGCTGTTCGGTGCGCCGGCGGCGATGGATGATCACGCGATGCGGGCCATTCGATGTGCCATCGAGATGGACGGCTTTTCAGAGCGTTACAGGGTCGAGAATGCCGACGTGTCGATGGGGATCACGCGTATCGGTGTTCACAGTGGTGATGCCATTGTCGGCAATTTCGGAGGGGCCAATCGTTTCGATTACACGGCCATGGGCGACTCGATGAACATCGCCGCCCGGCTGGAGGCGGCGAACAAGCACTTCGGCACCCGCGTGGCGGTCAGTGAAGCATCCCTTTCGCGGGCTTTTCCCGGGCCGGTGAAAGATGATCTGGCGCTGGACGGTGCCACAATTCTGCCAATCGGGAATGTGATCCTGAAGGGAAAGAAGCAGCCAGTGACCATCTATACCTGCCTGCGCGATACTGGGGCTGCGCTTGCGGCGAACTACCGGAATGCCTATGTCGCACTGGATGTCGATACGGCCCGGGCTGCTGCACTGCTGACTGCAATCGACGAAGGTCAGGCGGTCCATCCGCTGGCGGCACTGCATCTGCGGCGACTTGGCGCCGGTGAGACCGGTGCGACCTTCGAACTGCTAGAGAAGTAAACGTGACCGTTGTACGTGAATTTGCGGTGGAGTTCGGATATATTGCCGCTCGGGTCTGGGATAAAGTGTGATGGATATGAAAAAAGTGAATCTATTTGGAAATCGACGGGCGCTGGGATTTGTCCTGGCCGCCCTGATTGCAATCACGGCGTGGGCACCACATGCGCACGCGGCTGATGTGATTGTCCTTGATTCAACCATCTCTGCGTTTTCACCGGGAACATCCTTGCCGGCAAATGCCTACGTGGACATTCCTGAGGGCGGAAGCATCAGTCTGATGGACAGTGCCGGGGGCACGCGGGTCCTGCGCGGTCCCTATACCGGTGCAGTGGCGTCCGATGCGCCTGCGGGTGATGGTGGCGTCATGTCCATGCTCGGACAGCTGGTGAAGGAAGACGAGCGGGAGCGTTCCCAGCTCGGGGCAGTGCGCGCGTTTTCCAAGGATGACCTGCTGCGTGACCCGCTTGCCATCGATGTCTCGCGCAATACCACATTCTGTCTGCCGCCTGCTGCCAGCCCGAAGTTCTGGCGTCCCGGTTCGCTTGACCGCGACACCCGGTTTTCCGTCAAGGACTGGTCGAGCTCGGATGAGCCGCTGGTTGCTTACTGGCGCAAGGGTGACCGGGAACTCGGCTGGCCGCCGACGCTTTCCACAGCCGATGGCACGACCTTCCTGATGAAGGTTGAGGCCGCGCGTTCTGCCGCCGAAGTCACCATCCTGAAGGTTCCGGAGAATGTGGGCGGCGACCTGGAGACCATCGTCTGGATGGCCCAGCACGGCTGCCGCGAACAGGCACGCCGCATGGTCGGCAGCATTCGCTCACCTGCGGAAACACAATAGATCGTTCCATCAGATGATGGAATCGCACCGGCCCGCTCCCCCACCCGGCCACCTGTTCAGCATGACCGATTGGGTGGCGGGGTGGGGGAGCGGGCCGGTGCCGCAATGAAACAGTCGAACGATCTGGTTTCTGACGAACTGCCTTCAGGGTAACGCCGTACGGGATCGCCCGTCCGGCGTTCAGCCTTTCGTGCGTGTTGCCTGCGGATCGTACAGGGGCCGTAGGGAGGCGCGCGCCGGGAAGCGCCTGCCGGCAATCTCGATCTCGTATTCCGACTGCAGCAGTTCCCGGGTTTCCTGACCCGCGCAGGGTACGTATCCCATCCCGACCGTGCCCCCGAGCGTGTGTCCATAGGCACCCGACGTGATCGTGCCGACGATCCGGCCATCGCGCACGATTGCCTCGTTGTGGAAGATCATTGCCGCCGGATCGGTAACGAGAAACTGCAGCAGGCGTCGCTCCAGCCCTTGCTCGCGCTTTCTCAGCACCGCTTCGCGACCGATGAATGGTCCCTTGTCCGTTCGCACCGCAAACCCGAGGCCGGCTTCGAGGACATGATCCTCATCTGTGATGTCGTGACCGAAGTGGCGAAATCCCTTCTCCATGCGGCATGAATCCATGGCGTGCAGGCCGCAGAGGCGCAGGTCATGCTGTTGCCCGGCCTGTTGCAACACTTCCAGCACGTGCATGGCCATCTCGGTCGAGACATAGAGCTCGTATCCATGCTCGCCGACGTAGGAGATGCGATGTGCCCGCGCCAGCGCCATCCCGATCTCGATCTGACGGGCTGTTCCGAATGGCTGGACCGCATCGGAGAAATCCTCCGGTGAACATGCTTGCAGCACTGCGCGGGCGTTCGGTCCCATCAGGCAGACCACGGCCTCCGCCGCCGTCACGTCGGTGACGGTCACATGCAGGTCAGGGTCAAGTTGACGGTGCAGCCATGCCATGTCCCGCACCAGCGTCGCGCCCGGAACCACCAGCAGGAATGCGGTCTCGGAGAGGCGCGTGACTGTCAGGTCCGACTCGATTCCTCCACGCGGGTTCAGCATCTGTGTGTAGACGATGCGCCCCGCTGCAACATCCATCTGGTTGGCCATGACATGCTGCAGGAAGGGCAGGGCATCGCGGCCTTCCACCCTGACCTTGCCGAAGGACGACATGTCATACAGTCCGGCCCCCTCCCGCAGACTCCGGTGTTCGCGCGCCTGGCTGGCGAACCAGTTCTGGCGATGCCAGTCATGCTGGTAACGGGCTGTCTCGTCCGGTTCGGCAAACCAGTTGGCGCGCTCCCACCCCGCAGCCTCACCGAAGACGGCACCCTGTGCAGCGAGTGCGGTGTGTAGCGGGGAGCGGCGGATGCCCCGCGCGGTATCCGGCTGGCGATAGGGATAGTGGTCGGCGTAGAGCAGGCCCAGGCTTTCACTCACCCGCTCCCGCAGATAGCTTCGGTTGCGCTGAAACGGCTGCGCGCGGCGGATGTCGACTTCCCAGAGGTCGAAGGGCGGCTCCCCCTCCGCGATCCAGTGCGCCAGTGCGAAACCAGCCCCGCCTGACGAGACGATACCAATCGAATTGTACCCGGCAGCCACCCAATAGCCTTTCAGTTCCGGCGCTTCGCCCAGGTAGTAGCGGTCATCCGGTGTGAAGCTCTCCGGCCCGTTGAAGAAGGTATGGATGCCTGCCTTCTCCAGCAGGGGCATGCGGTTCACTGCCGTGGTGAAGATCGGTTCGAAATGATCGAAATCCTCCGGCAACTGATCGAAGCAGAAATCCTCCGGGATGCCGTTCATGCCCCAGGGCTTGGCCCTTGGCTCGAATGCCCCGAGCATCAGCTTGCCCGCGTCTTCCTTGAAGTAGGCGTGCTCGTCCGGCACCCGCAATACCGGCAACCGCCCCAGTCCGGCCACGGGTTCCGTCACCAGATAGAAGTGTTCGCAGGCATGCAGCGGCAGGGTGACACCGGACATGGTGGCGAACTCCCGGCCCCACATACCGGCGCAATTGATGACCACATCGGTGGCGGTACGTCCAGGCTCGCCGTCCATCTCCCATGTCACGGCGCTGACCTGTCCGGCTGCGACCTCGACACCCGTCACCTTCACGTGCTCGATCACCGTCGCGCCTGCCATCCGCGCACCGCGCGCCAGTGCCAGCGCGATGTTGCCCGGATCGCACTGGCCGTCGCCGGGCAGATGCACGCCCGCTGTCACGCCGTTCGTATTGAGATGGGGATAGAGCGCCTTGATCTCGTTCGGCGAGATCTCGTGCACCTCCACGTCGAAAGCCCGGGCCAGCGTGGCCTGACGCAGGATCTCGGCGCGGCGATGCTCGGTCAGGGCCACGGTGATCGACCCGTTCTGGCGCATGCCGGTGGCGATGCCTGTTTCCGCCTCCAGCTTCGTGTAGAGATCAGCCGAATATTTCGCCAGCCGGGTCATGTTGCGGGATGCGCGCAATTGCCCGATCAGACCGGCGGCATGCCAGGTCGTGCCACTGGTCAGTTGCTGGCGTTCCAGCAGCACGATTTCCGACCAGCCCAGCTTTGCCAGATGGTAGGCCACCGAACAGCCGGAGACGCCGCCGCCAACAATGACGGCGCGGGCATTTTCCGGCGGGCGCGCACTCATTCGGCGCCCTCCGGCCCATCGCAGACCACGCAGAGCTTGTTGCCCTCCCGGTCCCGGAAGTAGGCACCATAGTAATCCGGATGATAATGCGGCCTCAGTCCGGGTTCCCCCTCCGAGGTGCCGCCGTTGGCCAGAGCCAGCCTGTGGCAATCATCGACCATGGAGCGGGTCTCGGCCAGGAAAGCGGTCATCTGCCCATTGCCCGGTGATGCCGGCTTGCCGTCGAAGGGGCGTCCGATGACCAGCAACGGACGGAATCCCTCGCCCTTGTTCCAGGCTGCCCAACAGTTCTCGGCGTCACTGAAGCGAAGCGTCAGTCCCAGCGCCCCGGCCAGGGGCTGGTAGAAGGCCATGGCGCCCTCGAAATCATTGATCCCTATGAAGATGTGGGAATACATCCGCCCTGGCCCCCTGTGCACATGTTCTGCCGTCATCGCGAGGATGCGGGTGATCCGGCACCCGCGCAAGGCAGGGGTGATCGAAGGTCACGGCCACTTCCCACGGGGCAGAAGCGCGGTCATGATGCGCGTCAGGGATACATGGCGACGATATCGGGGGAGGACGCGGCAATGGCCGAGCTGGCAAAGGTGTCACTGGACGACAAGTACACGGTCGAAAGTGGCCGGATCTATCTGACCGGCGTCCAGGCGCTCGTCCGTCTGCCGATGATGCAGCGTCAGCGCGATCTCGCAAACGGCTTGAACACGGGCGGCTTCATCTCCGGCTATCGCGGCTCTCCGCTGGGCCAGTACGACGCGGCGCTGTGGGGGGCGAAGCAGTACCTGGCGGAGAACAATATCCATTTCCAGCCCGGCCTGAACGAGGATCTGGGCGTCACGGCGGTCTGGGGCAGCCAGCAGACCAACCTGTTCCCGAAGGCGACCGTCGATGGTGTCTTCGGCATCTGGTATGGCAAGGGGCCGGGCGTTGACCGATCCCTCGACGCCCTGAAGCATGGCAACTCTGCCGGTTCATCCAAGCACGGTGGCGTGCTGGTGCTGGCCGGGGATGACCACGGCTGCCAATCCTCCACCCTGCCGCATCAGTCGGAACAGGTGTTCGAGGCCGCGATGATCCCGGTGCTGAACCCGGCAAGCGTGCAGGAATATCTGGATCTCGGCATGTTGGGCTTCGCCATGTCGCGCTATTCCGGGACCTGGACCGCGTTCAAGGCGATCTCCGAGACCGTGGAAAGCAGCGCCTCCGTCCATGTCGATCCCAACCGGCTCGATATCCGGATGCCAACGGATTTCGAGATGCCTGCGGGCGGGCTGAACATCCGCCTGGGTGACGCGCCAATGGTGCAGGAAGCCCGCCTGATGGGTCCGAAGATGGAGGCTGTGGCCGCCTTCGCCCGCGCCAACCACTTCGACCGTATCGTGCATGAGCCGACCCGGCCCGCGCGCATCGGCATCATGGCGACGGGCAAGGGCTATCTGGATCTGCGTCAGGCCCTGGCTGACCTGGGTCTGCCGGAAGACCGTCTGAACGAGATGGGCGTGCGCATCTACAAGGTCGCCCTGACCTGGCCGCTGGAACGCGAAGGGGCGCTGAAGTTTGCCGAGGGGCTGGAAGAAGTCATCGTGGTGGAGGAGAAACGCGGGTTGATCGAGGATCAGCTGATGAAGCTGCTCTATCACGTCCCGGCGGACCGCCGCCCGAGCGTGGTTGGCAAGACCGACGAGCGCGGCAAGCCCCTGATGCCTTCCACCGGGGAACTCTCGCCGACGATGGTGGCGCGCGCAATCGCGGAGCGGCTGCGTCAGCGCGACCTGACCGATTCGGCGATGGAACAGCGGCTCGCCCGGATCGAAGCCAAGGAGGCTGCGCTTGCCGCCCCGCCGCCGAAGACCATGCGGACGCCGTTCTTCTGTTCCGGCTGCCCGCACAACAGCTCCACCAAGGTGCCGGATGGCAGCCGCGCCGGGGCTGGTATCGGCTGTCACGGCATGGCGATCTGGATGCCGGAACGCCGCACCCAGACCATGACCCACATGGGCGCGGAAGGCGTCACCTGGGTCGGCCAGTCGCCGTTCACGGAGGAAGAGCATATCTTCCAGAACCTGGGCGATGGCACCTACTACCATTCCGGCCTGCTGGCCATCCGCGCCGCCTCCGCCGCCGGTGTGAACATCACCTACAAGATCCTCTACAACGACGCCGTCGCCATGACCGGCGGGCAGCCGCATGACGGCACGTTGACGGTCTGGGACATTTCCCTGCAGGTCCATGCGGAGGGGGCGAAGCGGGTCGTCGTTGTCACCGATGAACCCGACAAGTACCCCAGTGGTCTGCATTGGGCGCCGGGCCTGACCATTCACCATCGCGATGAACTGGATCAGGTACAGCGCGAACTGCGGGCAACGCCGGGCCTGACGGTGCTGATCTATGACCAGACCTGTGCCGCGGAGAAACGTCGCCGCCGCAAGCGTGGCACCTTCCCCGATCCGGCCAAGCGCGTCTTCATCAACGAGGAAGTCTGCGAGGGCTGTGGCGACTGCTCCACCCAGTCCAACTGTGTCTCCGTGAAGCCGCTGGATACCGATCTCGGCCGCAAGCGGCGCATCGACCAGTCCGACTGCAACAAGGACTTCTCCTGCCTGAAGGGCTTCTGCCCCAGCTTCGTCACCATCGAGGGGGGCGGTGTCCGCAAGGGCCGGAAGCCGAGCCTGAAACTGGTGGGTGACGGTGCCGATCCCTTCGCCGATCTGCCCTTGCCGAAGGTGCGCGACCTGACGGAACCCTACGGCATCCTGATCACCGGCATCGGCGGTACCGGTGTGATCACCGTCGGCGCGCTGATCGGCATGGCGGCGCATCTGGAGGGGAAGGGTGCGACAGCACTCGACTTCACCGGACTGGCGCAGAAGAACGGCGCGGTGATGAGCCATGTGCGGCTGGCACCGAGGCCGGAGGATCTCTACTCCGTGCGCATCTCCGCCGGTGGCTCCAATCTGGTGCTCGGTTGCGACATGGTGGTTGCGGCCAGCCCCAATGCCATCGCAACGATGGAGCAGGGTGTCACCCGTGCGGTGCTGAACAGTGCCTTGCAGCCGACCGCGGCCTTCGTCACCAACAACGACATGGACCTGGGGGAGAAGGAGACGGTGGACCGCCTGGTGGAGGCGCTGGGCGACGACCATGCGGACTTCATCTCGGCCACCAACCTGGCGACGGCGATCATGGGCGATTCCATTGCCGCCAACCTGTTCCTGCTCGGCTTCGCCTGGCAGAAGGGGCTGGTGCCGCTGTCCTTCGATGCACTGGACGAGGCCATTGCGATCAACAATGTCGCGGTCGCGATGAACCGCCAGAGCTTTGCCTGGGGTCGCCTGGCCGCGCATGACATGGCGGCGGTGGAAAAGGCCGCTGCACCCCGCATCGCCGCCCCGGCGCGCCGTGAACTGACGCTGGAGGAAACGGTTGCAGACCGTGTGGAACGGCTGACCGCCTACCAGAACTCAGCCTACGCTGATCGCTATCGGCAGTTCGTCGACAGGGCGATCCAGGCCGAGAAGTCAAAGGCGTCCGGCCGCGATGGACTGGGGCTGGCAGTCGCCCGTTCGCTCTACAAGCTGATGGCCTACAAGGACGAGTATGAAGTCGCACGGCTCTACACGGACCCGGCGTTCAGGGCGAAGATCAATCGCCAGTTCCAGGGGGACTTCAAGGTGAAGTTCCATCTGGCCCCGCCGATTGCCGCCGCCCGCGACCCGGAGACCGGGGAGTTGAAGAAGCGCGAGTACGGCCCCTGGATGATGTCCGCCTTTGGCCTGCTGGCGAAGATGAAGGGCTTGCGCGGCACCCGTCTCGACATCTTCGGGCGCACCGAGGAACGGAAGATGGAACGCCAGCTGATCACCGACTACATGGCGATGATGGAGGAAGTGATGGCCGGTCTGGATCCGTCCAACCACGTGACCGCCCTGCAGATCGCCGCCCTGCCGGAACAGATCCGCGGCTTCGGCCACATCAAGGAAGCCAGCGTGGAAGCGGCAAAGGCCCGCCAGTCCGCCCTGCTGCACGCCTTCCGCCACCCTGAGACACAGGCGGCGGCGGCGCAATAGCTGAGGGTTATTGAGTAACCCGCGCAAATGGTGTTTGCGCGAGGTATTGGCAGATTGGATGACGCCGCCGCCGGGCCTGACCCGGTGGCCCAGGGGGGCCGCACGAACGCGAGCAACTGGACACCCGGGTCAAGCCCGGGTGAGGCATGGAGTGGTGAGGGGACGGTCGCGTCTCCGGCAGATCCACGATAACAGACGCCGCCGCCGGGCATGACCCGGCGGCCCAGGAGTGCCGCACGAACGCGAGCGACTGGACACCCGGGTCAAGCCCGGGTGAGGCGTCTCCCGCTGACGATCTGCGTCGGCAGCGGGCTCAGGCTGCCCGCGCCGCCTCCGTGAAGGTCTGCCACTTCTCAACCGGGTCACCCTCCGGCACCGGATAGTAGTAGGCGATGCGGTCGACGACGCCTGTGTAACGTTCACGTGCGATGCGACCGGCGTCCTTCAGATTGCCGACGACGGCGACCTGTTCGACGATCCGGTCGGGAATCTTCGCGGCCATCTGGTCCATCTGGCCGGAGCGCATCATCTGGCTGAGCTCCTTGCCCAGCGCGCCCTCGCCGATATGCTCCAGCACCGCGCGATAGTTCGGCGTGGAGCCGTAGAAGGCAATCTGCATCCGCACGTCCTCGACCGCGCTGTCGATCTCTGCCTGGGTCTCGCCGGAAGCGATCATCACCATGGTCTGGATTTCCATGTCGTCGACGGACTTGCCGCGTGTCTTCGCGCCTGCGTCGATGGCCGGGCGTACCACATCGCGCAGATAGCTGATGGTGTGGATCGGGTGGGCATGGAAACCATCCGCGCACTCACCCGCCGCGCGGCACATGCGCTCGTTCACCCCGGCGAGATAGATCGGGATGGCGGGGCCTTCGTTGGGGCCGGGATTGAAGAACGGGTTCATCAGGGTGAACTGATAGAATTCGCCGTGATAGTCAGGCTTGGTGTCATTCTGGAAATTGTCCCAGATCGCGCGGACGCAGTGCACGTAATCTGTCAGGCGCTTGGCGGGCTGGTCGAAGGGCATGGAGAAACGCCGTTCGATATGGGCCCGAACCTGGGTGCCGAGGCCCAGATGGAATCGCCCGCCCGAAAGCCGCTGCATGTCCCAGGCACTCTGCGCCATGGAGAAGGGGCTGCGCCCGAAGGCGACCGCGATATTCGTGCCGAGATGGATATTCTGCGTCTGGCCCCCTGCCAGGATCAGCGGCGTGAAGGCGTCCTGTCCGGCCTCGAAGGTCCAGATGGCGTCAAAGCCCATCTTCTCCAGTTGCTGTGCGTGGGCGCCAACGCGTTTGAAATCAAACCCGCGCAACTGTGTGTCGATCTTGAGTGTCATGTTTCCGTTCCTCCCCAGGTCGTCCGAATGTCAGCCATTGTTTCGGGGGCAGGGGGGCGGTGGCAAAGGAAAAATGTGCGGGTCAGGCCCGCAGCCGGAAAAATACCACCCGGATGCGCCACAGCAAACGCCCCTCTCGCGCGTATCTCAGTCCATTGCGCAGCCGTCTGCCCAGTGTCGCCAGGGACAGCCGCAGCCGGGTGAGCAGCAGGGTCAGGCGACCGGCACGGGCGGCGGCCGTGGCGTCGATCGCGTAACCCTTGGCCCCAAGCACCTCTGCCGCACCGGACTGGCTGAGCGCGATCTCCACGGCGGTCAGTTCCGTGCGCCATGCTTCGATCCGGTCGGCGCGGGGTTTCCGGACCAGGTTCTGGTGCAGGTGCCGCTGCCCTTCCGGAATGCGCTGCAGATAGGCTTCGCCGTCCATCTCCCCCGGTGCCTCAAGTGCAGGCAGTCCGTCACGCATCATGAAGCTGCGGATCGTGGTCAGGGTGGCGTCGTAGTCGGTGATCAGGTCCTCGTAGAGGACTTCCAGCAGATCCGGTCCGGCAACGCGGTCCACGCGCCGGGCATTCGCTGCCCAGCGTCTGGCCGCATCGTATGCGTCCTCGTTCATCGCGGTTGCGGTCTCGGAACCCAGCGACTGCTTCTGGCTGCCGAAGACACCGCGTGGATCGCGGATGATGTGCAGGAAGCGGGCGCCGGGACTGGCCTGACGCAGGCGGGCAATATGGTGGGTCAGGCGCGTGCCCTTGACGAGGTAGTAGGGAATCTCCGCGCCCTGGAAATAGAGGTCCAGGACGGCGCGCATCACGCTGTCGAAGTCTGCAGGACGGGGCAGGTCAGCGAGTGCCTGGCGCAAGGCATCTTCACTGATGTTCCATTCCTGGAACTTCCGTTCGCCCATGAATATCCGCACCATGCGCTCAAGGTCGGAACCGTCACGCAGCACCGGGCCGGTCTCCAGCAGGTCGGCGAAGGTCTCGGTCTCGATCGTGACGCCGACTTCCGGGTGCAGGTCCAGACGGCTGGCCAGGAACGTGGAGCCGGAACGGTTCTCGTACAGCAGGAAGATGATCTGGCGATGGGGCAGCGGAATGGTCATTGCCTGCGCAACATAGCCTTCAGCGCCGACGGCGTCAGCGTTCTTGGATCGGGCAGCGAGAGGGCACCGGTCAGGCGCCAGGCAAACCAGGTGTGCAGCGCCATGCGCCCGGTGATCGTGCAGGCCGTCACGATGGCGACACCGACCATGCCGTGATCCTGCACGACCAGCACGTTGGCGATCACGTTCACGACAAGGGCGCCGAGCGTCAGCGCCGACATCAGGTTCTGGTGGCCGGTCATCTGCAGCATCATGCCGGGTGAACCGACAATGGCGCTGACGGTCTGACCCGCTGCCAGGATGATCAGCACTGTCGCCCCCGCCGCATAGGGTGCGCCGAACAGGATCACCATGATCGGCTCCGCGAAGAACAGGACCACGATGAACAGCGGCACCGAGACCACCGTTGACCAGGTGGCGGCGGTACGGGCGATCTTCTCGAAGTCCGCCTTGCGCCCCTGGGCATGCAGCGACGCCAGCAGCTGCGGCAGGGCAATGTTGATGACGCTGAGGGCAAACAGCACCAGGTTCGTGACCCGGACCGCCGCCCCGTAGAAGGCCACGTCCTCTGCCGGGCGATAGAGGCTCAGGATCCAGACGTCCGTGGCCTTCAGCACCAGCGCCCCGGCGCTGTGGACCAGGATCGGCGCGGAAAGGATCGCCAGGTGCCGCATGCCGAAGGGCTCGGCAATGGCCGGGCCGCCGCTGTGGCGCGCTGCGAAGCGCAGGCAGACCAGCAGCGCCGCAAGCGCGACAATGGCGGAGGCCGCAGCATAGGTCGCGACCGTATCGCGCACGTCGAAGCTGCCGGACGCCAAGAGGGCGGCGAGGGCTACGGCGAACACGATTGCTTCCCGCGGGGCGCTGAGCAACAGCGCACCGGCGCGCGTGCGCCCGACGCCGCGCAGGTAGGCGGCGCCGATCTCCTCTGCCGCGCGGGTCAGGATGATCAGCGCGATCAGACCGCCGATGGTCCAGCCCAGCGGACGGGCGAACAGATGTGCCTCCAGCGTCGGCCAGAGCAGCAGGAACAGGGTCACCGTGACCAGCGCCATCAGGGCGAACAGTTTCACGGTCGCGCGCAGGACATCGCGGGCACGGTCCCAGGCGCGGATGCCACCCGCGACACCGGCCAGCTTGGTCACCCCGGTCTGCATGCCGAAGCTCTGGATCATCGCGCCGACAGCCATGATCTGCACGAACACGGTATAGAAGCCGAAATCGGCGGGACTGAGCAGGCGCGTCAGCACCACTGCCACGGCAATATTCAGCACGCCCAGCGAGGCACGGTTCACCAGCCCGAACAGGGCCCCGTGGCGCAATCGGCTGAAGACCGAGATTTCCTGTGGCGGACGGTCGATGGCGAGATGCTCCGTTGGGCGCGATTCAGGGTTGGAGAATCGGTTGCCGGCGCGGCCCTGTCCAGCATCACGATCCGCGCAGGCGATCCAGCCGAATGCGATGACGATTGTCTGTGAGGCGGATCACGCCACCCATGACTGCCACGATCAGCCCAAGACCGGTCGCCCCGGCGATCAGGAACATCACCATCAACTGGTACCGCACGGCCTGTGTCGGATCGGCGCCTGCCAGGATCTGGCCGGTCATCATGCCGGGCAGCGACACGACACCCGTCGCGGTCATGGCATTGATGACCGGCACCATTCCCGCCGTCGCCGCGCGGCGCATGGCCGGGGTCATGGCCTGCCATCGTGTCGCGCCGGTCAGCAGATGCGCCTCGATCCCCCGCCGTCGCGCCGTGACTTCCCCGGTCAGGGCATTGAGACCCAGGGCGACCCCGGTCATGGCGTTGCCCAGCATCATGCCGAACAGCGGAATGGCGTAGCGTGGCGCATACCACGGGTCAGGACCGATCTGGATCGTCAGGGCGAAGACCGTGACGATGGCCGACCCGAGCAGCATGGTCGTTGCCCCCAGTCCATAGCCCCAGAGGCCTGCAAACCGTCTCTCTTGCCGTGCCATGATCTCGTAGCCCGCAACGGCGGCCATGAATCCCATGACGCCGAAGGTCAGCCAGGCCGAGGCGCTGGTCAGCACCACCTCCAGCACCAGACCGACGAGAGCCAGTTGCACCGTCATGCGCAGGGCGGCAACGAACATGCTGCGCACGAAGCCCAGTTGCAGGGCCAACGACAGGCCCGCATTCAGGATCAGGAAGATTGCGGCCAGCATCACTGCGCCATTGCCGGGATCAATGGTCATGGCGTGCCCCTGATCCGACCACCGGTGATCTCCAGCTTCTGCAGGCCCAGTCGGCGGGCCTGCTCCGGGTCATGCGTTGCCATCATCAGCACCAGCCCGGCGGCGATCATGGGGTCCAGCAAGGCCTCCACCAGGTCGCGACTTGTCTCGTCCAGGGCGGCTGTCGGTTCGTCGAGCAGCAGTGCCTCCGGTTGCCGCGCGAAACCCAGCGCCAGCGCCAGTCGCTGCCGCTCGCCAGTGGAGAGGCGATCAATCGGCTGGTCCGGCGGGATATGGTCAAGGCCGAGTGCGGCCCGGGTTTCCGTGCTGTCCGGACCTGCCAGATGGTCCCCGACACGCTCCCCCCACCAGCCGGGTTCGGCGGGTATGTAGACGACGGTCCGGCGCCAGAGCGGGGCGCTCATGCCCGACCGGCTGACGCCATGCAGCAGCACCTCGCCCTCATTCCTGTCCAGATCGACAATGGCCCGCATCAGGCTGGACTTGCCGCTGCCCGACCGGCCGACCAGTGCGACGGGTACGCCAGGACGCACGGCAATGTCCGCCACGTCGATGATTGCTGACGTGAGGTGTCGGATCTCCAGCCCGTTCTTCTGTGCCACTTTCACCAGCCTTCGCTGTTCCCCGGCCCTGACGATAGCGGAATTTGCGGCGGCGCGGGCGCACGTCACTGTGTGAAGCGACACCACAGCACTTGCGAGCGGACGCAAGCTTCCTGTACTTCGTGCGGCACGGCGACATTCAATGGCTTCCGGGGGACCAAGGGTCATGGACAAGGACAAGATCAACAAGGTGGTGCTGGCCTATTCCGGCGGGCTGGATACCTCCGTCATCCTGAAATGGCTGCAGACGACATATGACTGCGAGGTCGTGACCTTCACGGCTGATCTGGGTCAGGGCGAGGAACTGGAACCGGCGCGGGCCAAGGCCGAGATGCTGGGCATCAAGGAGATCTTCATCGAGGATCTGCGCGAGGAATTCGTCCGCGATTACGTCTTCCCGATGTTCCGCGCCAATGCGATCTATGAAGGCACCTACCTGCTTGGTACCTCCATCGCGCGCCCGCTGATTGCCAAGCGCCAGATCGAGATCGCGCGGGAAGTCGGTGCCGACGCAGTGGCCCATGGTGCGACCGGCAAGGGCAATGACCAGATCCGCTTCGAGCTGGGTTATTATGCCCTCAACCCCGACATCAAGGTGATCTCCCCCTGGCGGGAATGGGACCTGACCTCCCGGACCAGGCTGATCGAGTTTGCCGAACAGAACCAGATTCCGATTCCGCGCGACAAGCGGGGTGAGGCGCCGTTCAGTCAGGACGCCAACCTGCTGCATATCTCCTCGGAGGGGAACATTCTGGAGGACCCCTGGGAAGAGGCGGATTACGACCTGATCCTGTCCCGCATGGTCTCCCCGATGGATGCCCCTGATACGCCGACCGAGATCACGCTGGACTTCGAGAAGGGTGATCCGGTCGCGATCAACGGACAGCGCATGTCGCCGGCCACCCTGCTGGCGAAACTGAACGAACTGGGCGGTGCCAACGGTATCGGTGCGCTGGACATTGTCGAGAACCGCTTCATCGGCATGAAGTCGCGCGGTGTCTACGAGACGCCGGGCGGCACGGTGCTGTTCCACATGCGCCGGGCGATGGAATCCATCACCCTGGAACGCGGCGCGATGCATCTGAAGGACGAACTGATGCCGCGTTATGCCGAAGTGCTCTACAACGGGTTCTGGTTCAGCCCGGAGCGGGAAATGCTGCAGGCCGCCATCGACAAGGCGTCGGAGCGGGTGACCGGTACGGTCAGGGCCAAACTCTACAAGGGCAATGTCATGATCACGGGACGCAAATCGCCGAGGAGCCTGTATGACGAGGCCATCGTGACCTTCGAGGATGATGCAGGTGCCTATGACCAGCGCGACGCCCAGGGCTTCATCAAGCTGAATGCGCTGCGGCTGCGCCTGCTGGGGCGGGAGAAGTAACCGATGCCTGTCGATACCAGCCGGGCCTTCGTGCCCGTCAACATCGCGGTCATGACAGTCTCCGACACGCGCACGCCGGAGACGGACAAGTCCGGTGATGCGCTGGTGGAGCGCCTGACCGCAGCCGGGCACGTCCTGGCCGCCCGGAAGATCGTCAGCGACGATATCGACCGGATCACCGGGCAGTTGCGCGACTGGATCGGCGATGACGGCCTTGATGTCGTCATCTCGACCGGGGGTACGGGCGTCACGGGCCGGGACGTGACACCGGAGGCCTTTGCACTGGTCTGGGAGAAGGAAATCGCCGGTTTCGGCGAGCTGTTTCGCCAGCTTTCCTACGAGAAGATCGGGACTTCGACCATTCAGTCCCGCTGCACGGCGGGTGTTGCGGGTGGAACCTATCTGTTTGCGCTGCCGGGATCGCCCGGCGCGTGCCGCGATGGTTGGGACATGATTCTTTCTACCCAGTTGGATATCCGTTTCCGGCCCTGCAATTTCGTGGAACTGCTGCCACGTCTGACGGAGCGCTGATTGCGGCACAAGGGATGCATATCCCCTTGAAAAGCCTGTACGAAGCAGTCTGATCTGGTATGTTTCGTTGCGAGGAGGGACCCGATTTGCAAAAAATTCTCGGAATGTGTGTCGCGTCCCTGGCGCTTGCCGCTTTCAGCGCGCCGTCTCAGGCGGAACTGAGTGGCCCCTACCTGAGCGCCGGAGTTCTGGGAACATCGCCACGCGACAGTGACGTCACGGGTGCCAATGTCGGTGACCTTGAACTCAACCTGGGGCTCGGTGGTCTTGTCGCAGCGGGATATCAGTTCGAGAGCGGTTTCCGGCTGGAAGGGGAGATTTCCTTCCGCCACAACGGCGGTGATTCCTTCAACAATGCCGCGACCAGCGGCGACCTCAGCAGCCTCGCCGGCATGGGCAACCTGATCTGGGAATATGACAACAGCTCCGGCATCTATCCCTATATTGGTGCGGGTATGGGGCTGGCCTATCTCTCGGCGACCGACATCAATCTGGGCGCGCAGACGCTGGACGACTCGGATTACACGATGGCCTATCAGGGTCTGGCCGGTGTTGCCTTTGCGGTTACACCGAACCTCTCCATGACTGCCGAGTACCGGTATTTCTTCACCGAAGATGCTGATTTCGTGAATTCCGCGAACGGCAACCTGACGTCCTCCTATTCGAACCATACCGCGATGCTGGGGCTGCGTTACCGTTTCGGTTCCTCCCCGCAGCGGCTGGAGCAGGCAGAGGCAAAGCCGGTCGTGCGCCCGATAGCCCGCGCGGTGGAGCCCCGTCCGCGGCGTCTTGCGCCGCCCCCGGCCACACGTGCTGTTGCGCAGACATTGCCTGCTTCCCAGGCCCAGGCCGCGATGCAGTTGCGCCAGACCTATGTGGTCTTCTTCGCCACCGACAGCGCGACACTGTCGCCGGAGTCGCGCGGCATCGTCGCGCAGGCCAGCACCCAGGCGAAAGCCGACAAGGCGAAGCTGATCGAGCTGACCGGTCACACCGACCGTGCCGGACCTGCGGCCTACAATCTGCGGCTCTCCCAGCGTCGGGCGGAGAATACGGCAGTCGAACTGCGAAACAGTGGCGTTACGGCAGAGATGAAGCTTTACGCCAAGGGCGAGACGCAGCCGGAGGTGCCAACTGCCGACGGTGTTGCCAATCAGCGCAATCGCCGGGTCGAGATCGTCGTCCAGGGTGATGGCGACGGCATGTTGAAGCCGCAGAACTGACAATCGGCCCCGGCCAGCGTCTGAACCCGGACCTGTCGGACTGACCCTTCCACTTCCATTCATCGCGTCCATCACGAACGCGGTTGACCGTGTCCGTGTTCCGTGGTTTCGTTTCCGGTATGGAACAAAAGAAGAACATTGGCGTGAGAACCGGGCGCAGGAACAGTGTGCGGGGGGAAGTGGACTTTGACTTCACGACCCGCGCTGCCCCGGACGCGGTCCGCGGGCGGGGCGCGCGATCCAATGCGGTCGGACGGTATGAGCGGGAACAGCGGCTGACCGTTGATGACGGCTGGGGCGGGCCGGAGGAATGGCAGGGTCAGGGCCGGGCGATCCGAACCCAGGTCAGCGTGGATTCATCGCGCAGCATCATCGCCCGCAATACCTCACCGGATCTGGGTTTCGACCGTTCCATCAATCCCTACCGGGGTTGCGAGCACGGCTGTATCTACTGCTTTGCCCGACCCACACATGCATATCTCGGCCTGTCGCCCGGACTGGATTTCGAGACCCGCCTGTTCATGAAACCGGAAGCGGCAAGGCTGCTGGAGGCAGAGCTGCGCCGACCGGGATATGATTGCCGTACCATCGCGATGGGCACCAACACCGACCCCTATCAGCCGCTGGAGCGGGAGCAGGGCATTACCCGCGCGGTGCTGCAGGTGCTGCAGCGTTTCAATCATCCGGTCGGCATCGTCACCAAGTCCGACCTCATCAGGCGCGACATCGACATACTCTCCGACATGGCCACGCGCGGACTGGCCAAGGTCGCGGTTTCCGTGACCACGCTGGACACCGGACTGGCGCGCCGGATGGAGCCGCGAGCGTCGACGCCGGAAAAGCGACTGAAGGCCGTGCGCGCACTCAGCGATGCCGGCGTCCCCGTCGGTGTGCTTGCGGCCCCGATGATCCCGAGCCTGAACGAGCCGGAGCTGGAGCGGATTCTGGAGGCGTCGCGCGATGCCGGGGCCAGCGAGGCCGGTTACATCATGCTGCGGCTGCCGCTTGAAATCGCCGACCTGTTCGGCGAATGGCTGGAGGACGAGGTGCCGAACCAGGCGGGCCGGATCATGAAGCTGGTCCGGGAAATGCGGAGCGGACGGGCCTATGACGCCCGCTTCGGCCTGCGCATGACCGGTACAGGCCCCTATGCCGCACTGGTGGCGAAGCGGTTCAGGGTCGCGACCGCCCGGCTTGGCCTGAACGTGCGGCGCCTGCGTCTCGACCCATCGCAGTTCGCGGTACCGCCAAGGGCCGGGGACCAGCTCCGGCTGCTCTGAAACGGCTTCTTGAGGTCGCGGTCACGCCGTCGGTATGATTGCACAGGAAACGCGCACCCAGGACTGGATCGGGCATTTGGCATGACGGACCACACGGCAGAGACAGGCAATCGACCCGGGGCGGGCTACATGACCGGTTTCGGCAATGAATTCGCGACCGAGGCGCTTCCGGGCGCCCTGCCGGAGGGGCAGAATTCGCCGCAGCGAGCGCCCTACGGGCTCTACGCAGAGCAGATTTCCGGATCGCCCTTCACGGCGCCGAAGGCCACCAACCTGCGCACCTGGTTCTATCGCATCCGACCGTCGGTGCTGCATACGGGGGCCATGACGGATGTCGATCTGCCGCTGTTCCGCTCAGCCCCGACTGTGGGGGAGAGCAGCCTGCCGCTGAACCCGCTGCGCTGGGATCCTACGCCCCTGCCAGGTGCGGCGGCGACCTTCGTCAGTGGCCTGCGCACGATCACGACCGGTGGTGATGCAGGCACCCACGTCGGATACGCGATCCATACCTATGGCATCACCCGGTCGATGGTGGACGACTATTTCTACAATGCGGACGGCGAGTTCCTGGTGGTGCCGGAGCAGGGGGCACTCCGGTTCCATACCGAGATGGGGATTGTCGCGATCCGTCCGGGCGAGATCGCGATCATCCCGCGCGGGGTGAAGTTCCGCGTTGCGCTGGACGGTTGCGAGACCGCGCGCGGTTATGTCTGCGAGAACTACGGGGCGCCTCTGACCTTGCCGGAACGCGGTCCCATCGGCGCGAACGGACTGGCCAATCCGCGTGATTTCCTGGCGCCTGTGGCAGCCTGGGAAGACAAGGACGGTACGGACTGTACCCTCACGGTGAAGTGGTGTGGCCGGTTCCAGCAGTGTCGGCTGAAGCATTCGCCGCTGGATGTTGTCGCCTGGCACGGCAACTACACCCCCTGCAAGTACGACCTGGACCGCTTCGCGCCGGTCGGTGCCATTCTGGTGGACCATCCGGACCCGTCGATCTTCACCGTCCTGACCTCCCCCACCAGCGAACCGGGCACCGCCAACGTTGATTTCGTGATCTTCCCGCCGCGCTGGCTGGTGGCGGAGAACACC
Organism: Minwuia sp.; assembly: GCA_029213165.1. GTDB lineage: Bacteria > Pseudomonadota > Alphaproteobacteria > Minwuiales > Minwuiaceae > Minwuia. Next base: position 32,528 of record JARGNO010000023.1, read on the forward strand.
TTCCGTCCGCCCTGGTACCACATGAATGTCATGTCGGAGTTCATGGGGCTTATCCATGGGGTCTACGATGCCAAGCCGGAGGGCTTCGTGCCCGGCGGCATGTCCCTGCACAACTGCCTGCTGCCGCATGGTCCTGACCACGATGCCTTCAATGGTGCCTCATGGAAGGAACTGACGCCGGAGAAGCTGGGCAACACCATGGCCTTCATGTTCGAGACGCGGTTGCCGCAGCATCTGACCCGCTATGCCTCCGACCTGCCGACCCGGCAGGAGCGCTATTTCGATTGCTGGCGCGGGCTGAAACGCAATTTCGATCCGGCCCGGCGGGACTGGACCAAGGATTGATCACCGACAGGCGCCAGACCCGCTGACATGCGCCTGTAGAGCCGCCATGGCGTGGTAAAGGGGCCTGCATCGACACCGGTCAGATGCGCGATTGTCGCGACACATGTGAACAGGCCGCGAAATTTCCAGGTCGGTGGTTGTTGTCCCGAGACAGCCACGACATGTGCCCGCCCGTCAGCCACCGCAGCGCGCAATTCGTCGATGACGCTGGTGCTGTTGAGGCATCCGACCGCGAGCGCGTCGCTGCCCGGATTGACAACCAGCCACTGATTCTCCGTCCCCTCCGGGCTGATGGCGAAGACGTGCCGAAAACCGGGACGCAACAGGCTCAGGAAGCGATACAGCAGCCTGACCCGGATGGGCGCGCCTGCTTGCGGTGCCGGGGGATCGACCAGAACCACCAGCCACAGCCGCTGCGTCGGCGCGGTCGGGAAGGCGACCAGGCTGAAGTGTCGGCTGGCAGGTTCGGCCATCATCTGATCTCCATGCGCGATGCCAGGATGTCGAGCAGCCATGCTATGCGCGTTGCCGAATTGCGTACCTGTGCCGGATAGGGAATGCTGGGGACCAATTCCGGGGAGGGACAGGATGACGAAACTTGCAGGCAAGGTGGCGCTGGTGACCGGCGCAGGGCGCGGCATCGGCCGCGCCGTGGCCATGAAGCTGGCCTCCGAGGGGGCAAGGGTATTCGTCAATGATCTGGATGCGGCGCCGATGCAGGACGTGATGCAGGCCATCGGAGATGCAGGGGGCGAGGCGGCGGGGCTTGCCGGGTCGGTCACCGGTGAGGGATTTGCGGACGAACTGGTCGGCGGCGCGCTGGATGCGCTGGGTGGTCTCGACATCATCGTGAACAACGCGGGCTATATCTGGAACTCGACGATCCAGAACCAGACGGATGAACAGATCGCGGCAATGCTCGACGTCCACGCGGGTGCGCCGATCCGTATCCTGCGTGCGGCCCAGCCACATTTCCGGGAACGTTTCAGGGCGGAAAGTGCGGCGGGTCGGCGGGTCGTGCGGAAGGTGGTCAATATCTCTTCCATGGCCGCTGTCTACGGCATGCCTGCCGCCGTGTCCTATGCCGCTGGCAAGGGCGCCGTGGTCGGCATGACGAACGGGCTGGCGCGGGAGTGGGGCCGGTTGCAGGTGACCGTGAACTCGGTCGCCTTCGGCTATATCGAAACGCGTCTGACCCAGCGGTTCGGCGATACCGCCCACCCGACGATCGAGGTTGAGGGGCGCGCCCACAAGGTCGGCTTTCCGGAGGAGCAGCAGGAAGACCTGACGCGCCTGATCCCGCTGCAGCGCCTTGGCACGGCAGAGGACGCGGCGAATGGCGTCTACCTGTTCTGTATCCCCGAAAGCGATTACATCACGGGTCAGACACTGGTGGTTGGCGGTGGCCTCACCACTGGCTGAAATCGGACATCAGAACACGAATGGATCGGCAGGTAGCGGATGACGGGAATGACGGAAACCGTGCGTGGTGTCGTGCGCGCGGATCAGTGTGATCACTTCGGGCACATGAATGTGCAGTTCTATGACGCGGCCCTGTCCGACGGATACTTTCACATGATGTCGCTGATCGGCCTCCACCGGCAGGCGATACTGGATCGCAAGCTCGGTATCGCGGCGACGAAGATGGAACTGAACTATCGGCGTGAACTGCGTGCCGGGGATCTGTTTCGCGTGGAAACGGGGTTCCTGGAATTCGCGCCCGGGCGGGTGATCACGGCGCACCGGATGACCCGTCTGACCGACGGCAAGCTGGCGCTGACCGCGCAATCGACAGGCACGCCGATCGACCTGGCGCTGCGCCGTCGCACGCAACTGCCGGACGATGTGGTTGCACTGGCCAGCCATTTCATCTGCACGGCGGAGGATCTGGCGGCATGAATGACGAAACCGGGAACTGGGAAGAGATGCCAACGCTCTGGCGCGGCACCTTCAACCAGTGGCAACGCGGGCTTGGCGTACATGTGAACATCCAGCATACCGCACACGCCATTGATGACGCGCGCCAGGCCTGGCTGCTGCAGGCCGGCATCAACCCCTTCGACGCCCGGTCGGAGGGGATCGGATTTGGCGCCCGCCGGTTGCGGATCGACTATCGCCGGGAAATGGCGGCCGGGGATGCGGGTTTCATCGTCGGCAAGGTGGCCGGAACGGCTGATGGCCAAGGCATGCTCTGTGGTCGCCTGCTGCGCAGCCATGACCGGGCCCTGCTGACATGTTTCGAGACCGGGATCGACCGGATTGATGTCGCGACCGGCGCGTTCCTTGAAGCGGTGGTCCTGGCCGGGGCGGAACCCGTTGCCCCGTTGCGTGCCATGCCGGAAGTCACCGAACCGCCCGCCCGCCATCCGGCGATGCGGCAAAGCTGGCTCGGGACCGTGGAAACCCGCGATGGCGACCCGTCAGGTCGCATGACTCCGCGTGCATTGTTCGATGTCGCGACGCGGGGGCTCTGGGCGACGCAGATCGAAGCCGGCCTGACCCGCGAGCTGCTGACCGAGGCGCATTTCGGAACAGGCGTCAACGCGCTGCAAGTGACCCAGTTCCATGTTCCGGCCATTGGCGACCTGCTGGCCACCCACACAGGCCTTGTCGGTTTCGGCAAGCGGTCCTGCAGCTTCCGGCATCTGATTCACGATGTGGGCAATGACCGTCCGGTCGCCGTGGTCGACTATGTGCTGGCATTCTTCGACCGGCAGACGGGTCAGCCTGCCATGCCGGGAGATGCCTACCGGAGGAAGGCCGAAAAGCTGTTGATGCAGCCGCTCGCATGACCTCTGTCATCAATGCGGTCCTGCCCCTGTTCGCGATGGTCCTGGTGGGGTTCGCCGCCATGCGCTTTCGCCTGATGGGGGAGGCGGCGCTGAGTGGTCTGAACACCTTCGTCTATTTCTTTGCCCTGCCGGTGATGCTGTTCTTCACCATGGCGCGGGCACCCATACTTGACCTGTTCGACTGGCGGCTGATCGTGGCCTTCTCCGGCACGTCGGTCACCATCTTCCTGATTGCCCTGCTGGGCGGGGCGGTCCTGTTTCGCAACACGTTCCAGGAACGTGCGGTGATCGCCGGGGCGTCGTCGTTCGGCAATATCGTCTATCTGGGCATCCCGCTGGCCATTGCCTCTCTCGGCCCGGCTGCCGGGCCGCCTGCGGGCATGATCGTGGTGGCGGACAATCTGATCATCATTTCCCTGACCATGTTCTGCATGGAGGCCGCGGCCCCGGGGGCGGTCTCGATACCACGGCTGTTCGCGCAGGTGTTCCGGGGCTTCCTGCGCAATCCCTTCATGATCGCGATGCTGGTTGGCGTGGTTGTCGGTATCATCCAGATCCCGATCCCGGAGCCACTGGATCGCTTTGGCAGCCTGCTGGGGGGAGCCGCCGGACCCTGTGCCCTGTTCGCGCTTGGCGGATCGCTCCATGGCCGGCCAATTGCGGAGGGAAAGGGCGAAGTCGGCTTCGCGGTGATCCTGAAGCTGGCGATGATGCCCCTGCTGGCCTGGGTGGCGGCTGCCCTGCTGCTCGACCTGCCCGGCGAGACGGTCGCGTTGATCGTGCTCATCGCCGGACTGCCGACAGGGGCCAATATCTTCGTGCTGGCGACCCAGTATGAGGTTGCGAGTGCGCGGGCATCGACGATCGTCCTGGTGACGACCGGGCTGGCCGTCATCAGTGTCTCCGGCATTTTGATCTACATGGGGGGGTGAGCCACACCACTGGAACAGGTCTTGCTTCGGCAACATCGGGATTTGGTTCAGATGCATCAATCATCTTTGACCAATGTGTGAACACCTGAAGCGGATTTCGGAATGGCAATCTACCTGTTTCTCGACCGGATCTTTCACGGCACCAGCTATCTGGCCAAGATCCTGATCATCAGTTTCATTGGCGTTCACGTGCCAATGATCGGTGCCGTCATCTACATCCTTGCCTCCAGCGGGACAGGCATACTGGACCAGATCGAAGTGCTGCTGGCCCTTCTGGTGGCCACGCTGCTCGGGACTGGTGCCACACTGGTTGCCATCTACGGACTCCTCTCCCCAGTCCGGCGTGCTGCCCATGCGCTGAATGCCTATCTGGAGAAGCGCGAGGTGCCGGCCCTGCCGGTTGACCTGACGGACGATGCCGGTGTTCTGCTGTCGAACGTGCAGGAAAGCGTCACCCGCCTCGACGCCGCACTGGACGCTGCCAATGCCAGGCGGGAGGAAACGGAAAGGGCGTACAGGGAAAAATTCGAGGCTCTTTCTTCCATGAGCCACGAGATACGCACCCCATTGAACCATATCATCGGCTTTGCCGAGATGATGTCGAACGAGGTCATGGGACCCCTGGGGGGTGAGAGATACAAGGACTATGCATCCGGCATCGGCCGGAGCGGCACCGAATTGCTCGAGACCTTGCAGACAGTGCTGGACATGAGCGCTGCTGAGGCGACTGGCGATGTGACCCATCATGAAACGATCAGCGTCCAGGATGTCCTGCGTCAGGCCATCGGGCTGACCCATTTCCTGTCACAGGATCGCGGTGTCGCCGTGATCGGTGATGGCCATCCGGGTGCAACACTGCATGTGGTCTCGGATCCGCGCGCCCTGAAACAGGGACTGGTTCACATGATCCGCAGCATGGTGGAAACGGCAGAAGCCGGTGCGGTGGTCAAGGTCGGGTCCATCAGCCGTGACGGCAGATGCGCGGTCACTGTCCGCTCCAGCGGCGCATCGTGGCAGGCAGATGACTTGCCGAGGGAGTATCGGGCCAGTGCCGATGCCGTCGGGAACTTCTCCAGCGCGAACGCGCCAACCGGTGATGCGATCCGCAACCTCAGCCCGGTTGGGCTCCGACTGTCCCTGATCGGTTCGCTGGCGCGTCTGGCTGATGGCACGCTTGCAATTGGTGGCGCTGACGGAACCCGGGAACTGACCATCACCCTGCCGATACAGCAGGGCGCGGAGGTCAGTCAGCAGATCGACAGCGCAGCCGCCTGAGGCCTCTCAGCCCTTCTCCCGCATCAGACGCTGCTTCTGGCGGTTCCAGTCGCGGTCCTTCTCCGTGGCGCGCTTGTCGTGCTGCTTCTTGCCCCTGGCAAGACCGACCGACAATTTCGCCAGTCCGCGATCGTTGAAGTAGAGCTTCAGCGGCACCAGCGTCATGCCCTGCTTGTTGCGGGCACCGGCAAGCTGCTCGATCTCCTTGCGCTTCAGCAACAGCTTGCGGCGGCGCGTCGGTTCGTGATTGTGCCGGTTACCGGCCTTGTACTCGGGGATATGTGCGTTGATCAGCCAGAGCTCGTCCCCCTCAGGTGACGCATAGGACTCGGCGATGTTGGCACGGCCCTGGCGCAATGCCTTGACCTCCGTTCCGGTCAGGACGATCCCGGCCTCCATCGTGTCCTCGATGAAGTAGTTGTACCGGGCCTTGCGATTTTCCGCGATTGTCCGTCCCACGAAGCAGGCGTCCTTGTACCGTGTTGGAATGCGGCTGCCCGATCCCGCACGCGTCGGGATCCGGGCAGACGCTGGTTCAGTTCAGCAGGCCGGCGTGACGCAGCGCCGCGTCAACCCGGTCGCGTGTGTCCTGGCCGACGGGTACCACGGGCAACCGGACCTCGTCCGACACATCGCGAATGCGCGACAGCGCATATTTCACTGGTGCCGGGCTCGGCTCCAGAAACAGGGCGGCATGCAACGGCATCAGCCGGTCCTGCAACTCCAGCGCGGCGGCATAGTCACCGGCCAGACAGGCCTCCTGAAACGCCGAACAGAGCTTCGGTGCGACATTGGCGGTCACCGAGATGCAGCCACGACCACCATGTGCCATGTGTGCCAGTGCCGTTCCGTCCTCTCCTGAAAGCTGGACGAAATCGGTGCCGCATGTGATGCGCTGCAGTGACACCCGGTCCAGCTTTGCGGTTGCGTCCTTGACCCCGATGATCTCCGGCAGTTCCGCCAGGCGGCCCATTGTCTCCGGTGTCATGTCGATGATCGACCGGGGCGGGATATTGTAGATGATGACCGGCAGGCCGACGGCGGCTACTTCCGCGAAGTGGCGGTACATGCCTTCCTGGCTCGGCTTGTTGTAATAGGGCGTGACCACCAGTGCGGCATCGGCCCCGGCTTCCTTGGCGTGGCGAGTCAGGGCCACCGCCTCCAGCGTATTGTTGGAACCGGTTCCGGCGATCACCGGCACCCGTCCGGCCGAGGCCTCGATGCACAGTTCCACCACGCGACGGTGTTCCGCGTGGCTCAGCGTCGGCGACTCGCCTGTAGTGCCTGTGGGCACCAGGCCATGGCTGCCTTCGCGGATCTGCCAGTCGCAGTGGTCGCGAAAGGCTTTCTCATCGACGGCGCCGTTCGTGAACGGCGTGATCAGTGCCGGTATCGACCCCTTGATGTCCATGACTTCCGCTCCCAGGATTTCGTTCGCCCGCACGTTTGCGGGCCGCGCACTTCTAGTGCATTTGTATTTGTGCTGGCAACACCACGACAACCGCATTGTGAAGACGGGAGCCCGTTTGCGCGGCTATTGTAGCGCGGATGATTCGAATGATGGAGCCATCTGTCGTGTTTCGTATCCGACTGTTATCCCGGTTTGTCGCCTTTCCCGTTCTGGCGGTCCTGACCGTGCCTGTGGTGTCCGTCATGGCCGGGGCACCGCCCGTCCCGGCCCCCAACCCCTTCCGGGCAGAGATGGCGCGTGGGGGAGAGCTCTCCCCAGGCGATATCGTCGCCTACCGCGCGGCATTTGCGGCGGGTCGGCGGCATTTCTGGGAAACGGTGCCTCTGCTGCTGGCACCTGTGCGGGACCGGCGGCTGGTGCCTGTGCTGGACTGGCTGAGGATCCGCAACGGACGGCAGGATGATCCCGGCGTGATCCGTCAGTTCATCGCGGACCAGCCCGACCTGCCAGGACATACCCGGCTGGCCACCCGCCTGGAAGAGGCTGTACTGGCAACCGGGGATCAGGCAGCGATCGACGCCCATTTCGGCGCCCGCCCGGCGTTGACGCGGGAGGGGAAGCTCTATCTTGCGCTGGCGCGAAAGGCTTCCGACCCGGCTGGCGCGCTGGCGACCGCGCGGGACCTGTGGCGCGACGCCGACCTTGACCTGGCGGATGAGCGTCGGCTTCTTGCCGGCTTCCGCAGTGGACTGACGGCGGAAGATCATGCCGCGCGGCTCGACCGCCTGCTGTGGTCGAAGCATCGCGCGGCCGCGACCAGGGTGCTGCCTCTGGTTCCGGACGGCCTGAAGCGATTGGCCCGGGCGCGGCTGGCGCTGATGTACCGGCGTCCCAATGTCGACAGTGCCATCGCGGCAGTGCCGGCCCAACTGCAGAACGACGCCGGATTGCTTTATGACCGTACCCGCTGGCGGCGCCGGGCGGGACGTCATGAGGGCGCGCAGGAGATCCTGCTTTCCGCCCCGGACCATGGCGCACGTCCGGATCTGTGGTGGATCGAGCGGCGTATCCAGATACGTCAGTTGCTCGCCGATGGTGCCTTCGAGAAGGCCTGGCGGATCGCCAGCGAGCACGGGCTGGAACGCGGTGCGGCCTTCGCCCAGGGCGAGTTCGAGGCGGGCTGGATCGCCCTGCGTTATCTCGACAGGCCAGGGCTCGCCCTGCAACACTTCGAGACCCTGTTCGACAACGTTGCCTACCCGGTCAGCCGAGCCCGCGGTGCCTACTGGATCGCCCGGGCACATCAGGCATTGCAGGACCCGAACCAGGCGGCGGACTGGTTTCGCCGCGCCGCCACCCATTCAGGCACCTACTATGGCCAGCTTGGCCTGCAGGCCATCGGTGGCGCGCGTCTGGACCTGCCGGACGAGCCATTGATCAGCGATGCTGCGCGGACAGCGTTCGACCAGTTGCCGCTGGTGCAGCTCACGCGGTTGCTGGTCGAGGTCGGTGAGGATCACCTGGCCCGCCAGTTCCTGACCCATATGGGTCAGTCGGCTGCCAGTACCGAGCGTCGTCTGCTGATCGGGGACATGGCACGGCGTCTGGAACGGGCCGACCTGCAGGTCCTGGCCGGCAAGCTGGCGGCGCTCGACCAGGTCGTGCTGCCGTCCATCACGTGGCCGCTGAGTCCGGAACTCTCGGGCGATCTGGAGGTTGGTCCAGCACTGGCCCATGCCATCGCGCGGCAGGAGAGTGCCTTCAATGCGGCCGCAATCAGTCATGCGGGGGCACGCGGGCTGATGCAATTGATGCCGGGGACGGCCCGACTGGTCGCGCGGGAAACGGAGGCCGCTTACCAGCCAAGGCGTCTGATCGACGATCCGGCCTACAATGCACGATTGGGCAGCACTTACCTGGCCTGGCAGATTCGCGACTTTGACGGCTACCTGCCGATGGCAATCGCCGCTTACAACGCTGGACCACACAGGGTGAAACGCTGGATCGAAGCGCATGGTGATCCCCGCAGCGGGGCCGTCGATCCGGTCGACTGGGTGGAGCGCATCCCGTTTTCGGAGACCCGGAATTACGTCCAACGGGTGCTGGAGGCGCTTCAGGTCTATCGGGTGCGCATGGGCGGCGACCATGACCTGCAACTGGCGAGCGATCTTGGCGTCCGCGCTGACGGGCTGCGTATCGTCTTTCGCTGAGCATCCGGTTCCATGGGGTCAGACGCGCGCAGCAATCCACCGCCGAGGTGATCAGGTGCGGGAAGCGACCACGGTAAGCCTTGGCTGTGCCTGTGCCGATTCCTTGCTGACCACGATATTCGCAGGAAAAAGCAGTCGGACTGTCGTTCCCGCGCCTTCCTCGCTTTCGATACTCACTGTTCCGCCGTGCAGGCGCATCAGGTTGTCAACAATGGCCAGACCCAGGCCGGTGCCGGCCTCACCTGTGGCGACATAGTCCTGTCGCGCCTGCTGGAACGGCATCATCACCGCGTCGAGCTGGGCGCTGGGAATTCCGACGCCCTTGTCGATGACGGCGATTTCAAGGGTTTCGGGCTGCTGACGCACACGCAGCACGATCTCCCGACCGTCGGGCGAGAACTTGATCGCATTGGACAGCAGGTTCACCAGCATCTGGCGCAGCGCCTGGGGGTCAACATTGATCAGCAGATCCTGTGGGGCGTCCTGGCGCATGGACAGGCCGGCAGTCTTCAACTGGAACTCGATCAGCGGATTGATTTCGCGGACGATGTCGGCAAAGCGGACATCCTCGCGCGTCAGTTCCATCTTGCCAGCCTCGATCTTCGAATAGTCCAGCACCTCATTGATGACGGTCAGCAGATGCCTGCCACTGGTGCTGATGTAGTTCGCGTATTCCAGGTTGCGTTCCGGCCTGTCGCGGAAATGGGTGATCATTTCGGAGAAGCCGATGATGGCGTTCAGGGGCGTGCGCAGTTCGTGGCTCATGTTCGCCAGGAACATCGACTTCGCGCGGTTGGCGGCCTCTGCACTGTCGGCCAGGTGTTCGGCGTTCAGTTTCGCATTGCGCAGGTTCTGCTCGCGTTCCGAGATCATGCCGACGAGATAGCGCAAGGACTGTCCGATATCCGAGATCTCGTCCTGACCCTGGACGGGAATCTCGACCCGGTCGCCATCCACGTGGCGCAGGATTGCGCGCTGCAATTCCGAAAGGCGTTTCAGAACGCTGAGGCGCAGGTAGGCGAGAAGGCCAAGGATCAGCGCGACACCGGCCAGAAAGGCGAAGAGCAGGGTGAGCTCGCTTTCGTGCTCCAGATTGCCAAGCTCCGCATTGCGACTGTCGATGCGCAGTTGCATGGTGTGGAACAGGTCGGAGACCGAACTGGTCAGCCTGCTGGAAAGCCGCTTGTTGCGCGACAGCAGGCCATTCTCCTGCGCCATGAGTGCCAGCCTGACACGTGCAAGCTCGAAGACGTGGTGGTTGCCGGCAAGAAAGTCGGTCAGGCGCCAGCCAAGTTCCTCAAGCAGTGTCGGACGCCATGATGCGTCAGCGGGATCCGAAGGTCGCCCGAACCCGGTTTCGCCCAGTCCGTTAAGCCCCGCGCGATAGCTCGCCACATATTTCTGCTGTACCCGGTCGATGCGGAAGCGGCTCTCGGCATTGCGTACGGACAGCATCGATTCCAGTGCCCAACCGAGATTGATCAGCCATTCCTTGCCCATGGCGGCGTCGTCGGATTGCGCCAGAAGCCGGGTGATCTCATCACTCAGCTGGTCGGCCTGGCCCAATATCCGGTCGATCTTCTCCTCGGCGCGGATACGTCTCGCAACGATCTGACTCAGGTCCGCCAGATTGTTGCGCATGCTGTCGCGGTTCTCGCTGACCTGCAGCACAAGGCCCCGGTCCCCGTTCGCACCAGCCAGGTGGTCGAGGTCGAAAGTCCGAAGCGCCTCGTCGAGAGCCTTGATGTTGTCATCCAGCCGGTTCGCGATCGTCATGCGCACATAGTCGGACTTGCTGGCCACGAGTCGGGAGGCGGTGGCAGCGATGGAACTGGAAATGCGGTCCAGTCGCGCCGCGCTTGTCAGCTTCGGGATGGTCCGGGTGGCCACACTGTCATACCCGTCTGCCAGGCGGTTCATGGAATAGTATGCAACGCCGATTGCCCCCACCATGACCAGAAGGATCAAGGCAAGCGCAGCCGAAAACTTGGTCGAAACCGAAATCTTCCGGTCAAGCCGTGTCAACGCAGAGCCTCCTGGCGACTGATGCTGGCGGCAACATGATAACTCAACGAATTGGCGGGGCGTAGTGCAGGCCCCCGTTTCGCCAGAGTGCGTTGAGTCCGCGTGGAATGCCAAGCCCGTCTTCACCCAGGTGACGCTTGTAGATCTCGCCATAGTTGCCCAGATCGCGAATCATGCGATAGGCCCAGTCATTGCTCAGGCCCATGCCCAACCCGATCTGGCTGTCTGTCCCGAGCAGCCTGCGTACCTCGGGGATGTCGCCGTTTCGCATTTCGTCGACATTTGCGCGTGTGACGCCCAATTCTTCTGCGGCCACCAGGGCGCGGGTCGCCCAGCGCACGATATGGAACCATTCATCATCTCCGCGCTGGATGACCGAAGACAGCGGTTCCTTCGAGATGATGTCGGGGAACAGGACAAAGTTCTCCGGATCGTTCGCTCTCGTCAGTTTCAGCGATGCCAGCGGCGAGAGATCGTAGGTAATGATGTCACAGCGGCGGGAGAAGAAGGCGTCATAGAGGGCTTCGGAGGAATTGAACTCGATGGCCCTGATCCGTCCATCCAGGCCAGCCGTCAGTTCCGACAGGTTCTTCACGGTCGTGGTGCCGCCCGGCACGCAAACAGTCCCGTTCTCGACATCCGCCAGAGACTCCGCCCCCAGTGACCGGTGGGCAAGGAATCCCTGACCGTCATAGAGCAGAACGTCGGCGAAGGTGATTCCCAGTGCCGTATCGCGCCCGATTGTCCAGGTCGTATTGGCCATCAGAACATCGAACGCCCCATTGGCAAGTGCTTGGAAACGCACGATATCGTCCACTTCCACGGGCTCGACAGCATCCGGATCGTCCAGCACGGCAGAGGCCAGGGCACGGCAGAAATCAAAGAAGAACCCCTCCCACTTGCCTGAAACACCGACCTCGGACAGGCCGACACCACTGGCGGTGACCCCGCACCGCACCACACCATCCGCCTGGATGCGTTTCAGAACCTGACCGGCATCGGCAGATTTGTGCGGCAGGACAGAAAGGCAAAGACCCATCACCATGGCGATGAACAGGCCGTTGGGACGGTAGAAACTGATCATGACAGGCTTCTCTCGGGCTTCAGCGCTCAGGGGGGCAGAGGTCATCTTCGGCCTGAATTGGTTAACAAACAGTTGCTCCAGCATGGAATCAATGGAATTGCCATGATCCGTTTCGACACCAGAACGTATGCACTACATTGGCGGTGCAACAGGTCGGTTTCGGCCTGCGTCAGGGAGAGACCGAATGACCAAGAAGCGCTTGCCCGGAATCCGCGCCTGCGTATTCGACGCCTATGGCACGTTGTTTGATGTCAATGCAGCCGCAAGGCATTGCGCAGACAGTCTGGGCGAGAATTGGCAGCCGCTGGCCGACACATGGCGAGCCAAGCAACTGCAGTACACATGGCTGCGCGGCCTGATGGGGCATCACACCACCTTCTGGCAGGTCACCCTGGACGCGCTGGATTACGCCATGGCTTCGCTGTCGATCCGGGATGATGCCTTGCGGGACGAACTGGCCGAACTCTACCTGCGGCTTGATGCCTATCCGGAAGTGCCGCAGATGCTGCGGGACCTTAAGGCTGCCGGCATCCGCACTGCCATCCTCTCGAATGGGTCCCCTGACATGCTGGACGCGGCAGTTACGCACGCTGGCATCGCCGATCTGCTGGATGTGGTACTGACGGTCGAGGCTGTGGGTGTGTTCAAGCCGCACCCCTCAGTCTATGCATTGCCGGAGGAAGCCTTTGGCCTCAGGCGGGGGGAGATGAGTTTTCAGTCATCGAATGCCTGGGACGCCCATGCGGCCAAGGCGTTCGGGTACAATGTGGTCTGGGTCAACCGCTTCGGACAGGCGGAGGAACGCATACCCGCGCGCCCTGACATGCAGATCACGGATCTGACCGGTCTCGCGCATATTGTGGGAGCTGTCTGAGTGTCAGTCTTCAGCACGCATCATTTCTCCGCCCAGGATGGTACCCGGATTCACTACCGTCGATACGGTGACCGCGCCCTTGCCGGTACACCGGTTCTCTGTCTCGCCGGTCTGACGCGAAATTCGAAGGACTTCAACAAGCTGGCAACCCGTCTGGGACAGGACCGTCTGGTGCTCTGTCCGGATTATCGCGGGCGGGGCCAGTCGGCCCATGCCGACTACCGCACCTATGCGCCCGGCAGCTACATCAGTGACGTGATGCATCTGCTGGCGGTGGAGGACATTCACCGGGTGATCGTCATCGGCACGTCACTCGGCGGGCTGATGGGAATGGCGCTTGCAGTCGCCATTCCCGCGGCACTGGCCGGACTTGTCATCAATGACGTCGGCCCGGACATTTCAGCCGACGGTCAGACGAGAATCCTCGACTATGTGGGCGTTGATCAGCGGCATGCCACGCTTGAAAAGGCGGCGGAGGCCATGCGCGAGACCTATGGCGCCGCCTTCCCCGACTGGTCGGAAGACGACTGGCTGACAAATGCGGCAGGGACCTATACCCACGACACCACTGCAGACAACTGGAAGCTGGATTACGACCTGAAGCTGCGCGACGCGCTGGCGGAACAGGCGAAGTCCGGTGCCCTGCCGGATCTGTGGGCGTTGTTCCGGAGCCTGAAGAAGCTTCCAGCGCTTCTGGTTCATGGCGCACTATCGGATGTCCTGAAAGCGGAAACCGTTGCGCAGATGCAAGAGGAGAAGCCGGACATGGAACTGGTGACACTGGACAATCGCGGTCACGCCCCCTCCATGACCGAGCCTGCCTGCCTGCCCCGAATTCTCGCATTCCTGGAGCGTTGTGATGACACAGGCCGACACTGAAACCGTGTCCGAATTCTCTCTGCGCGACATAGAGGCTGCGGCGGCGCGCATCGACGGTATTGCCCGGTGTACGCCCCTGCTGGAATCCGCGCGCCTGAATGACCGGCTTGGCGGGCGGTTGCTGGTGAAGGCCGAATGCCTCCAGCATACCGGTTCCTTCAAGTTTCGCGGAGCATACAACCGGCTCGCGGCCATGGATCCTGAGGTCCGTGCGCGTGGGATTCTGGCCTATTCGTCAGGCAACCATGCCCAGGGTGTCGCGCGGGCGGCGCAGTTGTTCGGTGTTCCGGCGACCATCATCATGCCGCGCGATGCCCCGGCCATGAAGCAGCGCAACACCGCCGAATATGGTGCGACCATCGTGCTCTATGACCGGCATGGTGAAAGCCGGGAGGACATTGGCAGGCGGATCGCGGCAGAGCAGGGGCTGACGCTGGTGAAACCCTATGACGATCCGCTGATCATGGCTGGCCAGGGCACATCCGGGCTGGAATGCGTGCGGCAGTGCGCTGGGCTCGGCGCGGTGCCTGATCTGGCGCTGGCCCCGACGGGCGGGGGCGGCCTGATGGCCGGTTTCTCCACCGCGATGAAGGCGGCCTTTCCCGATCTGCGGCTCTATGCAGTTGAGCCTGAAGGTTATGATGATACGGCGCGGTCCCTGCAGTTGGGCACACGGGTTGCGAATTCGGCGACACCGGCCAGCATCTGTGACGCGATCATGACACCGGAGCCGGGAGAACTGACGTTTCCCGTCAACCGGCACACACTCGCCGGTGGCTTGGCAGTCAGCGACGCGGAAGTACGCAAGGCCATGGCAGATGCCTTCGCGGAACTGAAGATCGTCGTCGAACCCGGCGGTTGCGTCGCGCTTGCCGCAGTCCTGTCCGGTCGGGTTCCGGTTGCGGGCATGACGGTCGTGGTTGTTGCCTCCGGCGGCAATGTCGATCCTGCACTGTTCGCCGAGGTCCTCGCGCAGGCTGCCTGAGAGGGCTATGCTGCCCTGACATTCGGGGGAGATCGTGATGCCTGTACCCACGTCCGTGCTGCAGTTGATCGGCAACACGCCGATGGTCGAACTGACCAATCTGGATACCGGGCCGTGTCGGCTGTTCGCCAAGCTGGAGAGCCAGAATCCCGGAGGATCGATCAAGGACCGCATCGGCCTGTCGATGATCGAGGCCGCGGAACGCGACGGGCGGCTGAAGCCGGGCGGCACCCTGATCGAGGCAACGGCAGGCAATACCGGGCTGGGCCTGGCCCTTGTGGCCGCGCTGAAGGGCTATCGCCTGATCCTCGTCATCCCCGACAAGATGAGCCTGGACAAGATCCAGCATCTGAAGGCGCTGGGGGTGGAGGTCAGGCTGACCCGCTCCGACGTGGGCAAGGGGCACCCGGAGTACTACCAGGACATTGCGGAGCGGCTGCAGCGGGAGATTCCGGGCGCGTTCTGGGTGGATCAGTTCTCCAATCCCGCGAACCCGGCGGCGCATGAAACCGGGACCGGTCCGGAGATCCTGTCGCAGATGGATGGTGATGTGGATGCGGTCTTCTGCGGTGTCGGTTCCGGCGGCACGATCACCGGTATCGGACGTTTCATGCGCGCCAACTCGCCGAAGACGCAGATGATCGTGGCAGATCCGGAAGGCTCCGTTGTGGCGGAGGCCGCGAATACTGGCAATGTGCCGAACGAGGTCGGGTCCTGGCTGGTGGAGGGGATCGGGGAGGACTTCATTCCCCCGAACTGCGATCTGAGCGTCATCAGCCGTGGCATCACGGTCTCGGATGGTGAGGCCTTCGGGGCTGTGCAGTTGCTGCTGTCGAAGGAGGGGATCCTGGGTGGGTCCTCCACCGGTACATTGCTCGCGGCCGCCCTGCGCTACTGCCGGGAGCAGACGGAGCCGAAGCGCGTCGTCACCCTGGTCTGCGATACCGGCAACAAGTACCTCAGCAAGGCTTACAACCGGGCCTGGCTGGTCGATCAGGGGCTGGTGAAACGGGAAAGGCACGGCGACCTGCGCGACCTGATCATCCGTCGCGCCGATGAGGGGGATGTGGTCAGCGTCTCGCCGGACGACACCCTGCTGACAACCTATTCACGGCTGCGGATGTTCGATGTCTCGCAACTGCCCGTCTTGTCCGGCGGGGCGATTGTCGGCATCATCGACGAAAGCGATCTGCTGCTGGCCGTGCATGGTCACGAGGAGAATTTCCAGAGCCCGGTCTCGGAATTCATGGTGACCCGGCTGGAGACCATCGCGCCCGATGCACCGCTGGAACAGCTGATGCCGATCCTGCGGGCGGACAAGGTGGCGATCGTGGCCAGTGACAGCACGTTCTTCGGCCTGATCACCAAGGTCGACATGATCAACAACATGCGCCGCCACATGGCGGAGGCAGTCGCCGGCTGACTGGGCGAAGCCTCAGGCGGGGCGTCGGGACCTGTTGCGCAGGCCGAGGATGGTGTTGCCCAGCAATGCGCTGAGGATCAGTGCGCCACCGATCAGTCCCCATTGGTTGGGAGTCTCCGCGAGCACCAGCCACACCCAGATCGGGCCGACAACCGTTTCCAGCAACAGGAACAGGCCCACCTCCGGCGCGGAGATGTAGCGGGGGCCGACGGTCAGACCGAGATAGGCCAGTGGAATGAAGAAGAGACCACTGACCAGAACCGCCATCCATTCGGTTTCACCCGCGGGCACGTCGAACCAGAAACAGCCCGCCAGCCCCATGATGAAGGCGCCAAGTGCGGTGCCGGGGATCATGCTGACCGACTTCGCCTTGCGGATGATGACAAAGGACAGGGAGACGAAGGCGGCACACCCCAGGGCCAGCAACTCGCCCAGTCCGGCATCGCGGCTGATCTCGTCCGCACCCACCAGGGCCACACCGGCAAGGGCAACGATGGACGCGATCCAGGTGCGTGCCGGTGTCGGTTCCCGCAGCAGCAGGGTGGAGAAGATGGAGGAGAACAGCGGTGCCGTGGCCACGATGACGAGGACATTTGCGGCAACGGTCATTGTATTGGCAGCCACGAAGCAGCCTGTGCTGATCGCATAGCACCAGGCAACGCCGATCCCGGGCCAGCCAATGGCGCGCCAGTTGGCGATGAACTGTCCACGCCAGATGAAGACGAAGGGCAGGGTCATCATCAATGCCACCAGCATTCCGCGCCAGAAGAACAGTGAAGGCGCGGCCATGCCGGACATCTTGATCAGCAGGGCATCCGGCGTGATCGCCATGACACCGCCCGCCGTGATCAGCAGGCCCTTGACGTGATCATCCATGCGTCACCGGCCGCTGGCGCAATCGATGCAAAGCGGGGTCGCGGGATCGACCGCCAGGCGCTTGGCCGCAATCTCTTCGCCACAGTCGAGGCAATATCCGAAATCGCCGCTCGACATGCGTGCCAGAGCCGCATCGATGCGGGCGACCTGCTGGGATCGCTGGCTTTCCGAAGCCTTGGCCATTTCCTGCTGCTGCAATGCGTCCATGCGCGAAAGCCGGCCCACCCGCGACTGGTCAAGTTCCACAGCATCGCGGGAACCGGCCGACAGCGCGCTCAGCCCCGTCAGATCCTCCCGCCGCCGCAGCAGTGCCGCCCGCAGTTCGTCGATGTTGTCAGGCACTGTGTGCTCCCGATCCCTTATCGCCAGCATTTAACAGGCTGCGCCGCGGTCCGTCACATTAATCCGACATTAAGCCTCCCCGCCTATCCTGGTGGCTGGTTGGGAGTGAAGCAATGACCGCTCAGATAGACGTCACGGAAGTCCAGCGCCTCATCGGTGCCCTGTCCGCCGACAACAAGTCCACCGTCGCCGCGCAGGTTGGCCGACTGATGAACAGTTCCGGCCTTGCGCCGAAGGAACTGCGTGTCGCTCTGGAACTGGTCGATCAGCTGATCGCGGACTCTGTCGCGACGGTGCGCCAGTCCCTGGCCGAACACATTGCCGAATCGCCCATGCTGCCTCGCCCGATGATCGAACGGCTGATCGCCGACGTGGATGCTGTTGCCCTGCCCATCGTGCGGCTGTCGTCCCTGCTGGATGACACCCTGCTACTGGAGCAGCTGGAACGTGGCGAGAACTACCAGATGGCCGTCGCCGGGCGCGAATCGGTCAGCGCGGTGGTGTCGGAACGTATCGTCTCTGTCGGGACGGAGCAGGCGGTCGGTGCCCTGGTGCGCAACACTGGCGCGGACCTGCAGGCCGGTGCGCTGGGCCGAGCGATGGATCGGTTTCCGGAATCGACCAATGTCATGGGGGCGGTTGCGGCCCGTCCGGGATTGCCGCTGGAGACCGCCGAGCGACTGGTCTCGCTGGTGGTCAGCGAGGAATGCATTCGCTCCGTTTCCGACATGATGATGGATGCGCTGGTGAAGCGCAGCGACCTGCCGCCGATCCTGGCGGAGGACATCTTCGTGCATGGCATGGAGCGCTCGGTCG
The DNA here is from genome assembly GCA_029213165.1 of Minwuia sp. GTDB lineage: Bacteria > Pseudomonadota > Alphaproteobacteria > Minwuiales > Minwuiaceae > Minwuia. The sequence continues at coordinate 50,797 of JARGNO010000023.1, forward strand.
CTTCCGTCATCAAGGATTCCGACGACGTGGCAGAGGTTCAGGAACTTGCGGCCCGCATGAAGGCACAGGGCCGCCTGACCACCAGCCTGATGCTGCGTGTACTGGCGGGCGGCGATCACCAGTTCTACATGGCGGGCATGGTCGCGCTCAGTGGCTGGCCGGAACAACGGGTGAAGGGCGCCATGGATGGTGCCGGGCTGGACGGCTTCCGTCGCCTCTACGAAGCATCCGGTCTGGAACCGATGATGTTCCATGCCTTCAGGGTTTCCCGCGACGAGATTGCCGCCGCCCGGAAGCGTCGGGAGGGTATGGACGAACCGACCTTCATTCGCCGTGTCGTCGCCCGCATCAGTGACGAGTACAGCAACATCAGTCCGACGGGACTGGAAGAGGTTCTGGCCCGCCTGCGCCGTCGCGCCGACGGCTCCGGTGGTGCCTCCCGCGCCCGCGCCTGACCGCCTGATCCCAACCGTCACACCTACCTGCCCATCGTCCGGCTGACCTTTCAGGCGGACCACCTTATTGAGCAGCCCATGCTGGCGACGTGCTGGCGCGGTCCCCGCGATCAGCCGCTTGGCATCCAGCAGCTTCGCTAGGCTGGTCATTCTACGGATCAGTACACAGCAGAGGGAAGTCCTTCAGGCTGAGGGCGCGCAACAAGAGCGCGACCGTCGCCGATTACCTTGCACGGAAGGTGCCTAGACAATCTTGCGACGTGCCGACGTATTGTTCGCTAATAATCATTAATTCATTGGCCGCCATATCCGTATAGCTGCAGAGAACGGCATGGATTCGATAAATATCAGCATTCTAGGAAATGTTTCTGTTAGTTTATCGATGCAGTTCGATCAGTAAAATTCAAGATAAAAAAAATCCTTGCCGCAACATTTTCGTGAATGATTTATTCAATCTTCGTCTTTTGATCAATTTCGAAAAATTTTATGCCCCTAATTTTGTCATGAATCGAAGATATGCTCATTATTCACGGGCCTTTTGATTGAATCCTAACTAGATTGTATAGGCTATCAAATTCCAAAATTGCTATTTCTTTATATGTTCCGTCTGAATTTTTTGGAAAATGAAGATTTTCTATTGTATAGGCAACGTTTCCTCTTCCAGATTTCCTGGTTACCTGCAATTTTCTATTTTCCACCCAATTCAAATTTACCAGAGATCCACCGTGGAATGCTGAGGAAGGCTCAATCTTGTAGCGAAGGTGAGATCCTCTATTCCCATTTACAATATTCAACACATAGTATGGCGAAACATAAGCCAGTACATTCCCATCCGGGGAAATATCATAGCTTTCCCTTCCAATTCGACATCCCCTCCCAACAGTAGCTGTAGCAAATTTCATAGGAAAAATGTAGGGACATGGTTCAAAATGGGTGCCAGCGACCGGATGAATTAAATAATCACTAAGTATTCCATCTTCCAGTGCCCAACCATTATTGTTACTGTTAGGCGCGATAGGGTTGGCATTTATTGATGAGAAGGATTCCGGAATCTTGTCATTTGATGAAAAAAATTCAGAAATATTATCTATCCCTGTCAAAAATACGAAAATCGTTATCATAGATGCCAAAAAACCCGCAACTATGACCGCAAGCATGTTCATGATCAAAACTCACATCGCATCTATCAAAAATATATTGCTATTGGACGAATCGCAACACTTAAGCACCTTGCAATCGACCACGCACCGGGATCACCCGTTCTGGCGTTGTCTAGGCGTCCGCGATACTGCAGCCTACTATCGCCATTCATGCTGAAAAATTCCGGAGCGCGGACCGCCTGCCCCCAAGGTCCAACCGACTTTCTGGTCTTCAACAACCAGAAAAGGGAAGAGGAAGCCGAAATGACTGGCGAACTGTTTCATGCTGTCATGCGGGGCGGGCTTTCAGTGCTGACCATAGTATAGTCTCTCGACATGACAATCTGGACGTTGAATCCCTGAGCCATCAGTGCTGCGGTGCCCGCTGCTAGGTGCTCACCGATGGCCTGACCGCGCACGGGCAATGATTGCAGATGAAGGCGACCAGCAGGCCCCTCTCACCCAGGTGATCCGACATGCGGAAACTCTGGCCTGACGGGTCGTTCAGAACGAAATCCGGGGCTTTCCAGCCAAAGTCGCAGATGGGTGTGTCGAGCAGCATCGCAAGCTCCTCAGAGCCACTTCACCCCGATGATTTCATAGGACTTCTCACCGCGCGGCGTCTGTACATCGACGGAATCGCCTTCCGACTTGCCGATCAGCGCACGCGCGATGGGACTGGTGATGGAGATCAGGCCGCTGTCGATATCGGCTTCATCGACACCGACGATCTGATACTCGCTCTCCTCATCGGTATCCACATCGGCCAGGCTGACCGTGGCACCGAAGCGCACTGTATCGCCGGACATCCTGGTGGTGTCGATCACCTCTGCCCGGCTGAGCGCGCTTTCCAGATCCATGATGCGGGACTCGATGAAGCCCTGCTTCTCCTTGGCCGCATGATACTCCGCGTTCTCGGACAGATCGCCGTGCGCACGCGCCTCGGCAATGGCCTGGATGACATCCGGCCGTTCAACCGACTTCAGATTCTTCAGTTCCGCTTCAAGGCGCTGCTGGCCTTTCAGCGTCATTGGGACACGTTCCACGCCGATACCTTCTCTGGACCCGGGAGAGACACATGCGCCGGTCGCTGATATGCAGCAACCGGCGCAATCGAAGGATCAATAGTAGGACTGCAACGGCGCGACTTCAAGACGACCGGTCTTCAGTGCCTTCAGGGCCTGAACTGCGGCCCGCGCCCCGGCGGCGGTGGTGTAGTAGGGCACGCGTTCCTGCAGCGCCGTCCGGCGCAGCGAGAAGGAATCGCGGATCGCCTGCTCGCCATCGGTGGTGTTGATGACCATCTGGACCTGATGGTTCTTGATCGCGTCCACGATGTGGGGGCGACCCTCCAGCACCTTGTTGATCGGCTTGCAGGCGGCGCCGTGATCGGTCAGGAACCGCGCGGTGCCGTGGGTGCCGACCAGCGAGAAGCCCATTCCGACAAGATCCCGGCCCAGTTCCGCGAACATCGCCTTGTCGCTGTCGCGGACAGAGACGAAGATCGTGCCGCTTTCCGGCAGGCGCGTACCACTGCCGAGCTGCGATTTCAGGAACGCCATCTCGAAGTCCTGCGCCAGACCCATGACCTCGCCCGTGGAGCGCATCTCCGGCCCCAGGATGACATCGACACCTGGGAAGCGGGCAAACGGGAAGACGGCTTCCTTGATGGCGATGTAATCAAAGTCCAGCGCGTTCTCCGGCAGGTCGAAGTCCGCCAGTTTCTCGCCTGCCATCAACCGCGCCGCGATCTTGGCGATGGGCTTGCCGATGGTCTTGGCGACGAAAGGCACCGTGCGGGACGCGCGCGGATTGACCTCCAGGATATAGACAACCTCGTCCTGCACCGCGAACTGCACGTTCATCAGGCCGATGACATTCAGTTCGCGCGCCAGGATGTCGGACTGGCGGCGGATCTCGGCAATCGTCGCATCGCTCAACGAATAGGGCGGCAGGGAACAGGCCGAGTCCCCGGAATGCACGCCCGCTTCCTCGATATGCTCCATGATCCCGGCGACGAAGGTCTCCGTGCCGTCGCAGAGGACATCGACATCGACCTCGGAGGCATTGCCGAGGTAGGAATCGACCAGCACCGGGCTGGTGCCGGAGACCCGGACAGCCTCCCGCACATAGCGTTCCAGCCCCGGCATGTCATGGACGATCTCCATGGCCCGGCCACCCAGCACATAGGACGGACGCAGCAGCACCGGGAAACCCAGCTTCTCCGCCACGGCCTTGGCTTCCTCATTGCTGCGGGCAATGCCGTTGGGGGGCTGGCGCAGGTCAAGGCGCTGCAACAGGTCCTGGAAGCGGTCGCGGTCTTCGGCCAGATCAATGGCATCGACGGAGGTGCCGAGGATATTGACCCCGGCAGGGGCGTCTGGCCACCGAACTGCACGATGACACCGACGACTTCGCCGGACTGTTCCTCCGTGCGCACGATCTCCAGCACCGTCTCGATGGTCAGGGGCTCGAAATACAGCCGGTCGGAGGTGTCATAGTCGGTCGAGACCGTTTCCGGATTGCAGTTGATCATGATGGTCTCATAGCCCGCTTCCTTCAGCGCGAAGCAGGCATGGACACAGCAATAGTCAAACTCGATACCCTGACCGATGCGGTTCGGGCCACCGCCAAGGATGATCACCTTGCGCCGGTCCGTCGGCTGGGATTCACACTCTCCGCCGACCAGTTCACCGGTGGGGGAGGGGAAGCCCTCATAGGTCGAGTACATGTAGGGGGTGGCGGACTCGAATTCGGCGGCGCAGGTGTCGATGCGCTTGTAGACCGGTGTGACCCCGGCCATGCGACGCGCGGCGGCCACGCGCGATTCGGATGTCTTGGCCAGCTTCGCAATGCGGGCATCGCCGAAACCCATCTTCTTCAGTTGCAGCCAGCCCCAGGGCGTTGTCGGCAGGCCCTGCTCCCGCACCCTCTCTTCCGCCGTGACGATCTCGTCCAGGCGGTCGACGAACCAGGGATCGTAGCGGGTGATGCGGACAATCCGTTCCTTGGCGATGCCGAAACGCAGCGCCTCCGCCGTCATCAGCAGACGGTCCGGTGTCGGGCGTCCAAGCGCGGCGATCAGCGCATCCTCGTCATCGCCCTCGACCAGTTGGTCGTCCAGGCCGTCCAGGCCGGTTTCCATGGACCGGAGTGCCTTCTGCAGGCTCTCGTGGAAGTTCCGGCCCACGGCCATCGCCTCGCCCACCGACTTCATGGAGGTCGTCAGGTAAGGCTCAGCGCCCGGGAACTTCTCGAAGGTGAAGCGCGGGATCTTGGTGACCACGTAGTCGATGGTCGGCTCGAA
>JARGNO010000107.1 GCA_029213165.1 Minwuia sp.
TCTCGAAGGTGAAGCGCGGGATCTTGGTGACCACGTAGTCGATGGTCGGCTCGAAGCTCGCCGGGGTCACGCGGGTGATGTCATTGTCCAGCTCGTCCAGCGTGTAGCCGACCGCCAGCTTCGCCGCGACCTTGGCGATGGGGAAGCCCGTGGCCTTCGACGCCAGCGCCGACGAACGCGACACGCGGGGGTTCATCTCGATCACCACCAGCCGCCCGTCGTCCGGGTTGACGGCGAACTGGACGTTCGAGCCACCGGTATCCACGCCGATCTCCCGCAACACCGCAATCGAGGCGTCGCGCATGATCTGGTATTCCTTGTCGGTCAGGGTCAGCGCGGGCGCGACCGTGATCGAGTCACCGGTGTGGATGCCCATGGGGTCCACATTCTCGATGGAGCAGATGATGATGCAGTTGTCCGCATGGTCGCGGACCACCTCCATCTCGAATTCCTTCCAGCCCAGCACCGATTCCTCGACCAGCACCTGCGTGGTGGGGGAAGCGTCGAGGCCGCTCGCCACGATCTGTTCGAACTCGTCGCGGTTGTAGGCGATGCCGCCACCGGTGCCGCCCATGGTGAAGGACGGGCGGATGACGGCTGGCAGGCCGATCTCCGCCATCACGTCACGGCCCTCGGCCAGCGTCTCGACAATGGCACTCTTCGGCATGGCGAGGCCGATGCGGGTCATGGCGGCACGGAACAGGTCCCGGTCCTCCGCCATGGCAATGGCTTCCTGCTTGGCGCCGATCAGTTCGACGCCCAGCCGGTCCAGCGTGCCGTCATCGGCCAGCGCCAGGGCGGTGTTCAGCGCCGTCTGCCCGCCCATGGTGGGCAGCAGGGCGTCGGGGCGTTCCTTTTCGATGATCTTGGCGACCACTTCCGGCGTCACCGGCTCCACATAGGTGGCGTCGGCAAACTCCGGGTCCGTCATGATGGTGGCGGGGTTGGAGTTCACCAGGATGATCCGGTAACCCTCCTCCCGCAGGGCCTTGCAGGCCTGCGTGCCGGAATAGTCGAATTCGCAGGCCTGGCCGATGACGATCGGCCCCGCCCCGATGATCATGATGGATCGTATGTCGGTGCGTTTAGGCATTGGCGTCGATCAGGTCCGTGAAACGTTTGAACAGGTAGTGCGAGTCATGCGGTCCCGGGCTGGCTTCCGGGTGGTACTGGACGGAGAAGACGGGCTTGCCCTCCATCCGGATCCCCTCCAGCACGCCGTCGAACAGCGATGTGTGGGTCTCCACGACGCCCTTCGGCAGGCTGTCGCGCATGGTGACGAAGCCGTGGTTCTGGCTGGTGATCTCCACCTTGCCCGTGGTCAGGTCCTTGACCGGCTGGTTGGCGCCGCGATGGCCGCGGTTCATCTTGGCGGTGCGACAGCCCAGCGCGATGGAGAGCATCTGGTGGCCGAGGCAGATGCCGAAGATCGGCTTGCCGCTGTCGATCAGCTCCCGGATCACCGGCACGGCATAGACGCCGGTCGCCGCCGGATCGCCCGGACCGTTGGACAGGAAGATGCCATCCGGGTCGTGGCTCAGCACTTCCGCCGCCGTGGCATTTGCGGGCACCACGGTCACATCACAACCGGCATTGACCAGGCAGCGCAGGATGTTGCGCTTGCAGCCATAGTCGATGGCGACGACACGGCGCTTCGGCTTGCCAGCCTTCGCGTGGCCATGGCCCAGGCTCCAGGTGCCTTCGGTCCAGTGATGGGTATGGGCGCAGGTGACATCCTTGGCCAGATCCATCCCCTCCAGCCCCGGCCAGGCCTGCGCCTCCGCCACCAGGGCCGCAGTGTCGAACTGCCCGTCAGAGGCATGGGCGAGAACGCCGGTGGGGGCGCCGCCGTCGCGGATGCGCCGCGTCATGGCGCGGGTGTCGATGCCTGCGATGCCGACCAGGTTGCGCGCCTTCAGCCAGGCATCCAGATGCCGCGTGGCGCGCCAGTTCGACGGCTCCGTGATGTCCATGCGGATGATCAGGCCCCGGGCGGCGGTCGTCGAGGTCTCGATATCCTCGTCATTCGCGCCGACATTGCCGATGTGGGGGAAGGTGAAGTTGATGATCTGACCGGCATAGGACGGGTCGGTCAGAATCTCCTGATAGCCGGTGATGGAGGTGTTGAAGCAGACCTCCCCCACCGCAGTACCCAGCGCGCCGATACCGGTTCCATAAAGAACTGTGCCATCGGCGAGCGCGAGCGCACCCGTGGCCAATGGACCGTCGCCCGGGGTGGGCGTCGGCGCGGCTGTCGTCATATGTTCGGTCATTGCTCGCGGACCTGGAGTCTAGGGGCGACTTGAAGGGCGGGCACATGGCGGATACCGCCAGCGCAAAGTTGCCGGACGATAGTGATTTCAATGGGTTGGGTCAAGTCACGGGTGCAAGTGAATAGTTCAACAAAATCAATGTGTTGAAGAAAATTGAGAAATTGCTGAATGCGGCATTTTGGTCTAGAGTCCGCCTCCCCTTGATAGGAGCCTGCCGATGTTGCGACAGCAACTGAACGAAGACCTGAAATCCGCGATGCGCGACAAGGACGCCCGCCGCATGGGAACCCTGCGGCTGATCCTGGCCGCGGTGAAGGAGCAGGAGATCGTCTCCCGCGCTGAAGGCGGCGACACGGATATCACCAATGACCAGATCCTGCAGATCATGGCCAAGATGGTGAAACAGCGGCGCGATTCGATCCGCATGTATGAGGAAGGTGCGCGGCTGGACCTGGCAGAACATGAACAGGCCGATATTGCGGTGATCGATAGTTACCTGCCGAAACAGCTCTCGGCGGATGAGGTGGCGGAGGTCGCCGCCAAGGTGAAACAGGAACTCGGTGCCACCGGCCTGAAGGACATGGGACGCTGCATGGGTGTGCTGAAGGACCGTTACGCTGGCCGTGTCGACATGGGCCGCGCCAGCCAGACCATGAAACAATTGCTGACCTGAGCGCCGTCCGGCAGATTCGTCGGGTCTGCAGCATCGTTCACCCGATTGCCGCCCCCCGCCGGATGTGCTGTAACTGATTCTCCGGTTTCTCGGGGGAGGAAGACGAATGAGCGATCCAAGCAGCATGTTCTCCGGCACGAAGGAGGTCGACGAGCGCTTTCAGTTCGATGAAGGCGCGCTCGCCGCATACCTGAAGGAGAACATCGACGGTTTCAGCGGCGACCTGCAGGTGCGCCAGTTCAAGGGCGGGCAATCGAACCCGACCTATGCCCTGCGCGCTGGCGGGCGGGAGTTTGTCCTGCGTCGCAAGCCACCGGGGAAGCTGTTGCCGTCTGCGCATGCGGTGGATCGCGAGTACAAGGTACTGACCGCCCTTGGTGCACATTCGGACGTGCCGGTCGCGAAGACCTGGTGCCTGTGCGAGGACGAGAGCGTCATCGGTACCATCTTCTATGTCATGGATCTGGTCGAAGGCCGCGTGATCTGGGACCAGAGCCTGGAGCATCTGGATCGCAGCGAACGCGCGCCCTACTACGACGCCATGAATGATGTCATCGCCCGGCTGCATTCGGTCGATTACAAGGCTGTGGGGCTGGAGGACTTCGGTCGCCCCGGCAACTATGTGCTGCGTCAGGTCAGCCGCTGGTCGAAGCAGTACAAGCTGTCGGAGACCGACACGATCCCGGAAATGGACCGGCTGATGGAATGGCTGCCGGAGAATGTGCCGGACTCTGATTCCACCACCGTGGTGCACGGTGACTATCGCCTGGACAACCTGATGTTCCACCCGACGGAACCGCGCATCGTCGCGGTGCTGGACTGGGAGATCTCGACGCTGGGCGATCCGCTGGCCGATTTCGCCTATCACGTGATGAGCTGGCGCCTGCCGCCGGGCCTGTTCCGGGGTATCGGCGGGCTGGACCTGGAAGCGCTGGGCATCCCGACGGAGGAAGCCTATGTCGAGGCCTACTGCAAGCGCACGGGCCGCGATGGCATCGGCAACTGGGACTATTACCTCGCCTACAACATGTTCCGTATCGCTGCGATCCTGCAGGGCATTGCCGGTCGTGTGCGTGACGGGACCGCAGCATCCGACCACGCCAAGGGGCAGGTTGCCCGCATCCGTCCGCTGGCGGAATTCGCCTGGGCGCAGGCCGAGAAGGTGATGAAGGCGGGCTGACAGGTTCGTGCATCATTGCCAACGGGGACGGAGGCGTTATCGTCCCGTGGCATGAACAGACATACTGACAGTGCCATTGGCATTCTGGAGCGGCTGGTCGGGTTCGACACGACCAGCCGCGATTCGAACATGCCGCTGATCGACTGGGTCGCGGAATATCTGGCAAGCCATGGCGTTGCGTCCACCAAGGTGATGGACGCGGCTGGCGGCAAGGCCAATCTGGTCGCCACCATCGGTGAACCGGTTGATGGCGGCATTGTCCTGTCCGGCCACACCGATGTGGTGCCTGTCGACGGGCAGGACTGGCAGACAGCGCCCTTCACCCTGACCCGTAAGGGCGGGCAACTGTTCGGCCGCGGTTCCTCGGACATGAAGGGTTTCATCGCCTGCGCGCTGGCGGCGGTGCCCGATCTGGTCGCGGCGAAGCTGACCCGTCCCGTCCATCTGGCCTTTTCCTATGACGAGGAGGTCGGCTGCTTCGGCGTCCACGGCATCGTTGACCTGTTCGATGCGGAAGGCTTCAAGCCCGCGATCTGCCTGGTGGGCGAGCCGACGATGATGCGGGTCGTCAATGCCCACAAGGGCGCGGCGACCTTCACCACGCGGCTGAAAGGCAAGGAAGTGCATTCCTCCCTGACCCACCAGGGCGTCAACACGGTCATCTATGGTGCAGAACTCGTCGGTTTCATCGCGAAGCTGGCAGAGGAGCGCAAGCAGCAGCTGGATCCCAATTTCGACCCGCCCTACACCACCGTCCATGTCGGGATGATGCATGGTGGAACGGCAGTGAACATCGTGCCGCAGGACTGCGAGATCGTCTGGGAATTCCGCGCGGTCGAAGGTGACGACGGGGCCGATATCAAACAGCGTGTGCAGGAATTCATCGACACCGACTTGCTGCCCCGGATGCGCGCGGTCGCACCGGAAGCCGATATCGTCACGGAACCTATCGCGGAGGTCGTTGGCCTGTTTCCGGAGAAGGACGGC
>JARGNO010000108.1:0-3091 GCA_029213165.1 Minwuia sp.
GATCACGACCGCGATGCTGATGGATATGAACAGGCTGGAGCCGAAATTGCGGACCAGGTGAAAGACGGCACTGCCCTCGCCCGCGTCCCGGGGATCAAGCGTCGCAAACGCGATCTGTGTCGTCGGCACCCAGGTCATGCCCACCCCGAATCCCTGCAACATGCTGGTCCACGCCACGTCGAAGGCGGTCAGGTTGATGTTGAAACCGGCGATGTAGAGCCCGGCGATGCCCTGCACCAGAAACCCGATGGTCATCCACAGTCTGGGATCATGCTTCGACAACCAGACCATGGCCGTGAAGGCGATCAGCGTGCCGACACCGCGGGTCGCCAGCAGCCAGCCGATATCGGTGTCCGGAAATCCCCGAAGGTGCTGCAGCATTGGTGGAAACAGCACCATTGGCGTGAAATTCAGCATGCCGAAGATCAATATGAACAGCATGCCGAAGGCATAGTTCCGGTCCCTGAACAGCTTAAAATTCAGGAACGGTTTGCTGGAGGTGAGGCTGTGGACAATGAAGATGTAGAACGCCAGCGCAGCCAGCCCCAGTTCCAGCATGATCTCGATGGACTCGAACCAGTCCTCCCGCTCGCCCCGGTCCAGCATCAGCTGCGTCGCGGCGACGGCGATCGACAGGCTGATGAAACCGGTCCAGTCGAGGCGAATGCGGCCCGGCGTGGCCAGGTCGCGCACGATGAAGAAGATACCTGTGAAGGCCACCACGGCACAGGGCACGATCATGAAGAAGACCCAGCGCCAGCCATATTCCTCCGACAGGTAGCCGCCAAGCGTCGGCGCGATGATCGGGCCAAGCACAACGCCCATGCCAAAGATCGACATCACACTTGCCTGCTTGTCCTTGGTGAAGGCCTGCAGCACGATGGACTGGCTGGTGGGCACCATGGGCGCGCCGCACAGGCCCTGAAAGACGCGGTAGATCACGATCTCTGTCAGGGACGTCGCCATGCCGCAGAGCATCGTCGAGATCGCGAATCCGGCGACCGAATACATCATGACCTTGCGCTGGCCCAGCCGCGCGATCAGCCAGCCCGTCAGCGGTGTCATCACCGCGGTCGCGACGATGTTGAACGTGACGACCCAGGCAATCTGATCCTGTGTCGCGCCGAACTCCCCCTGCATCTTCGGCAGCGCCACATTGGCAATGGTCACCGTCATTGCGTAGAGCATAGTGGACATGGTCAGCGTTCCGACCAGCAGCGCCTGTGCGAGGGTCGTCTGCGGTGGGGTGACGACCGAGGGGGTGACGCTCATGCTGGTGGGGCTCCTGATGCGGCGCGAACGACCTGTTGTGTTGGCCGCAACACTCCTGCCCTGCGGCGGGAATGGAGGTTGACCGGATGATGCTTCTCGTCATCCTCTGGCTGTGAGGCCATCGTCGTCAGAAAGGGTTTCGGGCGCAACCATGTCCAGAACAGATCAGCACCTCGGAATTGTGGGGGCAGCGCGGCTGGCCGCCCTTGTCCTGTTCACGGCCCTGATGGCCGCCATCCTGCCTGCGATGACTGCAGAGGCGGCCGATTGCCGGGAAGTGCACCTGACGGACGCAAGCACCGGCGCTGTATTGCGCGGGATCGAGGATCTGGTCTGGCACGCGCCGAGCAAGCGGATCCTGTTGTCCGCACATGATCGCTGGGCCGATGACGATGACGACGAACCTGTGGCGAACGGCATCTACGCGATATCGTTCCCCCGCCTGAAGCGGGAGTTCATCGAGGTCTCGCGACCGATAGATCTGCCTGTGCCCAACCTCACCGAACTGTTTCAGGAGAGCAGTGTCCTTCACCCGCATGGTTTCACGCTGTGGGAACCGGACCTGCCGAAGGCCGGGTTCCTGGACCAGCGCATCGGCAAGCAGACCGGACGCCTGATGGTCATCAACCACCGTGAAATGGGGGTCGCCCGCCGCGCGGACGGAACTGCCGGCACCTCGATCGAGGTCTTCTTTGTTGCGCCCAATGGCGAACTGGATCACGAGAGCACCTATTCACACCCCGACATCTGTGCCGCCAACGACCTCGACGTGCTGGACGAGGACACGGCCATCGTCAGTCTGGATCGCGGTGCCTGTGGCGGGATACGGGCGTTCCTCGAACTTCTGCTTGGGCAGAGCCGCTCGAAGATCGCCCGGGTCGATGTCACGCGTGCCGACGGCCCCGAGATCCTGGATGACGGCATGGCCTTCGCGAATGGCATCCACATCAGCAAGGGCGAGAAGCCGACCGTCTATGTCGCGGAAACGCAGGCCAACCGGATCCGGGCCTACGATCTGGTCGACGGACGCCTGAAACGACCGGCAAGGACAATTCCCGTGCCGGGTGGTCCGGACAATCTGGACGTGGATGCCGCGGGAAATCTGCTTGCTGCAGTGCATCCCGACACGATGGACCTGTATTTCTACATGAGGAAATGGCCCTTTTTCAGCAGCGCGCCGACGCGGCTGATCGCCATGGACACGGACAAGCCCGATGGCTGCACCGTGCTGCATGACGACCCCGAAGGGGATCCGATCAGTGGTGCCACCGGCGTGCTGCGGATCGACGGAATGCTGGTTGCCGGCTCGGTGAACGATGATGGACTGCTGCTCTGCCGCACACCGACCAGCGAAGCCGTCTGCCCGAAATGACCCAGCTCGTGATCTTCGACTGCGACGGTGTCCTGGTGGACAGCGAACGTCCCGCGAACCAGTTGCTCACGCGCTATCTCAACGACCACGGTGTCGCGATAGAGGTCGAGGAGACGGAGGCGACATTCGTCGGCCTTTCCCTGACGACCTGCGCGGAGATGGTGCTGGAGCGCTATGGCGTCCGGATGCCGGAAACCTTTGTCAGCGATATCCGCACCGGTACCGCCGAGGTTCTGGCACGCGAGGTCAGGGCGATACCCGGCGTGCGCGAGGCCCTGGCGCGCATTGCGGTGCCGAGCTGTGTCGCGTCGTCCGGGGAAGTGAGCAAGATGACGCTGACACTCGGCACGACCGGGATCCTGGACCTTTTCGACGGGCGGTTGTTCTCCGCCACCATGGTGAAGCGCGGCAAGCCCGCACCCGACCTGTTCCTGCATGCGGCCCGTT
>JARGNO010000108.1:3101-5067 GCA_029213165.1 Minwuia sp.
ATGAACGCCGATCCGGACGCCTGTGTCGTCATCGAGGACAGTCCGTTCGGCCTGCAGGCCGCACGAGCCGCAGGAATGCGGGCGCTTGGCTTTACGGGCGGCAGTCACCGGGATCATCACCGCGACCGGCAGATGCTGCTGGATGCCGGTGCTGAAAGCGTGTTTCAGCACATGGATGACTTGCCGGAACTGGTCGTTCGCGTTTAACCTTCCCGGATAAATGAACGGCGGTCATCAATTCCGCCAGTGATACCGGGGAGAGACAGCATGAACGAACAGACACCGGTGGCTGATGCACCGCTCTTCAACCCGTTCTCGCCGGAGTTCCTGCGCAATCCCTACCCTTCGTTCGAGCTGCTGCGGGAAGACCAGCCGCTGATGAAGACCCCGCTCGGGTTCTGGGTCGCGGCGCGCTACGCCGATGTGCAGATGATCCTGAAGGACCGCCGCTTCGGCAAGGGGTTCGAGGAGCGCATGAAGATGCGCAATGGCGATGATGTCTTCGACAACCCGGTCTACGCCAACATGCGGACGTGGATGCTGGTTCAGGACCCGCCGGACCACAGCCGTCTGCGCGGTCTCGTATCGAAGGCCTTCACGGCGCGCCGGATCGAGGGGCTGCGTCCACAGATCCAGACACTGGTCGACGAGTTGCTGGATCGGGTCGCTCCGCGCGGGCGGATGGATTTCATCAAGGATTTCGCCTACCCCCTGCCCGTCAACGTGATCTGCGACATGCTCGGCATCCCGCCGGAGGACCGCAGCCATTTCGAATTCGGCTCCAAGATCTCCGGTCGGCTGATTGATCCGACACCGGTCAGCGGTGAGGAACTGCAGGAGATCGGCAATGGTTTCGCGCGGCAGGAAGCCTATTTCCGTGATCTGTTTGCCCGTCGGCGCGCGGAACCGCAGGACGATCTGACGACGGTCCTGGTGCAGGCAGAAGAAGCCGGTGAACGCCTGACCGAGGCGGAACTGGTCGGAAACGTGATCCTGCTGTTCGGTGCCGGGCACGAGACCACCGTGAACCTGTTGGGCAATGGATTGCTTGCACTGCTGCAGAACCCCGACGAATACGCCAAGCTGCGGGACAATCCCGATCTGGTGCCGGGCGCGATCGAGGAGATGCTGCGCTTCGATTCATCCGTGCAGATGACCGGCCGCACCGCAATGGAAGATGTCGTGGTCAATGGCGTGACCATTCCGAAGGGCGAGCATGTCATCAACCTGCTGGGTTCCGCCAACCGCGACGGCGCCGCCTTTGACGAACCGGAGCGCTTTCGGGTTGACCGCAAGGACGTGCGTCCGACCTCCTTTGGCGGCGGCATTCACTTTTGCCTGGGCGCGCAGCTTGCGCGAGTGGAGGCGGATGTGGCCTTCCGCAGCCTGCTGGCGCGACTGCCGGATCTGCGGCTGGAGAAGCCGGATGACCCTGACTGGCGGCCAACCTTCACCCTGCGTGGCCTGACAAACCTGCCGATCGCCTGGGGCTGAGGGCAGGACAGTTCCCGACCGGTACGCAGCAGTGGCGGCGGCGGCGGCGTGACAGATGCCCGCCATTCGCGAACCGGTCTGGACCTGCGTCGTATCGCTGGTATCTTCCGCCATCGCAAATGCATGACCAACTGCTGGAGAACCGATGATGGCCCTGTCCGAACCGGCCAAACGCGCCCACCGCCATACCCGCAAGATCGAGATCAGCGGGTATGAAAGGGAAGATGGCCTGTGGGACATGGAAGGCATGATCTCCGACCACAAGCCGGTGCCTTACGGGACCATGGTCGAACGGCGTGAAGACGGCATGGTCCACAAGATGTGGCTGCGCCTGACCGTCGATGAGGACATGATGATCCACGCCGCCGAGGCCTGGTCGGAAATCACGCCCTACAGCATGTGCAAGGAGGTCGCGCCGAACTTCGCCGCCCTCGCCGGTCTGCGGATCGGGCCCGGTTTCAACCGCAAGGCC
>JARGNO010000024.1:0-793 GCA_029213165.1 Minwuia sp.
TGGGCGGCGACGATGTGCTGGACGGTGGTGACGGCAATGACACGCTGGCCGGTGGTGCCGGGGCCGACTCCCTGGTCGGTGGCCTGGGCGCGGACAGCATCATCGGCGGTACGGGCGGCGACACGCTGGTAGGCGGCGACGGTGACGACACGCTGGGCGGCAGTGAAGACAATGACCTGATCATCGACGGGGCCGGGGCGGACAGCATCACCGGCGGCCTGGGCGACGACACGGTTATCGCGGGCGCGGGCGCGGACGACATCAATGCCCTCGGCGGCATCGACCTGATCGACTACTCGAACTCCGATGCCGGGGTCACGGTTGACCTTGCCGGTGGTGTCGGTTCCGGCGGTTTCGCCGATGGCGACACGGTTGCAGGCTTCGAGAACCTGATCGCCACCAACTTCGATGACAACATCACGGGCAACAGCGCCGCCAACAACATCGACGCGCTGGACGGCAACGACAATGTCAGCGCCGCGGACGGCAACGACACCGTCACCGGCGGCGCGGGCGACGACACGCTTTCCGGTTCCACCGGTGCCGACCTGCTGGATGGTGGCGACGACGCCGACCGGCTGTTCGGTGGCAGCGAGAACGACACGCTGCTCGGCGGTCTGGGGAACGACACCCTGCAGGGCGAGGAAGGCGACGACACGCTGGATCCGGGTCTTGCTTCTTCTGCTTCTGCAGTAGAAATGATCGACGCTGGCAACGGCGACGACGTGATCAGCGACGGCTCTGGCCGTGATAGCGTAGACGGCGGTGCCGGTGATGACACCTTCATCATCGA
>JARGNO010000024.1:803-52492 GCA_029213165.1 Minwuia sp.
CTGCTGGTCGGCGGCATCGGCGCAGACACCGCCTCCGGCGGCGCGGGCAACGACACCCTGGCCGGTGAGGATGGTGACGACACGCTGGACGGTGGCGCGGACGACGACAATCTGAACGGCGGCGCAGGCGCGGATCGCCTGTTTGGTGGCGACGGCAACGACTCCGTGCTCGGCGGGACATAAAACGACCTGGTCGACGGTGGCCTGGGCAACGACACGCTGCGGGGCGAGGCTGGCGACGACACACTGACGCTCGGCGACGGCAATGACCTCGGCGACGGCGGCATTGGCGCGGACAGCATCACGGGCGGCGCGGGCATCGACACGCTGCGCGGCGACGCGGGCGACGACACCCTGCGCGGCGGTGACGACGCCGACGACCTGAACGGCGGCGACGGCCTTGATGCACTGTTCGGCGATGCAGGCGACGACACGATCACGGGCAATGCGGGCGAGGACACGCTGAATGGCGGTCTCGGCAACGACAGCCTGGACGGCGGCGACGGCAACGACACGCTGAACGCCGGCGACGGCGACGACACGCTCGCCGGTGGTCTGGGTGCCGACTCGGTTGTTGCAGGCGCGGGCAACGACGTGCTGCAGGGCGATGAAGGCATCGACACCCTGCTGGGCGGCGCGGGCGACGACTCCATCCTTGGCGGCGATGACGGCGACCGGCTGGATGGCGCGGATGGCAACGACACGCTGCTGGGTCAGGATGGCGATGACACCATCACCGCCGGACTTGGCGACGACGATGTCAACGGCGGTCTGGGCAATGACTCCATCACGACCGACCTCGGAAACGACACCATCAACGGCGGCGCAGGCGACGACACGATCGACGCGGGCAATGACGACGACAGTGTCATCGGCGGCGACGGCGCGGATTCGATCAACGGCAACTGCCACGAGGATACGCTGGAAGGCAGCAGCGGCGATGACACCCTGCTGGGCGATGAAGGCAACGACGTGTTGTTCGGCGGCAATGACAACGACCTGCTGAACGGCGGCGAAGGTACCGACTCGATGGAGGGCGGTACGGGTGCAGATACGCTGTTCGGCGGGTCTGAAGATGACACGCTGCTCGGCCAGGGCGGCGACGACAGTCTGGCCGGCGGCCTGGGCAACGACCTGTTCGAAGGCGGTGCGGGGGCCGATACCCTGCGCGGCGGACTTGGCGACGACACCATCACCTATGCCAACTCTTCCTCCGGGGTGAATGTCGATATCGATCTCGGTACGGCCACGGGTGGCGATGCGACCGGTGATTTCTTCGACAAGATCGAGAACATCACGGGCTCCGACTTCAACGACACCCTGCGCGGCGATGAATTCGGCAATGCGCTGCGCGGTCTGGGCGGGGATGACCTGCTGCAGGGTCGCGCCAGTGGCGACACGCTGGACGGCGGTGCGGGCAACGATACCGCGACCTATGAAGGCTCCTCCGGCGCCGTGAATGTCGATCTCGCGCTGGGCACCGCATCAGGTGGTCATGCGGCGGGCGACCTGCTCACCAGTATCGAGAACCTGATCGGTTCGAGCTTCAGCGACACGCTGATCGGCACTGCGGGCGCGAACAGCTTGCTGGGTGGCCAGGGTGCCGACATCGTGCTCGCCGGGGATGGTGACGACACGCTGGGTGGCAACGCGGGCAATGACACGCTGGATGCCGGGGACGGCAATGACCTGCTGTTTGTCGGCCAGGGTGCCGACTCGGTGGTTGGCGGTGCGGGTTCCGATACCGTCAGCTTCGCCGGTGAGGTCACGGGCGTCAGCTTCGACCTCTCCAACGGCGGCAACGACACGGTTTCGGGGATCGAGCAGGTCATCGGCTCCGAGCTGGCCGACACGCTGATCGGCAGCGCCGCAGGGGACACCCTGTTCGGTGCAGGTGGTGCCGACACCATCGCCGCCGGTGACGGCGACGATACCGTCGATGCCGGTCTGGGTGCCGACACGGTCAGCGGCGGTGCCGGGGCCAACAGCCTGGACGGTGGTGCGGGCCTCGACGTGCTCGACCTTTCCGGTGAGACCGGGCCGGTCATATTCGATACCTCCGACACCCTGTTCGGCGACGACACGATTTCCAGCTTCGAAGGGGCGATCGGCACCTCGGCGGACGACACGCTCTCCGGCGGGGTTGAAGACAACCGCTTTGTCGGCGGTGCGGGTGCGGATTCCATCACCACGGGCGGCGGCAATGACATCGCCATCGGCGAGGATGGCGACGATATCCTGGACGGTGGTGACGGGGCCGACACGCTGCAGGGCGGCGCGGGCAATGACACCATCACCGGTGGCCTGGGCGACGACTTCATGAATGGTGGCGGCGATGATGACCTGTTCATCCTGGCCGACGGCTTCGGCAATGACACCATCCAGGGCTTCGTGGCCGGTGCCGGAACCGACGATGTCATCGACGTGCAGGCGGTTACCGCGCTGAACAGCTTCGCCGACGTGCTGGCCAATGCCACGGACGACGGTACCGACACCACCATCAACCTGGGTGCCGCCGGTCTGCTGGTCCTTCAGGGCGTGCTGGTCGCGGAACTGGACGCGGACGATTTCGACTTCGGCGGACCGACCATCATCACTGGCACACCGGGCGACGACATACCGCTTAACGGGACAAGCGGCGCGGATACCATTCAGGGTCTGGACGGCAATGATTCCATCGTTGCCGGAGACGGCGATGACACGCTGGATGGCGGTGACGGCAACGACACGCTGCAGGGCGGACTGGGTGCCGACAGCCTGAACGGCGGCGCGGGCGACGACTGCGCCGACTATTCCGACAGCGCGTCGGCAGTGCAGATCGACCTGGCACTGGGTACCGCCTTCGGCGGCTCGGCACAGGATGACACGCTGACCAGCATGGAAGGCGTGCTTGGGTCCGACTTCGGTGATTTCCTGGTCGGCGACACGCTGGACAATCACTTCTTCGGCCAGGGCGGCAACGACACGGTCCAGGCCGGGGACGGGGCCGATACCCTCAGCGGTGGCGATGGCGATGACGTGCTGAATGCCGGTGACGGGGCTGACACGGTCTCCGGTGGTGATGGCAATGACAACATCACCGCAGGCGCGGGCAACGACACGGTTCTTGCCGGTGCAGGCAACGATGTTGCCGACGGCGGTGACGGCGACGACATCATCAGCGGTGGTGCAGGCAATGACACGGTTACCGCCGGTGCAGGTGCCGACTCGGTCGATGGCGGCGACGACAATGACACGCTGATCGGCGACGCTGGCAACGACACGCTGGAAGGTGGCCTGGGTGCTGACCTGATCGATGGCGGTGCGGATGCCGATCTGATCTTCGGTGATGCCGGGACGGATCTTCTGACCGGCGGCGAAGGCGATGACACCATCGTCGGCGGCGACGACAATGACACCGTCAATGGCGGCAACGGCGCAGACTCGCTGGCTGGCAATGATGGCGCGGACTTCCTCACCGGTGAGGCCGGGGCAGACGCCCTGTTCGGCGGCGCGGACGATGACCAGCTGTTCGGCGGGACGGAGAATGACACACTGAACGGCGGTGCCGGTCTGGATACCCTTGATGGTGGCGACGGCAATGACTCGCTGGTCGGCGACAGTGGTGCCGACACGATCAGTGGAGGTCTCGGCAACGATACGATCAGCGCCGGGGACGGTGATGACACCATCACCGCCGGGGACGGCGTCGACCGTGTGTTCGGCGGATCCGGCAATGACTCCATCGACGGTGGCGACGGCAACGACACGCTGCGCGGACAGTTCGACAATGACACCATCAACGGTGGCCTTGGCGACGACTTCATCCTGGGTGGTGGCAACTTCGACAGCCTGTTCGGCAATGAAGGCAATGACACCATCAACGGCGATGACCCGTCACTCGACACCCTGGTCGGTTTCGACACGATCTTCGGCGGTGTCGGCAACGACCAGTTGAACGGTGCCGGTGGCCAGGACGTATTGTTCGGCGGCGATGACAATGACTCGCTGCTGGGCGGTGCCGACAACGACAGCCTGGACGGTGGCAGTGGCATCGACACCCTGCGTGGTGAAGCCGGCAACGACACCCTGCTGGGTCAGGATGGCAATGACATCCTGGACGGCGGCGAAGGCACCGACCTGCTGTTCGGCGGGCTGGGTGACGACAGCATCTTCGGCGATGCGGGCGCGGACACGCTGAACGGCGGTACGGGTGGCAATGACACCCTGGCCGGTGAGGATGGCAACGACCTCTTCGTCTTCGACAACGCCAGCTTCGGCAATGACGTCATCGAGGATTTCGTGGCCGGGCCGGGTTCGGACGACGTCATCGACTTCTCCGCCCTGTCGATCAGCTTCGGCGATCTGAACTTCGTCGACTCCGGCGGCAATCTGGTCATCACGATCACGGGCGGCGGAACCGAATCCCTCACCCTGCAGGGTCTGGCCGGTGTGACACTGGATGAGACCGACGACTTCATCTTCTGATCGCGTGAGCACAGGACAACGACATCTGCGGGCACCCCTTGTGACGAGGGGTGCCCGTCTGCTTTGCGCCGCGGCGATGGGGCTGGCCATTTCGGGAACCCTGATGGCGGAGCCGACCGTTACCCTGCGCGACGGCGTGCGCCAGCACACGGACACGCCGGGCAAGACAGCCCATCAGGCAGGCTTCGGCCCTGATACCTTCATCTTCGGCCCTGACAATGGCCACGACCTGATCGCCGGATTCGACCCGACGGAAGACCGGATCATCCTGCGCAATATCGAGCGCTGGCCGACCTACGAAAAGGTGGCGCGCCGGGTCTGGTCGACACCACATGGCCTGTTCATCGGCCTTTCCAACACCGACAGCATCCGCGTTGCAGGAAGCCGCCCGGGCGACCTGACGGCCAGCAACCTGATTGTCATCACGGATTAGCCGCCGCGCGGATACTGCAATTCCCCGCGAATTGTGTTCTGCTTGGGGTCTGCATGATTTTGGGGTGATCAAAGGGGGTCTTTGAGATGGCTAGCGACATTGGGTATGGGCCACTGTTTCCGCTGGGTGAGGATGAAACCGAGTACCGGCAGCTGGACGTGGACGGCGTCAAGGTGGAGAAGCTGGGCAACCGCGAGTTCGTCACTGTTCAGCCGAACGTTCTGAGCGAACTGGCGGAGACCGCCTTCAGCGACATCAGCCACCTGTTCCGGCCGGCCCATCTGCAGCAGTTGCGCAACATCCTGGAAGACCCGGAGGCGTCGGACAACGACCGCTTCGTGGCGCTGGAACTGCTGAAGAACGCCAATATCTCCGCCGCCATGGAATTCCCCTCCTGCCAGGATACCGGCACGGCGATCATTGCGGGCAAGAAGGGGCAGCAGGTCATCGTCGATGGTGATGACGCGGAGGCGCTTTCCATTGGCGTCCAGCGTACCTGGGCAACCCGCAACCTGCGCTACAGCCAGATGGCACCGTTGTCGATGTTCGAGGAGAAGAACACCGGTTCCAACCTGCCGGCCCAGATCGATCTGGAGGCCGTGGGCGGCGACGCCTACAAGTTCCTGTTCATCGCCAAGGGCGGTGGATCGGCCAACAAGACCTTCCTGTTCCAGGAAACCCGCCGGGTGCTGGACCCTGACCGGCTGTTGCAGTTCTTTGCCGAGAAGCTTCCGACGCTCGGCACAGCCGCCTGCCCGCCCTATCACCTGTCCATCGTCATCGGTGGCATGTCGGCGGAACAGACCCTGAAGACCGTGAAGATGGGCAGTTGCAAGTTCTATGACGCGCTGCCCACCACCGGTGACATGACCGGTCGCGCCTTCCGGGACATCGAACTGGAAGCGCAGATCCACAAGCTGTCGCAGAACCTCGGCATCGGCGCGCAGTTCGGCGGCAAGTACTTCTGCCACGACGTGCGGGTCATCCGCCTGCCGCGCCATGGTGCCTCCCTGCCCATCGGCATTGGCGTGTCCTGCTCCGCCGATCGCCAGGCCAAGGCCAAGATCACCCGCGATGGCGTCTTCATGGAGGCACTGGAGCGCGATCCGTCGAAGTATCTGCCGACGACGGAGGCGGATGCCAGCAACGCGGTACGCATCGATCTCAGCCAGCCGATGGACAAACTGCGCAGCATCCTGACAAAACTGCCGGTGGAGACACCGATCCTGCTGTCCGGCACCATGATCGTCGCCCGTGACATCGTCCACGCGGAACTGTCGAAGCGTGTTGCCGCAGGCGGCGAACTGCCCGCCTACTTCAAGGATCATCCGATCTACTACGCCGGTCCTGCCAAGACCCCGGAAGGATACGCCTCCGGTGCGTTCGGACCAACGACCGCCGCCCGCATGGACCCCTATGTAGCTGAGTTCCAGGAGATCGGTGGGTCTATGATCTCGGTGGCGAAGGGCAACCGGTCGAAGCAGGTGGTCAACAGCTGCAAGAAGAATGGTGGCTTCTATCTCGGCTCCATCGGTGGTGCGGCGGCCCGTGTCGGTCGCGACGAGATCACCAGCGTCGAAGTCCTGGACTTCGCCGAGCTGGGCATGGAAGCGGTCTGGAAGATCGAGGTGAAGGACTTCCCCGCCTTCGTCGTCATCGACGACAAGGGCAACGACTTCTTCGACCGCTCCAGCCGTCGCCATGAACCGGAAATGGACGGTGCCGTTACGGCGAAGTAGCGCACGGCCACAGCTTCAGAACGACAAGAGGGCGTATCCGGGAAGCATCCGGATACGCCCTTCTCGTTGATGCAGAAGTCGGATCAGGCCTGCGGCAGCAGGGCGACACGACCGACTGCACGCCGTTCGGAGATATCGGCCCAGAGCGCCCTGTATTCCGACAGCGGATAGGTGGCGTGGATCTTCGGGCTGATGGCGCCGCGGGACCAGAGGTCGTTCAGACCGGCCATCACCCGATCCCGCTCCGGCGTCAGTCGCACACGCTCGTCCACCGGGGTCCAGCCCCAGTAGGTTCCCCAGTTGAAGCCCATGACCGTGGCGTTCTTCAGCAGCAGCAGATTGACGCCCATCTGCGGAATTTCCCCCGCCGCATAGCCAATGGTGAGCAGCCGCCCGCCAATGTTCAGACAGCGCAGCGACTGGTGAAACACGTCACCACCCAACTGGTCATAGACCACGTCGACACCATGCCCGCCGGTCAGGTCGAGCACGGCTTTCCGGAATTCCGTTTCACGACTGTCCAGCACATGATCCGCACCACGGTTGCGCAGCCACGCGCGCTTCTCCTCCGTCCCGGCCCGCGCGATCACGGTGGCACCGATATCCTTCGCGATCTCGACCGCCGCCAGCCCGACACCGCCACCGGCGCCATGCACCAGCACCGTCTGCCCGGCCCGCAACTCCGCACGTTCGACAAGCGCGCCAAAGGACGTGCCATAGGATGACAGCAGCGGCGTCGCCTCGGCGTCCGAGAGACCGTCAGGCACCGGATAGACCTGCCCGGCCCAGACCACCGCTTCCTCCGCCGCGCCGCCCCAGTCGATGAAGGCCATGACGCGGTCACCGATGCGGAACCGGTCCACGTCGTCGGCGCATTCGGTGACAATACCGACGATCTCCGTACCCGGCGCAAAGGGCCGGGGTGGCTTTCGCTGATACTTGCCCTGCACCACCAGACCGGTGGCGAAGGAAATGCCGCAGACGTCGATGCGGATACGCACCGCCCCTGCCCGCATCTCCGGCGCGGGCAGGTCACCGATTTCCAGTTCGTCGAACGGCTTCCAGTCGTTGCAGATGAGAGCCCTCATCCGCCCACGATCACTCGACGCCCGGCAGACGCTCTACCGACGGCGGGCCATCCATGAATGCACCCATGGCGCGGCCCATGGTCTTGAAGTGATCCGAGGCACGATGTGCTTCCGTCGCTGCCTTGTCCTTGTAGGCCTCAAGGAAGCGGTAGGTGTTGGGGGTATCGGTCTTGAACAGGCGATAGAACAGGCACCCCGGTTCATTCGCGTTCACAGCCTCCACCAACTGCATCGCCGCAGCCTCGAAATCCTCAGCCGAACCGTCCTTGCACTTGATCGTCGCAACTACACCAATCATGGCCATCCTCCCCTGAATTGAGCCTGTCGGGAGGGTAGGTTGGGCAGCCGCCAACGGCAAGCCGCTTTGGCAGGCGCAGCGTGCCCGCAGCCATGCCGGAGACGCAGGTCGTGCACGTGCGGAGCGACCGGTCGGTCAGTCCTCGTCGCGACCCAGCATCATGGCGTTGATGTCGGCGAAGCCCGGCGTCTCCGCCGCGAAGCCGAATGTGCCCTTCTCCTGCACCTCTGTCGCCGCGCGCACCAGGCCGCGGATGGCGGCAAGCGCGAAGGCGGAGCCCAGGCTGATACGCTTCGCCCCCGCGTCGGCGACCTGCGCCACGGTCAGACCGGCGGTGGCCAGCACATTGACCGGTCGGGAGACGCCCTGACAGACTTCCCGCACCAGTTCGATCTTCCGCAAGCCTGGCGCATAGAGCACATCGGCCCCGGCGTCAGCGAAGGCATTCAGGCGGCGCAGGGTCTCATCCATGTCCCGGCGACCGTAGAGAAAGTTCTCAGCGCGTGCGGTCAGCACGAAGGGCCGTCCCGACTGGCGTACGACCTCGACTGCGGCGGCAATGCGCTCGACAGCCAGAGTGAAATCGATGATCGGGTCGCTCAGGTCGGCAGTCGTATCCTCGATGGAACAACCGGCAAGCCCGGCGGCCAGCGCCTGACGGATCGTCTCGGCGCAGGCTTCGGGGCTGGTGCCGAAGCCGTTCTCCAGATCGCCGTTCACCGGCAGGTGTGTAGCCTGCACGATCTCCGCCGCATGGCGGATCGCCTCCGTCCGGGAAACACTGCCCTCCGCATCCCGGCGCCCGATGGAAAAGGCGAAACCGGCGCTGGTGGTGGCCAGGGCCTGGAATCCCATGCTCTGCAGGATTCGCGCAGACCCCCGATCCCACGGATTGGGCATGACGAAGGGCGCATCGCCCTGATGCAGTTCGGCGAATGACCGGGCGGCGCTGGAGGTCATGCTTCAGCCCTGCTTCCGCTCGATCAGTTCGATCTTATAGCCGTCCGGATCCTCGATGAAGGCGATGACAGATCCGCCATGCTTCATCGGTCCCGGCGGGCGGGGAATCGGCACGCCTTCCTTCTCCAGCGCGCTGCAGGTCGCATAGATGTCCGGCACGCCGATGGCCAGATGCCCGAAGCCGGAACCCAGGTCATAGGGCTCTTCCTGACCCCAGTTGTGGGTCAGCTCGATCACCGTGCTGTTCTTTTCCTCCCCGTAGCCAACAAAGGCCAGGGTGAAGTCGCCGGTGGGGAAATCCGTCTTGCGCAGTTCATTCATGCCCAGCAGCCGGACGTAGAAATCCAGCGACTTGTCGAGATCCTTCACCCGGATCATGGTGTGCAGCAGCCGTGCACCTTCCATGGTGTTTCCTCCTCAGTTCCTGTCCGTCAGATTCAGTACCACGCGGGCAGCCTTTTCCGAAGGCCATTCACCGGGTGGACGCAGCATGTCGGCGACCAGTCGCCCGGCCTCCGCCTGGGCGTCACGATGGGTGCTGTCGCTCAACAGGGCCACGATATGGGGCGCGATATGCTCCGCACGGCAGCGCTCCTGAATCAGCTCCGGCACCACCTCCCGCTCCAGCAGGATATTGGTCAGGCTGGCCCAGCGGATCGTGATCAGGCGCTTCGCGATGGCGGCGGTGAGGCTGTTCAGACGATAGGCGACGACAGAGGGGGTTCCGGCGAGCGACAGTTCCAGTGCCACGGTGCCTGAAGCGGCAAGCGCCACATCGGCAGCGTGAAACGCATCCATCTTCAGATCCGGTCCCACGACATGCGCCGGCACCTTCAGGTCTGCCAGCATCTGTTCCACCGCCGGTTTCAGATGCGGCAGGGTTGGCGCGACGACCACCAGGTTGGGAACCTGTGCCAGGGCCTGGCGCAGGCCGTCGATGAAGATCGGTCCCATCCGGCGCAACTCGCCCATCCGGCTGCCAAACAGCACCGCCACGACAGGCGCATGCGAGGGGATGCCCAGATTGCTGCGGAACGCACGCGGGTCGCCCGCATAGTTCCGCTCCGCCTCGATGGCCGGATGCCCCACGAAGCTGGCGGCAAGCCCTTCGCGCTCGAACCATGGCGGCTCGAACGGCAACAGGGTCAGAAGGTGATCATAGAGTTGCGCCATGCGAACGGCGCGCTTTGGCTTGTAGGCCCAGACGGAGGGCGCGACATAGTGGATCTTCAGCAGATCCATGTCCTGCACGGCCTGCACGAGACGGCGATTGAACCCCGGTGAGTCGATCGTGATCAGGCAATCGGGCTGCACCTGCCGCACCAGGGCCTCTGTCTGCTTGAGTCTCCGGCGGATGGCCAGCGCACGCGGCAGGACCTCGAACAGGCCCATGACGGACAGGATGGTGATCGGGAACAGGCTCTGCAGCCCCTCACGCGCCATCTCGTCACCGCCGACACCGACGAAGCGCACCGTACCCCCGGACTGGTCACGCAGGGCGCGCATCAGACGCGCCCCCAGTACATCGCCCGATGGCTCCCCCGCCACCAGCATGATTGTCCGCCCCGGCATCTGCTGCACGCTCATGGGGTTTCGCGGTTGATGCCGGCGATGAACAGACCGGCCCTGTCCGCATCAGCGATGGTCGCCGCGCGATCCACGATCATCGCCGCCCCCGCCTCGACAGCGATACCGCTCAACCCGGCGGCGGCGGCGCGACGGACCGTTTCCCTGCCGATGGTCGGCATGTCCACGCGATGGTCCTGGCCGGGCTTGGTCAGCTTCACCAGGACGCCGCCCGTCCCCTTCACCAGACCGACACAGCGTTCCAGCATCCGGTCCGTGCCCTCGGCGGCCTCGACAGCCAGAACCAGCCCGTCACGCACCACGGCTCCCTGACCGATGTCCAGCGCCCCCAGCGTCTCGACGACCGTGACCGCGCGGGCGATGTCCTGCCTCGCCGCCTCGTCAGGCACCACGGACCCGAGCGGGCCCGCCTGCACCAGCACATCGCCCTTGATCTCATGGGCACCGACAACGCGAAATCCCTTCTTCTGGAAGTATCCGACCAGCACCTGCAACAGCGCGTCGTCGCCTTTCCGGGCGGCGGCGATCACCTTCGGCAGCAGGCTGATACCGGCCAGGTCGGGGCGCAGCTTCGAGAAGTCCGGCCGCGCGACCCTGCCCACCATGCAGACACTGTCACAGCCGCCGCGTTTCAGGGCCGCGAGAATATCGCCGACCCGGTCGAACTGGATGAAGTCGTGGGGGTAGCGCGCCAGCAGGTCAGGTTCGGTGAACCCGTCAAAGGCCAGCACATGCACGCCGATGCCATTGGCGACCGCGGCCGCAGCAATATCCCCCGGCACGTCGCCACCACCGGCAATGATGCCAAGCCGTCTGGGCAGGTCGGCCATGACCTATTGCGCCGCCGCCGCGTCCTTGCGGGGGGTGCAGAGCCCACGGGAGGAATTGGCCTTCATGAAGCCGATGATGTCATCGACCCCGGCCTCACCCTGGAACAGCTTCTCCGCATCCGCCACCTTCTCCTCCATCGTGCCCTCCGGGCCGAACAGGAAGCGATAGGCACGTCGCAGCGTGCTGATCTCGTCGCGGCTGAAGTTGCGCCGCTTCAGACCGACCAGGTTCAACCCGTCCAGCCGTGCCAGGTTCCCCCGTGCCAGCCCGTAGGGAATGACACTGGTACCAAGTGCCGACGCGCCGCCCACCATGGCGTGCTTGCCGATCTTCACGAACTGGTGCACCGCCGTCATGCCGCCGACGATGGCCCAGTCGTCAACTTCGACATGCCCGCCGAGCAGCACGTTGTTCACGATGATCACGTGATCCCCGACCTGGCAATCATGGGCAATATGGGCGCCGGTCATCAGCAGGCAGCCATTGCCGACCGTGGTCAGCATACCGCCGCCCTCGGTGCCCGGATTGACCGTCACATGTTCGCGGATCGTGCAGTCCTGGCCGATCTCCAGCCGGGACAGCTCACCCTTGTACTTGGTGTCCTGTGGCGGGTGGCCGATGGAGGCGAAGGGGAACACGCGTGTCCGCGCACCAATTCGGCTGCGCCCCGCGAGTGCGACATGGGAGACGAGTTCCACCCCGTCTTCCAGGGTGATCTCGCCTTCGACCACGCAGAAGGGTCCGATGCGGACCCCTTCGCCCAGTGTCACGTCGTCACTGACAACTGCTGTAGGGTGAATATCGGCCATTCAGAGCTTTTCCTGGATCATGGCGGCGAAGTCAGCCTCGGCCACCACCTTGTCATCGACATAGCCCTTGCCATGCATCTTCCAGATCATGTCGCCGCGCCCGCGCAGCTTCTCGACATGCACCCGCAACTGGTCGCCCGGCTCCACCGGACGTCGGAAGCGGCAATTGTCGATGGTCATGAAGTAGACCACCTTGCCTTCCATCCCCTTGCCCAGCGTCCGCGCGAACAGCACCGCAGATGTCTGCGCCATGCATTCGATGATCAGCACGCCGGGCATCACCGGCTTGACCGGGAAATGGCCAATGAAATGCGGTTCGTTGATCGTGACGTTCTTGATGCCGACGGCACTGTGGTTGGGCTGGATATCCACGACACGGTCGACCATCAGCATCGGATAGCGGTGAGGGATCATCTGCATGATCCGGTTGATATCAACCGGGCCAGCCATGTCATCCACGATGGTCGCGTCCGTGTCCGTCATGTATCCGTCCCCTTCTTCGTCCCCAACCGCCGGATGGCAGCCAGTTGCCGCCAGAAATCCCGCACCGGCATTGCGGGTTGCCCCAGTACCGCGGCACCATCCGGCTGGTCGTTCATCACGCCGGAGAGCGCACCGATCTTCACGCCATTGCCGATCTTCACATGGCCGGAAATACCAGCCTGGCCACCCACCTGAACAAACTGGCCGAGCTTGCTTGAACCGGCAATCCCCACCTGCGCCACGATGATCGAACCATCACCGATTTCGACATTGTGCGCGATCTGCACCAGATTATCGATCCACACATTATTGCCGATCTTCGTGTCATGGCCGGAGCCACAGGCAACGCAGACATTGGCACCGATATGGCAATCGTCGCCGATCAGCACCCGCCCCACCTGGGGCACCGCGACGTGGCGCTGCGGATGTGGCGCGAAACCGAACCCACCCGGTCCGATCCGCGCCCCGGACTGGACATGCACACGCGATCCAAGGATGCAGGTCTCCAGCGAGGCATTGGCATCGATGCGGCTGCCGGCGCCGATCACGACACCCGGACCGACCGAGACATTGGCGCCCAGGACAACCCCGTCACCAATCTGCGCACCCGCGCCGACGACGGCATGTGGTGCGGCGGACACGCCCGCGCCAAGCACGGCACTGTCATCGATGAAGGCCGCCGGATGCAGGACACCATCCGCTTCAGGACCCGGATACAGCGCCTGTGAAACCATGGCAAAGGCCAGATAGGGATGCGGTGTCGGCAGCACGATCGTGCCCGCCGGTGCGCGATCGGCAAGCTCCGGCGAGATCACGCAGAACTGTGCCCGGGTCTCGGCCAGTGCCGGCAGGTACTTGCGGTTGTCGAGAAAACTCAGATCGCCGTCACCGGCCTGTTCCAGTGGCTGGGCATCGCGGATCTGCAAAGCCGGGTCAACGCCATCCGGCACCTTGAACAAGCTGGTCTTCCGAGCCAGATCGCCAAGCGTGAACGGCCCGAGCCGCCGATGGAACCGCGCGTCGGGCATCAGAAACCTTCAGGCCGCCCAACCTTTACCGAGGGAAGCCGCTGGTTCAGCCGCGCGATGATTTCCTTGGTGATATCCAGCGCGCCGCTGGTCCAGCTGATGCTGTTGCGATCCAGGACCAGGTTGAAACCCCGTTCCCGCTCCAGTTCCTCGATGATGCCCAGGATCTGCCCCTTCAGCACCTCGACCGCCTGCTGCTGGGTCTGGCCAATGGCCTGGCGACGGTCCTGCACCATGCGCTGCGCATCGGTATAGCTCTTCTGCAATTCGTTCTTGCGCTGCTCCACCGCGTCGGGTGCCAGAATGGCGGCCTGCTGGCGCAGCTCGTCCTGACGCACCTTCAACGCCTTGTCCTCGGCCTGAATCAACTGCTGCAGGCTGTCCATGTAACCCTTGATCTGGTTTGCGATGCTGATTGCCGCCTTGGACTCGCGCAGGATCTGCTGCGAATCCATCGTCGCGATGATCGCAGGCGGCATGGACTGCGCCCGGGCGGCCTGAAGACCGCCAACCGTCATGAGCGTGATACAGATCGTGGCAAGCCAGATGGCACGCATTGATGTTTCCTCAATTCTACTCGTCCGCAGGGGAACCGGTGATTCTCGCGTCAGAAACCAGATGCTCCTTACAGCACAGGTTACCGACCGGCGGCAACCAGTGAGCGTCAGAACCGTGTACCGAAGCTGAAGCGGAAGGCTTCCGTCTCATCGATGTCATTGCGCAGGACGGCGCGGGCAACGTCGAACAGCAACGGCCCGAAGGGTGAACGCCAGGTCACACCAACACCCACCGCGAGCCGCATCGACGGATCATCCTCGACCCCACCATTCGCCACAACGCCGAACGCGGAACCATAGTCACTGAATACGCGGCCCGACATGCCCAGTTCGTCAGGCAGGCCGAGGGGGAAGGTCAGCTCTGTCGAGCCCGTGACGAAGAATTCGCCGCCCAGCGCGTCACGCGTGGCCACGTCCCGGGGACCGATGCCACTGGCCGCGAAACCACGCAACGTGTCGCCACCGACGAAGAAGCGGCGATTGATGCGAACATCCTTGGCTATACCGAAGACCGCACCACCGCGGACCGTCTGCGACAGGGTCAGGCTTTCCGAGACCGGGAAGAATTGCGTGTGCCGCGCCTGGGTCCGCAGGTCACGCACGGTTCCGCCGAAACCCGCGAGTTCCTGACCGAACGTCGAGAGTGAACCGTCACGCGGGTCAATCGGATCATCTGTCAGATCCAGCTTCAGTTCATACCCCAGCGAACTGGTGACGGAGACGCCCTGCTGCTGCTGGATGAACAGCGAGGCGGTATTGCCCACATTCTTGATGTTGTCGCGGCGCAACTGGTAATTCAGGCTCATCCGCAACGCTTCGGACAACGAGAACCCGGTCCTGAGGCGCCCGCCGGACGTGCTCTGGTCAAACGAGGATTCATCCTGGAAGTCGATGTTCGTGTTGAAGATGTCGATGCCCGCAGCAATGGGCTTGTCCAGGAAATAGGGCTCGGTGAAGCTCAGGTCGACTTCGCGCCGCCGCAACGACAGCGAGAAGGACAGCCGCAGGTTCTGGCCGCGCCCCAGCAGATTGCGTTCACTGATCGAGACATCGCCGATCACAGCTTCCGTGGTGGAGAAACCGGCACCGACCGAAAGTTCACCCGTCGGCTGTTCCTCGACCTTGACCTTCAGGATCGCCTTGTCGGGGGCGGAACCCTGTTCCGGCGTGATGTCATTGGTCTTGAAGAAGCCCAGCGCCCGGATACGGCGGTTGGAACGGCTGATCTTCGCGGTATCGAAGGCATCGCCCTCGATCAGTTGCACCTCACGACGCACAACCTCATCCAGCGTCCGGGTATTGCCCTCGATATCCACCCGCTCGACATAGACCCGCGGGCCCTCACGGACCTCATAGGTGATATCGACGGTCCGCTTCTCGCGGTCGCGCTGCGTCCGGGGCCGCACATCGACGAATGCAAAACCCTTGCGGCCAAGCTGGAACTGGATGTCGTTGATGGATTTCTCGACTTGCGTGCCGTTGTATATCTCGCCGGTCTCGTCGGTGATCGCCTTGCGCAGTTCCTTCGGATCGACGTCCTTCACATCCGCTTTCAGATCGACGCTGCCGAAGCGGTACTGCTCACCTTCCTCCAGCGTGAAGGTGATGAAGAAGTCTTCCCGGTTCCGGGTCAGTTCCGCGACTGCCGAGACAACCCGGAAATCGACGTAGCCATGCTCCAGATAGTGCTGGCGCAGCCGGTCACGGTCCAGTGCAACGATGTCGGGATCATAGACGTCCGTTGAACTCAGGAAATTCCACCAGGCACTCTCGCTGGTGGCAATGACGGAACGCAGGTCATCGTCATCGAAGACGGTGTTGCCAAGAAACCGGATGGCGCTGATCTCGGTCGGATCGCCCTCGTTGATCTCGAAGACCAGATTGATCCGGTTCTGCTGCAACTGGATGATCTTCGGTTCGATGGTGGCGGCGAAGCGGCCACTGGCGCGATAGATCTGCAACATGCGCTGCACATCGCTCTGCACCCGCGCGCGGGTATAGACGACCCGCGACCGCAATTGCACTTCGGATGCGAGCAGATCGTCCTTCAGCAGCTTGTTGCCTTCGAAGACGAGCTGGTTGATGACCGGATTCTCGACAACGCTCACGACCAGGGAATTGCCCTGGCGGCGCAGGTTCACATCCGCGAACAGGCCGGTGCCGTAGAGTGTCTTCAGGGCGCGGTCCAGACGCGATGCCTCGAACGGGCTGCCCGGTTCCAATTGCATGTAGGAACGGACCGTCTCCGCCTCGATACGCTGGTTACCCTCGACAACGATATCCTGGATCAGCTGTGCGTTCGCGACGAACGGCATCAGCCAGGCCAGCACAGTTATCAGGATCAGCCTTCGCGCCACGCCGTGGAACCCTCTATCTTCGGTCTGACCCGTCATCGGGTGTCAGGAAAACAGACCCTTCATGAAATCAACCACACCGAAACGGTCGATGTCGTTGAACGTCGCCACGAGCATCAGACCGATGACCATCGCGAAGCCCAGACGGTAGCCGATTTCCTGAGTCGTTTCACCCAGCGGACGCCCCCGTACTGCCTCGACGGCATAGAACAATAGATGGCCGCCGTCCAGCATCGGGATGGGGAACAGGTTGATGAGCCCGAGGCTTATCGAGAGGAAGGCTGCGATATTGATCAGGGAGGCTATGCCGAAGCTGGCCGCCTGCCCTGAAATCTCCGCGATACCGGCCGGTCCGCGCAGTTCCTCGACAGAGCGGTGACCGGTGATCATGTCGCCGACCGCGGACAGGGTGCTGGTGGTGATCACCCAGGTCTGGCGCACGGCCTCGACCACCGCACCACCAACCCCGAGTTCCCGCCAGCCACGCTCCACCGCCCGCACGCCCAGCATGCCGACCTTGCTGTCATTGCCGAACTGGTCCTGGATCACGACCACACGCGGTTGCGCGTCCAGATCGATCAGGCGACCGTCACGTTCGATGGTCAGGGGCAGGGCCCGGTCCAGGTTCAGTGACACGATGCGCCGCAGGTCCTCGAACGAGGCGACGTCTTCCCCCCCCGCAGTGACGATCAGGTCACCGGGCTGCAGCCCGGCCTCAGCCGCCGCGCTGTCCGCCACCACATCTGAAACCATCGCGGTCGTGAAGGGCTGGCCCCAGACCGTGAACATGCCGGCAAAGATGACAATTGCCAGCAGGAAGTTGGCCGCCGGTCCCGCAACAACCACCGCAGCGCGCTTCGCCAGCGACTTGTTGTGGAAATTCTCCGGATCGTCGTCGTGCACATTCCCCGCATGATCAGGCGTGCTGGCCGCACCGCTGTCGCCACGGAACTTCACGTAGCCGCCGAAGGGGATCATCGAGACCTTCCAGCGGGTGCCGCGACGGTCATGCCAGCCGAACAGTTCCCGACCGAAGCCGACCGAGAAGGCCTCGACCCCGACACCGCACCAGCGTGCGACGAGGTAGTGACCCATCTCGTGAATGAAGACCAGCACCGTCAGCACGGCGAGGAACGGCAGGATGTAGTCGATCAGAAACATGCAGGTTCCCTTGCAGGGTCAGTTGTACAGCGCCATGCCAGCCCCATCAGTCCAGCAGGGCGGCCGTCCGCACACGCGTCTCCGCGTCCAGTGCCATGACGGCCTCAATCGTATCAGGCGCACCTGAATCAATCATTTCCAGCGCAGCTTCGACAATCTCCACAATGCGAAGAAACCCGATCCTGCCCGCCAGGAATGCAGCGACCGTCACCTCATTGGCTGCATTCAGGACGGTCGGCGCGCCCTTGCCTGCCTCCATGGCGGCCCGCGCCAGTCGCAGCGCCGGGAATCGGACCGGGTCCGGTGCCTGGAAAGTAAGCTGGCCGAGTGTGGCCAGATCAAGGCGCGGCGAAGGTGCTGCGATCCGCTCCGGCCAGGCCAGGCACGACGCGATCGGTGTGCGCATGTCGGGACTGCCAAGCTGGGCCAGGGTCGAGCCGTCGACATATTCGACCATCGAGTGAATGACCGATTGCGGATGGACCAGCACGTCGATCTGATCGACGGCCACGGGGAACAGGTGCCAGGCCTCGATCATCTCCAGGCCCTTGTTCATCATCGTCGCCGAATCGACGGAGATCTTGGCCCCCATCGACCAGTTCGGATGTGCGACAGCCTCCGCAGGCGTCACATGCGCCATCTGATCCATCCCCATATCCAGGAACGGGCCCCCCGATGCGGTCAGCACGATGCGCCTGACGGCCTGGGCGCGGTCACGGTCGAAGACCTGGAATATCGCATTGTGCTCGGAATCCACCGGCAGAAGTGTCCCGCCGAAGCGCCGGACATCGCGCATCACGATATCGCCCGCGCAGACCAGACATTCCTTGTTGGCCAGCCCGACATCCGCCCCGCGCCGGATCGCGGCCAGTGTGGGCGCCAGCCCCGCCGCGCCGACAATCCCCGCCATGACGAAGTCGGATGGTCCGGAGGCTGCCTCCACCAGTGCCTCCGGCCCCGCAGCTGCGGCAATGCCGCTGCCCGACAGCGCGTCCCGCAGCGCACCCAGGCGCGCAGGATCGGCAATGACCGCCATACGGGCACCATGCTGGCGCGCCAGCGCAGCCAGTTCGGCAACGCTGGTGTTGGCGGTCAGGGCATCGATGCGAAACCGGTCCGGGTGACGGGACACCAGGTCCAGGGTGCTGAGGCCGATGGAGCCGGTGGCCCCCAGGATCGTCACCGACTTCTGCGGACCGATGGCCGCGATGGCCGCGTCGCGGTTCGGGTGCGGCAGGCTCGCGATACCGGCTGTGGCGCTCATGCAGCAAATCCCATCACATCAGGTATCAGCGCCAGCATGATTGCCGCCGCCGCCAGACCATCGACCCGGTCAATGATTCCACCGTGACCGGGGATGATAGTACCTGAATCCTTCACACCGAAATGACGTTTCCATGCGGACTCGGCCAGATCACCAAACTGCGCCACCACCGAAACCAGGATACCGCCGGTCAGCAACGCCGACACCGACATCCCCGCCGAGCCCCCCATCCCGGACCCCAGCCCCACCGCCACGGACGTGATGGCTGCGGATGCAACTCCGCCCGCCGCGCCCGACCAGCGCTTGTTCGGACTGACCCGGACCCAGATGCGCGGCCCCTGAAAGGTCCGGCCAGCCGCCAGTGCCCCTATGTCGCTGGCCCAGACGCAGGCAAGCAGCCAGATCAGTGGCCATGCCCCCCACTGCCGCAGGACCAGAAGTGCCAGCATGGCCCCGCAGATCACCGCGACACCAAGCATGGTCCAGATCGCGCGGCCACCGGCGAACCGGGCGACCAGTCCAGCCAGCACCGTGGAGGCAAGAACGGCGGCCAGCGCGATGTTCATGCCCGTTCCGAGATCGAGCAAGGCTATCGCGGCAACACCGCCAAGCAGTCCGACAGCCATGGCGAGAGGAAACCGTCCGGCAGTTGCCTGTGCATCGGCGGCCCCCGTCACCCGTGACCATTCGAAGGCGGCAACGCTGCCCGCAACCACAAGGACGACATTGAACCAGACACCCCCGGCAAGCGCCGCCAGGATGACAATCGTGCCAAGGACCAGTGCGGACCCGATCCGGGCACCCAGGCGCAGGTCGCTGTCAGCCACTGCGTCCGCCAAAGCGCCGCTCACGCTGCCCGAAGATGTCCACGGCCTGCTGCAACTGCTCCAGCCCGAAGTCCGGCCAAAGCGTCTCGTCGAAGACCAGTTCCGAATAGGCCGCCTGCCAGAGCAGGAAATTGGAAAGCCGCTGTTCGCCACTGGTGCGGATCAGCAGATCGGGGGCCGGCACATCGGGCAGGTCCAGATGCCGCGAAACGGCGGCCTCGTCGATATCCGACGGGTCCAGCCTGCCCGCTGCGACCTCCGCCGCCAACCGCCGGTACGCACGCACGATCTCGGCCTGGCCGCCATAGTTCAGCGCAATGATCAGTGTCAGAGCGGTATTGAGCCGCGTCGTCTCCTCAGCCTGGTCCATCAGCGCGCAGATATCATCGGAAAGTCCGTTGCGGTCACCGATGAAGCGGACCCGGATTCCGTTCCGGTGAAGGTCCGCGATCTCGCGCCGCAGGTAGAGTTTCAGCAGGGACATCAGGTCGCGGACTTCATCCGCCGGGCGTCGCCAGTTCTCGGAGGAGAAGGCAAAGAGCGTCAGATAGGGCAGGCCGATCTCCCGCGCCGCACGCACTGTCGCCCGCACCGCATCCGCGCCCTTCCGGTGCCCGGCAACATGCGGCAGGCCACGCGCCTTCGCCCAGCGTCCATTGCCGTCCATGATGATGGCAACATGACGCGGCAGGGTCGCGGAGGCTGTCAGGGGATCAGGATTGGACACGGGATCAGACCTGCATGATTTCCTGCTGCTTGACCTCCAGCACCTCGTCGATCTCCTTGATCGTCCGGTCGGTTTCCGACTGCACCTCGTCGGAGTAGAGCCGCTGGTCGTCCTGGCTCATCTCGCCGGCCTTCTCCAGACGTTTCAGTTCATCCATCGCGTGGCGTCGGATGTTGCGCACCGCGATGCGGCCCTGTTCCGCGTACTGCCCGGCGACCTTGGTCAGGTCACGCCGACGCTCCTCGGTTAGTTCCGGAATGGGCACACGGATCGTGCTGCCTTCGGTAGCCGGGTTCAGCCCCAGCCCGGAGTTGCGGATCGCCTTCTCCGCCGCGCCGACATTGTTGCGGTCCCAGATCTGGACCGAGATCAGACGCGATTCGGGCACGTTCACGGTCCCGATCTGATTCAGCGGCATGTCGCTGCCGTAGACATTGACGACAACACCATCCAGCAACGAAGCCGATGCGCGACCGGTGCGGAGCCCGGCGAAATCCTTCTTCAGGGCCTCCACCGCGCCATTCATGCGCCGCGTGAGATCGTCGAGATCAATTTCCGAATCTGCCATTGCCCTGTACCTGCCCTGCTCTCGTCCGGCCTGTCGTTCGGCCTCTACGCGTTGTCGATTACCGTGGAACGGCCACTCCCTGTCAGAGCCTCCGCGATACCGCCTTCGCCATCAAGGGCGAAAACCATGACAGGAATATGGTTCTCCCGCGCCAGCGCAAAGGCCGCAGTGTCCATGACCTGAAGATCCTTCGCCAGTGCCTCGTCGAAGGTCAGCCGTTCATAGCGTGTTGCGGACGGATCCTTCTTCGGATCGGCGCTGTAGACGCCATCGACCTGGGTTGCCTTGGCAATCAGATCGCATTTCAGTTCCGCGGCCCGCAGCGCCGCCGCCGTATCCGTCGTGAAGAACGGGTTGCCCGTGCCGCCGACGCAGACCACCACTTCCCCACGGTCGAGGGCGGCAAGGGCGTCGTCACGCACATAGGGCCGGCAGACCGTCGGCATCGGAATGGCGGACCAGGCGTGTGCGACAAGGCCGGTCGCGCGCAACGCATCTGCCAGTGCCAGACCATTCATCACCGTTGCCAGCATACCCATGTGATCGGCGCTGGCCCGGTCCATGCCCGCAGCCGCAGTCTTCACGCCACGGAAGAGATTGCCGCCACCAACGACAATCGCCATGCCGGTTCCGGCACGGACGGTGCTGGCGATGTCACCGGCAATCCGATTGAGGGTGGGGAAATCGATACCGAAGGCGGTATCGCCCATCAGGGCTTCGCCAGAACATTTGAGCATCACCCTGCGGCGACCAGACGTGTCCGGCATGGTTCAAGGCTCCCTGGTTTCCGGCGGGGTCGGGGGCGGCATGACCCGCCCCCTCATCCAACCTGTATCCTGCCGTCGGTCAGTTGCCGGTTGCGGCGGCAACCTCGGCAGCGAAGTCCTGCTCGGCCTTCTCGATACCCTCACCCAGCGCAAAGCGCCGGATCGCGGTGATCGTGATCGTGCCGCCCGCATCCTTCGCCGCATCGGCCAGGGCCTTCTTCACGGTCTGGTCCGGGTCGATGACGAATGCCTGCTCCAGCAGCACCACTTCCTGATAGTACTTGCGCAGACGGCCCTCGATCATCTTGTCGACGATCTCGGCGGGCTTGCCGGAGGCCAGTGCCTGTTCCCGAAGCACCGACCGCTCCCGCTCGACCAGGTTCTGGTCCAGATCGGCAACATCGATGGACTGCGGATTGGCGGCGGCGACATGCATCGCAACCTGGCGACCGAAGGCCTCCAGCTTTTCCGTATCGCCGGAGCCTTCCAGCCCGACCAGGATACCGATCTTGCCCAGACCCGGCGCCGTGGCGTTGTGCACATAGCTGCAGACCACGCCTTCGCTGACCGAGATGCAATCGGCACGGCGGAGCGACATGTTCTCGCCGATGGTCGCGATGGTGTTGGTCAGTTCCTCGGCCACGGTCCGGCCCGAACCGGGAAAGTCCGCCGCATTGACCGCATCCAGATCGCCATTGTTCGCCAGCGCGATGTCGGCGATGGTGCTGACCAGGTTCTGGAACCGGTCGTTGCGGGCCACGAAATCGGTCTCGGAATTGAGTTCGATCATCGCGCCCTGCTTGCCGTCGGTGACAACACCGACCAGACCTTCCGCCGCGGTGCGGCCAGCCTTCTTGGCCGCCGCGGCAAGGCCCTTCTTGCGCAGCCAGTCCACTGCCGCCTCGATGTCGCCATCGTTCTCCGCCAGCGCCTTCTTGCAGTCCATCATGCCGCCGCCGGTCTTCTCGCGCAGTTCCTTGACCAGCGCTGCCGTGATCTGAGCCATTACTCGCCCTCTTCTCGTCAGATAATTCGCATCAATCCCGAACCCGTTCAGGTTCAGGCCTTCGGTGCCTCAGCAGCCTCTTCGGCGACAGCTTCAGGGGCCGGGGCCTCTTCCGCAGCCGCAGGGGCAGCTTCGGCAGCGGCCTCCGCTTCCTCAGCGGCGATCACCGGCTCCTCAAGCGGCTGCTCCAGGGCGCCAATGTCCTCATCCGACGCACCCATCTCGGCCTGGATGCCGTCGAGCACGGCCTGGCTGAACAGGTCGCAGTAGAGGTTGATGGCACGCAGCGCATCATCGTTCGCCGGAACCGGATAATCGATCATGGTCGGATCGGCATTGGTGTCACAGATACCGATGACGGGAATGCCCAGCTTGCGGGCTTCGGCCACGGCGATCTTCTCCTTGCCGGTGTCGATGACGATCATGACATCCGGCAGGCCACCCATCTCCTTGATGCCGCCGAGGGCCATGTCCAGCTTGTCGCGTTCCCGCGTCAGCTGCAGGGTTTCCTTCTTGGTCAGGCCCGTCTGTTCCTGAACCAGCAGTTCCTCCAGCTCCCGCAGGCGGCGGATGGAGTTCGAAACCGTCTTCCAGTTGGTCAGCGTGCCGCCGAGCCAGCGATGGTTCATGTAGAACTGGGCGCAGCGCTTCGCGGCCTCGGCCACCGGGCCGGATGCCTGACGCTTGGTGCCGACGAACAGCACACGGCCACCGGACGCAACCGCGTCGCGCACGACCTTCAGGGCCTGGTGCAGCATCGGGGCGGTCTGGGAAAGATCGACAATGTGGATACCATTGCGGGCGCCGAAGATATACGGCTCCATGCGGGGGTTCCAGCGGTGGGTCTGATGACCGAAGTGGGCGCCTGCTTCCAGCAGATGGCGCATCGAAACGTCTGGCAGTGCCATGAACCGATATCCTTATGCTTCCGGTTATGCCTCCGCAGGACTGTGATCCGGCCCTTCAGGGGCCGAACACCGGAAGGACAGACGGGGCTTTCTCTCCGCTGTCCCAAACCCTGCGTGCGTGATGGGGCGGGTATTACAGCCCCTTGGCACCACTTGCAACCCTGCAACGGGCGGTTATCCGGGGGTCACGCGCGAAATCGGCAATCGGGGCCGGAATGAGCCGCTCAGATTTCGGCCACGTCGATGACACCGCCGATCGACTTCAGCGATTGCCGCACCGAACGGTCAATGCGAAACGCGGCTGGCAGGCGCATCTGCACTTCCTTCATTGCCGTGGTGTCGCGCAGGGTGAGTTGCACCAGGCCCCGCCCGCCCTCTGCCCGCTGCAGGATGGAATGGATGGTCGGCAGTGCAGCCGTACCCGCAAGGGTGATCCGCGCGCCCGCAGCCGCATCGGCAACGAAATCGTCGATGTCCTCCGCCCCCAGCAGGGTCAGTGTCGGCTCCTCCCGATCCCGCCTGATCTCGACGCGGAAGACGCCGTTCCAGCCAACCTGCAGCTTCTCGCGATACTCGTTCAGCACATCACCAAAGCACAGGATCTCGCATTCCCCAGACGGATCCGACAGGCCGATGAAGGCGAATGCCCGGCCCTTGGCGGAGCGGCGGACCTGCAGCGCGGAAACGCTGCCTGCCAGCTTCAGCGATGTCATGCCGTCAGCAAAGGCATCGGGCAAACGCTCCAGCGCCCAGACTTCCTTCTGCCGCAGGCGCTGCTGGTATTCATCGAGCGGATGGCCGGACAGATAGAACCCGATGGCACCACGTTCTTCCGCCAGACGCTCCAGATCATCGAAAGGCGGCGATTCAGGCAGCGGCGGGCGATCAGCCCCGGAACCGGCATCGGGCCCACCGCCGAACAGGCCCATCTGGCCGCTGGCGCGGTCCGCCGCCTGCCGCGACGCATGGCCCAGCAGGACGTCCAGTGACCTCATCACCTGCCGACGATTGGCATTCAGGCCGTCAAAGGCCCCGGCACGGGCCAGGTTCTCCAACTGCCGCTTGTTCAGGGCAGAGGTCTCGACGCGGGTGATGAAATCGAACAGGTCCCTGAACGGCCCGCCCTCTTCCCTGGCGCGCACGATGGCGGCCATGGCATCGCGCCCGACATTCTTGATCGCGGCCAGCGCGTAGCGGATGCCAAGCTCCTGCCCGTCGGCATCCCGCTCCACCCCGAAGACAACGCCGGAGGCGTTCACATCCGGCGGCAGCATCGGAATCTTCAACCGCTTCAGCTCCTGGCGGAACACGTCCAGCTTGTCGGTATTGCCCATGTCGAGGGTCATCGAAGCGGCCATGAAGGCCGCCGGGTGATTGGCCTTCAGCCAGGCGGTCTGCCAGGCCACCAGCGCATAGGCCGCCGCATGGGACTTGTTGAAGCCATAGCCCGCGAACTTCTCGATCAGTTCGAAGACATGGTTGGCGATCCGGTCCGTGACATTGTTGCGCTGCGCGCCCTCGGCAAACCGGGCCCGCTGCTGGTCCATCTCCGACTTGATCTTCTTGCCCATGGCCCGCCGCAGCAGGTCAGCCTCCCCCAGGCTGTAGCCGGACATGACCTGGGCGATCTGCATGACCTGTTCCTGATAGACCGGAATGCCATAGGTCTCGGCCAGGATCGCCTCCAGCATCGGATGCGGATAATCCGGCTCCTCCCGCCCGTGCTTGGTGGCGATGTACTTCGGGATATTGTCCATCGGGCCCGGGCGGTAGAGCGCCACGATGGCGATGATGTCCTCGAACTTGTCAGGTTTCATCTGGCGCAGCACGTCGCGCATGCCGGAACTTTCCAACTGGAACACGCCCACCGTCTCGCCGCGTCCCAGCATGGCGAACGTGGCCTCGTCGCCCTCCGGTATGTCGGCCACATCCATGTCGAGGCCACCGTCGCGCACATGGCCGATGGCCCGGTCCAGCACGGTCAGCGTCTTCAGGCCCAGGAAGTCGAATTTGACCAGCCCCGCCGATTCCACATACTTCATGGAGAACTGGGTGACGGGCATGTCGGACTTCGGATCGCGATAGAGCGGGACCAGTTCATCCAGCCGCCGGTCACCGATCACCACACCCGCCGCATGGGTGGAGGCGTGACGGTACAGCCCCTCAAGCTGCAGGGCCTGGTCGATCAGGTGGCGGACGGCGTCATCGCCCCGGTATTCCGCCTTCAGCGCCGGTTCCTGTTCCAGCGCCTCCTTCAGCGTGACCGGATTGGCGGGGTTGTTCGGCACCATCTTGGAAATCCGGTCGACCTGGCCATAGGGCATCTGCAGCACCCGCCCCACATCGCGCAGCACCGCACGCGCCTGCAGCTTCCCGAAGGTGATGATCTGCGCCACCTGGTCATGTCCGTACTTGTCCTGCACATAGCGGATGACCTCGTCCCGCCGGTCCTGGCAGAAGTCGATGTCGAAGTCGGGCATGGACACGCGTTCGGGGTTCAGGAACCGCTCGAACAGCAGGCCGTAGCGCAAGGGGTCAAGGTCGGTGATGGTCAGGACATAGGCCACCAGCGACCCGGCACCGGAACCACGCCCCGGCCCCACGGGAATGCCCTTCCCCTTGGTCCACTGGATGAAGTCGGCAACGATCAGGAAGTAGCCGGGGAAATCCATGTCGATGATGATGCCGAGTTCCAGATCCAGCCGTTCCCGGTAGACCTGCTCCTCGACCACGATCCCCTTCGACGCCATCGCCGCCAGGCGCGCGTCCAGCCCCGCGCTGGCCATGGCGCGCAGTTCATCTGCTTCGCTGCGCCCCTCAGCGGTGGGGAAACGGGGCAGGATCGGGTCGCGCCGTGGCGCCATGAAGCCGCAGCGGCGCGCGATCACCAGTGTGTTGGAGATCGCCTCCGGCACATCGGCAAACAGCGCCTTCATCTCGTCGGCGCTCTTGAAACGGTGCTCCGGCGTCAGGCGACGACGCTCCGTCTGGCTGACATAGGCGCCCTCCGCCACGCAGATCAGCGCGTCATGGGCGTCATACATGCTCCGTTCCAGGAAGAAGCAGTCGTTGGTCGCGACCAGCGGCACATCCTCCGCCATCGCCAGGTCGATCATCGCCTGCTCGACCTGATCTTCCTCCGCCAGCCCGTGACGCTGAATCTCGACATAGGCGCGACCCGGAAACAGGTCCGTGATCCGGCGCAGCCAGGTCCGTGCCGCCGCTTCCTCCCCATCCGCCAGCAACCGCCCGAGCGGTCCGGAGGCACCGCCGGTCAGCAGGATCAGCCCGTCGGTCAGGCCGTCGAACTTTCCCTCCGCCAGATGGGTATCCAGTCCGGGATCGGTTTCGAGGAAGGCGGACGAGACCAGTTTCATCAGATTGCGGTAGCCGGCCGCATCCTGCACCAGCAGCACGACAGACCCCAGACGCGGCCTCGGCTGGGCCGCGCCCTGGCGCTGCTCCATGCCGAAGGCGACGGCAAGCTGGCAGCCGATGATCGGCTGCACACCGGCCTCCGCCAGTGCCGGGCCGTATTCCATGGCACCGAAGAGATTGTTTGTGTCCGTCACCGCGACGGCGGGCATGCCGAATTTCGCCGCCTTCACCGCCAGATCCTTTGACCTGATCGCTCCTTCAGACAGCGAATAGGCACTGTGCAGCCTCAGATGCACGAAATCGGCATGACCCATGGTCCGGTCCCCAGCGACATTCGCAGGACCGTTCGGACGCCAGAATCGACGTTCAGACAGAATCCCGCATCAGGGACCGATCATCGTTGTTCGGAGAGCGGCTGTCGCGGTTCACCCGCCGGGGGTGCCAAAATTTCCTGTGGAAAAGCTGTTGACGAATTGGGCTGCCGTCAACCGCCGACAACGGTGCTGATGATCTCCCCCCAGGCCGCGAAAGCGCCCCAGAGCCCCACAAGCGTTGCCAGCCCGCACGCGTCCTTGACCCAATCCATCATCACCTCCTGCATCCCGTTGCTGGAGATGATGTTCCATTAATGTTCTCTTTGAGTCAACTCCTGTTCTCAAACAAAATGAGAACACTGGGATTCCCCGACTACAGCGCCGCGTCCGTGATCCGCCCCTCCGACAGGGTCACGGCCCGGTCCATGCTGGCTGCCAGCGCGAGATTGTGGGTGGCCAGCAGCACGCCGATACGGGCTTCCCGTGCGATCTGGATCAGATGCGCGAACACCCGGTCTGCCGTCTTCGGATCCAGGTTGCCGGTGGGTTCATCGGCCAGCAGGACGCGGGGCAGGTTGGCAACCGCGCGGGCGATGGCAACACGCTGCTGCTCCCCGCCCGACAGGCGCGCCGGCCGATGGCTGGCACGCTCCGCAATG
Source organism: Minwuia sp. (assembly GCA_029213165.1). Lineage (GTDB taxonomy): Bacteria > Pseudomonadota > Alphaproteobacteria > Minwuiales > Minwuiaceae > Minwuia. The sequence continues at coordinate 29,017 of JARGNO010000024.1, forward strand.
CCGAGCATCTCCAGCAGTTCCCCTGCGCGCTGCCGCGCCACCGCCTTCGACTTTCCGGCAATCATCTGCGCCAGCATGATGTTTTCCGCCGCCGAGAATTCCGGCAGCAGGTGATGGTACTGATAGACGAAACCCAGGGAACTGCGCCGGGTCACGGTCCGCTCCGCCTCCGACATGCGGGCGCTGCTCTGGCCGGCGATCAGCACGTCGCCCTGGTCGGGACGTTCCAGCAGTCCGGCGATCTGCAGCAGGGTCGACTTGCCCGCGCCCGAAGGTCCGACCAGCGCCACGATCTCGCCGGGCCGCACGTCCAGCGAGGCCCCGTCCAGCACGCGCAGTTCACGCTCCCCCTGGCGGAAGGTGCGCCCGACGCCATCCAGCCTGAGCGCGATCTCACTCATAGCGCAGTGCCTCCACGGGATCGAGGCGCGCGGCCCGCCAGGCGGGATAGATGGTGGCAACGAACGACAGGCCGAGGGCCATCAGCAGCACGCCGACCACCTCCCCCGTCTCCATCCGCGCCGGGATCTGCGACAGCCAGCGGATCTCCGGCGACCAGAGCACCGTGCCGGTCAGGCTTTCGAGGAATACCCGGATGGCGTCGATGTTGAGGCAGAACACAACCCCAAGCGCGAAGCCTGTCAGCGTGCCGACGACACCGATGCTGGCCCCGGCGATCAGGAACACCCGCATCACCGACCCCCGCGCCGCACCCATGGTGCGCAGGATGGCAATGTCGCGCCCCTTGTCCTTCACCAGCATGATCATGCTGGAAATGATGTTGAAGGCGGCGACCAGGATGATCAGCGTCAGGATCAGGAACATCACGTTCCGCTCCACCTGCAATGCCGCAACGAAGGACGCATTGGCCCGCTGCCAGTCCACCACACGGATTCCTGCACCTGCGAACATGCCGTAGATGTCCCCGGCGCGCGCGGCGGCATCATCGGCGCTGTCCAGCACGACCTCGATCCCCGTCACCCCGTCGCCGGTGCGGAAATAGCGCTGCGCCTGTGGCAGGCCCATGAATATGTAGCTGGAGTCGTACTCGTACATGCCGACTTCGAACAGGGCGACGACCTTGTAGGTGGCAAGGCGTGGCACGAAACCCATCACCGTCGTCGTGCCCTTGGGCGAGATCAGTGTGACCTTGTCACCGACACCCAGCCCGAATCTCTCCGCCATCCGGGTCCCGATCATGATCGTCGCCGGTTCGGAGAGCGCAGCGGCAGATCCCGCGCGCAGATTGGTGGAGAGCGCCTTGTGGACTTCCAGATCGGCGACCGACAGGCCGCGCACCAGCGCACCGCGCGCCTCGTTCCGGGCGGTGATCATCACCTGCCCCTCAACATAGGGTGCGGCCTGGACCACGCCCGGCAGTTCACCGATGCGGGCCGACATGCCCTCGAAGTCGGTGATCGGCTTCTCGTAGGTCAGGACCGAGATATGGCCGTTCAGCCCGAGGATGCGGTCCACCAGTTCGGTACGGAAACCGTTCATCACGGCCATGACGATGATCAGGGTCGCCACACCCAGCGCGATGCCGACCAGCGAGAACCAGGCAATGACGGAGATGAAGCCCTCCGCCCGCCGCGCCCGCAGGTACCGGACGGCGATCATCCATTCGAAGGCGTTGAACATGGTCCGGTTTCCTGTCTGCGTCTGCGGGTCGGCCTGAACGGAGCCGGGTGGTCAGCCGGGAAAGAGTCCCGTCGTGGCCGGGTCCAGCATGGTGCCGGAGACGACGCGATCCAGCGCCGCGTTGGGTGTCAGCGCCATCCGCTCACCCTCTGACCGCCGCTTCACCTCGACCTGGCCGTCCTTCAGCCCTCGCGGGCCGACCACCACCTGCCAGGGCAGGCCGATCAGGTCCATGGTCGCGAACTTGGCCCCGGCGCGTTCCCCCGTGTCGTCCACCAGAACGTCCAGCCCGGCGTTCCGGAACTTCTGCTCCAGATCCGCACACATGGAATCACAATCGGCGTCACCTGCCTTCAGATTGACGATACCGACATGGAACGGTGCCACCGAATCCGGCCAGATGATGCCGTCATCATCATGGCTTGCCTCGATGATGCCGCCCACCAGTCGGGAGACGCCAACGCCGTAGGATCCCATGATGACATCCGTGTCCACGCCATCCGGCCCGGTCACGCTGAGGCCCATCGGCTTCGAATACTTGCTGCCGAAGTGGAAGATGTGACCGACCTCGATACCGCGCTGGCTGACCAGATCGGCCTCCGCCACGGGACAGGTGGCCGGATCATGCATCTCGTCCGCGGCAGCATAGACAGAGGTCCATTCGTCGACGATGGGCTGCAGGTCGGCGCGGTAGTCCACCCCCTGCGGCACCGCCATCTGCATCAGGTCCCGGTGGCAGAAGACCTCCGATTCGCCGGTATCCGCCAGGATGATGAATTCGTGGCTCAGGTCGCCGCCGATGGGTCCGGTGTCGGCGGCCATCGGAATGGCCTTCAGCCCCATCCGCTCGAAGGTCTTCAGGTAGGCGACGAACATCTTGTTGTAGGCGCGCTTCGAACTCTCGAAGTCCAGGTCGAAGGAATAGCAGTCCTTCATCAGGAACTCGCGCCCGCGCATGATGCCGAACCGGGGCCGGACCTCGTCACGGAACTTCCACTGGATGTGATAGAGCAGCTTCGGCACATCGCGATAGGACTTGGCGGCGGCCCGGAAGATCTCCGTGATCTGCTCCTCGTTCGTCGGGCCGTAGAGCATCTCCCGCCCGTGCCGGTCCTTGATGCGCAGCATCTCCTTGCCGTAGTCGTCATAGCGGCCCGATTCCCGCCAGAGTTCGGCAGGCTGGATCGTCGGCATCAGCACCTCATGCGCGCCGGCCCGGTTCTGCTCGTCACGGACAATCGCCTCGATCTTCTTCAGCACCCGATAGCCCAGCGGCAGCCAGGAATAGATCCCCGCGCTGGACTGGCGGATCATGCCGGCGCGCAGCATGAACCGGTGCGACGCGATCTGCGCCTCGTTCGGGGTTTCACGCAGGACGGGCAGAAAGAACTCGGAAAGCCGCATGGGCCATACTCCGTTGGTGGGGGACGATCACAGGAACGAGGTTTGTAGGGTCTGGCGCGACATGATGCAATTCCGCAGGGTCGCAGGCGCTGGTAAGGTTGGCGACTGAATTGGGAAGGAGCCTTCGACGTGTCAGAAAATGCATGGTTCTCCGCCGACTACCGGCAGGCAAGGGGGCGTTTTCTGGACGCTGCGGCAGACGTGGGCGCGCGGGTGGAGACCCATGAGAATCCGGTGCCGGGACCGAACGGCGGACCGCTGGCAACCGACGTCGCCTTTCTGGGCGACCCGCAGGCGGAGGCGGCGCTGCTCACCTTCTCCGGCACCCATGGGGCCGAAGGGTTCTGCGGCTCCGGCGTGCAGGTCGGCTGGCTGGAAAGCGGCCTGTGGCGGGAGGTGCCCGAAGGCATCGCCCAGGTCCATGTGCATGGCGTCAATCCCTTCGGCTTTGCCCATCTTTCCCGCACCACGGAAGACAACGTCGATCTGAACCGGAACTTTGTCGATTTCGCGGCGGGCGCCCCCTTCAACGCAGGCTACGAGAGCATCCACCCGATCCTCTGCCCGGAAGTCTGGGATGACGAAGCCGAGACTCGGCTGGCGCAAGGCGTCGCGAAATACACGGAGGAACATGGCTTCTGGGCGTTCCGCGAAGCCGCGACCTCTGGCCAGCACACCCACCAGAACGGCATCTTCTTCGGCGGCACGGCACCCAGCTGGTCGCGACTGACCGTGGCGCGCCTGCTGGCCACCCACTGCAGCAAGCGCAAGCGGCTGGCCGTCATTGACTATCACACCGGGCTTGGCCCGCGCGGGTACGGGGAGCGGATTGTGGATCACCTGCCCGACACGGCAGGCTATCAGCGCTGCCTCGACTGGTACGACAGCGACTGCGCCTCCCCTCACCTCGGCACCTCGGCCTCGGCCAAGCTGACCGGCCAGATGCTGGACGCCATCGAACAGGGCCTGCCCCAGGTGGAGGTCACCGCCATCGCGCTGGAGTACGGCACGCAGCCTGAAGGCCAGGTGATCAGCGCGCTGTGCGCCGACAACTGGCTCAGGTTTCACGGCAGCGAGAACTCACCACGCGGCAGGGACATCAAGGCCCAGGTGCGCGAAGCCTTCTATCAGGACGCGCTGGACTGGAAACAGGCCGTCTTCGAGCGCGCCCTGGACACCCAGCGCCGCGCCGTCCGGGGCTTGCAGGGGTAGGACCGCCACCAGGCGCCCCTCGCTCACTCCCCGCCAAACACCTCCGCATTGGCTTCGCCCAGCGCGGGCGCGCTGCTGCGCAGGCCGGGGCGGTTGCCGTCGAACTGCAGCGGCATGCCGATCAGGCTGAGTGGATATCCGGCGAGGCTTTGCATCATGCCCGACGCAATGGTCTGCGGATGCGCCATCACTTCCTGCATGGTCTGGGTCGGGGCGCTTGGCACCCCTGCATCATCCAGGATGCCCTGCCAGTGACTGCGGGGTTCGCGCAGGAATATCCCGGTCAGCATGGTCTTCAGTTCGACCCTGTGGGCATCGCGCTGCGGGTTGGTGGCGAAGCGCGGGTCGGTCTTCCATTCCGGGTGCCCCAGCGCATCGGCCAGCTTGAAGAACAGCCGGTCGTTGGAGGCGGCGACGATCTGATAGCCGTCGGCGCACTCGAATGCCTCATAGGGCGCGATACCGCGCACGCCGGAGCCGTGCCGGGTCGGTGACTTGCCGGTGACCTGCGCGTCGGCGGAATAGAAGGTCATCCACTGCACCGCCGTCTCGAACAGGGCTGCATCGACCACGCCACCCTTGCCCGTGACACCGCGGCGCAGCAGGGCGGAGAGGATACCGATGGCGCACCACATGCCGGTACCCATGTCGATGACGGAGATGCCACAGCGGACGGGGGGGCGTCCCTCCTCCCCCGTGACCGACATGATGCCGCCGAAAGCCTGCATCAGCGCGTCATAGCCGGGCCGGTCCTTCAGGGGCCCGCTGGCACCGAAGGCGTGCAGGTTGCAGACAATCAGGCGTGGATTCAGACCCAGCAGGGTCTCCGCATCCAGACCCAGCCGCGCCATGGCACCGGGACGCATGTTCTGCACCACGATGTCGCCATCGGCGGCAATCCGCGCCTTCAGATCGTCCAGTGCCGCCTGATCCTTCAGGTCGACGGTGATGGAGCGCTTGTTGCGGTTCAGCGCATGGAAGATCGTCGCCGTGCCGTCTTCGCCGAACGGCGGCCCCCAGACACGGGCGTCGTCGCCCTCCGGCCGTTCCACCTTGATCAGGGTCGCGCCCAATTCCGCCAGGATCGACCCTGCGAAAGGCCCCGCGACATTGCTGCCGAATTCGTATGCCGTCAGTCCTTCCAGAGGCAAGGTCACGACCGGTTCTCCCCAAATGTTCCGCCTGCGCGAACCTATGCCCCAGCCATGGCAGCGGTCAAACCGCGATGTCGGTATTGTTGCCGTTCGCGCCGTGCATGGACCGCCCCCGGGGAAGCACAAAGGCGCTAGGGTAGAACCGCGCGCTCAGGAGGTTGCAGCATGACCATCAGCGTCTTCGACATGTTCAAGATCGGCATCGGCCCGTCCAGTTCCCACACGGTCGGACCGATGTGGGCGGCGCGCCGGTTCCTGGACGCGCTGGACAGTCGAGCGCTGACGGAAGCCACCACCCGGGTGCGTGTCGACCTCTATGGCTCGCTCGCGCTGACCGGCCTCGGCCATGCCACCGACAAGGCGCTGATCCTGGGCCTTGCGGGACAGGTGCCGGACAGGGTGGATGCGGACGACGCCGACCGCATCGTCGCGCGGATCCGTGAGTCCGGGCGGATGATGCTGGATGGCACGGTTGAGCTTGGCTTCGATCCCCGCCGCGACCTGGACTTCCTGCTGACCGAGAGCCTGCCCGAGCATCCGAACGGCATGGTCTTCGTGGCCGAGGACGCGACGGGCGCCGAACTGCACCGGGAGATCATCTTCTCCGTCGGCGGGGGCTTCATCCAGGACAGGGCAGAGATGCGCGGTGAGACCCCGGCCTGGGCAGGGCGCAACATTGCAGTGCCGCACCCCTTTGCCGGGTCCGTCGAGCTGCTGGCGCGTGGCCAGGAGACCGGGCTCAGCATCGCGGAAATGATGGCGGCGAACGAGGCCGCAATCAGCCCCGACCTTGATGTTTCAGGCCGCCTGCTCGAGATCTGGCAGGTCATGGAAAGCTCCATCGAACGGGGCTGTCGGGAGACCGGACTGCTGCCCGGTGGACTGAAGGTGAAACGGCGCGCCCGAACCATCCACCAGTCCCTGCTCGCCAGGCCCGAGGCGAGCATGAAGGACCCGCTGACGGTGATGGACTACATCAACCTCTATGCCCTGGCGGTGAACGAGGAGAATGCAGCCGGGGGCCGGGTGGTCACCGCGCCCACCAATGGCGCGGCAGGCGTCATCCCCGCCGTACTGGCCTATTACACACGCTTCGTGAACAGCGCCACCGACGCCGGGGTCGTGAAGTTCATGCTGACAGCGGCGGCGATCGGCAGTCTCTACAAGCTCAATGCCTCCATCTCCGCGGCGGAAGTCGGTTGCCAGGGCGAGGTCGGCGTCGCCTGCTCCATGGCCGCGGGCGGTCTCGCCGCCGTGCTGGGCGGCACCAATGAGCAGGTGGAGAATGCCGCGGAGATCGGCATGGAGCACAATCTGGGCCTGACCTGCGATCCCATCGGTGGTCTGGTGCAGATCCCCTGCATCGAGCGCAATACCATGGGGGCCATCAAGGCCATCAACGCCGCCCGTCTGGCGCTGAAGGGCGACGGCACCCATTTCGTCAGCCTGGATCAGGTGATCGAGACCATGCGCGACACCGGTCGCGACATGGCCGCCACCTACAAGGAAACCTCCCTCGGCGGCCTCGCCCTGCGCATCCCGGTCAGCATGGTGGAGTGTTGAGAGGGGGATATTGGTTACAGATTGTCCGGCAGAATCATCCGGTCATGCAACACCCGCAAGATCCAGATACCTCCCCCATCCTGCACGTAGATCACACGGTGCCTTCGTGCAGGAAATATCCTGACGGGCGGGTCATGCTCGCGCCTTTCACGGGCGATCAGGGGGTTTTCGGCAAGCAGGTTGAACGTCTCTTGCAGCGCAGTCACGTATCTGTCTGCCGCTTGAATTCCGAACTGCTCCAGACTGTGTTGAAGTATTTCCTCGACATCCCTCGCCGCGCGGCGGGAGAGCCGATAGTCAGCCATTCGTGGCGCGAGCCTTCACCCTGCCCCAGATATCATCAACTGTCAGATCACTGGTGCCACTCTCCAAGCCTTCCGTGATCATTGCTTGCAACTGACCGAAAGTCAGATCACGTTCCCTGTCCTGACGAATGAGCTCTTCGACATAGGCTGAGGCGTCCGGGAACCCACCTACCGCGACCTGATTTTCAAGCCAACGGCTCACTTGATCGGTCAGAGTGATGTTGAATGCGGACAAGCGATTGCTCCTTCAGACTTCAACGTGCACGAGGCCTCAAAGGTTACATGAACTCACGGACCTGGACAACGATACGCCGACTGCGTCATTGCTCAGAATGAGGCGCGATAGTTGGTTGGTTTCAGGTTGACAGCCTTCTCCAAGGGCGGCTTCAACTCGAAGCCACCGGGTTCGTGACCGAACTGATACAGCCGGACGAGGCGGAAGGCGTCGGGTCTCTCTTCAGAAAAGCTGAATTCGTTCTCGGAGATGAAGAAGGGCGTGGTGCGCGTGCCGGTTGTTGTCTTCACCTCCAGCAATCGTTCGCGCCCTCTGGCATCGAATGACCGTATGTCATACCCCGCGCCGTCGCCAAGTTCTTGCGATGTCCATTGAACCTTGCGCGCCAGGTCGTCTCGCCCGAATAGCTTCAGTCGCGCCCGCTCATCTTCAAGAACCTTCGCCTCGCCCAACCTGCCGAGTTCCCGATTGCGTGCATCGCGCGCCGCCGGATCAGACTTCCTCATGAGGCGGCGCATCTCCGTCGTTGTTTCGACTTCCGCGCTCGTCACCTGAGGCGCTTGTTCGAGAAAGATGATACCGCTCTCCCTCAGGACCGGAACAACATGGCGCGTGTCATCGGCAACGAATGTCGGTCGAGAATCCAGATAACGCTCGATCCCGGCGGGCAGAGCCGTCTTCTGGTAATTCTTCGCGGGTTTGTAACCCCAGATCCACGGCAGGCTGAGTTCCCGCAGAACGGCACTGATGTTCTGATGCTTGAACTCGATGGAACCGTCGGAGCGCTTGACAAACTGCTGCAACGCCCGCCTGCGCTCGGTCTTGTTGTATTTCTCGCCGGCAAGCTCAAGCCGCAACATGTCGAAGTAGTCGGCAACGATCAGGTCGATCTCGTCGCGACTCCAGTCCTGACCTCTTGACGACCCTTCGCTCATGACACGAGACCGTTCCTACCCCGCCTCCGCCTCGCCGCCGCCGACGCGCTGGGCGAGGGCGGCTTCCATGAAGGCGTCGAGGTCGCCGTTGAGGACGTCCTGGGTATTGCCGGTTTCCTCTCCCGTGCGCAGGTCCTTCACCATCTGGTAGGGGTGCAGGACGTAGGAGCGGATCTGGTGGCCCCAGCCGATATCGCCCTTGGCGTCGTGCAGGGCCTGCTTCTCGGCCTCGCGGATCTGCAGTTCACGCTCATACAGCCGTGCCTTCAGCATCGACATGGCGGCGGCGCGGTTCTTGTGCTGGCTGCGGTCGTTCTGGCACTGCACCACGATCCCGGTCGGCTCATGCGTGATGCGCACTGCGGAATCGGTCCGGTTGACGTGCTGGCCGCCTGCGCCCGACGCCCGGTAGGTATCGACGCGCAGGTCCTTGTCCTCGATCTCGATATCGATCTCGTCATCAATCGCGGGAAAGGCCCCGACGGAGGCGAAGCTGGTGTGGCGGCGGCTCTGCGAATCATAGGGCGAGATCCGCACCAGCCGGTGCACGCCGCTTTCCGACTTCAGCCAGCCATAGGCATTGTGGCCCTGGACACGGACAGTGGCGGACTTGATGCCGGCCTCCTCACCGCCCGATTCCTCGATCCATTCGATCTTGTAGCCGCGCTTCTCTGCCCAGCGCACATACATGCGCAGCAGCATCTCGGCCCAGTCCTGGCTCTCGGTTCCGCCCGCCCCCGCATGGACTTCCAGATAGCTGTCGTTGCTGTCGGCCTCACCGGACAGCAACGCCTCCAGCGACAGCCGGTCGGCCTTTTCCTTCATGCCGCGCAGGGTGGCCTCGGCCTCCTCCACGGTATCGGAGTCGTCTTCTTCCTCACCCAGCGCGATCAGTTCGACCGAGTCGTCCAGCTCCTGTTCCATCTCACGCTGTCGCGTGATCGATTGGTCCAGGGTCGTGCGTTCCTTCATCAGCGCCTGGGCCCGGTCCGCGTCGTTCCACAGGTCCGGATCCTCGGCGAGGGCGTTCAGTTCATCGAGACGGCGCAGGGACTGATCCCAGTCAAAGACGCCTCCTCAGCAGTTCCAGTGACTGCTTGATGTCGGCGACCAATTGTTCGGTTTCGGCGCGCATGGCCATTCAACCCCTTGGAAGGTATCGGGAAATCAGGTTCGGGAGCGGGAAGATACACGATGCGGCGCGACAGGGAAACCGGATGCGGTGCGACAGGTCTCAGAAGTGGTCCAGCAGGCGGTACCAGAGCCGTCCGAGGGTGACCAGTGGTCGCCGCAGCATCGGCCCGCCGGGGAAGTCCCGATGCGCCACATCGGCCATGATGCGGAAACCGGCATCGTCGCCGCCAATCGCATCCGCGATCAGCTTTCCGGCAATGCCGGTGACCGCGACACCCTGGCCGGAGAAACCCTGCGCGTACCAGATCCGTTGACCGATGCGCCCCAGGTCCGGCAGCCGGTTACGGGTGATGGAGACCTTGCCGCCCCAGACCTCGGCCACCGGCGCCTCGGCCAGTTCCGGATAGGTGACGGCAATCCGGCGGCGCAGCAGACCCGCCGCCTGCGGCCCGTCCTCCCGCCCCAGATAGCTCACGCCGCCACCGAACAGCAGCCGGTTGTCCGCAGTGAAGCGGAAGTAGTCGAGGACGTTGTTGTCGTCGCAGACACATTCATTGCCGGGCAGCAGCCGCTCCCTGACCTCCATCGGCAGGGGTTCGGTGGTCATGACCCAGGTGCCGACACCCAGCGCGCGTGGCTCGACCACCGGCAGCAGCCCGTCCAGATAGGCGTTGGCCGCCACGACGACATGTTCGGCGCGGATCGTGCCCTGACCGGTGGTGACAATGCCCCGTTCGGTGTCAATTGCGGTCGCCGCCACGTTCTCGTGCAGCTTCGCCCCGGCCTCCACCGCTGCACGGGCCAGACCGAGGCAGTATTTCAGGCTGTGCAGGTGACCGGCGGATGGGTCCAGCAAACCACCGTGAAACCGGTCCGAGCCGGTCAGGTCGATGGCCTCGGCGCGGTCGAGGACATGCAGCCGGTCCAGACCGAAGACATCCCGCAGGGCATCACGCTCCACCACCATGTGTTTCATGCGTGACGGTTTCACGGCGCCGCAGAAGAAGCCGCGCGCCAGATCGCAGTCGATGCGATAGCGCGAAACACGCGCATCGATCAGGCGGATCGCCCGCTCCGACAGCTCGAACAGCGCCAGCGCTGTTTCCCTGTCACAAAGGTCCAGCAGCCCGGTTGCCCCCGGGGCAAGCCCGGTGTTGATCTGGCCGCCATTGCGCCCGCTGGCGCCGCCGCCGATCCGCCCGGCGTCGATCAGCCGGACGTCCACACCCTGTTCCGCCAGTTCAAGCGCCACGCTGACGCCGGTCAGACCGCCCCCCACGACGCAGACGTCAGCCTGGACATCGCCGACCGGCAGGTCCGCGAAATCGGGTCGCCGCGCGGTCGCTTCATAGTAGGACCATGCTTCCGGTGGGATGCTCATGCGTGCCTCATACGCGTCCCCGATGCGGTGGGCAAGCGCCGGACTCAGGCATTGCAACATCCCGGTCCTGCGCCATATTGGGCACGCGCCGGGACGGTCGCGGAACCACACACGTCCGGAGAGGGGAACAGGTCCATGGCGGCCATCGAGCCGACTTTGCAGATGTGGCTGGTCTTCGGCATCATTGCCGTAGCCGTGGTCGCCTATGCGACGGAGCGGTTCTCCATCGAGATGGTGTCGCTGTGCGTCGTGGCCTTCCTGTCGGCCCTGTTCTTCCACATGCCGCAGGTGGCACAGCCCGGCCTGCCGGAGATCACCACCACGTCCCTGCTGGCCGGACTGGCTGATCCGGCCCTGATCTCGGTGCTTGCCCTGATGGTGGTGGGACAGGGAATCGTGCGGACCGGGGCGCTGGACAGTCCCGCCCGGCGCATGGTCTCACTGCGGCGGAAGCATCCGTTCCTGGCTGTCGCGGCGGCCCTGACCGCGGTCATGGTCCTCAGCGGATTCCTCAACAACACGCCGGTCGTGGTGATCTTCATTCCGATCATGGTGGTGATCGCGGACCGGATGCGGCGCAGCGCCAGCGGTCTGATGATTCCCCTCAGCTATGCCGCCATCCTGGGCGGCATGACGACGGTCATCGGCTCCTCGACCAACCTGCTGGTCTCCGCCGCCGCCGTCCGTTCCGGCCAGCCGAAGATCGAGTTCTTCGACATTACCGCCATTGGCATCGTGCTGGCCGGGGTCGGCATGATCTATGTCATCTTCGTCGCGCCACGCCTGCTGCCGGATCGCGCCACTCTGGCCCAGTCCCTGACCCATGGGGTGGAGGGACGACAGTTCATTGCACAGATCGATGTCCGTGACGGTTCCTCCCTGGTGGGAGAGAAGCCGCGCGCGGGCCTGTTCCCCAGCATGCCCGGCATCACCGTGCGCCTGATCCAGCGGCGGGAGGAACAGATCCTGCCGCCGTTCGACGAAATCGAGTTGCAGGTCGGTGACGAACTGATCATCGCCGCCACCCGCAAGTCGATCACCGAGGCGATGGCGCGGACACCGGATCTGCTGCAGGCGATGCATACCAGTGATGACCTGCCCCCACCGGAGGATGATGACGCCCCGATGGACAGGGACTTCCTGCTGGCGGAGGTCATTGTCGCCCCCGCCAGCAGGATGATCGGGCGCAATCTGGCGCAGATCGTGTTCCACACCCGCACCCGCTGCACCGTCATGGGTATCCAGCGCCGCAGCCGCATGATCCGTCAGGGGCTGAACGATATCCGGCTGGAGGCCGGCGATGTGCTGCTGACGCTCGGGCATCGCAGCGATGTGCATCGCCTGCGGTTCAACCGCGATGTCATCCTGCAGGAATGGTCTGCCTATGACCTGCCGGCGCGGGAACTGGCAAAGCGGGCGGCCCTGATCTTCGGCGGCGTCGTGGTGACAGCGGCAACCGGCGTCCTGCCCATCGTCGTCGCGGCACTGGGCGGTGCGGTGCTGATGCTGGCCACCGGCTGCCTCAACATCCATCAGGCGTCCCGCGCGCTGGACCGGCGGGTGGCGGTGCTGGTCTGGGCGGCATTGGCCATGGGCACCGCGCTGCATGGCACCGGCGGCGCCGACTATGTGGCGCAGCAACTCATGGCCGTGCTGGACGGTGCGCCGCCGCTGGTCATCCTTTCCAGCTTCTTCCTGCTGGTCGCCTGCTTCACCAACGTGCTGTCGAACAATGCCACCGCGGTGCTGTTCACCCCCATAGGCATCGGCCTGGCCGACCAGCTGGGGGTTCCGCCGGTCGCCTTCATCTACGCCGCGCTGTTCGGAGCCAACTGTTCCTTCGCGACCCCGATGGGGTACCAGACAAACCTGCTGGTCATGGGGCCGGGCCACTACCGGTTCAGCGACTACCTGAAGGCAGGTCTGCCCTTGCTGCTGCTGATCTGGCTGACATTTACCTGCGTTGCGGCGCTTGCATTCGACCTTTGAACCATTCGGTGCAATGATGCGCCCGGCATTGCCCAGCGGCGTATCGGTTGGACAATGCAGCAATTCGAAGCACGTGATCGGGGCAGGACTTGCCAGGCATCACGGCATGGCGACCCTTGTACAGTGGTCCAGCGGCCTCCGGGGAGCCCGAGCAGATGGACGTGATCTGGCAACCATTTGAACGTGAGTACCGGTCGCTGGGTGTGACAGCGGATTTCAACATCGATCTGGCCCTGGAGTTCGACAACAGGCTGCCGGATTCGCTGCTCGCCCTTTGGGCTTCCCGGCACAGCGACGGTCGATTGCCGGCCCGCACGGACTTCGACATGGCCAGTCTGCGTCCCTACCTCGGATGGTTGTGCCTGCAGCGTGTCACGCCAGACAGGTCCGACATGGTCCTTTCGCTGGTCGGCACGAAGATCGTCGAGAATGTGGGGCGCGATTCGACCGGCAGGACCCTGAGCGAGATCCTGCCTGCGGGTGTGCGGAATATCGCGATGCAGCTTCTCAGGTATCCACGCCCCCTGCGCCTGTGGGGAGCTGCTGCCTGGCGCAGGCGGGAATACCTGCGCCACGAGGCCCTGATGCTGCCGCTTGCCCACGATGGCATCGAGGTGGATCAGGCCATGATACTGGCCCAGTTCTACAGGTCACCGGACCAACCGCACCGCATCCAAGCCTGAGGATCGCGCAGGGGCCGTCTGCGACTTGCAACCTGTAACCGCCCTCCGGGATCACGCATCATGCATTTCATCATCTGACGGTCGGGGGGAGGAAAGACCGATGACGCCACCATTGAGAATCGGAGTCGCCTACGATTTCCGCAATCCACCGGATTCCGGCATCGCCAACCCGGACCTCTACGCATCGATCATGGATCAGGTGGCCTGGCTGGACACACTGGGCCTCGACCTTGCCTGGTTCACCGAGCATCACTTCCTCGACGATGGTTACCTGCCGTCATGGATACCGGTCGCCGCCGCGATGGCGGCGCGCACGAAGCATGTGCGCCTGTCGTCCGACATCTGCCTGATGCCCTTCCAGAATCCCGTACGGCTGGCCGAGGATCTGGCCGTCATCGACAACATCAGCAACGGGCGGGTCGAAATCGGCATCGGCATGGGCTACGCGCCGCACGAATTCCGCGGCTTCGGCATTCCCGTGAAGCAGCGGGTGTCGCGCACGGAGGAGGGGATAGCCGTCCTGCAGCACTGCTTCTCCGGCGAGAAGTTCAGTTTCACCGGCAAGCGCTACCGGTTCGAGGATGTGATCATCAAGCCCGGCTTCGTGCAGCCCGGCGGACCGCCCCTCTGGATCGCCGCCATGTCAGAGGCGGGTGCCCGTCGCGCCGCCCGCTTCGGCACCAACCTGCTGCCCCAGGGCACCCGGGCGGAAGTGCTGGACCCCTGGCGGCAGGACATGGCGGCACAGGGCATCGACCCGGCGACGCGGCGTGTCGGCATCATCAGGTCCTGCCTCGTCACCGACGATCCGGAGCGCGACTGGCCCGCCGTGAAACGGGCCGAACGCTACCGCATGGAGGTCTACCTGCGCTTCAACCGCGAGTCCGGCGATGGGCTCTCCAGCACCACCGACCAGGGCCGCATTCCGCAGAGCTGGGTGGTCGGCGACGTCGATCACTGCGTGCAGGAACTGACCGGGTTCGTCCGCGAATTCGGCATCACCGACCTGGTCACCTGGGCCGTCCCGCCCGGCATGACCACCGAACAGATGAACCCGCACCTGGAAAAATTCGTCGGGGAGGTGGCACCGCGGCTGAAGGCGGCGGTGGGGTAGGCGCGGCATCGCCGACGAGGTGGCTCCGCTCCTGAAATCAGCTTCTTACGATTGATCCGCCTCAAAATCGGAAACAGGCGGGGCAGTATTGACGCATTCGAGAAGGAAGAAGATGTACCTCAAGGTGGCAACAGGAACCGCGATCATCAGCGAAAAACTCACGATCTGCTCAAAATCCCCTCCTGCGCCTGCAAGAATTTTTCCGGCCAAGAGATTCTCGACGAAATCAAACCAGAAAAACCAAACCGTGATCGAGCCAACAAACAGGACAACAGCCGTTGCAAGAAGCATGGAATGATATTCACGCCTTGATAGAAAAATTCCTTCTATGAAGACAAGAAACAATTTCTCCCTCTTCGCAACCAGGGGATTCAATATGAAAAGCCCGGCAACTATGATCCCAATAGCCTTGCCGTGAAACTCCAGCGCCTCAAATAAAAACATCAGGGAGCAGAATGCTCCCACAGTCAGGAAAAAATACAGAACAACGTAGCGAAGATGCGATACGAACATAGCCAGCCAACGACTGATGGTATTTCGACCAGCTATCACGTCCTCAGCCCCACAGTTCCGGCCCCGCAGGACTCACGGTCGAACCGTCGAAGGTCAGGCCCGGTTCGCGGTCCTGTTTCAGCATCAGCGGGCCGTCGACATCGACGAAGTCCGCGCCCTGGGCGACCAGCAGGGCCGGGGCCATGGCGAGGCTGGTGGCGACCATGCAGCCGACCATGACCTGGAACCCCTGGTCACGGGCGGCGTCGCGCAGGCGCAGGGCCTCGGTCAGGCCGCCGGTCTTGTCCAGCTTGATGTTGACGATGTCGTAGCGGCCCTGCAGCGCGGAGAGGCTGTCCGTGGCATGGCAGCTTTCGTCGGCGCAGATCGGCACCGCGCGGCTGACGGTGCCCAGCGCGGCATCATCACCGGCCCGCAGGGGTTGTTCGATCATCCGCACGTCCAGTTCGGCGAAGGCGGCGAACAGGTCGTTCAACTGCTCGGGCTTCCAGCCCTCGTTGGCATCGACCACCAGTGTCGAACCGGGCGCGGCAGCGCGCACGGCGCGGGCGCGGGCTACATCGCCCTCCGGATTGCCGAGCTTCAGTTTCAGCAGCGGACGATGCGCCTCCCGCGCCGCGACCTCAGCCATCTTCTCCGGGTCATCCAGGGTCACCGTGAAGGCCGTCGTGACAGGCCCGGGCGCGGGCAGCCCGGCCAGTTCATGCACCGGCTTGCCCGACAGCTTCGCCTCCAGATCCCAGAGCGCACAATCAACCGCGTTGCGGGCCGCCCCGGCGACCATCAGGTCCAGCAGGGCCTCACGGTCGGCCCCGCCCTCGATGGCCTTCTGCGCCTCCGAAATCTGCTTCTCCACCTTCTCGAAGGTCTCGCCGTAGCGCCGGTAGGGCACGCATTCGCCCCGGCCCGTGAAGCCATCCTGCGTCACCTGGGCGACCAGTACTTCCGCCGTGGTCTTGGTGCCGCGGGAGATGCGAAAGGTGCCCCGGATCGGCCAGATCTCCCGCTGAAACGAAAGCTGCCTCACGCCAGTGCATCGACCAGCGCGGCCACCCCCGTACGGACCGGGTCAACGGTCGGCAGGCCGTGCTGGTCGGCAATCTGTTTCAGGCAGTCGGCGGCCTCTGCCTCCGGCAGGGCGCTGGTATTGACGGCAATGCCGATGCAGCGGGCTGCCGGGTTGGTCAGACGTGCCGCCTCCACATGGCCCCGGATGCAGGCGTCAATCGCCGGAATCGGATGCTCGACATTGCGCATCTTGCGCCGTGTCGGCTCATGGCAGAGCACAAGGGCGTCGGGCTGGGAGCCATGGACCAGCCCCATCGTCACCCCGGCGAAGGAGGGATGAAACAACGACCCCTGCCCCTCCATCACGTCCCAATGGTCGGGGTCATTCGCCGGGCCCAGCACCTCGGCCGCGCCGGAAATGAAATCGGCGACCACCGCATCGACGGAGATTCCGGAACCGGCAATGAAGATCCCGGTCTGTCCCGTGGCGCGGAAATCCGCCTTCCAGCCTCTGGCCTGCATTTCTGCTGCGATGGCGAGCGAGGTGTACATCTTGCCGACGGAACAGTCGGTGCCGACCGTCAGCAAGCGCTTGCCCGAACGCTTCGTTCCCTTGCCTGTCGGCAGGGAGCCTGTCGGATGGCGCACGTCGAACAGATTGCGCCCGGTGCGTTTCGCGGCCTCCGCCACGCGGGGTTGGGCGGCCAGCCGCATGTGCAGGCCGGAGGCCACATCCATGCCGCTTTCCAGCGCCTCCACGATGGCCGCGACCCAGTGGTCCGGCAGTATGCCACCGGGATTGACGGCACCGATCACCAGGGTCTCGGCCCCGGCCTGCCGTCCCTGCGCCACCGTCATGTCGGAAAGGCCAAGATCTGCCTTGCAGTCGGCGAAACGCACCTGGCCGATGCAGTCATCGCGTCGCCAGTGGACCACACCGGTCGCCGTCTTGGCGGCAAGCTGGTCATGTACATCGCCCAGGAACATCAGGTAGGGCGCGCGAATCTCGATAGTGGCGGTACTCATTGCTGCTGTGCCTCCTGTGACTGCATCGCGGCCAGTTCACCCTTCAGCCGGTCCATCTCGTCGGCGGCAAGCTGGACGAAGGATTCCTCGCTCCAGCGCCGGTAGTTGCCGAGCGCATAGGCCAGCGCGTTCTCGTAATACATGAATGCATTGATGCGGTTGGCGAGGTAGTTGTTGCGGGTCGCCTTCACCGTGGCGGGCACGCCGACGACGATGGAATTGGGGGGCACCACCTGGTTTTCCCGCACGAAGGCGTTCTGTCCGATGATGCAGTTGTCGCCCACGACCGCCCCGTCCATCACGGTCGCATTGATGCCGACCAGCACATTGTCGCCCAGCTGGCAGCCATGGATGATCGCATGGTGCGTGATCGAACAGTCCTGCCCGATGATGGAGCTAGTGTGAGCCCCCACGTGGACCATGCAGAAGTCCTGGATGTTCGTGCGCTTCCCGATCACGATGTCACGCACTTCCGCCCGCATCGCGACATAGGCCCAGACCGACGCCTGTTCCCCGATCGTGACCTTGCCGAAGATACGCGCCGAATCGTCGATATAGGCCGGATTGTTGAGTGTGACGTCAGGACCGAAGATCGGCATGTCCCATTTCCCTCCCCCAGGGGCGGATCAGTCCCGCCCTGTCAGTGATCGAACTCTGGTCTGTAGAACTCCGGTCGCGACAGGTCGGCGTCCAGTGCCGCCCCTTCTGTCTGACGCGAAGTGCGTCGCGACAGGGTAACTGCCCTGCGCTGATAGTACAGTGCGCGCTGGCGCTCATAGTGGTCTTCGCCATTGCGGATCGCTTCCTCCACGGGAAAGGCGATCATGCGGTCGGACAGTTCCTCGGTCGTCCCGTGGATGATGCGGCCCGGCACCTTCGTGACCAGCGCAAAGGGGTCCGCTGCCTCCGCCGCCGCGTAGCCGAAGGCATCCCGCAGATTGGTCGGCCCCAGCACCGGCAGCACGAGATAGGGACCGGCGGGAACGCCATAGCGGTGCAATGTCTGCCCGAAGTCGGCGTTGTGCGGCTCCCACCCGAACCACATGTCGGCGACATCGAACAGCCCGCCCAGTCCCAGCGTCGTGTTCAGCGCAAAGCGCCCCACGGACAGGCTGGCCTGTGTGAACTCGCCCTGCAGGATATCGTTCACGAAGATGATCGGTTCGCTGTAGTTGTGGACGGCATTGGCGATACTGGTCTGGACCGGGTCAGGTGCCTTGTCCAGCAGCCAGGCCGCCGGACGCAGCACCACCAGATCCACCGCCTGATTGAAGCTGTAGAACAGCAGGTTCATCGGCTGCAACGGGTCCCATGGTTCTTCCACCGGGACCAGTGCGGGCAGATCGGTCGCGCGTTCCCGCCCGGCACGCGTCGCTGACACCGCCCCGACCGACGGCAATGGCCCATTCGGCGCAACACCCGCCGGACCACTGCGGAACCGGTCAAGCGCGGGCTGACTGTACCAGAACCCTACTGTGTCCGTGCCCTGGGTGAATCCGGGATCCGCAGGCGCTGGCGGCGTGCCGGCGGCAGCACGGATCTCCGTCGCGAAACCGGGGAAACTGCCCCCGACGGCGCGGCTGATCTGATCCCTGGCCTCCGGCATCCTGGTGGAGAGATAACCGACGATTGCCGCTGCGCGTGACGGGTTGCCCGCCGCATTGATCACGGCGACAGATGCGACATGTTCATTGCCGGGCCGGAGGTCACTGAATGCCGGGCTTTCAAGTGCCTCGGCATTGCGCGCCCGCGCCTCGGCAACACCACGGTCGAGGCGCTGTATCAGGTCAGGCGGCAGATCCGATTGGGCATTGGCGGTTCCGAGCAGGAGCAGCAGGCTGAGAACCAGCAACAATCCACGCCGAAGCGACTGCCCCGCGCCGGATGTCACTGGGAAGCCGCCGCAGATGGACGGGCGGGCACGAAGCTGTCGGCGAACCGGACGGCGGCGACAACCTGCATGATCCCCAGCTTCTGTTTCAGGTCCTCGGCCATGGCGAGAGCATCAGGATAATCCTGGCGGGCCGCAAGCAGTGCGAATCCCAGCGCGGCAACCGGGTCCGCCGCGATCCCCTCCCCCGCGGCAAGGCGTCGGGCATAGTGATCCTGCGCACCGGGATGGCCATGCAGCGCAGCACGCCCGAACCAGTCGGCTGCGGCAACCGGATCGGCCTCGACCCCCTGCCCATCACGATAGATCTTGCCCATGTTGTATTCGGCCCGGGGCAGACCGGTCTCCGCCGCCTGACGCAGCAGTTCCAGCGCCCGGTCCACGTCCTGCGGCACGCCAACGCCCAGCAGGTACATCTTGCCAAGGGTATAGGTTGCCCTCGGCAGGCCCGACACTGCTGCCTGCTCCAGCCGTGCACGCGCGGCCTCCAGACGGGCCGGATCGCCGGCGGCCTGTTCAAGCTCCATCAGGGCGAGATTATGGGTGGCGACCAGCAGTCCCTGATCCGCCGCAGCGGCCCAGAGTTCGGCTGCGCGCGCCGAATCCTGTTCGACGCCTTCGCCGGAATCGTAGAGTGTTCCCAGATTGAACTGCGCGGCCGCATCGCCGTCGTCGGCCAGCTCCTGCCAGATTTGCCGCGCCCGCTCGAAATCTCCGACGCGATAGGCATCCAGCCCCTCGCCGACGGTCTCTGCCATGACGGACGGAGCCATGCCGGTCGCCAGCAGCAACCCGCACAGGACGATGCGGAAAAGCCTCCGCCAAGCCGTTCCGATATGCATCCGAACCCTCCGTCAATCGACGGGGGAAACTGTCACATACCGGAGGCCGGGCGCAACTCATGAACGTTGGCTGCTTCCTTGCCGGAAACGCGGAGATGGCGCGGCGCGGTGCTGGGCTTCGCCATTCCACCAGCCATGGTGCTCTCCAGACCCCATGGCGATGTCATCAGCCACTCGGTCAGGTCGTCGGCGGGAAGCGGCCGGGCCATGTAGTAGCCCTGCGCGAAGTCACAGCCTACCTCACCCAGCGTCCGCAGGGTCTGCTCGTCCTCGACACCTTCAGCCACCACCGTCATGCCCAGGTTGTGGCCAAGTTCTATCAGCGAGGAGACAATCACCCAGTCGTCCGGTGATGTGGCCATGCCGATGACGAAGGACTTGTCGACCTTCAGTTCCTCGACCGGCAGACGCCGGATGTACGAAAGACAGGTATAGCCCGTGCCGAAATCGTCGATGGAGATGCGGATACCCAGATTGTCGAGCTGGTTCAGCGTTGCCGTGGCACGGTCAACGTCCAGAATGATCGCGCTCTCCGTGATTTCCAGCACCAGCTTGGTCGGATCCGATGACCACTTGCGCATCATGTCCTGAACCTGCGCCGGGAACCGTGCGTCCTGCAGGGTCTTGGCCGACAGGTTGACGGCGACGGTCAGGTCGATTCCCTCCGCCCGCCAGGCCGCCTGCTGGGCCAGCGTGTGGTTCAGCACATGCATGGTCAGCTTGTCGATCAGCCCGGCATCCTCGGCCAGCGGAATGAAGTCATCAGGGAACACCATGCCACGATCCGGATGACGCCAGCGCACCAGCGCCTCGACACCATGGATCTGCTGATTGCGCATGTTGATCTTCGGCTGGAAGGTCATGAACAACTGGCGGTCGCCATCGTTCAGGGCGTGCTTGAATTCCTCGACCAGGGGGCGGCCCTTGTCCTGATCATGGTGGCGACCCGCGACATGGACCGCGAATCTCTGGTTGTCGCGCCGTCCGTCCCGCATGGCGTTCTCCGCCCGCACCAACAGGGTCGAACCCCGGGTGCCATGGGTCGGATACAGCGCGATGCCGATCCGGACACCGATGCTGAACGTGTGGTCATGCAGTTCGAAAGGCATGTCGAGAGCGGCGATGATCTTGGCCGCCGCGCGCTCGGCGCCTTCCTGCGAGGCGCCGGTCGGCAGGATGACGCCGAATTCGTCATCGCCGAGACGCGCCAGGGTGTCGGAGCGGCGCAGGGCGGAATTGATCCGCTCCGAGACCGCCCGCAGCAGCTGGTCGCCGATGTGATGGCCCATCTCGCCATTGATACGATTGAAGCCATTGATGTTGCACGTCAGGATCGCCAGCGGCGTCCGCTGCCGGTCGCCCAGCGAAAGTGCCTGGTCCAGACGGTCGAAGAACAGGGAACGGTTCGGCAGATCGGTCAGATGGTCGTGCAGCACATTGTGGACCCGCTGCGCCTCTGCCAGGCTCAATGCACGCTCGGTGCGGGCGGAGCGGGTGGCGTTCCAGATCGCGCGAACCACACGATCGATGCTCAGATCCCTGGCGGTGATGCAGTCGGCCACATTGGCCCGCAGCAGTTCCACCATCTCGGATGAGGAAAGCCCGTCGGCGATGACAATGATCGGCAGGCTGATGGCCTTGTCGAGCAGGCGATGGCGCAGGGTCTTAGGCGCTTCGGCATCCGTCCCCACATCCAGCAGGATGCAGTCGAACTGATCCGCTTCGGCGGCCTGAACCGCTTCCTCCAGAGAGGCAACCCTGTGACCGACGACGGTGGTGCCGCCAACGCTCAGTCTGGGTGCTATCTCATCTAGGCGACCGTGACCTGAGGACACGGTCAGAACCTGAAAACGACCATCGTGCATACTGCTGCCCCTGGGCATGAAACCAACTGCACGGCCTTCTGCCATGTCCCTGACCCGTTGCCTGCTCAAGCAATGAAGAAGCTTGCTCGTGCAACTGATCGGTCTCCAGTTGTACCGATGACCTGTAAATAACCCCTTAATCGGGTAACTACTTCGGCGAGCCAAGTCCGGCAGGTATCAGTAGGTACTGTCCCATTTCAGGTATTCGTAGCGGTCCCCGGAGGTCACGGTGACCTTCTGAAATCCCCCCTGGCGCCCCAGGGTCAGTGGCACTGCCACGCCAGGACTCCCCAGCGTCCAGACCTTCCGGTACATCTCCGCCATGGACCGGACCCGTTCACCATTCACCTCCAGCACGATATCGCCGGGCTGCAGTCCTGCCGCTTCGGCGGGGCCATCCGTGGCGACGTATGTAACGACGACATACCCCCTATGATCATTGGTAAAGATGCCGAGCCAGGGCCGTTCAGACGCCCGACCGCGGCCGGCGGTCAGCATGTCCCCCAGCACCGGCTTCAGGGAATCGATGGGCACGAACATGTTTCCCGGACGCCGCGACGGCCTGCGCCGGGCATCGGGCACGAACAGCGAGCCGACACCCAGCAGCCGCCCGTCGGGTCCGAACAGGGCCGCGCCCTGCCACGCAGGCACGGGCGGCATCGTGAACAGGGCATCCTCCAGCAGATACTCCCAATAGGCACTGAAATCCCGGATGTCGGCGACAGCAACGGGCCAGGCGGATTCCGCGCCGCCGTGGCCTGCCGCCAGTACCGGCGTTTCACGCGCCAGGGCGGACGATTCCCCCATTCGCACGGCCGGACGGCGCAGCGGCCGCGGCGCCCGCAGCAGCCCAAGCCCGGTTGCATGATCATAGGCAACCACGTCGGCCGCGACCGCATTGCCATCGATATCGGTGACCGTCGCCGCCATCGCCTCCAGAATCAGGTAACCGATGGTCAGGACCAGCCCGGAATCGTCGAGCACAATTCCGGTGCCCTCTCGCGTCGCCCCCAGCGCCTGCGCCGTGCGACCGTCCGGGGCAATGTCGGCATTCACCCGAACAAGGCTGTCCAGCGCCAGCCGTAACGGCGTATCGTCGGCCCTGGCCATCATGGGACCGCTGAGGACCGGCACGAGGATCAGAAGGACAAGGCAGTGAAACATTGCACGCATGATCGGATCTCCCTTGGCGTCCAGACTACGCCCAGCCGTGCATTGCAGCCAGCCTCCCCACATCACGAGAAGGCAACCTGACCATGACCCAGCCACCACCCGCCCGAATCGGGGATGCACTCACCGACGTTGATACGCCGGCCCTGCTGGTCGATCTCGACGCGTTCGAACGCAATCTGCGGCAGATGCAGCACCTGGCCGATACGGCGGGCGTTCGCCTGCGCCCCCACGCGAAGACCCACAAGTCGGTGGACGTGGCGCTGGCCCAGATCGGTCTCGGCGCGGTGGGCCAGTGCTGTCAGAAGGTGTCGGAAGCAGAGGTGCTGGTGCATGGCGGCGTCGGCGACGTGCTGGTCAGCAACCAGATTGTCGGACCACGCAAGCTGGAGCGTCTGGCAAGGCTGGCAC
>JARGNO010000025.1:0-43882 GCA_029213165.1 Minwuia sp.
CTCAGCCATCCAGTCGATCCCGATCATTGCCGGGCAGGCGGAAGCCCTGACTGTCTTTCAGCGCACCGCGAACTATGCGATCCCGGCGCGGAACCGGCCCCTGGACCCGGAGGATGTCGCGCAGACCAAGGCCCGTTATGCCGAGATCAGGGCGCAGGCAAGGCAGATGCCCGCCGGCATCCTGTTCCAGGCCAATGATGTTTCGGCAAGAGCCGTTGACGATGCGGAGCGTCAGGCAAGGTTCGAACATCGCTGGCAGAAGGGGGGACTGACCTTTCTGGGGGCCTTCAACGATCTGCTGCTGGACGAGGAATCGAACCGGTTTGCCGCTGATTTTGTCCGTAACAAGATCCGGGAAACCGTCAATGATCCGGAGGTCGCGGAACTGCTTTGCCCGAGCAATATCATCGGCTGCAAGCGGCTGTGTGTGGATTCCGGGTACTACGAGACCTTCAACCGGCCGAACGTGCATCTGGTGGATATCCGTGACACCCCCATCGAGGCACTGACGGAACGCGGGCTGAGGATCGCGGGGCAGGAGCACGCCTTCGACTGCATTGTCTTCGCGACCGGCTTCGACGCCATGACAGGGTCGCTGCTGCGGGTCGATATCCGGGGTTGCGGCGGTCGCCCCCTCGCCGACAAGTGGCAGGAAGGGCCAAAGACCTATCTGGGCCTGATGACCACCGGGTTCCCGAACATGTTCATGGTGACCGGCCCGGGCAGCCCGTCAGTGCTGACCAACATGCTGCCGTCCGTCGAACAGCATGCCGAGTTTATCGCCGATTGCATTGCCCACATTGCCGAAAGGGGCCTGAGACGCGTCGAGGCGGAGCCGGAAGCGGAGGAGGCTTGGGTGGCACATGGCGACCAGGTTGCTGGCCTGACCCTGCGGTCCACCTGCAGTTCCTGGTACATCGGTGCGAACATTCCTGGCAAGCCTCGGGTCTTCATGCCCTATATCGGCGGCTTTCCGGCCTATCTGCAGAAATGTGCCGAAGTCGTCGAGAAGGGCTATGAGGGCTTTCGCCTGAGTTGAGACGTCAGGTGTGAGCCCCATGGGGAGCGGGCCGGTGCCGCAATCAACCTGCGGAACGTTCTAACTGTCCGCACGTGCCAGGTGTGTGTCGGGATTCGGGGTCTCGCACAATGCCGCCACTGTGCCGCCTCCCGCGCCACTGGGCAGGATCCCGTCGGGTTGCAGCAGCCATTGTCCGACATCGTGTTGCACGATCGGACCCTGCAGGTCCCGGAACAGCAGGTGCCAGCCATTCGGATAGACCGCCAGGTCCGGCGCGTCCGGAAAACGTTCCAGGGTCTTTCGCACTGACTGGCAGGGCACGATCTGGTCCCGCCGACCATAAAGCACCAGCAGCGGCGTCTGGATGCTGGGTACGGCATTGTAGGCTGCATCCATCAGGTCAACCAATCCGGAAACGGCGTCAAACCGTGTCGCCTTGATGAACAGGGGGTCCGCGCCCATCGCGCGCAGCACCGCGTCGTTGTCGGATGCACGGACGCCCAGCCCGCCTCCCGTGGCAGTATAACCAGGCATGTTCGAAGAGAAGAAGTCGAGCGCCCAGCGGGCAAACCCGGTCATTGTCTTGCGGCTCCAGACAGCAGGTGCCGACAGGACCGCACTGGTCACCTGCGGCGCCCCGGGGGAGCCCAGGGCCGCCATGACCACTGCACCCCCCATGCTCTCTCCCACCAGGTGAACCGGCAGGCCGGGATGGCGCGCCCGGACAAGGTCCACGACGCTGGAAAGATCTCGGGTGAGAGTGGGAACGCCAGGCCATATCCCTCGGTTCTCGGTCTCCCCGAAGCCACGCTGATCATAGGCGTAGACGGCAATGCCCTGGGTGTTCCAGCGGCTGGCGGGTTCTTCCCAGGCCCTGCGGTAGTCATTGAAACCGTGAAGGGCAATCACCACTGCCTTTGGCCGGGCCGGGACGGAATGCGTGTAGGGCAGCTGATAACCATCAGCCATGACGAAGTGACTGTCGGTTACCAATGGTTCCGCGACGCGGGGTCCGGCGGGTTGCTGCATTGAAGTGCAGGCGCTCAACATCCCGAGCGCCATTCCGGCGCAAAGCAGGCTGTTCAGGCGCATCGCATCACGTTGCAGGCGGAGGGTATTGAGACAATTCACGATCATGGCCGCTATGATGACCGGATGACCGACGAAATCGACCCAAAAGATCACCTGCTGGCAATCAATGAAGCCTTCTACGCCGCCTTCGCCAGCGGGGATCTGGGCTGGATGACCGACATCTGGTCGGCCCGGCAGGAAATCACCTGCATCCATCCCGGGCACTTCGCCAGCCAGGGGCGAACCGAAGTCATTTCCGGCTGGTTCGATATATTGCAGCAGCCGCCGGGGATCAGCTTCGCCAATGCCGCCGCCTTCCTGCATGGTGACACCGGGATTGTCATCTGCACCGAACGGATCGGGCCGCATTCACTGGCTGCAACCAATGTCTTCCGTCTGGAGGCCGGGCGCTGGCGCATGGTGCACCATCAGGCCAGCGCGATCCATGTCCCGGCCGAAGGGCCGGGGACCGGCGAAGCGGGCAGCGGCAACATGCATTGAGGGGTTGGCCCGGCAGCCGCGCCTGATCGCCCTCGGGAAACCGGAACGCGCAGTGGCAATGACCGTGCCCGGTCTGCATCGGGCCGATCGGGTTGTGAAACAGTTCGCGACGGCTCCGTCAGCCCAGCAGACCGGCGACCCGGTTGCGCAATGCCGGAATGACTTCCGCCTCGAACCAGGGATTGCGGGCAAGCCAGCCATTGTTGCGTCCCGACGGGTGCGGCAGCGGCAGATAGCGTGGCATGTAGTCCTGCCATCTGGCGACAGTCGCGGTCAGCGTCCTCTCGCGATTGTCGCCGAGGTGCCATTCCTGGGCGTAACGTCCAAGTACCAGCGTGAACGCGACATTCGGCAGGGTCGCCATCAATCTGGAATGCCATGTGGCGGCACATTCCGGCCGGGGCGGCAGGTCGCCAGAACCCTTGACTGTACCCGGATAGCAGAAGCCCATGGGAACGATGGCGAAGCGGTCGGGATCATAGAAAATGTCCCTGTCGACCCCCAGCCATTCCCGCAGGCGGTCCCCGGAAGGGTCATCCCAGGGGATGCCGGAGCGTTGCACCCGGATGCCGGGAGCATGCCCGGCGACAAGGATCCGCGCAGCGGGTGCAGCCGCCAGGACCGGGCGCGGTTCACAAGGCAGATGAGCCGCACAGATACGGCAGACGCGAATTTCCGCCAGCAGCCGGTCAAGGTCATCCGTCATCTGCGATTCCGGTCACCGGCCGCGCCGGGTGTTCTTGGGAAACGAAAAGGGACGCCCCTGTCCCATGACCGGAGCGCCCCCAATTAGAGACCCGAGACTTTCATCAACCGAAAATCAGGCATCAAGCTCCATGTCGGATTTCGGCGTGGAGATGCAGGTCAGACATGACCCCTTGTTGACCTCTGCGCTTGGCTCCGTCGCGTAATTGACGTCGCCCTTCAGCACCGCTGTGACACAGGTGCCGCAGGCCCCGGCACGACAGCCGGAATCCATGTCGATATCGTTTGCTTCCGCGAACTCGAGGATCGTGTCGGCGGAGCCATCCCAGACGATCTCCTTCTCGGAGCGCACGAACTTCAGCTTGAATCCGGTAGCCGGTGCCGCACCCGCATCTGCGGGTGCATCCGTGGACTTCTTCGACTTGACGGTCGCGGGACCAAAGGCTTCGAAGTGGATATTGCCTTCTGGCACATCCCAGTCACGCAGACCGTGGAAAAGGCTCTCCATCATCGGGGGCGGACCACAGAAGTAGTAGTCGTAGTTGTTCGACGGCAGCACTTCCTGGAACAGCGGAGCACCGACACGGGCCTTGTGGTGATAGTCCTTGCCTTCGACATCCGTGTCATCGGGACCGGAATAGCAGATGCGGACATGCACGTTCTCATGGGCGCGGTCGATGGCTTCCAGATGCTCCCGGAACACGTGCTCCTTGCCGTTGCGGACCCCGAGGAAGAACCAGGTTTCCCGCTTGGAGCCGGATTCGACGATCGCGTTGAGCATGGAGAGGACCGGGGTGATGCCGATGCCGCCACCGATGAGGACAACCGGTGTCTGGCGATGCATGTCGAGGAAGAAATCCCCGTTCGGCGCCAGCACGTCGAGGATATCGCCCTCGTTGATGTTGTCGTGGAAGAAATTGGACGACGACTTGCCAACGTCGGCCTTGGCCGGATCCTTCGGCGGCGGATTGCGCTTGATCGAGACGCGATAATATTCGCTCTTCGGGCTGTCCGAGAGGGAATAGCAACGCGTCGTCACCTTCTTGCCCGACGGCAGGTCGAGCTTGAAGGTGAGGTACTGTCCGGGATTGAACGGTGGCAGCGGACGCTCGTCGTGCGGATGCAGGTAGAAGGAGCAGATATCCTTGTTCTCCGGGTTCTTCCGCTCCACCCGGAACTTGCGGATACCGTTCCAGGACAGTTCGTTCTTCTGCTTGTCGAACTCCCGAACCGCCTTGATCTGCTCGACCTTCTGGCGAAGGAAACCGATTTCCTCCTGCACGCCCCGATCAACAATCCCCGCCGTGCGGAAGTTGTTGTAGATCAGGCTGAGAACATAGAACCCGAGCAAAGCCAGTACGGCGAATGCTGCGGTATTGACCAGACCGAATTCCATCCCGTCCCCCTTTGGATATCGCAGGTCAGCTCAGACCGGTGATCCCGCGGGTGGATCAAGCCACCCGCAGGACCGGATTCCGATCAGAACTTCCGGCGCACTTCGAACCGGACACCCCCGATGTCGTCGTCGTTGAAGCGAACACCATACATCGCGTCGGCACGAAGGATCCATGCCTTCGAGATCGGCAACTGCCAGCGCACACCAAGCGCATACTGGTCACCGGCAATGTTTGCCTGCTCGCCATATTGCTGCACCGTCGCCGCCTCGACCACCAGCTGCTGGTCAAGGTTGAACAGATACTGCAGGCCGATGGCACCACCGAAGGTGTCAGCCGCCGTATCGTCGAGGAACGGGAACCCGGTCAGGCCATCCGTCTCGAAGTTGATGCCCGTGTTAATCAACAGGCCCTCGGCGTTCGCAAGCGGCTGCGGCCGGTTGATGCCGAGAAAGAAGTTGGCATAGGGGATGAAGGTGTAAGGCTTTGACGTCATCCAGCTTGTCTCGAGCAGGAAGGCCATGCCGTTGCCGAGATCCTGGCCACCATCTTCGCGTTTCTGCCGACTGATGAATGTCCGCAACGAGTAGCCGAAGATGTTCTTGTAGCGCGATGACCATGAAATACCGAGGCTGTGCAGGTCCTGGTCACCGATCTTGCTGCGATCAGCGTCGAGGATGCCGTAGCCGACCTCCAGATACCCCTCGCGGGCTTCGATGAAGGCATGGGCACCATAGGCCTGAACGCTGTGATCCGCGACACCCCCACTCAGGTCCCGGATCGCCGCATTGTTCACGTCGTTGAAACCGTAGAACAGCGTGAAATCCATGTTGGTGATGTCGAGCACCGGTGAATTCAGCGCCGGGAATGAGAAGGCCCCACCGAAGATTGCGTCATCCATCCACAATCCGTTCTGGAAGAACAGCGGCACGAAACCGACGGTGAACGGACGGTCGGTCTTGTAGTAATCGCCGGTGATGCCGGACGCGATGTTTGCCAGGTCACCTTCGAAGAACAGTGTCTCCAGGTTCAGATCCGACTGAAGCTTGCACCCCTGGTCCCTGTCGTTGCCGGCAAGTTCGCAGCGCGTGAAGTCAGCCCCGCTGTCCAGCGGACGAATGAAGGCATGCAGACGCTCCGTCGACGTGATCTTCATGTCGATGTCGATGTTGAGGCGGGTCGCGATCTGGGCCAGTTCATTGTTGCCGAAATCGTTGAACGCGACTGCCGTCCGCCAGTCACCAAAGGCCTGGACCGCGAAATTTGTCGGGTTCAGCTCACCGAAGACTTCGCTCGGCTCCGGAAGCTGGCCGGGCACATACTGCTTGCGACCGAGTTCGAAGAGCGGGCGCGGTGCCACGACCTCCGACTTGCCGCCGTAAATGGCGAGCTGCGCTTCGATGTCATATTCCTGATCCTCATAGGCCGGATCGGCCCCAAAGGCGTTTTCCTGCAGCTCAACACGCTTGGCGCCGGATGACATCTTCGGATTGTAGTCTTCTGCGGCCCATGACGGTCCGGTAAAGACAGCAAGTGCCGCGACAGCCGTGAGGCTCGCGACTGACCGTCGTACGAGACGGAGATCCAGAATACCCAACTTCCCCTCCTGCTCCAGACAGAGCACCTGTTTTTTCGGTTGATGCTCCGGGGCGGTCCGCCGACCGCCCCGGCACCAATCGCTTGAGGTCCTTATTTGACCTCGATCTCCACCGTGTAGGGATGCATGTCCAGCATCCACTGGTTCATCGTCTGCTCCATCTCCTTCGTCGCGCCGACAAAGCGCATGAAGTAGATGGGTTCCGCACGGCTGCGCATGCGGGCCGACAGACGATAGGTCCCCGGTTTGGTCATCAGCTCACCCGGTACCGTGTACTTGGCTTCCCGATCACCAAGCGGCGGGATCGAGCGGCCTTCCATCCGCACGAAGGCGGGATGGTTCAGCACCGTGGTCGGAATGTTCGGCTGACGCAGGAACGGACGCTGGTCGACATCGAAGTTCACCGGCAGGAACATTTCCCGATCCGTACCCTTGAGGTTCGTCGTCAGGAACTTGGTCTGCAGGTTGAACAGCTGGTCATCGTGAGCCAGCTTGCCCTGCTGGACATCTTCCGAATGCAGGTCCGCCATGTCACCTGCACTGTCGACATAACCCGATTCCCAGATGCGGTTGCCATCCGGATCGGTCAGCGCGACGTTCAGCCAGATTTCCGGCTGGGCGCCAAGGCTGCCCGAGGGCAGGTTATGCCCGGAGTTGATGTTGGTGACCAGGTAGTTGAAATCGAAGTCCTGGCCGGCAACCGGGGTGCCGTCGAAGAACGGACCATCAAGATGGCTGCCATTCTCCATGACTGCGCGCCGCAGTTCCCGCTTGTACTCCAGACCCTCGATATTCTCCTCGATGATCTCACGGGCCTCGAAGCGGTCATCCTCGTTGTCCCAGACGTCGGGGAATTCGACCTCGATCTCACCGTCGTAGACCTTTTCCTCGAATTCCTCCGTGCCCCATCCGGAGCGGTAATCGAACTGCAGCCATTCATCAATGGTCCAGTTCTCGGCCGCAGGATTGTGCGGGAAGATTCCAGGATGCGCGATCGGATAACCCGGCCCGTAGAAGGCATGGTTGTGACGCGCGCGGTCAGGATTGATCTCCTCACCATTCACCACTGCGGCGGGCCCGCGGGCATAGCCGTTCGGCAGGCCCGGATCCTTGCCCATGTGGCATTCCTGACAGGTGACGCCAGCCGCATTGGCCGGGCTGTCACGATACTGGTCCCAGACAACTTCCAGCTTGATGCCCAGATTGACCGCAACCTGATGGCAGCTGACGCAGAATTCGGACTTGGAAATCTGCGTGAACTTCACCACTTCGGTGTGGATCTGGTTGCCGCGCTCCTCGTCGCTGGTCGCGACGCGATAGAAGCTCTTGTCTTCCAGAACCTTCTTCAGGCCTTCGCCATCGGAGTTGGTGTAGACCGGCGAATAGATCTTGCCCGGTTCGATGCGACGCTCACCGTTCGCCTTCGCATAGGTATCCTTCACACGATGGCAGGTGATGCAGGTGATGCCCTCGCGGGAGACCTGGCTGCGTTCCCACAACGGGGCAGCGCGGCTCTCGCCGATGGTCGTGCCGACACTCTGGTGACACCGCACGCAGAACGTGCCGATTGTCCCCTGGGTCAGATTGGTGATTGCCTGCTCGAACTTGTGGAACATCGGGGAAATCGATGCATAGGCATGGTTCGATGACGACCATTCCTTGTAGATTTCCTCATGACATGCTGCACATTTCGAAGCACTCGGGAACACTTCTTCAGAAAAGAGTTCCGTGTGCGCAGCATCGGCCGCACTGGTGTCCTGCGCCTGCACCTGCGTTGACATACCGATGAACAGCATGGCTGCGAGCAGCGCAAGAAACAGACGGGCCGACTTCGTGGCTACACGATGGCCCTCAAACGCGTCTAACATCCTCAACCTCCTTCCCTGCCGGTTTCAGTCTTTCCCTGGGCCTGGTGTTGAAAGCCCATCGTCCGATTGAAACCTGGCTCCAGGTGGTACTCATGACAAAGCTGACAGTCCTGCCGGACCTTGCCCGCAGTATGACACTGCGTGCATGTTTCCTGCGATACCGGCAGGAAGCCCGGAGCAAATTTCGTTGCGTCGTGTTGCTTGTAGGACGCAGCGAATTCCGCCTGCAGATCCTGCTTGTGGCAAGTGGTGCACAGAGTGCCCGGCCCCAGCAGGTTAACGTGTGGCCTGTGGTCGTACTCGACGTAGGGGCGATCAGTCACTGATTGATATCCCCATTCCACTTTCAGGCCGACGACATTCTTCTCTGCTTCTGATCCCGTGTCGGTGACTTGGGTCACAGCGTGACACTTCGTGCAGTTGCCCAGACCGGAATCGGAAGTCAGAAGCCCGCTCAGCGCCGATGCCTGCTCGATCACCAGATCATCAGCACCGGCTGCCTCAGCGGCCTGTTCGGCGTTGATTGCGAAGTCGAACCAGGCGCGCGCAACCGGATCGGCGTGGCCGCTGGGCTGATAGCTCACCGCCAGGCCATCTGACGACCAGCCGCCACCACGGACATCGCTGGGTGTCTCATGTTCGATCTTCTGCATCCACGCACAGGCTGCCTGCCGCAGGAGTTCTCCATCAAGGCCGGCCAGCATCACGTCTGTCCGATGGTCGCCAGGCAGAGCCTCGATACGGTCGAAGATCGCGTCGACGCCCGAGGCCGCAAGTTCAGGATACAACGCGCCGATGGCGTCCAGGTAGCCGTCCGGGTCGTCGGCGGCCACACCAAGAGCCAATGCGAGAGCGGCTGGAACATTGTCACCATTGTCTTCATAGAAGTACTCATCGGGCTCCAGCTCTTCGAGTTCCCCGGACTCCGCCGCTTCCCGCAGCAGTTCCACTTCCTCCGGCGTCGGCGCACAGACCTCTGACACCGCATCCTGATCAAAGGGATCCTCTTCCATGTAGGGGACGTTGATCAGCGCCAGTTTCCGGTCGGTGATGCCATTCAGATGGCACGACGCACAGTTCTGGTCGAAACTGCCCGGCGGCACGGTAAGGCCAGCCTTCTCGATCTGGTGGCAATCCACGCAGCCCCGCGTTTCGCCCGCCGGAAGCTTCTCCGGGAAATGCTTGCTGAAATGGCTGGTATGGTCGAATGCGATTGCCGGGCGCATATCGTGCGGGTAGCGGTTTCCGAACGCCGGATGATCCTTGCCGAAGGACTTGATCGACTGCACATGGCAGCTGTTGCACTGGGCGTCACGCATCGGCGCGATATTGGCTTCCTGGCCCCGGTGCTCCGTGTGGCACATGACGCAATCGGTCTTCATGTTCGCGCTTGGTGACGAGGTTGCGAAAGACGCCCCGGCGGCAGCGGTGAACGTGGCATTGTGCGGTGACGTCGGCGCGCCGCCAAAGCTGTGGCAGTCAACGCAGCTCTCACCAACGGACTGGTTGGTCACAAAGGCATTGGCCCAGGCCACCACGCCCTTGCCATGGTTCTCATGACAGGCGGCACACCCCTTTTCCTCAAGCGCAAAGTTCGAATGCGCACCGGAGAGGGCGCCCGGGCTGATGGAAGACAGGACCGCCTTCTCGCCGACGAAGGAGTCCGGCGAAAAATGCAGGAATGCGGCAATGATCGCCACCACGAAGGTCGCGACAAGCCAGGAGATCTGCTGGCGGCGACGGCGCAGCGAGGGCCGCGGCTTGCATGGCGGATGCGACTGACAGCAGGAGCCGTCTGGCAGCGGTCCGCCCTGGCAAGGTCCGCCTGCGCTCGGCGGGCGGCGGCATTCCCAGCGGTCACCGTTCCGGAACGGACTGCATTCGGTGGTGCCACCACAGGAGCCGTCGAAGTTCGGCCCGCGGCTGCACGGCTTCCCGAACGCACAGGCCCGCCCGCAAACATAGGGAAATGTCGGACGCTCGTAGGCGCTCTTCTGGTAACTGAAGCGATCGGAGTCTGTAATCATAGCAGATACACATGCACCAGAATGATGTGCCAGATCATCACCAGAAATATACCGACGGCGAGGGGCACGTGGAAAAGAAGCCAGATCTTCAGGAACCCGTTCACCGCATAGGCGAAGTCCAGCCGGTTCTTGATCTGGGCCAGGTCTTCGAGCTGGCGGAGATATGTTTCTTCGGTTTCATCGACATAGCGCCGCATGGCCGTGAACTCGCGCCTGATCCAGGCACGGCCCGACTGGGCGCCGAAGAAATGGCTGAACATGAACCGCGGACGCCGGAAGAACCAGGCCAGGGTCTCGATGTAATACTGCGCCAGCGTATCGGACGCGGCCTTGTCGGCGGCTTCCTCGACAATGGCTTCCGCCTGGTCCCGGATGTCCGAAAGTTCGTTCGGAATGCGTTCCCAGATGATTTCCATGCCGTTGTCTGTCAGGCGCTTGGGCATGATCCGCTGCAGCCAGTAGCCGAGAATGCCTGACAGGCTGACGAGATAGAACAGCACGGCAAAGAGTTGTTCATAGGCACCGTCCGGCCAGAACACCCCCTTGGTGTGAACGAAGAACACGCCGATCGCGAAGACACCGGCGACGCCATGCGCCGCCGTCCAGTAGGCACCGCGCCCGAGCGGGATCATCGCCAGGCGCTTGCGCATGTTGAACAGCGTCAGGAAGACGAAGATACCCGCCAGCGTATAGCCCGTGACAACCGCCGGCTCTCCGTTGTGAAGCCAGGTCTGCCAGGCGTTCCAGGCCACGAAGATGAAACCCGCGATCGCCGCGAGCCAGAAGATGATGAGAGCGCGGTGCAGGGACCTCATTGATAGGGACTCCTGAACGGATCCGGGCCGCGGAAGTCGACCCTGCGCAGGGCGTCATGCGGACAGGCCCTCTGGCAGGCAGGGCCGCCCGGATTGGTGGAGCAGAAATCGCACTTGGTCGCCTTCATGATCGGCTTGTGCTCGTCATCGACCAGCGGCTCGCCGGAAAGATTCGCCACCTGCACCAGACGGATGTTGTCGTAGGGGCAGGACGCGGCGCAGGTGCCGCAACCGATACATGTGTCATCGTTGATGACGACCGAGCCATCATGCATGGAACGATGGATTGCGCCCGTCGGACAGCCGATCATGCAGACCGGATCGGCGCAGTGCATGCACGAATTGGCGACCATCCAGTTGTCGAACGTCTGGCCGTGGCGAATGAAGCGCGGGTTGCCGCCATGCGTCGAGGCACAGGCCCGCACACAATCATCACAGCGGGTGCAGCGGTTCAGGTCGATCAGCATGGACCGGGTGCCATTGATGTAACGACGCCCGACGGCCCATTCCTTCAGGGCATCGGCGCTGATCTCGGTCCCCGCCTGATCCTTGAGACTGGTCTTTGGTGGCGCCATGTCCGGAAAGACGAACTCTTCCAGGACCTGGCGCGGAATCCGCAGCAGATCGACATAACCCAGCGCCGTCAGGGAACTGCCGAAGACAATGTCCGGGTCCTGGTTCTTCCAGGCGTGATACAGCTCTTCCAGCCCGAAGAAGTCGCCTGCCCCGAGATAGGTCAGCGTGCGCTCGCCATTGCCGAGATGGGTCGACACCCGCGCGAAACCGGCGCGCACCATCAGAATTCCGTCAGGATAGTCACCCTCGTTGGCGATCGGGGTGCCATGCTCCATCTCCCGGCCCTGAGCCAGCATGCGCTTGTAACTGGTGTGCCAGTCGAAGGCACCGTGGGTTTCGAACAGGGTCCTGTCCGCCACCTTCTTCAGCTGTTCCGGCGACAGGTGCTTGAACATCGGCGATTCAGCGAGCGCATTGCCCAGCGCGTTGTTGCGGTAGGCCGTGTCGATCTTGGTCTTCCAGGTATTGTCGAACCGGCGCAGTTCCCGCAGGCCCTGCCAGCGGATTTCCAGCACCCGCGCCTCGGTCTCCGCGAACACCGTCGCTGTCCGGGGAATGCGGCCCAGGGCGGCGAGTTCACCGAAGATCATCTCCGGCCCTAGCTGTGCCGTCTGATGCTTGTCGAGAATGACCGGAATGTCCTGCAGGAAGGACGTCGCGCCGCCGGCTGATGAGGCGTGCACCTGCTGGGCGGCGTTGTTGTAACGATCCGGGTCACGGACTTCTGGCCGCCAGGAATTGCGCCACAACTGGCTCAACGCCTCGAAGAAGCCCTTCTTCGAGGCACTTGCGCGACCGAGCAGGTTCTGGGGCAGATCGGGACTGATGACGACACGCAGGTTGCCATCAAGGATCAGAAAGGCCGAATTGCCGTAGTCCCCTTCGCGAACGACAATATCGCCGGGCTGGAAACTGATGACCCTGGTGTCGTTCCCCAGGATACCGCGCAGAGGCGTGTTTCCCGGAAACCGATCTGCGTCAATATCCCCGAAGATGGGATATTTCATCAGTTCATCAATGGTCTCATCGGTCATGTCCGGCCCGAACGGTGTGGACCACCGCTGCGGACGGGCCATCGTCTCGACGGCTGTCACCATCTGATCTCAACCCTCCAATGATGCCCTTCGCCACACATCATTCCCGTGCGTGCCCCCGGAACACCAACCCCTTTTCCCAGCGTCAACAATACCGGCATGAATGGCAAGCCCCCGCATGCCGGTACCGGGTGAAACGGGGACGTGGTGGTGCCATATGGCTACACCACCCCGTCCGTCCGTTCCGATCGTGAGCAGGCGCCTACTTGTAGGTTGAGGGCGCCGGCAGCATCGAACCGACCTGACCGGTCAGATCCATCTGCTCGCTGTAGATCTTCGCCACCAGAGCGCGGGCATTGGCCTCGCTCGGGTCGGCGATCAGTGCCTCTGCTTCAGGCAGGCCGGTCGCCTTGAGAGCCGCCTTGGCCTTCTCGGCACGTTCCTGCTGCACACCGACATACTTGGCGTGATCGGTCTTGCTCATGGCGTTGTTGGCCTGAACAAGCGAAGCCGCCTGACCGGTGACGAACCAGCGCGATTTCTCGGCCTCGCTCATCTCCTCATTGTTGGATGCGCTGTTGTAGAAACGGTGCCGCACCTGACCCTGGCTGTACTGCACCAGTTCGAACGAAGCCTTCAGCGGATGACCTGCATCCAGCATCTTGCCGGCGGTATCGCCATCCAGCGACTCACGCGCCATGCCGTGACAGTTGAAGCAGTTCGCCGCAACGTCGAAGTTGATGTCGGCAGGCATCGCGGGGATGTCCTGGCGCCAGCGCGGCCAGCGCATGCCCGCATCACGGGCCTTCTGGAACCGCTCGTTCTTGTGCGCATCCGATTCGTCAGCCTTCTTGGTGCCTTTCGGCCCATAGACATTGTGAATCTCGATGAACTCCGAGCCCGGACCATGACAGCTCTCGCACGACGGGCCGAAGTTGTTGCCCTCACGCCCACCGGGCTTCTTCGGGGCCTGGGTATAGTGGCACTGCCCACAGGTATCGGAGCGCTTCATGCTCCGCTCACCCAGGGCTTCCGTCACCTTGTCGGCAAGATCGGTCTTGTGAACCTCCTTGTACGACTCGGCATGCGGCGTCCCTTCCCAGACCTTGTATTCCGGTGAATGACAATCCTTGCAGGCGTCGGGTCCGACATTGGTCGGCTGCGCGTTGACCGCGGCACCTGCTACCATGAAGCCTGCCGCCGCGAACAGCGCCAGGCCGAATTTGCGTAGTCCAGACATGAGCACGTCTGCCACCCCTTGAATCTGTTTACCACCACAGTTCACTGCTGCGTCCGCCCGCCCTGTTGTTTGCATTCTCTGGACGGAGCGTTTCGTGACGCGACGTTAGTGTAACAGTCCGCTCGGCTGATGAAAGTGTTGATTCGTCACGATCTGTCGCCGATATGACCGCTGTCGCACTATTCAACAGATTGGCAGGCCGGGATGCGCAACACATTGAACGAGACACAGGGCGGACGCTGGCTGATCGCGGTGGCCGTGGCGGCGGCCCTGGGCGCATCCGCCTATGGATACAGCACGACCACTGCCAGTCATGTCGGGGGGCGGACGTTGCCGGCTTCGGCGAGCGTTGCGGAACTCGCGAACGCCGCCGAGCGCGATCCGGGCAATGTCACGCTGTGGAAACAGCTTGCCCAGGCGCATCGCCGCGCGGGCGACAAGGCGGCTGCGATCTCGGCGCTGGTGCGTGCCGCGCGTCTCGCCCCGGATGACCGCGAAATCAATGCTGCACTGCGGGACCTTTCAGACAGTCGCCCCTGATCATCCGGCGGCACCCTGAATTTGTGTGTCCTTCCAGCAACATGATGCTCGGAATTGGGGCACTTGCGCTGCGAAACCACTTGGATCACGCCCGCGTTATCGGCATTTTTTCCTCATATTTCATGATGTTACATATATTTTCGCCCGGTTAACCTATTATTGCAGCGCTTCGGTGGACAGGGGCAGAGAGGCTTGCACCCGCCGCCGTGCTGGCGTAACAGACATTCAAGTCGCAAATCGGTGGGGAAGGGCCCCGACGAATGCGACGGAGGAAGTGCGTATTTCCTTTAGGAGGGCAAATAAGTGAACCATAAGCACCTGCTCGCTGGTGTTGCAGCTACTGCGCTGCTGACCGCCGGCTCCGCGTTTGCTGCGTCGCATAGTGGCGACCAGCTCCAGGCTCAGGCCGCCATGATCGACGCTCTGTCGAAGAAGGTGGAACAGCTGAGTGCCAACCAGGGCGGCGTTTCCGGTGGCGTCAAGGGCGTCAGCCTGAAGGTGTCCGGCCAGGTCAACCGCGCTGTGATGTTCGTCAGCGACGGCAATGACAAGTCCGCGTTCAACTATGTTGACAACGACGCCTCTTCGACCCGCGTCCGCTGGGATGCCGTGGCCAACGTTTCCGACAGCACCGAGGTCGGTACCCGCCTCGAGATGGAGATGGAATCCAACACGTCCGCTGGTGCGGTCCTGAACGGCAACGCCGGTGGTAACGCTTTCGTTGCCCGCCATGCGTATGTCTACATCAAGGGCGGCTTCGGCACGCTGACCACCGGTCAGCAGGGCGAGGCGACCGAAGGCCTGCTGCACAGCTCCTTCAACTACGCGTCCCTGGCCGCGATCAACCCGGAAGACACCACCGGTATCGCCAACGCCGGCGTGAACTTCCTGTCATTCGGTGACGGCGGTCGTGAAGATGCGCTGCGCTACGACACCCCGAACTTCGGTGGTGCCAAGGCCTCCATCTCGACCCGTGACAACGGTGAAGTGACCGCTGCCATCCGCTATGCCGGTCAGGTTGGCGGCATGGGCGTTCTCGCAGCTCTCGGCTACGAAGCCGGCAGTGCGGGTAACGATGCGATCGTCGCTGGTTCTTTCGGCATCAACTTCGGTCCGGTTGCGCTGAATGGCTCCTTCGGCGATGAGCTGGACGACAACAACAACGACCGCTTCTACTACGCTTTGGGCCTCGCCCATAAGGGTTCGTATGTGGACATGGGCCCGACCTCGCTGGGCGTGCAGTACATGTCCAACAACGGTGGCGCGGATGCCGGCCAGGGTAACATCTACAGCGTCGGCTTCGGTCTGGTGCAGGGTGTCGCGGCTGGTGCCGAGGCCTTTGCCCAGCTGACCTTCCACGGTGGCAATGAGGGCGCCGTCGGCGACGCCATCGCCAGCATGGTCGGTATGCGCGTCAAGTTCTGATGCGTCATCTTCTTCGCATCGCTTTCGCGAGTGCAGCAGTCGGCCTTCTGGCCGGCTGCTCGCACACGCCGCTTCAGGAGCAGCCGCCTCAGCATGGTGAGATTGCGCCCGGTCCGGGTGTGTTCTCCGGTGCAGACGGCTCCTTCACGATCGTCGGTGATTCGAAGAGGAGAAAGCGTTACTGACCGGAACCCGTTCCGGTTCGTCAAAGGGCGGCTCTCACGAGCCGCCCTTTTTCGTTTGGGCAAGGCCTGAGATGTCAGATGGCACTCGTCGCTGCAGGACCGACATGGCGCTCCGGCCTTTGGCAAATCCAGCGGACTACAATGACCTCACGCGATCATCGCGACAGCCTGAAGCCCCTCTCAGACCGGCATGACGTCAAAGGCGACGCTGATGCGGCGGTCATGTTCCGCGAAGGGAATTGTCCGATGACCCAGAAAAGAGGGAAACAGGACAATCATGCCCGGTTGCGGCTTCAACATGCGTACCGGTGGGTCATCCCTGCTCAACAGCATGTAGTAGGCCCGACCGAACTCGATCCAGCCTTCATGACCCGTGATGCCGTCGCCGATGCCGGACGGGACCTGGGGATAATAGACACCGCTCAGCCAGCCCGGCGGATGAAAGTGAACGTCATGAAAGCCGCCACGGTCCATGATGTTTGCCCAGCAGCCGATACGCGTCCGGCGTGGTCGTTGCGCCAGCCACGGGTGTGCCGGGTCGATGGGATGCGCTTCTGACCATCGCGCCACGGCGCGCTCGATCACCATTCGAAACACGGCGATCGCACCTTCCGGGTTCTCGAAAAGTTCGTCGGTGCTTCGTCCACGGGTCAGTGAGCGGTTGAGAGGCGAATACTGCAAAGACGGATGCGCTTCAATCTCAGCCACCAGAGCGGCATTGAAATCCGCAAGTGAACCGTAGCCGGACGGCGGATCGACAATCGAGCTGCTGACCAGCCGATCCATGTCCATCAGTTCCGCCGCAGCCTCGCGCTGCCCGATCTCGTTCAAGCCCATGCCCTTGTAGGCGATGGCGGTGGTCCGGCCTGGATACTGCTGCAGGACAGCATCGCAGCGTCGTATGCAGTCGGCCACATCGCCTGCACGAAATGCGGCGAAGGCGGCAAGTTCGGCAAAGTCGGGCGGCGCCTTGCCGGAAGCGATGACAGGATCAAGAACAGCCAGAGCCTTCTCCGGCGCACTGGTACTTGCAAGCGCATGTGCCAGATCGTAGATCACGGCGCCGTCACCAGGTGACAGGCGCAAAGCGGCCTGATTGACAATGGCCGCATCCTGAAACCGGCCGATCTTCGTCAGCATGTTGCCCAACTGGCGATGCGCGGAGACATGTGCCGGATTGATCGCAATGGCGGATTGATAGGCCTTTTCGGCTGCCTTGTGGTCGCCGATCTTCGAACAGGCTGTGCCCAGCCAGAATGCCGTTTCGGCATCGCCGGGATTTCCTGCTGCGGCTGCCCGCAGGGCGACAATCGCCCTTTCGGTCTCCCCTGCCTGAACAAGTGCGATGCCAAGTTGGCCGAGGATTTCCACATTGTCAGGCTGGATCGTGCTCGCCCGTTCAAGCTCGGCAACAGCCGCCGGGAAATCACCAACAGACAGCAACATCGTTCCCAGATTCAGTGCGATCGCCAGGGCACCGGGCTGCAGCTTCGCAGCGCGCTTCAGATGCGTGATCCCGCGCCGGGTCTGCCCGCATGCGTGCTCGGCAAGGCCCGCGACAAACAGCAGCGTCGGGTCCCGTGGCGTCTTCTTCAGCGCCCTGGATGCAAGCCGTGCAGCCTCCCCGGCCTTGCCCTGTTGCAACAGGGCCAGCAGGTCAGAGGCTGCAACAGGGCTGGATGCACCCGGAGACACTGCGCGCGCCCCCTACTCGCCGGTGAAGGTCGGTGTCCGCTTCTCGAAGAAGGCTTCCACCGCCTCCGCATGATCGGCGGTCTGGTGTGCCAGCGCCTGATAGGCGGCTGAGAGTTCCAGCACGCCCTTCAGATCAGTCTTCTGCCCTTCGCGCAGCAGCCGCTTCGACATGCGTAGCACCTCCGGCGGGTTGCTCGCGATGCGGGCCGCAAGCGCATTCGCCTCGGCCAGCAGTTCATCCTCCGGCACGCACATGCTGGCCAGTCCCCATTCCGCCGCCTGCGGTCCATAGACCCGGTCGCCGGTGAAGGTCATCTCCGCCGCACGGCTCATTCCCACGGCACGCGGCAGCAGGAAGGCCCCGCCATCGCCGGGAATGATGCCCAGCTTCAGGAAGGACTCGGCGAAGAAGGCCTTCTCCGCCACCAGCCGGATATCGCACATGCAGGCCAGATCGCAGCCCGCACCAACGGCCGGGCCATTGACGGCGGCGATGGTCGGCACCTCCAGCTCATACATGGCCAGCGGGATCTTCTGGATGCCATTGCGATAGCTGTCGCGGGTCTTCATGCCGCCTGAGCCAAAGATTCCGGCACGCTCCCGCATCTGCTTGACATTGCCGCCGGCTGAAAACGCCCGGCCCTTGCCGGTCAGGATAACACAGCGGACTGTGAGATCGTTCTGGATGCGGTCCGCCGCCGACACGAAAGCCTCGAAGGTTTCCTGGTAGGACAGGGCATTCATCTGCTCGGGCCGGTTCATGGTCAGTGTCACCACGTGACCGTCCTGTTCGTACAGCAGTTCGTCGCTCATCTCGTGTCCTCTCCCCATCTGGCATGCGCTGGCCAGACACTATCCGCCGGGGTCCGTCTTGAAAAGCGCGCACGCTGACGCTGATGATTGCCGCTGGCGCGGACAGGACCTAGTGTTGAATTCGCAAACAGGCAGGAGGCGAACAATGACCTCCGCGACAAGGATCATGGGGAGGGTTTCAGGTGAGCGAAGACAGCAGGAAATACCGCAGTGCCAACTGGTTCGGGGCGGGGGCCAAGGATGGTTTCAACCATCGCGCCTGGATGAAGAATCAGGGCACGCCGCATGACGCCTTCGACGGACGACCCGTGATCGGCATCTGCAATTCATGGTCGGAACTGACCCCGTGCAACGCCCACTTGCGCGACGTGGCCGAGCGTGTGAAGCGCGGCGTCTGGGAGGCCGGGGGCTTTCCGCTGGAGTTTCCGGTGA
The DNA here is from genome assembly GCA_029213165.1 of Minwuia sp. Classification (GTDB taxonomy): domain Bacteria; phylum Pseudomonadota; class Alphaproteobacteria; order Minwuiales; family Minwuiaceae; genus Minwuia. The sequence continues at coordinate 18,940 of JARGNO010000025.1, forward strand.
TGTCGCTGGGCGAGACCCTGATGCGCCCGACCACCATGCTGTTCCGCAATCTGATGGCCATGGATGTCGAGGAATCCATTCGCGCCAACCCGCTGGATGGTGTCGTCCTGCTTTCCGGCTGTGACAAGACCCAACCCGCGATGATGATGGGGGCGGCCAGCTGTGACCTGCCCACCGTCGTCATTACCGGCGGGCCGATGCTGAACGGCAAGTTCCAGGGCCAGGATATCGGTTCCGGCACCGATGTCTGGCGCTTTTCCGAGGATCTGCGCGCCGGAAAGATGACCCTGGCCGACTTCATGGAGGCGGAGAACTGCATGTCCCGCTCCAACGGGCACTGCATGACCATGGGCACCGCATCCACGATGGCGTCGATGACCGAATCGCTGGGCCTGACCCTGCCAGGTGCCTCCGCCGTGCCCGCCGTGGACGCCAACCGCTATCGCATCGCCCATCTGGTCGGTCGCCGCATTGTCGACATGGTGAAGGAGGACCTGCGTTTCTCCAAGGTCGTGACGCGAAAGGCGTTCGAGAATGCCGTGCGCGTCAATGCCGCCATCGGCGGATCCACCAACGCCATCATCCATCTGATCGCGCTTGCCGGGCGACTGGGGGTCGAGCTGACGATCGATGATTTCGATCGCCTGGCGCGGGACGTGCCGCTGCTGGTCAACCTGATGCCCAACGGCAAGTACTTGATGGAAGACTATTACTATGCGGGCGGGCTGCCGGTCGTGGTGCGGTCGCTGGCGGAGAACGGGCTGCTGAACGATGACGTCGTGACGGTCAACGGTGCCTCCCTCACCGCCAACGCAGCGGAGGCACGGAACTGGAACGAGGACGTGATCCGTCCCTTCGACAACCCGCTGAACAGGAATGTCGGTCTTGCCGTGCTGCGCGGCAATCTGGCCCCCGATGGCGCGGTGATCAAGCCGTCCGCCGCCACGCCCGCGCTGCTGAACCATCGCGGGCGCGCCGTGGTCTTCGAGAGCATCGAGGAACTGCGTGCCAAGGTGGAGGATGATGATCTGGATATCGACGAGACCTGCGTCATGGTGCTGAAGGGTGCGGGGCCGAAGGGTTATCCCGGGATGCCGGAGGTCGGCAACTTCCCCCTGCCGGCCAAGATCCTGCGCAAGGGCATCACCGACATGGTGCGCATTTCCGACGCCCGCATGTCAGGCACCGCCTATGGCGCGGTCGTGCTGCATGTCAGCCCGGAATCCGCCGCTGGCGGTCCGCTGGCCCTGGTGCAGACCGGCGACATGATCGAGCTGGATGTGGCCAACCGTCGCCTGCATCTGGACGTCAGCGACACGGAACTGGCCCGGCGCAAGGCCGCCTGGACACCGCCGCCGACGCCGATGGAGCGCGGCTATGTCCGGCTGTACCACGATCATGTCATGCAGGCGCATGAGGGCTGCGACCTGGATTTCCTGGTCGGAGGCTCAGGTGCCCCGATCCCACGCGAAAGCCACTGACATGCGGGTTGTCATTACCGGCGGTGCCGGTTTCATCGGCAAGCGGCTAGCCCGCCAGATCCTGCAGCGCGGCAGCCTGACCAACGCGGCGGGGGAGGAGAAACCCGTCACAGCGATAACCCTGTTCGATGTCGTGGAGGCGACAGGTTTCGAAGATGCCGCAATCGTGAACACCGTGGCTGGCGACATCGCCGACAGCACGCAGGTCGCGGCGGTCCTCGGTGGGGAAGCGGAGAGCATCTTTCATCTGGCGGCCATCGTCTCCGCGCATGCGGAGGAAGACTATGATCTCGGCATGCGCATCAATCTCGACGGCACCCGGCATGTCATCGCGGCAGCACGGGCCATGGCGGCTCCGCCGAAGGTGGTGTTTGCCAGTTCGGTTGCTGTCTACGGCGGCGCGAACCTGCCGCGCACCGTGACCGACGAGACGCCGATCACGCCCCAGACCAGCTATGGCGTCGCCAAGGCCTGCGGAGAGCAACTGTTGAACGATGCATCGCGAAAGGGCTTTCTCGACGCCCGCTCGCTGCGCCTGCCCACCATCTGCGTGCGCACGGGCAAGCCCAACCGCGCCGCCTCGACCTGGGCCAGTTCCATGATCCGTGAGCCGCTCTGCGGCATCGACATGGAGGTACCGGTATCCCCAGAAAGCGCCATGGCGCTGATGAGCCCGCGCCGCGTGGTTGATGCCTTCATCACGGCACACGAGGTGGCCGCAGCGGAGCTTGGTGACTGGCGCACGTTGCTTCTGTCGGGCTTCACCGCGACGGCGGCGGAAATGCAGCAGGCCGTGGTCCGCAATCGCGGCAACCGGAAACTGGGTGAGATCCGCTTCACGCCCGACCCGAAGACCCAGGCCATCGTCAACGGCTGGCCTTCAGGTACGAAGGGCGCACGCGCGGAGGCCCTCGGCATCCACACCGACGCCTCCATCGACGAGATTGTCCGCCACTTCATCGACGATGACCTGGACAACCAGATCAAGGGCGATTTCTAGGGACGGTTTCCTCGGAAATGGTGTCGTGCCCGGGCTCGACCCGGGTGTCCAGTCGCCGGTGCTAGCGCGGCACCCCTGGGCTGCCGGATCGGGTCCGGCAGCGTCATCGGTGTGGTTGGGATGCCAATCGGGCAAGGCCATCACCTCATCACCCACGCCTCACCCGGGCTCGACCCGGGTGTCCAGTCGCCGGTGCTAGCGCGGCACCCCTGGGCTGCCGGATCGAATCCGGCAGCACCGTCTGAACGAACAGAAGGCCCATACAACAGGAAAGGGGCCTGCCAATCCGGCAGGCCCCTCTTCTTCAGAGATCGGGAGACGGCGGGCTGGCCGACCCGGCCAACCCCAGCCCAGTGCCCCAACTTGCGGCACCGGCGGTGTCTACTGGAGACGGCGGGCTGGCCGACCCGGCCAACCCCAGCCCGCCTGCTCTTCCTACGCCGCGTTGTGGCCAAGGATGGCCTTGATCTCGAGGTATTCCTCCAGGCCGTACTCACCCCATTCGCGACCGTTGCCTGACTGCTTGTAGCCGCCGAACGGTGCAAAGACGTCGGCCATGGCGCCGTTCACATGCACGTTGCCGGTGCGCAGCTGCTTGGCAATTGCCTGGGCATGTTCCGGGGCGCCGGAGACATAGCCGGACAGGCCATAGGGCGTGTCATTGGCAATGCTGACCGCGTCGGCGTCATCCTTGTAGCCGAGGATCGACAGCACCGGGCCGAAGATTTCCTCCCGCGCGATGGTCATGTCGTTGGTGACGTTGGTGAACACCGTCGGGCGGGCGAAATAGCCCTTGTTGACGCCCTCGGGCAGACCGGTGCCACCGGCGACCGGGTTCGCGCCCTCGTCGATGCCCTTCTGGATCAGGCCCTGCACCTTGTCCCACTGGGCCTTGGAGACCAGCGGACCCATGGTGGTGTTCTCGTCCGCCGGATCACCGACGCGCACCTTGGCGGCGGCCGCCTTGGCAATCTCACCGGCTTCCTCCATCCGGTCCATCGGCACCAGCATCCGGGTCGGCGCGTTGCAGGACTGGCCCGTGTTGCCGAAGCACTGCAGCACACCGCCGAACACGGCCTTCTGGAAGTCGGCATCGTCCAGGATGATATTGGCCGACTTGCCACCCAGTTCCTGCGACACGCGCTTTACGGTCGGCGCGGCATTCTGCGCCACGGCGACACCGGCGCGGGTGGAGCCGGTGAAGGACACCATGTCCACATCCGGGTGGGAGCTGATGGCGGAACCGACACCCGGGCCGTCACCGTTGACCATGTTGAACACGCCCTTCGGCACGCCGGCCTCATGCAGGATCTCGGCGAAGACGATACCGCTCATCGGTGCGATCTCCGACGGCTTCAGCACCATGGTGCAGCCTGCGGCCAGCGCCGGAGCGACCTTGGCGGCAATCTGGTTCACCGGCCAGTTCCACGGCGTGATCATGCCACAGACACCGATCGGTTCCTTGCTGAGACGCGTGGTGCCACGGTCCTCATCAAATTCGAAGTTGGCCAGCAGCTTCGACATGGTCTTGAAGTGGCCGATGCCGGTTGCGGCCTGGACCTTCTGCGCGAAGGTGGCGGGCGCGCCCATTTCCTTCGAGATCGCGTCGGCCATCTCGGCGTAATGGTTCTTGTAGGCGGCCATGATGGCGTCGAACAGTTCCAGGCGCTCCTGCTTCGTGGTCTGCGACCAGCTCGGGAACGCCCGCTTCGCGGCCTGCACGGCACGGTCCACGTCTTCCGCATTGCCGAGGCTGATCTGCGCGAAGGCTTCTTCCGTCGCCGGATTGATAACGTCGAAAGGCTTCGGATCGACCGGATCGACCCAGGCACCGTCGATATAGAACTTCATGCTGTTGGACATAGTCTGCTTCTCCTCATGCAGGATCCGGGCGCAGGGCTTCCTCCCCTGAAGGCCCCGGAAGAAATTGTCTGAACGCCATATGGGGCGCTTGCATGCAATAAACACGAGTTCGGGCACGGTTAACAAGAGACACAACGTCCCGTGGCCGCCGGGATCACTCCCGCCGTCGCAGCAGGCCGCGTCGCGGGCGGTCCCGGTCGCGCCTGGAACCGAACGGGATATGCGCCGCAGGAACCACGGAGGCATCACCTGTGCTAAGGTCGCTCCGGCGCATATAACGCAGGGCAAGATGATCACGCACGATGACAGACCGACCACGGCCACCGGCGGCACCCCATCCCTGATGGCGCGCATGACCGGGCGGCTGCAGTGGGCGCAGCACCCGACCAGGCTGCGCACGGTATTGTTCATCGCCTTCACCCTGATTGCCACGATTCCGGTTGGCCTGCTCGCTGCCTGGCAACAACAGTCGGCATTCGAGAAGGAACTGGCGGAAGTCAGCGAACGGCATCTGCTGATTGCGCAGAACCTTTCCCATGCCATCGACCGCTACTCAGAGGATGTCGAGGCCGTCTTTCGCATGGCTGTCTCGGAAATGCAGACCCGCAATGCCGAGGCCGCTGCCGTTGCGGCGCTGCTCGCCGAAATGGGATTCCGCCATGCCTGCATCATCGACAGCGCCGGTCGCATTGTCGCCAGCCTGGATGGCACTGCGCAGGGAGAGGAGATCAACCGGAAGGTCGGAGACATGACCCCTCTGCGCCGTATCGCAAAGGCTGCGGGAATCGACCCGGCTTTCTCGGGCGTGCGCCTCGACCGTGAGGCGAGGCCGACCCTGCACATCGTGCAACAGCTTTCTGAGGGGCGCCTGGCCATCGGCACCCTGGGGACCAGCTATATCGTGGATGTGCAGCAGCGGATCGCCTTCGGTCAGCGTGGGCATTCCGCGATCGTGGACCAGTATGGTCGCGTCATCGCCCATCCGAACAAGACCTGGCAGCAGCAGGCGAAGGATATCTCGCGCGTCTCTGCGGTCGCCCGGATGATGAAGGGTGAGACCGGCGTCACGACCTTCTATTCCCCTGCCATGGACGCGGAGATGATCGCCGGGTTCACCAGCGCGCCGCACACAGGCTGGGGCGTCATGGTTCCGCAGCCGCTTGCCGAGCTGTCCGCCCATGCCAGAAGCGTGCAACTGGTCTCTATCCTGATCGGCGGGCTCGGCCTGCTGGTTGCCATCATCATTGCCTGGGTGATTGCCCGCTATCTCGCGCGCCCGATCGAGCAGGTGGCCGATGTGGCGCGGGCGGTCAGCGCCGGTGACACCAGCGCGCGGGTGAGTGACCTGCCGCCCCGGACGCCGCGCGAGATCGTGGCGTTGGCGGAGGCGACCAACCAGATGCTGACCGACCTGTCGAGCGCCAGTCGCCGCTTGCGGACCGAAGCTGCGCGGGCCGAGGCCGCCAACCAGGCCAAGGGCCGGTTCCTGGCCAACATGAGCCATGAGTTCCGCACCCCGCTGAACGCGATTCTGGGATTTGCCGAAATCATGCGGGACCCGAAGATACACACCGACGATGCGGCCCTGTCGCGGGAATTCTCCACCGACATCCTGCGGGCCGGGCAGCACATGCTGAACATGGTGGACAATATCCTGGAACTGACGCGGGCTGAAGGCGGCCACCTGCAGCTCGATCTGGCACCTGTCGACGTGCGGGAGGCCGTTGGCTTTGCGGTGTCGCTGGTGCGTCAGGACGCAGTCGCACGGAACATCACCCTGACAACAGAGGCCGTTCCGGACCTGCCGGTGATCAACAGCGACGTCAGCAAGATCCAGCAGATCGCCGTCAACATTCTTTCCAATGCCGTGAAGTTCACCGATCCGGGAGGCAATATCCAGGTCCGTCTGGCAACCGACCCGCACTGGCCGGTTGTCATCCAGGTCATTGACGACGGTATCGGGATTTCCGAGGGCGACATGGCACTTGTCATGACGCCTTTCGGCCAGGTCGCCGACGCCCTGACCCGCAATCACGACGGCACCGGCCTGGGGCTTGCCCTGACGCAGGAACTCGTGGACCTGCTGCAGGGTCAGATCGAGATGCAGTCCGCCCTGGGTGAGGGAACCACCGTCACCATCCGATTGCCCGACATCACCGCCAGAGAGACCGGTTCCTGATAGATCAATGCCTGCGGCACAGAGGCCCCAACCTGACCGGCAAGCGGCCCCGGTTGGAGATCACCCCATGGGGCACTGTGATACAGCCGCTCGGTTGCGCCAGTGTTCCAGAAGCTTGTCGAAATCGGCCTGCGGAAATCCCTGTGGCGGGCGGGTGTCGAGGATGCGCAGGATCATGGCGCAGCCCTCGCGACGTTCCTCCAGCCAGAAATGCACGTCGGCCAGATACATCATCGCCCAGGCGTTCTCCGGCTCCAGCTCCAGTGCCCGGATCAGCACGGGGCGGGCTTCCGCATGCCGCCGGCCGGCCACCATGTAGCGGCCGTAGTCGGCAAACCGGCCCGGGCGGCCCTGCGGCTTGCTGACCGCCTGCGCGAACCAGTAGTCCACGACCTCCGATGGCTGTCCCAGCTCGGCCATGGTGACCGCGATGCCGTGGAAGACATCGCCATCCTCCGGGGCATATCGCCAGGCAAGATTGAAACGGTTGATGGCAGACCCCGGCTGGCGCATTCCGATCCATTTCCAACCCAGCCGGATCAGTTCCCGTGCCGTTTCCAGATCGCCGCTGCCATGCGATTGCAGCTTCTCGACGAAATGCGCGTCCGCATCCTCCCGCGCGCCGCTGCGCTCCGCACAGCCGAACAGGGGCCGCGCGTCGCCGGGCAGACGGTCATCGCCGAAGGCGAATTCGGGGTGATCCTGCGCCTGACAGGTCTCGCGCCAGGACGACACGTCAGCGGCGCCGGCCGACATGCCGGCCAGCGTGATCAGAACCCCGGCGAGGGCTGCTGCGATCACACCCCTCACAGGCCCAGCACCGCCTTCGCGATGACGTTCTTCTGCACCTCGTTGGTACCGCCATAGATGGTGGAGGCGCGTTTCAGCAGGTGTTCCGGCATCACCCCATCCGCGTGGGCCGGACCGACCGGGGCCACATTGCCCTGCCAGTTCAGTGCGGTGTGGACATAGGGCGCGCTGTAGTAGCCGATGGCCTCGACCATGGTTTCGTTGATCGACTGCTCGATCTCCGTCCCCCGGATCTTCAGCAGCGATGATTCGGCCCCTGGCGGGCGACCTGCCGCCGCTTCGGCGAGGTTGCGCAGGTTGGTGACCTCCAGCGCGGCAAGCTCGGCCTCGATCTCCGCAATCTTGCGCCGGAATGCCGGGTCCTCGATCAGGCGTCCGCCACCGTCGGCCTCCGCGCCAGCCATCTCCTTCAACTGCTCCAGCCGTCCCTTGGAGCGCCCGACACCGGCAATGCCTGTCCGTTCGTTGCCCAGCAGGAACTTGGCGCAGGTCCAGCCCTTGCCCTCCTCCCCGATCAGGCAATCCAGCGGCACCTTCACATCATCCAGGAAGACCTCGTTCAGATAGTGGTAGCCATCCATGGAGACGATGGGCTTCACCGTCACGCCCGGGGTGCGCATGTCGATCAGCAGGAATGAAATGCCCTGCTGCGGCTTCTCCGCCGTGGGGTCGGTGCGGACCAGCGTGAACATCCAGTTCGCCCGATGCGCACCGGAGGTCCAGATCTTGTGGCCGTCGACCACGTAATGATCCCCCTCCCGCCGGGCCTTCGTCGCCAGACGCGCGAGGTCGGACCCGGCACCGCGCTCCGAATAGCCCTGGCACCACCAGTCCTCCGTCGAAAGGATGCGCGGCAGGAACCGCTCCTTCTGCTCCGGCGTGCCGAAGGTGTAGATGACCGGACCGACCATGGTGATGCCGAAGGGGATGATGCGCGGGCAGTCGGCGCGGGCGCATTCCTCGTCGAAGATGAACCGCTGCGCGGCATTCCAGCCGGTGCCGCCATATTCGACCGGCCAGCCGGGCGCGATCCAGCCACGCTCGTACAGGATCTTCTGCCAGCGCAGGTAATCGTCCTTCGGCAGATAGGACCAGCCGATGCGGGCACGTTCCCGAATGTCGCTTGGCACCTTTTCCCGCAGGAACGTCCGGACTTCCTCACGAAAGGCGATCTCTTCCGTACTGAAAGACAGATCCATCTTGCTGATCCTCCCCGATCATCTGTGTGGCCGCCGGGCGTTCGATGCCACACGCGTGCAGGCTGCATTCATAGCGCAAGCGCGGGGCGGGCGAAAAGCCTTCACTGTTGGCGCAGCGCGTTGTCCAGACGTGTCACGGCCAGCCTGATCTCCGCCTCGTCGAAACCGGCGAAGCCCAGGATCAGCCCCTGTCTGGGATTCTCCGCGACGTAGAAGGGGCTGAGCGGGCGGACGATCACCCCTGCCGCCCCCGCGCGTTGCGCCGCCACCACGTCCGTCATTCGTGCGCTGAGCAGCGGGGTCGACCAGGCAATGGCGTGCATGCCGCTGTCCACCTCCTGCAAGGTCAGCAGGTCACCGATGCCTTCCATTGCCGCCGCCAGCGCCCGACAGCGCTGACCGTAGAGGCGGCGCATGCGCCTGAGATGGGTCGCGAAGCCGCCGCTGGTGATGAATTCCGCGAGGGCAGGCTGGGCCACGATGGAGGTGGCAGGCGACCGGACCTGCAGCGTTTCACGGAACCGGTCCAGGGTCCGGCGCGGCACCACCAGATAACTGATGCGCAGGGACCGGAACAACACCTTGGAGAAGCTGCCGAGGTAGACCACACGCCCATCCCGGTCCAGGTTGGCCAGAGCCTCCAGCGGGCTGCCCCGATAGCGGTACTCGCTGTCGAAATCATCCTCGATCACGAACCGGTCCGCGGCCCCCGCCCATTGCAGCAGCGCCAGCCGACGGGGCAGCGTCATGGTCACCCCCAGCGGAAACTGCCGCGACGGGGTCACGACAATGCCTCTCGCCTGATTGCCCTCCGGCAACCGGTCGGTACACAGGCCTTCCGCATCGACCGCGACATGCGCCACCCTCTGCCCGGCCTCCGCCAGAACCGCCCGCATGTCCTGATAGCCGGGATCCTCCATCACCACGGTCGCATTGACCGGAAACAGGGCCGCCAGCACCAGCCGCAGTGACTCGGCCGAGCTGGAGGTGACGATGATCTGGTCAGGCAGCACATCCAGACCGCGCCAGGCCTTCAGATGGTCCGCGATGGCTTCACGCAGCGCAGGCAGGCCGAAGGGATCGCCGCGTTCCAGATGTGCCGGGTCCAGGTTCTGGAACCCGCGCTGCAGCAAACGGCCCCATTCCCTGCGCTCCACAGCGCCGAGATCCGGCACCATGTGGGCCAGCGGGCGGGGGCGTTCCGGTGCAGCCAATGGTGTGCTCGCCGGTCCGGTCACGGCCCGCGCTGCGGTTGCACCCGCCAGCAGTTCGGGCACCAGTTCCGCCACGAAGGTGCCCGCCCCACGGCGCTGTTCGACATAGCCCTCGCTCTGCAACTGGTCATAGGCGGCGACGATGGTGGTACGGGACAGACCAAGCTCCGTTGCCAGATCCCGGCTGGAGGGCATGCGCGCCCCGGAACGCAGCCGCGCGTCCAGGATCAGGTCACGGACCTGATCGTAGATCTGCATGAAGGCAGGTCGGACATGGGACCGGTCCACACTAATGGTCAACAGGGAGGCTGGCAGGACTTCAGGCATGAATTGGTCTGGTGTTATTGCTGGCAATTGGCACTTTCTACCATGCCAATTGACCGCTATCCAGCGACAGGATCGCGAACACATTCGATGGAGAAATGACATGGCACGCGAGAGCAAGGCACCCAGCGAGCGGACCCGAGTGAAGCGCGTCAACCAGCGTGCGGTCTATGACCGGCCGGGGATCGACGCGATTCTGGACGCGCAGCCGCTGTGTCACGTGGGCTACCTGCGCGACGGCCATCCGTTTGTCACCCCGACATTCCAGTGGCGGGAGGGTGATACCGTCTATTTCCATGGCTCGGCAGCCAGCCAGGCGCTGCGGGCGGCCAATGGCGCCGATGTCTGCCTGACGGTCTCCTGCCTTGATGGTTTCGTTCTGGCACGGTCCGGTTTCCATCACTCGGTCAATTACCGCTCGGTCATGATCCTGGGCAAGGCCATGCCGATCGAGGATCCGGAAATCAAGAACACGTTGCTGAACAATTTCGTCGAAGGCCTGTTCCCCGGGCGTGTCGAGACCTTGCGCCCCAACAATGACCAGGAAATCAAGGCAACAACCGTCCTGTCGCTGCCGATCAGCGAGGCTTCGGCGAAGGTACGCACGGGCAACCCGGTCGATGATGACGAGGACTATGAACTGCCGATCTGGGCAGGCGTGATACCGCTGCACACGACCATTGGCAAACCGCAGGATGATGGCCGTGTGCTGGACGGGGTTGAAGTACCGGATCACGTGCTGAATTTCGGCAAAAACCTGTTCTGAAGCCCGAAAAAGCCGGTACATGTCCGATCCATGTACCGGCTTCTCTGCAAACTTACCGCATGACAGCCATCACGCAGGCAATATTCGACAGTCCATGATGATCATGATACCACGTGTGTGGAACCGCACGGGGTAGCAATCATGGCTGGGCATGATGCGGACATACTTGATATCCGCGATCAGCAGCTGAGGGACCTGTACACCTACTGGCAGACAATGCGGGGGGACAGGCGGATTCCGTCCCGTTCCTCTTTCAGTCCGGCAGAAGTTCCCCGTCTGCTGCCCAGTCTGATCCTGCTGGATGTCGAACCGGGCACCGGTCGTATGGTGGTCCGGGTACTGGGTACACGCGTCGCAACCGTCTATGGCAAGGATTATACCGGGCGATACCTGGACGAGATCTATTTCGGGGCGAATACCACAAGCGTGCTCGACGACTACGGGACCTGCGCGCGCGATGGCGTTCCGGTGCTGGGCGAACGCAACTTCCGCAATGTCAGGGATGTTGTCTATCGCATGGAGCGTCTGATCCTGCCATTCTCCGACGATGGCAAGTCGGTCAACAAGCTGATCGCGGGCCTGCACTTCATCGAACTGAACTGATCTGAACTGAATCCGGGACGGCATTTCATGAGCGAGGCAGCGCCCATAGAGATCGTGGCGACACGCGGCGGCGTGGTCGAGAGCACGCATCTGGTACATGCGGTGGTCGCGGGACCCGACGGCGATGCCACACATGTCTTCGGCCAGGCCGACAGGCCGACATTCCCCCGTTCGGCGATCAAGGCGATGCAGGCACTCCCGCTGGTGGAAAGCGGCGCAGCACGGGCACATGGCCTGTCACCGGCGGAGCTGGCGCTTTCCTGTGCCTCCCATGAGGGCGAGGGCTTTCATACCGGGGCAGTGGAGGCCTGGCTGAAACGCCTGGGGCTGACGGAAGACGCACTGGCCTGCGGGCCACAATGGCCGCGCCGGTTTGATGACCAGGCGACACTGATCCGCGATGGCCAGCAGCCGGTGCGCCGCCACAACAACTGCTCCGGCAAGCATTCCGGCATGTTGACCACGGCGCTGCATCTGGGAGACCCGGTGCGCCACTATCAGGACCGCCGCCATCCGGTTCAGCAACGCATCTTTGCCGCCATTGGCGAGATGGCCGGCGTTGACCTGGCCGACGCGCCGTTCGGCATCGACGGCTGTTCCGCGCCCAACCCGAACCTGCCCCTGTCGGCGGTCGCAGTGGCAGCCGCCCGGCTTGCCGAGGCTGATGCTGGACGGCTTGGCGCGACACGCGCGGACGCCTGCCGCACGCTCTGCCATGCCATGCGGGCGCATCCGGAGATGATCGGTGGCACGGAACGCGTCGATACCGATCTGATCCGTGCCTCCGGCGGGCGCATCCTGTCGAAGACCGGCGCGGAAGGGGTCTACGTCGTCTATCTGCCGGAACGGAAACTCGGTATGGCATTGAAGGCGGAGGATGGGGCGTCCCGAGCCTCGGCGGCAGCCCTCTGGTCGGTGCTCGAAACCCTGGGCCTGATGGACGAGGGCCTTCGTGCCGCCATGACCGAGCATTGCCGCCCGCCGCTGCGCAACTGGGATGGTCTGGTCACGGGACAATTGCTCGACGCCCGGGAACTCTGAACCTCCGGCCTCCACAGTGGCATATCCGGCCCGCATTCATGCGTGCAGACGATTCCCCGCGCAGACGGTAGGTTTGCTGCGATGCATGCTGAAGGGGAGGGCACGCCATGGCCACAGAGGCAAAATACGGATTCACCGAAGCCGACATGCTGGAGACACCACTGTCGTTCCGTGACGGGCTGTTCGCGGGCAAGACCGTGCTGGTCTCCGGTGCCGGCAGCGGCTTCGGCAAGGCCATGGCCATTGTCTTCGCGCGGCTGGGCGCCAACCTCTATCTCTGCGGGCGCAAGCCGGAGAAGCTGGACCGTACGGCGGAGCTGATCGCGGGACTGGGGCGGGAGGTGGAGACCCGCGCGCTCACCATCCGTGACGCGGACGCCGTCGATGAGATGGTGGGGGCGGCGTTCGACCGGTTCGACGGACTGGACCTGCAGATCAACAATGCGGGCGGCCAGTTCGCGCAGGATGCGATCGATTTCTCCGTCAAGGGCTGGAACGCGGTCATCGACACCAACCTGAACGGCACCTGGTACATGATGCAGGCGGCGGCGAAGCGCTGGCGTGACCGGGGACAGCCTGGCAGCATCGTCAATATCACTGCCAGCGTCGACCGCGGCATCCCCCAGATGGCCCATACGGCGGCATCCCGCTCCGCCGTCAACACCCTGTCGAAGACCGTGGCCACGGAATGGGCACCCTACGGTATCCGGGTGAACTGCCTCGGCATCGGCACCATCGCCAGCAGCGGCTTCGAGAACTACACCGATGCGGGACGCGAGACCTTCAAGGGCTCCAATCCCATGAAGAAGGTCGGCGATCTGTGGGACGTGGCGGAGACGGCTGTCTTCGTCGGCGGCCCGACGGGCAAGTTCATGAACGGCGAGATCGTGCATGTCGACGGCGGCTCGCGCATGTGGGGCGACCACTGGGGCGCGGGACGCCCGGCATACTTCGAGCACTGAGACGAACCGGATACCGATACTTGAATTCCTATCTCGCCTTCATCGCCGCCAACCGGCGCTTCCTGTCGTTCGGCGTCACGGCGGCTTTCCTGTCCAGCTTTGGCCAGACGTTCTTCATTGCCCTGTTCGGTGGCGCCTGGCGCGCGGAATTCGATCTGAGCCATGGCGAATTCGGGACGCTCTATTCGCTCGGCACGCTCTGCGCCGGGCTGACGCTGATCTGGCTGGGGCGGAAGATCGACCATGTGGACCTGACCCGCTACACGCTGATGGTTTCAGCCGGACTCGCGGCTGCCTGCCTGCTGACAGCGGTCGTGCCGTCAGCCATCCTGCTCTGCCTTGTCTTCTACCTGCTGCGCCTGACCGGACAGGGGCTGATGAGCCATGTCTCCATCATTGCCATGGCCCGCTATTTCGACCGGGCACGGGGGAAGGCTGTCAGCCTGGCCGCACTGGGGCATCCGTTGGGGGAAGCGGTGTTCCCGCCCATGGCCGTCATCCTGCTGGGCCTGATCGGCTGGCGCTGGACCTGGGCCGGGTTCGGCATCGTGCTGCTGGTCGGCGTCGCGCCACTGATGATCTGGCTGCTGCGCGGCCAGGCAGAGCGGGAAACCGCGCGGCAGGCCGGGCTGACCGACGCCATCCGGACAGGCACACGCCCGGCCCGGTCACGCACCCTGTCCGAGGTCGTGCGCGACCCCGTCTTCTACCCGCAGGTCTTCGCCATGATGGCCCCGGCCTTCATCTCGACCGGGCTGTTCTTCCATCAGGTGCATCTGGCGGAAGTGAAGGGCTGGAGCCTGGAATGGCTGGCGAGCTGCTTCGTGGGCTTCGCCATCGCCCAGGCGCTCTCCAGCCTGATCGCGGGCAATCTGGTGGACCGAGTCGGCGGCATCCGCCTGCTGCCGTTCTACCTGCCAGCCCTGGGCCTGTCGGCGCTGAGCCTGATCGTCACCGATCACGCGCTGGGGGCGCTGATATACATGATGCTGGTCGGCACCACGGCAGGGGCCGGTTTCACCCTGATGGGCGCGGTATTCGCAGAGATGCATGGCACCGGCAATCTGGGCGCGATACGCAGCCTGATCCAGGCAACGATGGTCATGGCCACCGCCGCCTCACCCATCTGTTTCGGACTGCTGCTGGATGCGGGGATCAGCTTCGACATGCTGGCAGCCGGATGTGTGGCCTATGTCGCGGTCGGTGTGGTGATCCTGAGCCTGCTGCAGCCCGCCCTGCGGGCCCGGCGGGACGCCCTCACCAGATAGCGTCCCCGAAGGTAAGTGCCACCAGAAGCCCGGCAATGATGCCCGCGACACCGGCCAGCGCGGCCCAGCGGGCGTTGCCGCTGACCGCCTCCCCCACCGCTTCGCCTTCGATCTGCTCCAGACGGTCGAAGGCCTTCTCCGCGCGGGCCAGCAGGCGCGGCACCTTCTCCACGATGTCCAGCGTGTCGGTGATGAACCCGGCGATCCGCGCCTCCGGCCCCAGATTGTCCCGCGCCCAGCCCTCGATCACCGGCTGAGAGGCACTCCAGAAATTGATGTCCGGGTCGATGCCGCGCGACACCCCCTCCACCGTCACCATGGTCTTCTGCAGCAGCAGCAGCTCGGTACGGGTTTCCATGGCGAAGGTCTCGGTCACCCGGAACAGTTGTGCCATCAGCCGTCCGATGGAAATCTCGCTGACAGGCTTGCCCCGGATCGGCGCACCGATGGAACGGCAGGCCTGGGCGAACAGATCGACGGAGGTCTCGGGCGGCACGTAACCGGCGGCGATATGCACCTCCGCCGCGCGGCGGTAATCCCCTGCGATGAAGGACCCGAGCATCTCCGCCATGAACAGCCGGGTGCGGTGGTCCAGCCGCCCCATGATGCCGTAATCGACAGCCACCACGGTGCCATCCGGATCAACAAACAGGTTCCCCTGGTGCATGTCGGCGTGAAAGAAGCCATGTGCCAGGCTCTGGCGCAGGAAGATGCGGATCACACGCTCTGCCAGCGCCGGACGGTCGATCCCGGCAGCGTCCAGCGCCGCATTGTCACCGATGGGCACGGACCCGATCCGTTCCATGGTCATGACACGGCCCGCGGTCCGTTCCCAGTCGATCTGCGGCGTGCGGAAGTCGGAATCCTGCTGGAAGACCTCCCCCATCTCGTCGGCGGCAGCGGCCTCCAGCCTCAGGTCCATCTCCAGCGCCACGGATTGCTGCAGGGTACGCACGATGTCGACCGGGCGCAGCCGTTTCAGCTTCGGGTCCGCACGCTCCGCGATCCTGGCCAGCCAGAAGAACAGGTCCATGTCCTGCTGCAGCTTCTCCTCGATCCCCGGACGCAGCACCTTGACGGCGACCTCTGCCGGGCCGTCCGGGGTGGCGATGGTGGCGAAGTGGACCTGGGCGATGGAGGCGGCGGCGACCGGCTTGCGTTCGAAGTCCAGAAACAGTTCGGCAAGCGGGCGTTCAAGCTCGCTTTCGATGGTCTGGCGGGCTTCATCAAAGCTGAACTCGGGCAACCGGTCGCGCAGCCGCCCCAGATCGTCCGCAATGCCTTCACCCAGCAGATCGGCACGGACGGAGAGCGCCTGCCCCAGCTTGATGAAGGACGGCCCCAGATCTTCCAGCGCGGCGGCGAGCCTCTCCCCCGGCCGGCGGTTCCGGTTGCGCCGCGACCGCCCCGCGAACAGTCGCGCCAGCCGCCGCACGAACGGCGGCGCATCCAGCCGCTCCAGCGGGAACAACGCATCGTGCTTCTGCAGGGTCCGCGCGATGAAGACCAGCCGCGCGACATAGGTCAGGCGTCTGATCATCCGCTAGATTCGCCAGCCGCGATGGATGGCGGCGATTCCCCCCGTCAGGGCGTCGAAACCCACCCTGCGCAGGCCCGCATCCCTGATCATGTCGGCAAATGTCTCCGGCGCGGGGAAGCGGCGAATGCTCTCGGCCAGGTACTGGTAGGCATCAGGATCGTCGGCAATCATCCTGCCGATGCGCGGCATCGCCTGAAACGACCAGGCGTCATAGACCGGCTTCAGCGCAGCGGCGGAAACGGTCGAGAATTCGAGGCAGAAGAAACGCCCGCCCGGCCGCAGCACGCGCCGGATCTCCCGCAGGGCCAGATCGATACGGGTCACATTGCGGATACCGAAGGCGATGGTCACGGCATCGAACTGCGCATCCCCGAACGGCAGCGCCTCCGCGTCGCCCACGGTCCATTCAATGCCCCGGAACAGGCCCTGGTCCAGCAGCCGGTCGCGCCCGACCTGCACCATGGAGGGGTTGATGTCGCACAGCGTCACATGGGCCGCGCCGTCCGCGCGGCGGTGGATCAGTCGCGCGATGTCGCCTGTGCCGCCTGCAAGGTCCAGCACGTTCTCCCCTGCCCGGGGGCGCAGACCGGTGACGAACCGGTTCTTCCAGATGCGATGCACCCCCAGCGACAGGACGTCGTTCATGACGTCATAGCGCGCCGCGACGGAATGGAAGACCTGGCCCACCAACCCCGCCTTCTCCGCCTCCGGCACCTCCCGATAGCCGAAGGAGGCCATGGATTCGCCATCGCTGTTTCGTGTCTCGACCATGCGGCGCACCATAGCGGAGCCGCCGGGGCCACGCTACAGTGCCCCCCATGCCGGAGCTTCCCGAAGTAGAGACCGTTCGTCGCGGGCTGGACCGTCGCCTTACAGGGCGGCGCCTGACCCATGTGGCCGTGAACCGGCCCGACCTGCGGTTCCCGCTGCCGCCTGACCTGGGTGCGCGCCTTTCCGGGCGGCGGGTGGAGGCCATGCGCCGTCGCGCCAAGTACCTGCTGTTCGATCTGGACAGTGGCGAGACCCTGATCGGGCATCTCGGCATGTCGGGGCGAATGCACATCCACGACGCCCGTCCCAACAGCCAGCAGCCGCATGAACACATCGTCTTCGAAGTGGAGGACGGCACGGTGGTCATCTTCCAGGACCATCGCCGCTTCGGCTACTTCGACCTGTGTCCAACGGCGGAACTGGACGATCACCGCTTCTTTCGCGATCTGGGGCCGGAGCCGCTGGGTGACGGTTTCACGCCCGCCAGCCTGTCCGCCGCCATCGCGACCAAGCGCACGCCCATCAAGTCGGCCCTGCTGGACCAGCGCGTGGTGGCCGGGCTGGGCAATATCTACGTCTGCGAGGCCCTTTTCCGCGCCGGAATCTCTCCCACCCGACTGGCCATGACCGTCCCGGGCCGTCGCGCCGCAAGACTGGTGCCGGAGATCAGGGATGTACTGACGGAGGCGATTGCCGCAGGCGGATCGACGCTGCGTGACTACGTTCAGGCCTCAGGCGAGCTTGGCTATTTCCAGCATGATTTCCGCGCCTACGGTCAGGAGGGGGAACCCTGCCGCAAGCCGAAGTGCCGCGGCACCATTGCCCGGATCGTGCAGTCGGGCCGCTCCACCTTCCACTGTCCGGCGTGCCAGCGATGAAACAGGTTTCGGTGATCCTTCTCTGCCTGGCCCTGTTCGCGGGCAGCGCCCTTGCCGAACCATGGCTGGACCAGCTCGACATTCCGCTGGCCGAGGGACTGGTGGAGGATGACGCGGCGAGCACGGTCTTCGAGACGGCCACGGGCCGCGTCGTGGTGGTGGAGGCGCGCGGCGATGTTGCGGCGGCGGCGGTGGAGCAGTACTACGTGCGGGTGCTGCCGGAGCTAGGCTGGCGCGCCATCGGCGCCAACCGGTTCCTGCGCGACGGCGAGGCGCTGAGCCTTGCCGTCACCAGGAGCGACGGCCAGACACTCGTGATTTTCCGGCTTTCGCCCGAGGGCTGAGCCAGACCGAACAGTCAACTGACACGACCAGGGGGAGACCTGAAAATGAGCTATGGATGCATCCTGACCGACACGCGCGGTCCCGTCGGCCTGATCACGCTGAACCGGCCGGAGGCGCTGAATGCGCTGAACAAGCAGCTGATGGACGAACTGTCCCAGGCGCTGGATGGCTATGAGGCGGATGACGCCATCGGCTGCGTGGTCATCACCGGGTCCGTCAAGGCCTTCGCGGCGGGCGCGGACATCAAGGAGATGCAGCCCAAGTCCTACATGGATGCCTACAAGGAAGACTTCATCACCGCGAACTGGGAGCGCGTCACCCGCTGCCGCAAGCCCGTTATCGCTGCCGTGAACGGCTACGCGCTGGGCGGTGGCTGCGAACTGGCGATGATGTGCGATTTCATCCTCGCCGGTGACGGTGCCAAGTTCGGCCAGCCGGAGATCAACCTGGGTGTCATTCCCGGCTCCGGCGGTACGCAGCGCCTGACCCGCTTCGTCGGCAAGTCGAAGGCCATGGAGATGGTGCTGACGGCCCGCATGATGGACGCTGAGGAGGCCGAGCGTTCCGGTCTGGTCAGCCGCATCGTCCCCTCCGACGATCTGGTGGACGAAGCCCTGAAGGTCGCCACGCGCATCGCCGAACTGTCGCGCCCGTCGGTCATGATGGCCAAGGAAGCGGTCAACAAGTCCTACGAGAGCATGATGCGCGAAGGCGTGATGTTCGAACGCCGGCTGTTCCACTCCCTCTTCGCCACCGACGACCAGAGCGAAGGCATGGCCGCCTTCGCCGAGAAGCGGAAGCCCAAGTTCACGCACAAGTAGGCTGCGGGGATCGGGTGCCGCCGGTCGCGCGGCACCCCACCCGGATCAGAGCGCGTCGATGTCGCTGATCGCCCAGGTCTCTGCGGTCGCGAGTTCGGACCATTCGCGCATCAGCGGGTGGTTCATCACCGCCGTGCAATAGGCTGTCGCCTGTGGGTCGAGCGGTGCGACATAGCTGACAAAACGGCTGACGACAGGTGCGAACATGGCATCCGCCGCGCACCAGTCACCGAACAGGAATGGCCCCCCGGTACTGCTGCACGTGCCGAATCGCGCACGGCAGTCGGCCCATATGGCGCTGATCCGGGCGATATCGGCGACGACGGCCGCGTCAGGTGCCAGGGCCGGTCCCTGGCGTTTCAGGTTCATCGGCCAGGCCCCGCGCAGGGCCTGAAACCCGGCGTGCATCTCCGCCGATACCGACCGCGCCACCGCACGGGCCGCAGCATCGGCGGGCCAGAGTCCGGCGTCCGGTGCCTGTTCCGCACAGAATTCCGCGATCGCCAGGCTGTCCCAGACCGTCAGGTCACCCACCACCAGTGTCGGAACCTTGCCGGAAGGCGAATGCTGCCGGATCTGCGATCCCGTCTCCGGCGTGCGCAGGGGAATCACGATCTCCTCCACCGCCAGTCCTGCCTGTCGCACCAGCAGCCAGCCGCGCAGCGACCATGACGAATAGATCCGATTGCCAAGCACCAGTGTGGCCATCCCGAACTCTCCTGCACATGAGCCATGCGCGCCACCGTCTGTTGGTTCACGCGCGTCCGCTTGCGGTTTAGCATTGGCTCAAGGGGAGGACTACTCATGGAAGCAATCGCGATCACCGGAGCCGGTGTCGTCTCATCGCTCGGCAGTAACGTGCCGAAGTTCCACAGCAACGTCATGTCCGGGGCGACGGGTATCAGGGTAGCACCCTGGTACGACCCGGCGCGCGACCCGCGCAAGATCTTCTGGGGCGTGGTCACCGACTTCGACCCCAATGACTGGATGTCGCCGAAGGTCGCAGAAGGATCGGACATGTTCGCCCAGTTCGCCATCGCCGCCGCACGGCAGGCGATGCAGCAGGCCGGGCTGGATGGTGGTGACTTCGATGCGGAGCGGACCGGTGTCGTCCACGGCACCTCCGGCGGGGGCGTCCGTGCATTCCAGAAGGCGCAGTACATGCTGGACACCCAGGGGCCGGAGGCCGTGCCGCGCAAGACCCAGCTTCAGGTCTGGGCCAACATGGCGGCGGCGCAGGTGGCGCTGCACTACAGGCTGCACGGCCCCAACCTGACCGTGACCACCGCCTGCGCCAGTTCACTCGACGCCATCGGCACGGCGGCGAACCTGATCCGCGCCGGTGAGGCGGACGTGATCGTGGCTGGCGGAACGGAGGGCGGGCTGGCCCTGTCCGACGGCACCCAGGACGGGGATTTCGTCCCCGCCATGTACTACGCCGGCGGCGCCTATGGCATGGAGGGGCCGATCGAGGACCCGAAGCGCGCCATGCTGCCCTTCGACGTCAATCGCTCCGGCATCGTGGTCGGCGAGGGCTCCGCGATGATCGTGCTGGAGCGCGAGAGCCATGCAAAGGCACGTGGTGCCAGGATACTTGGTTACCTGCGCGGATATGGCTCGCTGGCCGACAGCTATCATCCTTCCTCCCCCGATCCGAGCGGGGAGTGGGAGGCGCGGGCAATGCAGAAGGCGCTGAAGAGCGCAGGGCTGGGTGCGACCGATGTCGATGGCCTGTTCGCCCATGCAACGGCAACGCCGAAGGGCGACACGGCGGAGATCAATGCCATCAATCTGGTGCATGGCAAGGCGTCCGGCCGGAAATCACCCCTGCTGGTGACCGGACTGAAGGGCCATACCGGACATTCCGGTGCGTCGTCGGGTGGCATGGCCCTGATCGAGGGGCTGAAAGGCATGGCCGAAGGCCGCTTCGCCCATACCGCCAATACCACTGACCCGGACCCGGCCGCCGAATTCGAGATCGTCACGGGCAAGCCGAAGAACCAGGACTTCGACGTGGTGCAGGTCAATTCCTTCGGTTTCGGCGGGCAGAACGCCTCCATGATCGTGACACGGAGCTGAATGCCATGCGCCTGACGCTCGCCGAGACCATCCTGAACCGCTGCCTCAATCATCCCGACCGCATCGCCATCGACGTGCTGCAGGGCGGCCCGACCCTCAGCTATGGCCAGGTCAAGGACCGCATCCTGGCACTGGCCGACGCCGTCGCCGGTGTCGCGCCGGGTCGCCACGGGCGCATGGTTGCCATCCTGCTGCCCAATGCGTCCGACCATGTACTGGCCTACATGGCCTGCCAGTGGGCGGAGGCCGGGGCAGTACCGGTGAACAGCCGCATGGCCCCGCCGGAGATGCAGTTCGTGATCGAGGATTCGGACGCGAAACTGATCCTCGCCGCCGAACCCTACATGGAGGCTGCGCGGAGCCTCGCCGCGGCAACCGGGGCCACCGTGGTCGATGCCGACAGCATCGGCACACCGGACCGCTCCGGTCCGCTAGTGCTGGGTGAATCAGGGCGCGGCGCGGAACATGCGGTGGTCGGATATACCTCCGGCACCACGGGATTTCCGAAGGGTGCGCTCTATTCCAACGACCACTACCTGACATCCTGCATGCGCTGGGGCTGGGAGTTCGGCCTGACCGCCCGCGACACGATGCTGGTGCCGGGACCGCTGTTCCACCTGTCCTATGCCGGGCTGTCGTTTGCCGCACTGGCCATCGGTGCCCGCATCCGCATCATGCAGACCTTCGAGGCCCCGCTGGCCTTGGAAGAGCTGGCGAAGCGCTCGACCTTCGCCTTCCTCGTCCCCTCCATGACCACGATGATCGCGGAGGAATGGCGACGGCAGGACTGCCCGCCGATCAATGCCTTCCGCTTCATGATCTCCTCCGGCGCGCCGGGACCGCTCTCCCTGACGAAGCAGTGCCTGGAGATGTTCCCCAACGCGCAGATCGCGGAGGCCTACGGCTGGACGGAAGGCGGCTGGGTCACCTTCGAAGTGAAGGACCGGGAAACCCTGCTGGCCCATTCCGTCGGTTGGCCCACCTTCGGCAATGAGGTCGCGGTGTTCGATGAGGCAGGCAGGCCCTGTCCGGTGGGGGAGCCGGGAGAGGTCGGCGTCAAGGCGCTGACTCATTTCTCCGGCTATCTGGGCCGTGACGACGCGACGGAGGCGGCATGGCATCGCCCCGAAGGCCACACGAAGGGCTATGTCATGTCAGGCGACGTGGGGATCTGGCAGCCGGACGGGCGGCTCTGCATCGTTGACCGGAAGAAGGACATGATCATCTCCGGCGGGGAGAACATCTATACCGCCGAGGTCGAGCGCATCCTGCACGAACACCCGGATATCATCGAGGCGGCGGTGGTCGGCCTGCCTGACGAGCGCTGGGGGGAACTGGTCACGGCCATGATCGTCAGCCGTGACCCGGACCTGCAACCGGATGCGGTGGAGACGTTCTGCCGTGAGCGGCTGGCCGGCTACAAGGTGCCGCGCCGGGTCATCGTGACCGCGGAACTGCCCCGCAACCCCATGGGCAAGGTGCAGAAGTTCAGGATCATCGAGGAATTGACCGGCACCTGAAGGGCGCAGCCTGACCCCTCAGAGACCCCAGTGACGCCTTGCGTAATCGGCGCCTTCGCGAATGGCTTCCAGGCCTTCCGGTATGGCCTTGGTCAGCATCATGAACCCGTGGATCTGGCCGGGATATTCATGGTGCGTGGTGTGCACGCCCGCGTCACGCAGGCGGTTGGCGTAGTCCAGCGCCTCGTCACGCAGCGGGTCGAAGCCGGCGGTCTGGATCAGGGCGGGCGGCTGGCCTTCCAGGTTCTCGGTCAGCAGCGGTGAGGCGCGCACGTCCTTGCCGTCGGATTCCTGCGCCAGATACTGGTCGCGGTACCAGAGCACCCGGTCGCGCGGAATGATCGCGCCTTCGATGAATTCGTCATGCGACGCGGCAGTCATGGCGAAATCGGTGGCCGGATAGATCAGCCACTGGAAGTCCGGTACAGCCTGCCCTGCCGCCGCCACTTGCTGGCTGACCGCAATCGACAGGTTGCCGCCTGCCGAATCACCACCAACGGCGACCCGCGCCGGATCACCACCGATCTCCGCCGCATGTTCGCGCAGCCAGGAATAAGCAGCGATACAGTCGTTCAGGCCACCGGGAAACTTCGTCTCCGGCGACAGGCGATAGTCAATGGCCACCACCATCGCCCCCGACCATTTGGCGAAATGGGCGCAAAGACCATGGTGCGATTCCAGATCGCCCTGCACCCAGCCGCCACCATGGAAGAAGGCAAGCACCGGCAGCGGCCCGTCACTGTCGGCATAGACGCGCGCATTCACCGGCCCCTCTGCCCCCGGCAGCTGCATGTCCTCGATGCGTTTCAGGTCCGGTGCAGGCGTGTCGAGCAGTTCCACCAGCGTGCGGATCTGCTGGCGCAGTTCTGGCAGCGGCGGGAAATAGCCGGGCACCCGGACGGAGCGGGAGAATTCCGCGACCACCTGCGCCTTGGGGTCCATGACGCGCCCCGCGCTACGCTCCCGCCTGCCCTCCAGCATCGGCAGGATCTGATCAGCGGGCATCAGGCAGTGCTGCAGCTCGAAGGCGGCTGTGTCGGTCATCGCGGTGCTCCCCATTTGCAAACCGGGCAGGATCATAACGGCTTTCGATCCGGTTTGGCAGCACCGGTATGGCGTCGTTTTCGATCCGCGTGTATTGCTTGGGAACCATGACAACGACCCCGCTTCTGCACCTCGAGAGCCTGACCCGTTCGTTTCCCGGGATCGTGGCCAACAACCGGATCGACCTGACTGTCGGGCAGGGGACGATCCACGCCCTTCTGGGGGAGAACGGGGCCGGCAAGTCGACGCTGGTGAAGATGATCTACGGCGCGTTGCGCCCCGACAGCGGCAGGATGTTGTTTGACGGGAAGCCTTATGCGCCGGGCAACCCCGCGGCGGCACGCGCCAGCGGCGTCGGCATGGTTTTCCAGCACTTCTCGCTGTTCGAGGCGATGACGGTGGCGGAGAACATCGCCGTCGCCCTGCCCGCCGATCTGGTGAACTCCGACCTGCCTGACCGGATCCGCGATGTCTCCGCCTCCTACGGTCTGGTGCTCGACCCCTTCAGTCGGGTCGACCAGTTGTCGGTGGGGGAGCGCCAGCGGGTGGAAATCGTGCGTTGCCTGCTGCAGTCGCCGCGACTGATCATCATGGACGAGCCGACTTCCGTCTTGACCCCGGGGGAGGTCGGTCGGCTGTTCACCGTCCTGCGCAAGCTGCGCGACGAGGGACGCTCCATCCTCTACATCTCGCACAAGCTGCGGGAAATCCGGAACCTGTGCAGCCATGCCACGATCCTGCGGCGCGGCAGGGTTGTCGGCACCTGCGACCCGGGCGCGGAAACCCCGGAGTCCCTGGCACGGATGATGATCGGCAATGCCGTGCGCCACCACATCCGCAAGGTACAGGAACCGGGCGCAGTGCGGCTCTCCATCGATCACCTCAGCATGTCTGCCACGACAGAGTTCGGTGTCGATCTGAGCGACATTTCGCTGGAGGTAAGGGCAGGGGAAATCATCGGAATCGCCGGGGTGGCGGGCAATGGCCAGGACGAACTGATGGCCGCCCTGATCGGCGAGCGCCGCAGCGCGACGCCGGATGCGATCAGCCTGGATGGTGCGCCGGTCGGCAACCTGGGACCGACACGCCGCCGCGCCATGGGCATGGCCTTCGTGCCGGAGGAACGGCTGGGACATGGTGCCGCCGCAGCCATGAGCCTGACGGAAAACACCCTGATCTCGGCGCGGGGAAGACGTAACCTGGCACGTCGGGGCGTATTGGACTTCGGGGCCGCG